>DAWU01000041.1 GCA_002506105.1 Methanolinea sp. UBA275 | reverse complement strand
CTCCGAATCAATTTTATCGATCAATGCTATATTGCCTAATGAGAAGGTTGTGTTTTTGTGCATATAATTCTGTAAACACAACCTTCTTTTCCTTCTTCTGGCGAAGTAAGGTATCAGGTATGCATCCGCTATTCGAAGGGATTGGCATAAGCAGGATGAATTCCTTAATTTCAGAGGTTTAAAAAGTGAGGATATTGAATGAGGCCCGCATCAGATCTTGAGATGCCCTATCTCGTCAACATTCTGCATCAGGGCATCAAATTCTGAATCAGTTACCATAATCTGTGATTCGAGCAGTTCGAAATCCCTTACCAGCTGTCGAATCCGGATATACATAAAGACGACAAGAATAAGGAGGAACAGAATCACCAGGCTGCTGACGATGAGCAGGATCATCTCCAGCGTCATTTTTTCCCCCTGAACAGTACTTTTGCAAATCTCTCGATGAATTTATCCTGGATCTCTGGCCCACGCTGTTCGATTGGGATTCCTGCGAGTCCCGCTGCCAGGTTCTTGATCGCCATCGATGCAGGGGATAAGGGATACTTGATCACGACAGGTGTCTTGAATGAAGCCGCCTTCCGGACGTTCGGATCTTCAGGAATCGTCCCTATCACCTGAACCCCGAGCACCTTCTCCATCTTCTGCTTGACGACCTCTGTCTTTTCAGTTCCCACCCGGTTGATGATGACCCCGAGCACATGTCCCCCGACGACTTCCGTCAGTATCTTGGTTTTTAAAGCATCAACGATGGAAGAGAGCTCGGGGTTGACGACCAGGATGACATCATCAGCCACAGCGAGTGGTATTACACCGTCACGGCTGATACCTGCAGGGGCATCAATGATGAGAAAATCACATTCCTCCACGAGTTCTTTCAGGACATCCTTGAGTCGTTCCGGATTTGCCTGCTGAAATCCCTGGAGTGATATCCCGCTTGGGACAACCTTGACATCTGCAGGGCCATCGTAGATTGCTTCGTGGATATTCGCTTTGCCGGCAAGAACCTCGTGGAGTGTTACCGGTGCATCCTCGAGTCCAAGGGCCAGGCCCAGGTTTGCCATCCCGATATCGGCATCCATGATAATGGTGTTCTTCCCGAACTGGGCCAGACTCGTCCCAAGGTTGACTGTTGTTGTGGTTTTTCCGGTCCCTCCTTTTCCTGATGCAACGGTAAATACTCTGACCATTCAACCCTCCATTGAGTTCTTTTTGACCGTGTGTTTATTTAAGGTTAATGAACAACGCATGGCACATCATCAAATCCATTTTTCAAGAATTAATTCGAGATCTTTTTTTATTGCAGCAAGTGAGGAATCCTGCACAATCCCCTGGCTGCGAAGGATACCAACGAGTGGATTCGCACGATAATCAACAGAAAATACCTGCACGCCTTCATCATGAATCGGTTCTCCCGTCTGGAAAGCATAACTGAATTGGGCCGCCTCCGTGATTGCCGAGGGATGACCCGATGATGCAATGACGAGTCCGTCAAGGGATGAGACGGTAAGGGAGTCGAGGCCGTACAGTGCGCACAGGTTTTTTATTCCCGTGGGGATATCAGGTGCATCAGTGTTCACGTTGAATGGTTTCTTTCCCTCGTCCTTTGGGGGAGTCTGAACCCTCTGAACGACTTCCTGCGTGAATGCAGTTGTTTCCTGGCGTGATACTGCAACACCTTCAGTGTTTCTTGCAACCGGCCGTGATACAACAGGTTCAACAGCCCGGGTATCCTTTTTCTCGAGGTCTGCTATCCTCCTTGAGAGCCGGATCGTGTATATTGCAGTCACAAGGGAAAGGAACAGGACAATCCCGACAAGGATCAGCAGTACCAGCAGCAGGAATGTGTCGAAGCTTATGGTATCCATGATAAAAATCCTCAATCATTTTTTTGTTCGATGAGATGTTCCAGGTGCAACTTTTCAACCATGATCTTACAGTTTTCACGGATCTTATTGCTCATGGTGTTGAGGTCCATTGAGTCAAGGGCATTGAGATCCCTGTCCATCAGGGTCACCTCTTCTCCTTCACGGGCGAATATGTCAACCGGGCTGTTCTTTGCGGTTGAGGGAGTTGGTGATGCAGTGTTTTGTTGGTGTGAGGCAGGTTCAGGTTGGAGGTGAGCCTGTTGAGGTGGAGCCGGAGGAGTTTTCTGTGTCTGTGGTCTTTGATCGGGGGTTCGGGATACCGGTCTCGTGATCACTTCTCTCTCTCTTTCGCGAGTCGCTGTGGCAGCATTTTGAGAATTCGCGCTCTCGATGCTTTTCTTCTCTTCTCGGGTCGGGATCTCGGCCTTTGGAGGACTCTCCCGTCTCTGGCTGACCCTGCATTGATCGTTGAATTCAAGGGTGAGCTTCATCTGTGCCGGGGTCAGATCAGCCAGGGATGCGTCCGCAGCCTGCTCGTGCAGTGCTCTAATGAGTTCCATCGCAGTATTCCCGCAGGAAGAATCACAACTGGCGAGCAGAACATTCCCTTCTTTCACAACAAGATCGATTCCACGGTCCCCGCAGGCAATCGAACAGGAACCGGTGAAACCTTCTTCCTTGAGGCTATTGAGAATAAGAGCAATTTTCATGCCCTTTTTTATGGAATGAAACGTGCCACGGGGAAGTTGCATTATTTAAGATCACTACTCCTCGATTCATAATTGTATTGGTAATGTTGAGCCAAAATTTCATTGCATTGAGCCAGGATGAATCTCCCGGAACCAGCGTACCGGCAGAGCAAACATTTTTATTTTTATATATCAAGACAGATGCTTTATAAGTGTAGGTGGCATGAATGCTGAAACAGATTTTGGGAGAATTCTTGAAGATTGATGGTGTGACTGCTGCAGTGGTTGTTGGTCGCGACGGATTTGTGATCGAGAGTGCCGCATCGGGAAAAATGGATATCGATGCCCTTGGTGCTATGGCATCGACCGGCATGGGTACTTCTGAAGCCATGGGGAAAGAACTCGGCAAGGGCGAGCTCCACCAGATGCTTGTTGAGCTTGATCACGGCCCGATTATCATGTCCCCTCTTTCAGCAGATGAACTGATTGCAGTGGTGGCAAACAACGAAGCGAACGTAGGACGTATCCGCTACGAATTAAAGAAAAATAAAGAACGCCTCGTCGCAGCATTATAAGGTATGAGTCTTCCTGAAGGCACATACGCGGGGATCTCAGCGGTTCCCCTGCAGGAGGAACATCCCGATGGCACCCACCCTTTTTCCGGGAGAGTTGAGGTTCTTACGGGAAATGGTTCCGGAATCCTGATTATTGATAAGGGACGGGTTATCGCTGCTCAGTTCAGGGACCAGACTCGCGAATTCAAGGGGAAAGAAGTAATCGCTTACCTCATGCGCAATGCCGGGGACAAAGACCTCAATCTCCGGTATGTCCAGCACAAGTATACCCTGGAACAGATGGCAGAGGCCAAAAAGATATGCCGTAAGGAAGGACTGTGCATGCTGGAGAAGGACGTGGTATCACAGCCACCTGTGAAGAATGGGCTTGATGATGCTCTGGTCCATCGCCTTTTCAATCAGCAGGGGGTCATCGCAGTTTCAGTCTTCTTCGAAGGATTTCCCGTGCAGTCCATTGGCGAAGGGGATTTCGAGCAGGTTGCTGCCATGGCCGAGGATTTCTTAAGGGCAGGTAAGAAGATGGCCGAGAATCTGCGCATGGGAGTGCTCGACCAGATTATTCTTGAGAGTGACCAGAGAAAGTGTATCATAGCACCGTATGGGGATCTCTACCTCTGCCTTCTTACCAACAGTGACGTAAACCTTGGGCTTATAAGGCTGGCCATTCATAATATCCAGATTGAATTAGAAGGCAGGGGTTAGGTAAGGAAGGCCGGGAAAGATAGGCAGAGGATGAGGCCTTTTCCGGCAGGATATGGGGTGCGGGCATGACTGCAGACGATAAAAAAGGGATTTCATTCAAGAACCTGTTCTCAAGGAGGAAGACAGAAAGCCCTCCTGAAACACCCGGTGTGGCATCAAGAGAGGAAAAGAAAGGTGTATCGATTCCCCCCGTGGCAGAAGACGACCTTGATGGCTTCATGAAACGGCTCGGGCTCTCTCCAGATGAGAAGGAGGGTGCGGATATTTTTCCCGTGTTTCCACCAGGTTCCCAGTCAGGGGATTCGGGCAAGCACAGCATCACCGGAGGAAGCGATACTGATGCCCCCGTCAGTGATAACGTTCCTGAAAAAGTGGTAATACCCCCGTCCCGACCTTCAAAATATTCCCCGCCTGAAAAGAAAGCTCCAATCCCGGCCCACACCCCCCCAAAATTCGAGCCTGCAAAGAAAACCCTCTGGTCGGCAGAAAAACCGGTCCTTGAAGAGACCGTCATCTCGGTCGACCAGATCAATGATCTTTCCGGGCTCATCCTTCCCAAGGGTGCTACCTTCCAGGTTGAAGAGATAAAAATCCAGGAGAGGAGCAATATTTTCACCATTAAGGGAGGAAATGATACAATTGCTGGAAAAGACCTTTTTAAATCAGATATTTCAGATACCGGAATCAAGAAGGTATCAGATGCCGCATCTGAGGTTCATGCCGAGGCCGGGAAGGGTGGATTCCTTGCAAAGCTCAACCCCATCAATGTAATCCGAAAAGTACCCATCGAATACAATCAGCGAACTCACGGGGCCCTTGTAGATCTGACCTTCAGGCCACGACCCGGGGTGGAGCAGACCGAGATCTACGCTGTCAACGAACCGTATGCATACGTCCGCATCACCTACGACAATGCCACGCATGAATATTTGTATGAAGTTCTGGAGCCAAAACTCACCCCCGCAGAAAACGACCTCTTCAAGGACATCAAAGAGCGTATCTTCGAGCGTCTTGACATCAATACCCAGAACGTGCTCGAGGAAGTCGCAAAAAAGACCCTCCGCGACGTGACCGATGATATCATCGACGATTACGGCCTCTCCCTATCCCCCCTGCAAAGGGAAAAGATCCTCTATGCGATGTACAAGGAATTCCTTGGAAACGGCATGATCGACCCGCTCATGCACGATAGGTTTATCGAGGATATCTCGTGCGACGGGGTCAATGCCAATCTTTTCGTCTACCATAACCGCTACGAATCCATGCGTACGAACCTTATGTACAGGCGTTCAGAGGAACTGGATTCCTTTGTCACCAAGCTCGCGCAGAGAGCCGGGAAGTACATCTCCATCGCCGAACCCATGCTCGATGCCACGATGAGCGACGGGTCACGTATCCAGATGACGCTTGGGACTGAAGTGACTGCACATGGTTCGACCTACACCATCAGGAAGTTCAAGGATGAACCAATCACCCCGACAGACCTTATAGAATGGCATACCTTCTCACCCCTCTCAATTGCATTCTTCTGGATGGCGGTGGAAGCCGGGAAATCATGCCTGTTTGCAGGGGGGACTGCATCCGGGAAGACCACTTCGCTCAACGCCATCTCCCTTTTCATGCCTCCTCTCGCAAAGATCGTCACCCTTGAAGATACCCGTGAGCTCAAGCTCCCTCACCCCAACTGGATCCCGAGTATCACCCGGACATCGTTTGACACCAATGGAAAAGGGGAGATCGATATGTACGAGCTTCTCAAGGCTGCATTGAGGCAGCGCCCTGAGTATATCCTTGTGGGGGAAGTCCGTGGCAAGGAAGCTCTCACGCTCTTCCAGGCAATGAGCACCGGCCACGTCACCTACTCCACTATCCACGCTGATTCGGTGGCAAGTATCGTTCACCGCCTGGAGAATCCCCCGTTGAATGTGCCACGAAACATGCTCTCCGCACTTAACCTGGTATCTGTCCAGGTTCAGGCCCGTATCGGAGGTCAGCGTATCAGGAGAAACAAGCAGATCATCGAGATCCTTGATATCGATCCCCGGACAAACGAATTGATCACAAACGAGGTCTTCAGGTGGCACCCGGCGACGGATGAGATCACCTATTCCGGGAAATCATACGTTCTTGAGGAGATTATGGAGTCCAGGGGGTGGGACGAGGAACGAATGAAGGAGGAACTGAAGCGGCGACAGGAGGTGCTTGAATGGATGAGGATCAAGAAGGTCAGGCACTTCCGTGATGTTGGGAATATCCTTATCCAGTATTATCGTGACCCGGTAAACCTCATGGAGAAGATCAGGGCTGAGCTGTACGGAGAATCATGAACGGGTTCGAACGGGTTGCATTCAAGTTACTGGGGTCATATGCAGAGAAGAAGAGGGATGCCTACTCCCAGCTCCGCAATGACCTTGTAACTGCCCGGATGAAAGTTCCCTTCGAGGTATATCTCTCCACCGCATATCTTTCATCGGTCATCGCAGGTCTTGTGGCAGCAGTTCTCCTTGGAATTGTAACGTATCTTCTCAATATACCATCAATGATCAAGTACCAGGGAGCCGTTCCCGATTTCATGCTGGTCATATCCCAGTACAGCCTGATAATCGGTACAATCCTTGCGGTGGTCATCTCGCTTGCGGTGGTTGGAGGAATTACATTCCTGATATTTCTCATCTATCCCAGTATGATTGCCGGGAACCGGCGCAGGAATATCGACGCAACCCTACCTTACGCTATCAACTACATCACTGCAATGTCCACAGCAGGTATCCCGCCAGCAGAAATCTTCAGGCAGCTCGGGAGCAGTCCCATGTATGGGGAGAGCGCTGTCGAGGCGCGGTTCGTTGCCATGGAGATCGATCTTTTCGGGAAGGATTTGATCGATGCGCTCCGGCTCATCTCTGCAACCACTCCGAGTCTTCGCATGAAGGAGTTCCTCCAGGGTGCAATGGGCTGTATCTCAGCAGGAAGCAGCCTTACGGAATATTTCAGAACCAAAGCAGAACAGTATTCCCTCGAGAACAGGCAGAGCCAGAAACTTTTCCTCGATACTCTCGGCCTGATATCCGAATCCTATGTAACCGCCATGGTTGCAGGACCGCTGTTCCTGATTATCCTGCAGTCCATCATGACCATCCTGAGCCAGTCAACGCAGCCAATGATGCTGTATGTTATCATCTACATGATCATTCCCTTTGGAAGTCTCATGTTCGTGATCCTCATCAGCTCGATGACTCCGGAGGCGTGAACATGGGACTCAAGGACTCCTTCAAGAAGGCATTGCAGAAAAAAGGCAGCCTGAGCGAAGCGACCGGAAAGAAGGGGGCAGGTATTGGACCCCCGCAGGTGACAAAACAGACATTCTCCAAACCAGCGGGGATGGGCCAGAGCCCGACTATTACCGCGAAAGATCCGGGATTCTGGGGTATTTTGAAGGGAGAGAAACCCTATTCAATCGATCTCAGCCCCGGTGAGATTGGCAAGTTCTCGAGGGAACAGGTCGAAATCAGCAAAAAGCTTGAGAAGAACAAGAGCGAGCGTTCGGGGTGGAAGCGGATTCTCAAGCACCCCCTTAAGGTTCTCTTTGAAAAACCCCTCAATATCCTGATTGTCACATTACCCCTTGCGATCATCGTGTTCCTGCTGGGAACGGCTTTCATTGTGAGGGACTACGGGATGAGCGTGTTCTTCACGACAACCCTCCTTGATGACATTCTGATTTTGTCTCTCCTCATCGCAATTGTTCCGGTCGCATTCATGGATTTTCGTGAGAACCGGCGCATGAAGAACCTCGAGGAAGCGCTTCCGAACTTCTTCCGCGATCTCGCCGGCATGAACGATAGCGGGATGACACTCCCCAATGCCATTCATCTCGTTGCCCAGGGGGAGTACAGCACGCTCACTCCGTTTATCAGGCGCCTTGACAACGAGATGTCGTGGAATACCACGTTTATCGAGGCTATTCAGCGGTTCAGGACACGCCTTGGAACCCCGCTGTCTGACAGGAGCATCGACCTCATTGCAAAGGCGAGTAAGGCGGGAGGTGACGTGAGCGAGGTTCTGCGGGCTGCGGCCCGTGACACGTACGAGGTGCTGGCGCTCCGCTCGGAACGGTCGAACAACATGCTGATCTATGTGATCATTGTCCTGATCTCGTTCCTGGTGTTCGTATTCGTCATTTTCATCCTGGTCAGCACGTTCCTCACCACCATGGCCACGGCAGGCAGCGCAGCATCTGCAGCGGGTGCCGGTGCTGCGTCATTCATTGGAAATATTGACCTCTTCTTCTATACCCGGCTTTTCTCACATGCCGCGATGATCCAGGGTGTCTGTTCGGGCCTTGTCGCAGGCCAGATGGGTGAAGGGAGGGTGGTTGCAGGCCTGAAATACTCGGCAATCATGCTGATCATCGCCTGGGTGATATTCAGGTTCATGATCTAGTAACCATATTCTTTTGATGATGCCTCCGTCAGTTTCATGCGCCGGCTTGTTACGAAATGTATCATGCTTGTTTTAGTTCAACACGGATGAAAATGGTGCGGTGAGTCCAGAGAAAAACCTTATAAAACTTTTTGTGAAACTAATCTCTCCCGGTACGCTGAAGCATAAAAGGTGATGTTCACTATTGTGCTCACATTCGTTCCGCTGCCGGATACAGAAGAAACACATGATCCCGTCTATTGAATATATCTTAGTTGGTGCAGCAGCACTCGTGCTGGTCGCGATCCTTGCGCATAAATTATCCGAGAAGCTCGGCATCCCTGCCCTGTTGATCTTCCTGCTGGTCGGGATGCTGGCGGGTTCGGAAGGCCCCGGGGGGATCTACTTCGACGACTTCTGGATCGCGCAATCCATCGGTGTCGTTGCACTCGCGTATATCCTCTTTTCCGGGGGGCTTGATACTCGGTGGGAGGAGATCCAGCCTGTACTCGGCCGCGGTCTGGTGCTCGCCACGATTGGAGTCCTCCTCACGGCCCTCCTGGTCGGAGCATTTGCCATGTTCGTAGTCGGGTTACCCCCCCTGCAGGCAGCTCTCCTGGGAGCGGTTGTCTCATCGACAGACGCCGCGGCTGTCTTTTCAATTTTACGGACAAAAAGGGCGAGCCTGAAGGGCATTCTGCGGCCACTGATCGAGTTTGAATCCGCGAGTAACGATCCTATGGCAGTCTTTCTGACGATAGGCATCATTTCGCTCATTCTGGTGCCCGGACAATCGGTTTTCACCCTGATCCCGCTCTTCATCCAGCAGATGGCCGTCGGCGGTCTGTTTGGGTATGGGATGGGAAGGATACTGGTATACCTTATCAACCGGCTGAGACTCGAGTCTGAAGGTCTGTACCCGGTGCTCACCCTTTCATTCGTGCTGTTGATCTATGGGGTAACAGCAACGCTCGGTGGAAGCGGCTTCCTTGCGGTCTACATCGCAGGCCTCATGATGGGCAACAGCACCTTCATCCATAAAAACAGCCTGATGAGGTTCCACGAGGGAATTGCCTGGCTGATGCAGATCACGATGTTCCTTACACTCGGTCTTCTGGTATTCCCCTCACATCTCCTCGCCGTGGTTAGTTCGGGAATTATCGTATCCCTGTTCCTGATCTTCATCGCGCGACCTGTTGCAGTATTTCTCTGCATCATCCCCTGGAGGATGAACATCCGTGAGAAAGTGATGGTCTCATGGGTGGGGCTTCGGGGCGCTGTTCCTGTCGTCCTGGCAACGTTCCCCTTGCTTGCCGGGGTTCCGGAAGCCGAGATGATCTTCAATCTGGTATTCTTCATCGTCCTCACATCCGCGCTGCTCCATGGGACCTCCATCCCTGTCGTTGCGCGGTGGCTCGATGTTGCGGCTCCCCTTCGCAACGTTCCCCGGATTTCGTTGGATTTCGGACAGGAATGCGATATCCGGAGTGAGTTGATCGAGATCGTAGTGCCTCCGGATGCCAGGGTTATCGGAAAGCAGATTGTTGATCTGGGGCTTCCCAAGGGTGCGCTGATTATCCTGGTGGAAAAGGATTCCAACAGGTTCGTCCCCTGCGGCAGCACGGTCCTTGAAGAAGGGGACGCACTCCATATCCTCGCAAATACCTCTCTTTCGGATCAGGTCAGGGCTACATTCTCATCCGTGGCTTCCGGGATGGAGACGGGGAACACCAGGAATTAACCCGTGGGGTAGCGTGCTGTGGGAACAGTCCCCGGCCATTCAGAGAATTCCCATCTCTGTCAGTCTTCTGGGGAGGTATTCCTGTGTCACGAAGTCAAGGCCGCGTGCGGCAAAAGCCTGTTGTTCCGACTTGAGGTTGAGTTTTAATTGAAGGTCAATCTGGGACTTCCAGTAATCGGAGGCGAACCTGGGGTCGGAGAGTTCACTCTGGAGGGCAGCGACATCTTTCTCTGTGAGGGTATCTGACGGAAGGTTGTAATCCCGGATATCGGTCGGCTGGACCCCAATGAACTGGGCGCGGGGTGTTGCAAGGAGTTCGGACATATGAGCGCTCTTGATCGCCCCGTACGCCACGCTTGCATAGATCCGGTATGACCATGGATCACCATCGGTGAACACAAGCACAGGAAGCCCGAACTCTTCATTGATCCTGTGCAGCATCCGGCGTGTCGAGCGTGCAGGCTGTCCTTTCAGATGCACGAGAATGGCCCGGTGATCCTGATCAAACCCATTCTCGATAAGGCGCGCATACATACCTCCCGTCTCTATGGCAATCACGAAATCCGCATCATGTTCAAGGAGTTCGATATTCTCAACATTGCTCGGTATCTGGTACCCCGCCTCGCCAACGTCGTCCTGGCAGTGGATGGCCCTATCTCCTCGCCTCGTCATCTCCCTGATGCGGAGAGGGCCAAAGATGGTTGCGCCGTCCTCCTCGGGACGGAGGTGGAATGCCTCCCGCTGCAGGTCAGTGAGAATTTCCAGATCTTCAATCAGGAAGTTACTCTCGTCCTGTGCCGAGAACTTGGCTCTTTTCCATCCCTCCGAGATATAATACAGTTCTCTCAGCGTGGACGAGCGTTTTTCGATAAGCTGGGCCTTGAGGAACCAGATGACATAGGACATTTTCAACAGGTGCAACGCACTCTTCGCCGTGGCCGCCGAGCGCACGCTCTCTTTATCTCCATATTTCCAGACCTCGGACTCGTCATCGAATGCTATATTCTGCTTTGTCCGTGTCGGCATCGAGATAGAAGGGATAGCACCCTCCCTGATCTGTTCGTACCATTTCATTGCGATGGACACCAGGCGTTGGTGCGTCTTTTTATCCATCTCGTTACTGGGAGTCAATGTCCACCACCACAACCTGCTCAGGGGGAATTCCCCGGACTTCAAGGGTGCCCCCACCTGTTCCTGTGTACTCTGCGGTCCACACATCTCCGGGCGGGAGTGTCAGTTTCCACATCTTTGTGAACTCCCCATCGAGCTCGGTGACGATCGCAGGCTCCATCGATGCCCCCTGCCCGTTGTCCGGAGAGATGTCATAGACCGAAAATTCCGCGGGATGAGACGTGTAATTTCTTCCCTCAAGGATGACTTTACCTTCCCTGGTATACCGTTTGACCACCACCTTCCTCATGATCTTCCCCTCGATAGGAGCAATATCGGGAACAGGAAGATCGACGATCTCGGCTACCTTGGCTGCAAGCTCGGGGATGATCGCGCATACCGCTCTTGCCCTGTCCTCCTGCAGCCGGTTCTTATCGCGGCGTGAAAGATACGTCTTGAGTTCCCGCCCGAGTTCCTGAAGCACCAGGGTTATCTCTCGCTCTATCTCGGGTATTGCTGCAACTGCATCCTTGGACTCGCTTGTGAAGGGGACGTTCGTGGATGCCACGTGGATGAGGATGAGGAGCGGACCTGTCGGCAGAGTGGACTGTGAGACATTATACGCTTTCCAGGAGACTCCTGCAATGCACCCTGTGATGGCACAGGCACCCTGCTGGTAGAGAAGCGGGACCCTGTTGGCAAACCTGAGGATCTGGGCATTTCCATCGGGAGGGAGTTTTCCCCCATATCCTATCGCTGCTTCGACAAGGAACGGGTGGCCGGAATAGACGGAACTTGCCCGGGTCCTTGCTTTGACGAAATCCATCTGGAACTCTTTTTCAAGGCCCTTTGCGATCAGATCCTCGCCGATGGGTGAGAGGCAGGCCAATGTCGGGGGTGCCGGCACCTTTACTTCCTGCATCGCCTGCAACAATCTCTTCTGTTGGACCGGGGTGAGAGAAGATGCCGGAGATCCCGGGGAAATTTCTGCCTTCCTGCACATCTCATCCGCGGTCTTTTTTCCGACCCTGGTGAAGTTCTCGACAAGGAAGTCGCCGCAACTCTCTTCTGATGCAGCAAGCATCCGCATCAGCTGGCCAATCTCGATGCCATGGGGATGGGGCTTTATTGCCTGCGGGCAGGCAATCGCCTCGTCACTGACCCGTTCAAAAAGGTAGGTCTCGTCATCGAGTTCAACCCGTATCCTGGCGTGGGGGTTGACCACTGAGGTGTATTTGAGATACTCGAGGAGCCTCTTCTTGGCTGCCATGGTACTCTTGAACTCGATCTGCACCCTGGTACCGTGGGTCCTGTCCCAAGCAATCTCCTCCTTCTCGAGCACCTCAGGCTCGTTGGTCTTGATGTTTATCTGGAGGAGGAAACGATACGCCTTCTGGTCGGGCCCTGTCCTTGAAATTACAATCGTGGGAATGCCTGTTGTCAACTGGGCATACAGCACCGCCGCGCTGATGCCGATCCCCTGCTGTCCTCTGCTCTGCCGTATCTGGTGGAACCTCGATCCATAGAGGAGCTTTCCAAAGACGAACGGGACCTGCTCTGGGACGATCCCCGGGCCATTGTCCTCGACAACGATGCGGAAGACGTCGCTTTCCATTTTTTTTATCAGGACGAAGACGTCCGGCAGAACTGTGGCCTCCTCGCAGGCGTCGAGTGCATTGTCAACTGCCTCCTTTATCGTGGTAATGATACCCCGTGTCGGGGAGTCGAATCCCAGGAGGTGCTTGTTCTTCTCGAAGAACTCTGCAACGCTGATGCTCCTCTGCTGCCTTGCGAGATCCTCAGCGAGTGTCGTCACCGCACACCTCGGATAATGCATCCTGGAGCGAGAGGGTCTTCTGGACACCTGAATGGAGATCCTTGAGCGTGACCGTTCTGGTTTCCTGTTCCCGTGACCCGATAATAACGGCGTATACAGCGAACCGCGATATCCCGGAGAGTTGCTGCCCTATCGACTTCCCCGTAAGATCGAAGAGCGTGCGGATCCCGGCTTCCCTGAACTTCCGTGCAACATGGAGGGCCCATGACCTTCCCTCGCCGGTACATGCAACACCCACAGACTTTCCGACTTCTGCGGGCTTCTCCCCTCTTGCAACCATGATGCGGTCAAACCCGATTGCGAACCCGCACGACGGGGTATCCTCCCCCCCAAAGAGATGGGCCAGGCGGTACGTCCCCCCGCCGAGCACCTGGTTTTCTGCTCCAAGATTCTCGGCAAAGGCTTCAAAGACCATGCCGGTATAATAATCAAGACCCCGGGCAATACCGGGATTGAGGGTGTAATGGATTCCAGACTGGTCCAGAATAGTAAATAATTCCTCTATTCTCCCCCGCTCCGGAAAATCACCGGTTATTGAAAATACCTCTTCGAGATTGCGACACCCGGCAAGTGAGATAAGGCGTTCTGAGAGTGATGATTGATCCCTTGATGAGAGGTATTCCTCAAGTCCTGCAGTGTCCCTCTTGTCAAGGAACATCCGGGCTCTCTTCTGGTCTGCCGGATCAAGTTCTTTAAGAAGGATACGCATGAACGAGAGGTGACCAACGTGGAGAGTGAAGGAGATGTCACAGGAGGAGAGGATCTCATGGGCGAGCATGATCACCTCCGCTTCTGCAAAAGGTGTATCTGCGCCTATCAGTTCGACACCGAACTGCCAGAACTGGCGATAACGGCCTTTCTGTGGGCGTTCATAGCGGAAGCAGTCTGCAAAGTAATACCAGCGGAGAGGTTTTGGGAGTGTCTTTCCTTCGTTGACATACATTCGCAGCACCGGGGCGGTGAGTTCAGGCCTGAGGGCAAGTTTTCTCCCCCCCTTATCTTCGAAGACGTACATCTCCTGGATGATACCTTCGCCGGATCGGACGGTGAAGAGGTCAAGCTCCTCGAACTCGGGAGTGCAGATCTCGCGGTAACCCCAGGTTGCGGAAACCTTCCGCATCGTGCTCTCTACTTCACGCCTCGATTCCATCTCATCCGGGAGAAAATCCCGTGTACCACGCGGTTTTTGAAGCATCGGTGATTCAGATCCCCCTTTGTGGCGGTGTAATGCTCCTGGGAGCGTTTCCCGTCAGGCGGTCCCAGGTGTTCTCTTTGGAGAACACTCTTTCCCTTGTGATCTTCCCCTGGAAATAAAGGGCGGCAAGAATTATTCCAAGTCCCAGAAGTTCGGTCGGAAAACGTTCCGTTGAGAAATAGGTGAATGCAAAGCCGAGTATCGCCAGTGCTCCATACAACACTCCCCGGAACGCCGCATTCCGGTATCCGGGAAGACCTGTGCGAAGAAAAATCCTGGCATCGCGAAGCCACAAGAAGAATACTACCAGCATTCCGAACAGGGCAACATAGACGAGGTAACTCATGCTGTTGCATCAATTATTATACCCCGGCCCATATCTTAATTATCACAGCATGCCATCGAATCACCGCGTCGAAGAAGTGCTCACAGGATTCAAGGAGGGCAGGGTAACCCTTGAGGATACTGTCAGGGAGATTTCCGGACTCAGGATTGATATGGTGGCGGGTATGGCGAACCTGGATACAGGGAGGAAGGTAAGGTGCGGTATCCCTGAAGTAATACTCGCCGAGGGCAAGACTCCGGCACAGGTTACAGACATAACCGAAAAGGCTGTCAAAGCGGGACGGAGGATCATTGTATCGCGGTTGTCTCCTGATCATTCTGCTGCCCTTGAGACCCTCAGTAGGGACAGGAATTTTCAGCTCGAATCCTATGTTCAGGCAGCGATGGCGGTGATCTCCACATCTCCTGCACCTGCAGCAGAGGGTGGGATCGTTGCGATTATCACTGCCGGGACTTCGGACATCCGTGTTGCTGAAGAGGCGAGGGTCATCGCACGTGAGATGGGATGCCAGGTGAAGACCGCATATGACGTAGGGGCGGCAGGAATCCACCGCTTGTTTCCTGCCCTGAAAGAGTGTCTCGATGCATCTGTCTTTATCGTGGCTGCCGGGAGAGAGGGGACACTTCCCGGTGTTGTTGCAGGGCTCGTTGATCGACCGGTCATCGGAGTCCCGGTGAGCACTGGGTACGGGTATATGGGTCGCGGAAAGGCGGCACTTGCCAGCATGCTCCAGTCTTGCTCGGTGATCGCGGTCGTCAATATTGATGCCGGTTTTGTCGCAGGGGCGTTTGCAGCACAGATTGCCACCATGGCGAGGAAGACATGAGCAGGATTTTTTACATTGGCAGGTTCCAGCCATACCACAACGGGCACCAGCATATCCTTGAGAATATCTCAGGAAGCGCCGATGAGATCATCATTGGTATAGGCAGCGCTCAACTCTCACACGAGGCTGACAACCCCTTCACTGCAGGAGAGAGAGTCCTGATGATCACCCGCGCACTGGAAGGTATCGGCTGTCCTTTCTATGTTATTCCGATCGAGGATATCAAGCGGAACGCCCTGTGGGTTGCCCATATCCGTTCGATGGCTCCCCCTTTCGATCTCGTGTACTCGGGCAATCCCCTGGTAATCCGTCTTTTTGAAGAAGAGGGGATTCCAGTGGAGACTCCGGCAATGTACGAACGGGCATCGCACAGCGGAACGGAGATACGGCGGCGCATTCTTGCCGGTGATCCATGGGAGTCTCTGGTTCCTCCTGCAGTGGTGCAGGTGATACGGGAGATTGACGGGGCAGGACGGATACGACAGATTGCGAGAAGCGATGGCGACAGCCACGAAGTATTGTGAGGGTAGGGCATGTTCCGCAGAGTAAAAGATCTTCTTGGACGGAAAGAGGGTGAGGAGATCCAGGAGATAATGCCCGATGACATACCTGGTATTCTCTCGCTCAATGAGAAAGCATGGGAAGACGAGTATTCACAGTCGACATTGGATGGACGGAAGAGGATTCTCGAGATCAGGGATGACCTGATCGATGCAGTCAACTCTCTCTCAAAAACAGAGAGGGAAGCAGCGTTTCATCCAAAACTTGAGAAAATCGCAAAAAATTCCCTTCCCCAGTGTGAAAAAGCACTCCTTCTTGCACTGAACCGTCAGCTGCCGGAAGATCCCGATGCGTTCTACCAGGCCTGTACCGAGATTCTGAAGGGGTGCGTGAAAGGGCTTGCCGGTCCGGGACGATATCTGAGGAATGTGCTCCCGGAAGAAATGAAGGAGATCGGGATGCTCGTCGATGCATTCGGAAAGGAGATCAATATTCTCACTCCAAGGGTTGCTGAGTGGAGGAGGAGAAAGGAAGGAGTGCGTACGCTCCGCGAATCACATGCCCATCTCATGGAGATGGAATCGACGAGTCTGGAACTCTCGAGGGATATACCTGTATTAGAAGCAGAAATCGCAGATCTCACTCTCACGTCCCGGGAGCGCAACGAGGAAAAGCAGGTGCGTGAAAAAGCGCTTGAGAAAGATCCGGTATACAGCGGCCTTAACCATGAGGCTTCCCAGGTTGAGCATGCATTGCGTGAAGCAGAGAGGGAAGTGCACTCCGTCATCTCAACGCTTGTGCATATCCTTCGAAAGGCAGAAAAAATAGCGCATCATCAATCTTCCGAGAAACTCGCAAAGGAACTGAACCAGGTAACTACCCTGCTGACAGGAAATGGGATACCTCCTGCGGAGGAAGCCAATAAGGGCATAACAATGGTCCTCCCTGTCATGGTGAGCATGATCCAATCCGGTGAGATCCAGTTGAAGAACCAGGAGGAGAGAATCCTCTTCGCAGATCATGAAAAAATACCTTCAATACTGACCGGCGTTCTGAAAGAGTGGGAACGTGTTCATGAAAAGGCAGATGAGACGAACCGCCGTCTGGCATCATATCCTCCAATCCTTGACCTGGCGAGGGTAGAATCCGAGCTCAAATCCCTCGAGACTGGTATCAAAGAGAAGGAGAAGCGCCTTTTTGAACTTAAGGGAAAACGAGAGGAGATCCTCCCACAGATACCTGCCAGTTATTCACGCATGGAAGCGGAGATCTCTGCAATGCTTGGTAAGAAGATTCGGATCTCATCAGGCCGATAGACACACATCCGCCTCCAAAGACTGAACGATTCCTCTCCAAGGCCCGGGAACACTCTCCATGTCATGGAAGACCCCATGAACCCGGCAGGCACATCAACACAATCCTGGATACCATCCCAATTTTGGCAATATTTCCCGGCATTCATAAGGATAATTGATCCAATCCTTCCGATCAGATGTCCGGGTGAAGTGAACTTATAATCCTGCATTGAATATTCGTGTGAGTAACCATGCCAGATGATGAGTACCGGATTCTTGAAGTGCGCGATGGCAAAGTCCCATGCCTTCCCGGGAAGGATGAAACCGTGGAACATTGCAGATTCTGCGTTCATTCACGCTTTTTCAGGATTGAGGGTGTGTATATGAAATCACCCGCGCTGGCATTCTGCCTCCGGCACCGCGATGCCAATGAGGTCAATATGCAAAAAGTTGAGGCAGTGAAATGCGGGGATAAGCGCGGTGAGGGTTACAGGAGCATGATGAGTATCATCGGATAATGAGATACCTGCACCATGGATGAGTGTGTCAGGTTTTCCAGAATTCGAACCACTTTCTGCTCTGGTACGGCACAGGGCGGACCTCATTGCTCCACTCGACCTCCACCGTGTGGTGCATCAGCCTGACTTCTTCTGTAAGCCTTTCGAGGGATGATTTCACTTCTGTAATGGCATGTTTGATATCGTGATATTCCTCAAATGCCCTGGTCTCATTGAATGTGACTGGTGTTCCATCAGTGAGCCTTGCATAACCCTGTTCAATGCATTCAAGAATCGCTCTGTTCCTGTCAAGACCATGCTCCTTGGCAAATTTATCAATGAGGTCCATGGTGTCCGGATCAATGGTAATTGAAACCCTCATAGGCATGACGTTTCCACCTCGCTTCTCTCTGCAAGTGAGGTTGTTTGTCCTCCCTGAAATATTTCCCTGTCAACACAGTCAGGTGGAATGCGGGTTCTGGCTGCCGGATATGCAGGATTCACTCAAAATATCTGAGGAGAAGATCTGTCCGGACGTGGCGCAGGAAGAGATCTGCGAGATCGTCGTATGGATCAGAGGTCTCTCCACACGGTGAATATGACAGCCCTTTCCTGGTATAGAGAAAAGAGAGCAAAGCATCCACCGCAGACGGGTTTGAAAAAAGGCCGTGAAGATAGGTGCCGAAGACCATCCCATCCTGCGATACCGCACCGTCCCCCTCAAATGCCTCAGCATCAGCACCCCGCTCGGTCACACCCATATGGATCTCATATCCCGATACCTGCCCCATGTGGGAGAGAATCGGCCCTGCCGGCCGTGCTGCAAGACTTACCTGCTCGGTTCGTTTTTCATAACGGTCGAAGCGGGTCACGACATCCAGGATTCCCAGCCCGCGGTGGGTTCCTTCGCAGGACTCCACGCCTGAATCGATCACCTCTTTTCCAAGCATCTGGTAGCCGCCGCAGATCCCGATGATGGGAACGCCCCTTGTGCGAGCATGCTGGATCATAACGGCCGATCCAGACTTCCACAGATGTGAGAGATCATCCACCGTATTCTTGGTTCCCGGGAGTATGATGCAGTCAAAGTTCTCAAGGGAATCTCCAGGGGGAGTATACTCAACCCTGGCGCGGCGCTCAAGTGCCTCGAAATCAGAGAAATTGGAGATATGGGGCAGCCGGATGATGGCTATGCGAACCGGGAAAACCCCTGCCTTTTTATCTCCAAGAGAGAGCGAGTCTTCACTGGGGAGTTCGATCGTCGTATATGGGAGCACCCCCAGGACCGGGACACCGCTTATCTCTTCCAGGATATTGATACCCTCTGCAAAGAGGGCAGGATCACCACGGAATTTATTGATGATGATACCCTTCACGAGGGGTGCGATATCGTCAGGGAGCAGCTTTATGGTACCGTATACCTGCGCGAATACGCCCCCCCGTTCAATGTCAGCGACGAGGATGATAGGGAACTGGAGCGCTCTTGCGAGCAGGATATTGGCAATGTCCCGGGGATAGAGGTTCATCTCCGCAGCCCCGCCGGCCCCTTCGACAACGAGATTCCCATATTCCTTCTCAAGGACACGGGCAGCACCGACGGCCTTTTCAAGGAGTAAAGAGGTCTCCTTATAGTATTCTTGTGCGGAGACATCCTTGAAGGGATGCCCCATAAGGACAACCTGTGACGTGGCATCACCCTTTGGTTTCAGGAGGACAGGGTTCATTTCAGGCCGCGGTTCCACCCGTGCAGCACATGCCTGCATTGCTTGGGCAATCCCTATTTCGCATCCATCACGGGTCACGTATGAATTCAGGCTCATGTTCTGGGACTTGAACGGAACCACGCTGATGCCCTTGTTGGCCAGGATTCTGCAGAGCGCAGCGACAACGGTGCTCTTTCCTGCATGGGAAGAGGTACCCAGCACCATGATGGACATATATGTAAAATCGGCATGATTTTAAATAAAGGGCATTCCTCTCACTCGTAATGGATCTCTGTGAACCGGCGAGTGTGCTCCTGGCCAGCCGGTACCTGCTGCCAGGCGAGACACCTGAAGGAATGTTCAAAAGAGTTGCCTGCGCTGTAGGGACCAGAAAGACATCGCTTTTTTCAAAGATCATGGGCGAACTCCGGTTTCTTCCCAATTCGCCGACCCTCATGAATGCAGGAACCTGTTCCGGTCAGCTCTCTGCATGCTTCGTGCTTCCTGTTGAGGACTCGATTAAGCAGATTTTCTCAGTACTGGGACGCATGGCCCTTCTCCACAAGAGCGGGGGAGGAACGGGTTTCTCATTTTCACATATCAGGCCACGCGGCGATGTCGTACATGGTGCAGCGGGGGTGGCAAGCGGCCCCCTCTCTTTTATCCGTGTCTTTGACGAGGCCACGAATGCACTCATACAGGGAGGGAAGCGGAGGGGAGCGAACATGGGAGTGCTCGCGAGCAGCCACCCCGATATCATCGGATTCATCCGTGCAAAGGAGACCGGGGGACTCCAGAACTTCAACCTCTCGGTGGGTTTTGACCGGGCATTCTTCTCATCCCTGGAGAAGGGGCACAGGTATGACCTGGTCAATCCTAGAGACGGATCCGTTTCTTGCGACATCGATCCCCGTGATCTATGGAATTCGCTGTCACTCTCTGCGTGGAAATGCGGCGATCCCGGGGCACTCTTTCTTGATCGCATCAACGAGAACAATACTGTCCCCGGGCTGGGGGAGATGGAGGCAACAAATCCCTGCGGAGAACAGCCCCTCCTCCCCTGGGAGAGCTGCAACCTGGGGAGCATCAATCTTTCACGCTTCATCCACGCGCAGGAGATTGATTGGGAGTCACTCTCGGAGACTGTGCACCTTGCCGTGGAATTTTTGGATGCTGTGATCGACGTAAACACATTTCCCATCAGGCGAATTAAAACGCAGACGCTCCAGACAAGAAAAGTTGGCCTTGGTGTGATGGGATTTGCAGATGCGCTTATCCAGATGGGGGTCCCCTACCAGTCTGGCGAAGCTCTCAGGTATGGAGAACGAATCATGCGTTTTATCCAGGAGGAGTCCCACGATGCATCCCGCACGCTTGGGGAGGAAAAGGGTTCTTTTCAGGCGATTGACCAGAGCGTGTACTCAGGACCGATGAGGAATGCCACGGTAACGACCATCGCCCCGACAGGGTCGCTGCACCTGATAGCCTGCACGAGCAGTGGAATTGAACCCATCTTCTCATGTGCCGGAGAGAGGAGAATCGACGACAGAGTGTTCCGGTTTATCCACCCGGGATTGAAACGCCTTCTTAAGGATCTGCCGGATGGAAGGGATGTCATGAGAGAAATAATGAAATCGGGGAGTGTTCAGCACCTGGATTTACCGGATGACGTAAGGGAACTCTATAGGAATGCAGGGGAGATCGATCCCACCCATCATGTACACATGCAGGCAACCTTCCAGAAATACGTTGACAACGCTGTCTCAAAGACCGTCAATCTCCCGGAAGATGCCACACCAGAGGATATCTCCCGTATCTTTTCACTTGCCCGGGAACGAGGCTGTAAGGGGATCACAGTCTACCGCTATCACAGCCGGAGCGATCAGGTGCTCTCCAGGGGATGCGATACCTGCAGGGTCGATATGGTGAATGCATGAGATCTCATGAATTTGCGAAAAAGAAGTGTTATCCGGTGTCTAACGGGTTTTAGGGATGCCAACAAATATATAACGAGAACTTGAAGGTACTTGTGATGAATGGAGGTATATGTCCAACGTGTGGACTGCCGAAAGAGCTATGCATCTGCGAAGAAGTCGCAAAGGAACAACAGCGGATCAGCGTCAAAGTCGACAGGCGGAGGTACGGGAAAGAAGTGACCGTTATCGAAGGCCTGAACCCTACTGACATTGACCTTGAAGACCTCTCCAAATACATGAAAGGGAGACTTGCATGTGGCGGAACGGTGAAGGGAACTTCAATCGAACTGCAGGGCAATCACAAGGAGAGAGTAAAGAACCTGCTGGTGAACAAGGGATACAGCGTGGATAATATCAACTGAAATGAGATAGATACTCCCCTATTTCCTGTTTTTCTTCTTTTTTGGCCTGACCATGGAGAGAAGGTCGACCAGGTAGCTGCCTTCCCCTTTCCCTACCCCGACGACCCGTTCATCCGAACCTGCAAGTTTTTCGATGTTCAGTTCGTACGTCCCCGGTGATACTATCCTGATGCTCTCAAGGCGGTTGTAATCGGTGACGGGAATGATGTCTGTGTTCTCCTCTTCCTTTGGTTTTTTCTCCTCCCTGATGGCGACGTCTTCGGGGTGTTTTGGCTCTATCTCCCTCTCGACCAGGGGAACAAAGATGAATTTTTTCCCTCCGCATTCTCTGCATCCCTTGAGTATCTCGCATTCATTGGTCCGGTATTCTCTCCCGCACTTGACACAACGGTGGGGCATCGGTGTTCACCGGGTTGAGACCCAGGCACTTATGATGTCTTTCTCCTTACGAATCATACGGAGCTGGTTCGCAGGTCCTATCACGGTCAGTCGCGACTCGCAGGGGGATTTCCCGAGGAGTTTCTGGAGAAAACCCGGGCTGTGTTCCCTTGAGGGATAGGTCTCAATCTCAATACCGTTGAACCCGTCAGGGAGAATCTCCCTCATGGTCATCTCGATGAGGGTACTCTGCTCATCGGGCGAGAGGCCTTTCTCGAGAATGATGATGGATCCTTTGCGCACGTGATCAAGGATGAGATGGATCTTCTCAAGTGAAGTGAGCGAGGCGAGTTTTTCCGACGATATCAGGTCAATCTGTATCCCTTGCATCATCCACACCTACCCAAAATGCTCCACCATCTTCTCATACAATTCCTCAATATTCTTCCCTTCAAGGCAGGAAATAGACACCATGGGATGCTGGGGGAAGGCGCTGCGAATCCGCTGCGGAGCGGCATCGGGCAGATCTATTTTATTGGCAACGATGATGACAGGGAGTTTTCGGCTCTCGATGATCCCGATCATCATGATATTGACCTGCAGAAAAGGGTCCTCGGTTGCATCTAGCATATAGATGACGCCGTTGATATCCTCCCTGAGCCAGTGCATCGCTTCTGCAACACCCTCGGTTGCTTCGCGGGCGCGGGTCACCGCGGTCTCCTTGTCGATGCCGTATTCCAGGAAATCTTTGTAATCGATCTTGGTCGTGACACCGGGAGTATCCACGATATCTATGGTGATATTGCTGCCGTTTGATCCCGTGATGCTGATATCGGTCTTTCGCACTGCTCGCCGGGTCTCGTGCGGGATCTCGCTCACAGGGCCCACATCCTCCCCGGTCCAGTCTTTTGCGATATGATTGGCAAGCGTGGTTTTTCCTGCATTAGGCGGGCCGTAGATGCCTATTCTGGCTCTCTTTTTCTGGAAAAAAGCCTTCAGGAATTTTGAGAGACGTTTTTTTGTCTGGACCAGGATATTCATGGTGCACCTCTTCTTGGCCTTGCCGGGGTCTTGTCATCCCGGGCCAAGATACTTGTTAACTATCCATTTAGGGGGGTGTGGTTATTAGATTTATTATCCCCTTTTTCCGGCCGGTACGTCACTACACAAAGTATATAGGCACCATTTGCCGTATTGGTAACTGCAATAACCCCACTCGTGTCAGATATATGGAGGTGATGGATTGAAAAAATCATCCGATACCATCCGCTTCGATACCCGGGTGCCACTTCGGGAGGTCATGCGGCGCAACCCTACCACGGTAGGATATGATGGTAATGTTGCCCGTGCGGCCATGCTCATGTGCCGGGATGAGGTGGGAAGCTGCATTGTTCTCGGCCGGGACAACCTCCCCCTTGGCATTGTTACCGAGGAGGATATCAATTGTAAAGTCGTGGCCAAGGATCTGAAGCCAGGGGCCATTTTGGCTCACGAGATCATGAGCACTCCCCTCATTACCATCAGTGCAGACAAATCTGTGAAGGATGCAGCGCATATGATGATCAGGCATAGGGTCAGAAGGCTCCCTGTGGTTGACGAGGGGAACAAGGTTATTGGAATTGTAACAGTTCGGGATATCCTCACGGTATCAACGGAAATTAATGAGCTGATGACCGACCTCGTCGAGATCAACCGCCTTGAAGAGGTGGAAGTTGGAATCTGCAGCAGGTGCAGCCAGATGTCAGATGATCTCCGGCGAACGGATAATATGATGCTCTGTCCGTCGTGCCGCGAGGAGGATCTGTTGCAATGAAGGTGGCCCGGGATTTCATGGTTGAAGTACCGGTCCTCAAATTCAATGAAAAAGCAACAAGGGCGAGGCAGGTACTCCGGGATGATGTCTATCGTGAGATCTATGTACACGACGGCAAAAAAAAGCTCATGGGCTATGTGGATATCACGGGAGTTCTCAATGTCACGGCAACAAGATCGAACGTGACCATAGAGGGTTTCATGAGGGAGATCCTCCCGGTCAAAGCGGATTTTGGCATTGAGAATGTGGTGAAAAGCATCCGGACCCAGGGCACAGACAGCATCCCTGTGGTGAATGACCAAGGCCAGATTCTCGGGGGGCTTCTTCTCTCAGAGATCTTCCCCGTGATCATAACCCAGCACAGGATCCCAGGGACTGTCAGAGAATTCATGTCAGGGAATGTCGTGGTATGCTCGCCAGATGAACCCATCCATAAAATCCATGTGCTCATGACAGAGAGCGGTTTTTCCGCGTTCCCGGTGATGAAGAAGAAACGTCTCGTCGGCATACTATCACGTCGTGATCTCTTGAAGGACGGCAGATGGCGTGCATCTGTTGACGGGTCGTCAAATACACCTGTCTCCGGAGTGATGACCACGCCAGTGATGTCCGTCCCGCCTGAAGAGAGTCTTCAACATGCAGCCGAGATAATGGTCAGGCATGACGTGAGCCGCCTTCCCGTCATGAATGGTGAGGACCTGATTGGTATCATCGACAGGCACGATGTGCTGAATGCAATTCCGTGAACGTGGGGTTCGTGCTGGATCAGTGCAGTGCAGCGTGCGAACCGAAATACCCATACATCCAGGAACAGGGGCCAAATATGGTGCATCACAGTGAGAAGAACTTCAAACAGAATGATAAATTGCTGAAAATGCCCGGTAAACTTGACCGGGGGCCCGTAGAATTCAAATCAAGGGTCGTGGAACACGAAGGTGAGATCATGGCGATCGCCACGGGTGACGTGATCACCGTACCACAGACCATGAGCATCCTTGGCGGAGTCGAGACAATGACCCGTTGTGGTTTTCGCCGACTCCCCGTTGTGGATGCCGGCTCCCGAAAAGTTCGCGGGATTGTCACATCAGGCGACATCATCAATTTCCTTGGAGGGGGTGACAAATTCAACCTCGTCCAGGTCAAGCACGGGGGAAATCTCCTCTCCGCAGTCAATGAGAGCATCAGGAGCATCATGACAACCCAGGTGACCACGCTCCCCGACACATCCTCGCTCCGTGATGCCATCGATATCATCAAAGGGAAGATGATAGGAGGAATACCGATACTTCACCAGGACCAGTCTATTGCCGGAATAGTCACGGAGAGAGATGTAATGACAGTACTTGCCAACGAAAGAGTTACCTGCACTGTTGAGGAGATCATGAGCAGGTCCCTCCGGGTTACGGAACCCGACTGCCCTATCGGGAAAGTCACCCGGGAAATGACAAAATACCGGTTCAGAAGACTCCCTGTGGTGAGTGATGATGTCCTTTATGGGATCATTACCACGACAGACATCATGAAGTACCTTGGCAGCAAGCGGGTATTCGACCAGCTCGAAACCGGGGATATCGCGGAGGTCATGGCACTCCCGGTAAGGACGCTTGTGTCCGGGAACCTTTACACCATCACACCGGACAGGAGTGTCAACCAGGCGGCAGGGGAGATGGTGAAGAAAAACGCGGGGGCTCTCCCGGTGATTGAAGATGCAAGGCTGATAGGGCTCGTGACTGAATTCGATCTGGTAAACGCACTATCCAGAGGGTGAACACCATGCAGGCACACGATATAATGTCGTCCCCGGTCTACATCGTCAGCCCCGGGGAGCACATCGCATATGCACGAAACCTGATGCTGAAACACAAGATTTCCCGGGTTCCGGTGGTGGAGGCAGGAGCACTTGTTGGTGTCCTGACCAAGAAAGATATCGGATACCGTTTGCGCCAGAGTGAACCCATATGGCGAAGAAGGCCGATCGACAACATCCCGGTCAGCATACTGATGACGAGAGATCCTCTCACAATCTCCCATGAGACCACCACCCGCCAGATTGCGGCGCTGATGATCCAGTGGGATATCAGCGGACTGCCTGTAATGGAAGAGGGCCATATTACGGGTATCGTGACAAAATCGGATTTCATGCGCTCCGCGGCGGTCCACACTCTCACGCAGACTGTTGCCGATGTCATGGAGGATGCGATTTCCGTCAGCAGGTATCATTCCCTGGATCATGTCATCGACATCATGAGGGAAAGAAATGATAAGGTAGTCGTGTTGAATAATGATGGCACACTTGCAGGCATCATCACGGAGAGCAATCTTGCATTCTATCTGTACGAGACGGAAAAACGTGAACTCCCAAAAAAAGATGTCAAAATGCTGCGCCGCGGGGAATCCGGTGGCAGGAAGCAACTCCGCTATGTGATGGAGGCAGTTGCGGTCGCCGAGGATCTCATGTCCCGACCGGTCATAACCGTCCCGTGTGACGAAAAACTGACCGAAGCTGTGCAGGTCATGCAGACCAACCATATCAACAGTGTTGTGGCAATGGAAGACAACGAGATCAAGGGAATTCTGAAAAGAGACGATATCATAAGGGAAGTGGCAGAATGAGCGAAGATATTCTTGTAAAAGACATCATGTCAAAGCCGGTTACCATATCCAAGTCCGCACCCATCACCGAGGCACTCGACAGGATGCTTGACGAAGGGATCGACCCCCTGATTGTGGTGAATCATAATGCAGTGGTGGGTACAGTCTCCCGCCAGACAGTCGCAGAGAAGCTCGGGACAAAGCGGAACTCCTCGATATCCCCGACATCCATCCATGTGGCAAACACTGTCGAAGAGGATTTCACGACGGTGTATCCCGACCAGGATCTTGATGTGGTTATTCCCCTCCTGCAGGCGTATAAACTCGTGGTGGTATATGATGAGGATCACCGTCTTGTCGGCCAAATTACCGCAGGAGACCTCCTCCGTATCATGCGCCCCTCAGGTACCCTTGCCGATGTCATGGAACCTGCATGCACCATCGATGCCGAAGAGCGTGTCGTTCACTGGAGGCGCCGGATGATCGATGACAACCTCCACCGCTGCGTTGTCACAGAGAATGACCAGGTCGTGGGTATCGTGACCGAGACGGATGTTGCAGTATCAATGAGAAAGTTCCGCGAGATGGTTGAGGACCGGCACCAGGATCATCGTATCCGGAACCTGTTGATCAGGGATATCATGACAAGCCCCGTGATGTGCATTGATGCAGGCGCAGGTATTGACGAGGTAGTGGATCTCATGCTCTCGAAGGCCATCAGTTCCATCCCTATCACCAGCAAGGGGAAGATTGCCGGTCTTGTGACCCGGTCATCCCTGATACGTGCACTCTGATATCCCAGGCATCACCCTCTCCTTTTCTTTTTTCCTGCGATCCCTGGTAGCTGTTAACTCAAGCCCAGACAACTTCTCCAGGCAGGGAGTATATTTCTTATCGCATGCCCGTTCATCTAAGAACAATGGCGGAAAGGAAGAAGAAAGGCCAGAAGCAACCGGGGGAATTTGAGGCTATCCTGGGGCGCCCGACACACGTGCACGGTCACGATGGCATGTGTACCACCCGACCGGTCGTCCCGAAGGGCAACGTTGCCGAACTGCTCGAGGGAATGTCGAAGACTGGGTTTCAGGGGAGGAAACTGGGAGAGTCCGTAGAAGTCTGGAAACGGATGATCCGTGATCCCGAAGTCACCATCCTCTTCGGCCTCTCAGGGGCTATGATCCCGGCCGGGATGCAGAAGGTCCTCATCGAATTGGCACAGCGCCATTACATTGATGTCGTGGTATCCACGGGGGCAAACATTTTCCACGATGTATGCGAGCACCTTGGCGTCTGTCATTACCTGGGCCACCATCATGTCAGTGACGTTGATCTCTACCAAAAAGGGATTGATCGTATTTATGACGTGTTTGCCTACGAAGAGGAGTTCCGCTGGGTTGATCGCGGGTTTGCAAATTTCGCAGAGAGCATTGCGCCATTCAGGGGCTCATCACGGGAATTTCTGGAACAGTTCGGGGAATGGCTGGGAAGGGAAGCTCCGGATGGCGAATCCTTTCTTTCCACGTGCGTAAAGGAGAGCATCCCTGTATTCGTCCCGGCACTCTGCGATTCTTCCATCGGCATTGGGACTCTGATAGCACGGAGGCGTGGTGTATCGATTGATATTGACCAGATCGCCGACACTGACGAGGTCACTTCTCTTGTCGAGGAGGTGAACAAGACCGGTGTGGTGTACATAGGAGGGGGAGTTCCCAAGAATTTCATTCAGCAGACCCAGGTGATTGGATCGATCCATAAGAAAGACCTCGGCGGCCATGATTATGCAATCCAGTATACTGCGGATTCACCCCACTGGGGCGGTCTTTCAGGGTGCACATTCGATGAAGCGATCAGTTGGGGCAAGGAATCGGAACATACCATGCAGGTACAGGTCCATGTTGACGCAACTATCGCGCTGCCCATAGTAGTATCAGCCCTCATTGCAAGCGGCATCAAGCGCGTGAAGAAGCGGCGGGCGAGAAAGGGAAGAATTGTCCGCCAGGGAATTGAGTAGCATTTTTTTCGGATGCCTGAATCCCGGTATGCCAGAAATCGCGCTATGGAAAAGTGGAAAGGGTTTTTATAACCGGCCGTCAAAATAATAAAGCACCATTCATGGAGCAGCGCCGTAGGGTGCTGCGAGTATCGAAAGATGCGAGATTCTCTGTTGAGGTAGCCAAGCCAGGTATGGCGCAGGTTTGCTAAACCTGTGTCCCCTTGGGACTCGAGGGTTCAAATCCCTCCCTCAGCGTTTCAGAAGAATTCTCACGAATCAGCGAGGGATTGGATGGCGAAGGAAGAAGAAGAGATACGATATTTCGTACGGATCAGCAATACAGACCTCGATGGCACGAAACCGGTCCTCACAGCCCTGACAGGAATCAAGGGAGTGGGAAGGCATACTGCCTCGGTTATTGCTACAATGGCACAGGTCAATGGCCGCGAACTGATGGGCAAGCTCAAGGAAGAGGACGTGGAAAAACTCCGGGAGGTAGTGGATTCTTATTCAACGAAAGTTCCTGACTGGATGGTCAACCGCCCCAAGGATCTCTACACCGGGGAATCGCGCCATCTCCTTGGGACAGAGGTTGCGACAACCCTTGACGAGGACGTCAACCTGATGAGGAAGATCAGGAGCTACAGGGGCATCCGCCACGAGACCGGCCAGAAAGTGAGAGGTCAGAGGACCAAGTCCACGGGCCGCACGGGCGCGACTGTGGGTGTGAAGAGGAAGGCAAAGGAGTAATCACCAGGTGAACATCCATGGGATACCCGGGAAAGAACCATAAGAAATACCAGACCCCCAAGCGGCCATATGAGAAGACCCGTATTGAGGATGAGAACCGCCTGATGATCGAATACGGCCTTCGGAACAAGCGTGAAGTATGGAAGGCGTCCAGTACCCTGCGCCGGTACAGGAAAGCAGCAAGGGGGCTGCTTGCCCTCATGTCAACCGGGGCAGACCAGTCTCTCTTCGATGCCAAGAAAGGCGAGCTGATCGGGCATCTGCAGCGCCTCGGGCTTCTTGGTCCTGATGCAGATATCGGCAATGTTCTCTCACTGAAAGTCCAGAACCAGCTCGAGCGTCGCCTTCAGACCCTTGTCTACCGCCAGGGTCTTGCCAGGTCACCGAAACAGGCACGACAGATGATCACACACGGGCATATCGCAATCCATGGCAAGCGCGTGAGCATCCCGGGATACAAGGTTTCCAGGGATGAAGAGACGGAGATATCGTATTACAGCAGGTCCCCTGTCTCGAATCCGGATCATGCCGAACGGGCACGCATCAGCAAGGTGGGGAGATAAGCAATGGCAGCAGACAAAGAAAAATGGGGGATCGCCCATATTTTCGCCTCCTTCAACAATACCATCATCACCGTCACGGATCTCTCCGGAGCGGAAACGGTCTGCAAGAGCAGCGGCGGCATGGTGGTCAAGCAGGACAGGAACGAGAGCTCGCCCTATGCCGCCATGCAGATGGCATCAAACGTCGCCCAGACTGCCATGGAGAAGGGAATCATCGGTGTGCACGTCAAGGTGAGAGCTCCGGGAAGGGGAAAGCAGAGGAGCCCAGGGCCTGGAGCCCAGGCAGCAATCCGTGCTCTTGCCAGGGCAGGTATGCGCATCGGGCGAATTGAGGACGTCACTCCGGTTCCTCATGACTCCATTCGCCAGAAAGGAGGCCGGAGGGGCAGGAGAGTCTGATGGACATCGCGTTTTCGCGCCTGGATGATTATGCTGCCCGATTCACGCTGTCGGGAACTGCCCAGCCTTTCGCAAACGCCCTGAGGAGAGCGATGATAGGGGAAGTGCCGACCCTCGCGATTGAGGACGTCCGTATTTATGACAACACCAGCGCGCTCTTCGATGAGATGCTGGGACACCGGCTGGGTCTGATACCGATACGGACAGACCTTGAATGTTATATCCCCCAGGATATGTGCAGTTGCGAAGGTGCCGGGTGCGACCGGTGCAGTGTAATGTACACGCTCTCTGTCGAAGGGCCCGGAATCGTGTATTCGAAAGACCTTATTCCCCAGGATCCCCGAGCTTCCCCTGCTCTCGATGGAATTCCCATCGTGAAACTCGCGAAGGACCAGAAGGTGGTCCTCGAGGCAAGGGCAGTTCTCAATAAGGGCAGGGTCCATGCAAAATGGCAACCGACTACCACATGTGGGTACAAAAATTATCCCATTGTTGATGTGAGTGAACGGTGTGATGCCTGCGGCCAGTGCGTGGATGAATGCCCGAGAGGCATCCTGGTTATCAAGGACGGCCGGGTGGCCGTTGCCGAAGGTCGTGTCGAGGAGTGTTCGCTCTGCCGCCTGTGCGAGAAGGCCTGCCTCAATACCGGTATCGGTGAAGAATCGGCAATAACCATCAAATCTGAGGAATCCAGGTATATTTTCGTCCTGGAGGGTGACGGATCCCTCCCGGTGAACGCCATAATCCGGGAGGCACTGAAGTACCTGAAGAGTCAGTCGGACGAATTGTGCGAAAAGATCGGTGAACTATCGGGAGTGACCGGAGATGAAGAGAAGAACGAATAATAAGACGAACCCCCGCCTGATTAACCTGATATCCCTGCTGAAGGATACATCCCGGCAGAATGAGGCAAATATCTGGCGGGATGTGGCCACGAGGCTGGAAGCACCGGTACGCAATTACGCTGAGGTCAATTTGAGCAAGATCAACCGCTATGCCAGCAATGGCGAGACCATTGTGGTCCCGGGAAAAGTACTCGGGAGCGGTATGATCGAGATGTCAGTGAAGATTGCTGCGCTCACGTTCTCGGAGTCAGCTGAGACCAAGATACGCGAAGCGAACGGACAGTGCCTCACGATTGAAGAACTGGTGAAGGACAACCCCAAGGGGAGCAGGATAAGGGTACTCAGGTGATATGAGATGACCACAATCATCAATGGTGAAGGCCTCCTCCTTGGGAGGATGGCAAGTATCGTAGCCAAGCGTGCCCTCAATGGCGAGACCATCGCCATTGTCAATGCCGAGAAAGCGATCATCTCCGGGAGCAGGGCGCGGGTCCTTGCACTCTATGGCCACAAGAGGAGCCGTGGATCACGCGAGGGTGGCCCGTTCTTCCCGCGAAGGCCCGATCATATTGTCCGGAGGACCATCAGGGGTATGCTCCCTTACAAGAGAGCACCCGGTATGGAAGCCTTCAAGAGAGTGAAGGTGTATGTGGGAATCCCGTTTGACCTTGTGGATAAGGAGATGGAGGTCCTCGAGGAGGCGCACATGAACAGGCTGAACAGCCCGAAAACCGTGACCGTGGGTGCTGTCAGCACGTACCTCGGAGCAAAGTACTAGGAGGGAGCACAGGATGGGAAAGATAATCAACACCAGCGGAAAGAGGAAGACCGCAATTGCCAGGGCAACCGTCAGGGCAGGGAAAGGGATTGTGAGGATCAACTCCGTTCCCCTGGATTTCTACCCGAATGAGATGGTCCGATTGAAGATTGCAGAGCCGATCCTTCTTGCCCCGAAAGCAATCGAGGGAATAGATATCTCGATCGATGTGAAGGGTGGCGGGATGATGGGCCAGGCAGAGGCCGTCCGCACCGCGCTTGCGAGGGGGATTCTCAAATGGTCGAATGATCCCCAGATCAAGGATATCTTCCTGCAATACGACAGGACACTGCTTGTAAACGACTCAAGGCAGAAAGAATCGAAGAAACCCCATGGCCGGGGTGCGAGAAAGAAGTTCCAAAAGTCTTATCGTTGAGATATGGAAATTAATTTGGAGATCATACCGGCATGATACCCGTACGATGTTTCACCTGTGGGAAAGTCATCTCCCCTGCATATGATGAGTATAAGCGCCGCAAAGAGGCAGGCGAGGATCCCAAAAAGATCCTCGATGACCTCGGCATGGACCGCTATTGCTGTCGCAGGATGTTCCTTGCCCACAAAGAGATAATCGATGATCTCAATCCATACCAATGAGGGGTCGTGGGGTAGCCTGGACCATCCTATGGCGTTCGGGATGCTGTGACCTGAGTTCGAATCTCAGCGACCCCATTTAAAGTAAAGGGATACATTTGAGGGTATATGAAAGAGACTTATACTCGGTATGAGCGTGCCCGGATCATCGGAGCCCGGGCACTCCAGATCTCGATGGGTGCTCCCCTCCTGATCAGGACCAGCAGGATTGACCCGCTGGAGATCGCGCTCGAAGAGTACCAGCACAATGTCATACCAATAACGGTGAAGAGGAAGTAGTCAGCCATGACGCTCATCCGCAGCATCCAACTGCGCACCATACTGGACAGCAGGGGCAATCCGACGGTAGAGGCAGATATTCTCACTGATAGCGGATTCGGCAGGTCGGCCGCACCAAGCGGAGCCAGCACGGGACTCCACGAGGCAAAGGTGATAGACCCTGGGGAGGCAATTCCCTACGCACATTTACACCTCGTCCCAGAGATCGAGGGAATGGACGCACGCGATCAGGTGGCGTTCGATTCTCTCCTCCGGGAACTGGATGGAACAGAGGACTTTTCGGTCATCGGGGCAAACGTTGCAGTCGCCCTTTCACTTGCAAATGCGAAAGCTGCAGCCTCTTCGCTCGGCATGGAGCTCTTCTCATACCTTGGCGGTGCATTTGTCCCGGAGATGCCCCTCCCTCTCGGAAATATCATCGGTGGCGGAGCCCATGCAGCGAATGCAACCGATATCCAGGAGTTCCTGGTTGTCGCAACCGGTGCGGAAGGTCCGACCCAGGCAGTCTTTGCGAATGCCAGGGTTCACCGGAAGGTGAAGGATATCCTGAAAGACGGGGGTAAAACCTGTGGAAAGGGGGATGAAGGTGCCTGGGCACCGCAGATCGGGGATCTCGAGGCTTTCGAAATCATCCACCAGGCTATCGGCGAGGTATCAGACGAACTCTCCATTCCTATAGGGATGGGGATAGATGTCGCGGCGAGCCAGATGTGGAACCCGCAGAACGAGCGCTATACTGATAGATCTGGTACCCGGACGACTGCTGATCACATTGCTTACCTGGCTGAACTTGTAGATCGGTACGAACTGGTATACATCGAGGATCCGCTCTACGAAGAGGACTTCTCGGGATTTGCCGAACTCACAGCCCAGGTGGGGGACAGGTGTCTCGTATGCGGGGACGATCTTTTTGTGACCAACGCGAGTCGCATTGCAGAAGGTATCGAGATGGGATCCGCCAACTGTGTTCTTATAAAGCCGAACCAGGTGGGGACGCTCTCCGATACATTCGCGGCAATCCACTTATCGCATGTCCATGGAATGGATACCGTGATGAGCCATCGCTCCGGTGAGACCACTGATTCAACCATTGCCCATCTTGCAACGGCGTTCGGGTGTGTCTTCCTCAAGACGGGGGCCGTCGGCGGGGAACGGATAGCCAAATTGAATGAACTGATACGAATCGAGGAACAGATAGCATGACAGAAGCAGAAATGGAAATTGAATTGAAGGAACCTCTGGTTCCCGTGGAAGAGTACCTCGCCGCGGGGGTCCATATCGGCACCCAGCAGAAGAGCAAGGACATGATGAAGTTCATCTACCGCGTAAGGGGCGATGGACTGTATATCCTGGATATCAGGGAGACCGATGAGCGGATCAAGACCGCAGCAAAATTCCTCTCCCAGTTTGATCCGTCCAGCATCCTCGTGGTCACATCAAGGCAGTACGGCCAGTACCCGGCAAAAAAATTCGCGGAATCGATCGGTGGCATCGCAGAAACCGGGAGGTTCATCCCCGGGATGCTCACCAACCAGAATCTGTCGCGATATATCGAGCCCCAGGTCCTTGTCGTCACCGATCCGATCGGTGACGCCCAGGCAGTCAAGGAAGCAGTCCAGTGCGGGATCCCCATCCTTGCGCTGTGCGACACCAATAACATGACAAGCCTTGTGGACCTGGTGATCCCCACCAACAATAAAGGGAGAAAGGCCCTCTCGATGATCTATTTCCTGCTCACCAAGGAGATGCTGCGGATCAGGGGGATCACTACCTCGCTCACCGCGGAAGATTTCGAGACCGAACTCTAATATATCTGTGATACAAGAGGGAGATCCGATGAAGACTCGGCGGTGTGCGGTTGCCGGCATGTTCTACCCCCGGGACCCTCACCATCTCGAACAGCTGCTGGAGACGTTCTTCAAAAATAAGAATCCCGGCATCGAGGCGCTCGGAGTAGTCTCACCGCACGCAGGATATCCCTACTCCGGGGAAGTCTCGGCCCTCGCATACAGTGCCATCCCTGCATCATTTTCCGGGACTTTTATCGTAATCGGGCCCAGTCACAGAGGATATCGAACCTGCATCTCATGCCTCCCATGGGAGACTCCGCTAGGTATGGTCGATAACGATGCAGAATTCGGGAAAATTCTGGATCTCGCAGTGGATGAGAGTTCTCACCAGGAGCAGGAGAACTCTCTTGAAGTGCAGATCCCCTTCATCAAATACCGGTTTCCAAGGGCGAGGATTGTTCCCATTTTGATGGGTGACCAGAGCCTGGAAGGGGCAGTCGCTCTTGGGGATGTAATAATCGATGGGATCAGGGAGAGCGGACGCAGTGATATCAGAATAGTTGCATCGAGCGATTTCTCTCACTATGTGCCCGATGCCGTCGCAAGGGAACACGACCTCTATGCGATCTCGGGGCTGGAACACCTGGATATCACGGAGTTCTACAAAAGAATCATGGGAAAAAGGATCAGTGCCTGCGGATACGGGCCAATCGCAGCCATGTGTTCAGCATGCCGGTATCTCGGCGCACGCGAAGCAAGGTTGCTTCGTTATGCCACCAGCGGTGATGTGACAGGTGACCCGGATGTGGTCGGGTATGCCGCAATTGCGGTGATATAGGGTGGCAACATGGAGTGCCCCGGGCAAGGTGTTCCTCTTCGGCGAACATGCGGTGGTATACGGAAAACCAGGGGTTGCAATGGCAATCAGGCCCAGGGTGTTTGTGACAGTACGAAGGAGCAAGTCTGCCCATCATGCACGATCCCCGTATATCGACAGCTGCTTTGACGAGATGGGCGTGAAAGGGAGCGTCTATGTGAACTCCCAGCTCCCGAGTTCTTCCGGACTCGGCTCGTCAGCGGCAGTCACTGTCGCAACCCTCTCGGCAATCAACGATGAATTCGAAAAAAAAATGAGCATGGATGAGATCGCCACTATGGCGTATGGCATCGAGAAGAAGGTCCAGAAGGGAAAGGCGAGCCCCACGGATACGAGTGTCTCGACGTTTGGGGGGATCGTCCTTATCACAGGAACCCAGCGAAGACGGCTCCCTCCCCAGAATTTTCCGCTGGTGATTGGAAATTCCCTGGTGTCTCACAGCACGTCAAAGATGGTGGAGAAGGTTGCGGAACTCAAGAAGACGAATCCCGAGATATGTGATCCGATCATGGATTCAATCGGAGGAATCACGATGTGCGCCATAAGGAATTTTTCCGACCCGCACAAGCTCGGGACACTGATGAACATGAACCATGCTCTCCTCGATGCCCTTGGAGCGGGTCACCCCGCCCTGTCACGCCTCGTCATTGCTGCGAGGGCTGCGGGTGCATACGGGGCCAAAATGACCGGTGCGGGCGGGGGAGGCTGCATGATCGCCATCTGCCCCAAGCACCTGAAAAGCAGGGTGGTCGGAGCGGTTGAATCCTGTGATGCTAAGGCGTTTGTCACCAACCTTGATACTGAAGGTGCGAGGAAGGAGAAGGATGTCTGAAAGGCTGCTGATCAAGGTCGGAGGAAGTGTGCTGACAGAGAAGGGCAGCAAAGGCATGGCTGATTGCCGGGCCATCGATTTGGTTGCCAGAGATATCGCAGGGTTTCCTGACACGCCGCTCTGCCTTGTGCATGGAGCAGGGTCTTTCGGGCACCCGGAAGCGCACCAGTATCGCCTTGCTCACGGTGCTGACCGGACCAACAGGCAGGGAATAGTTCTCACACATATCGCGGTTTCCCGCCTGAACCAGATGATGGTGGGGGCATTGCGGGATGCAGGGGCTGATGCGGTTGGCATCCATCCTCTTGCAGGCTCTCTTGCCCGTGCAGGCCGCCTGGTCTCCCTCGAGACCCGGCCGCTGCAGCACCTGATGGACATGGGAATAATCCCTGTGCTTCATGGGGACGTGGTCATGGACGAAACACAGGGTGCATGCATCGTCTCAGGCGACCAGATCATCCGATACCTTGGTGAACACCTGCCTTTTTCCAGGATCGGTCTTGCCACAGATGTCCCCGGGGTCCTTTCCAGGGAAGGGCACGTGATCGATGAGGTCACTCCTGGAACCAATGACGGTATCGCTGCAATGGGAACAAGGCATACCGATGTGACAGGGGGCATGGAAGGAAAGATCAAAGAACTCTCAGATCTGGCAGCCCTTGGGATCCAGTCGGAGATATTTCATGTATCGCGACTTCTGGATTTCCTGCAGGGAAGGCCGCACGGGGGGACAAGGATTGTATGCGGGAGGGAGCATGGATAAGACGCGATATACCTCAAGCCGGAAGATTGACCACCTGCGGATCTGTGCCGGGCAGGACATTGAACGCGGCGTTCCCGGCTTTGAGGATATCCGGATTGTTCATTCTGCGCTCCCCGAATGTGACCTGCAAAGGATCGACCTCTCCACGAGATTCCTCGGGAACCGGCTCTCATCCCCGGTCTTCATCGCCGCTATGACAGGGGGACACCCTGACACGACCGATGTGAATCGCCGTCTTGGCATAGCGGCCGAGAAGTACGGCATCGGCATGTGCGTGGGTTCGCAGCGGGCAGCGCTCGAGGATTCAGGTCTTGCAGACAGTTTCTCAGTGGTTCGCGAGGCGGCCCCGCATGCGTTCCTCATAGCGAATCTTGGAATTGTACAGTTACGTGAACACGGGCTGGAATGGGCGGACAGGGCAATAGCCATGATCGATGCAAATGCAATCGCCGTTCATGTGAATTTCCTGCAGGAGGCTATCCAGCCTGAAGGTGATCATGACGCAACAGGCTGTTATGACGCCCTTGCAGCACTCTGCCGCGATATTTCTGTCCCGGTTGTGATCAAGGAGACAGGCAGTGGCATCTCAGGAGAGACCGCAAGAAGATGCTGGGGTGCGGGTGTCAGCGCAATCGATATCGGCGGCTGGGGGGGGACGTCCTGGCCTGCAATTGAAGCATGCAGGGCCAACACACTCACCGATGCAGGGGCAGGAAGCCTGGTCTCCCTCGGGGCTCTTTTTGAGGAGTGGGGTATCCCGACCGTCGTGAGCCTGTGCGAGGTTGCAAGCACAGGAGGGCCGGTCATCGCCACGGGGGGCATCAGGAGCGGCATTGATGTCGCAAAGGCCATGGCACTGGGTGCAGATCTCTGCGGCATTGCACTCCCCCTGCTCAAACCGGCGATGGAAAGCGACGAGTCGCTCTTCGCAACAATCGAGATGTTCCACCGGGAACTGATCACCGCAATGTTTCTCTGCGGGTCCGCAAAGGTTGCCGACCTCAAGAGTGCCCGGGTGTATATCACCGGTAAGACCCGGCAGATGCTGGGACACCTACAAGGAGGAGAATAATGGATATTGAAATAATTGCAGTGGGCGGATACGACGAGGTCGGGAGGAATATGACCGCTGTCCGCTGCGGAAAGGACATTGTTATTTTTGACATGGGCCTCCGTCTGGATCAGGTAATGATCCACGAGGACGCGGAAGTGGAGAATATGCACTCCCTGGATCTCATCCAGATGAAGGCTATTCCGGATGACACGATGATGAACACGGTGGAGGGGACTGTCAAGGCAATTGTCTGTTCACACGGGCACCTTGACCATATCGGGGCGATCCCCAAACTGGCTCACCGTTATAATGCCCCAATTATCAGCACCCCCTACACGACTGAACTGATCCGCCAGCAGATTGCAGGGGAGCAAAAGTTCGGCGTGAACAACAAGCTGTTCGCATTGAAGGCCGGCCAGAAATACACGATCTCACAGAACCTGACGCTCGAATTCGTCAGGATGCAGCACAGTATTATAGATACGGTGACCGCCGTGCTCCACACGCCGAAAGGGGCGATTGTCTATGCGTGCGACTACAAGCTTGACAGGACACCCGTGATCGGCGAACCTCCGGACTTTGCCCGGCTCCGCCAGTTAGGAAAGGAAGGCGTGCTCGCCCTCATCGTGGAGAGCACCTACATCGACAACCGTGGCAGGGCACCGAGCGAGAGGGTCGCGAGGGATCTTGTCCGCGACACCATCACGAGTTACGAGGATGACAAGGCGGCAATCATCGTCTCAACCTTCTCATCGCACATCGCGCGGGTGAAGACGATTGCCGAATGTGCGCACGAGATCGGGAGAAAGCCTGTGCTGCTCGGCAGGTCCATGGAGAGGTATTCGTCCACTGCCGAGCAATTGAAACTCGTGGGCTACCCGGAGACGATGAGCATGTTCGGGAACAGGAGGACGGTGGACCGTACGCTTCGGAGGATGATGAAGGCCGGCAAGGAGAAATTTGTTCCCATCATCACGGGACACCAGGGAGAACCGGGGTCTATCCTCACCAGGGTCGCACTCGGGGATACCCCTTATAAGGTGGAAAAGGGCGACAAGATCATCTTCAGTGCGAAGGTCATCCCCAATCCCATGAACGTGGGGCAGCGGTACATGGTCGAGACTCACCTGAATATGGCGGGGGCACGGATATTCCCTGACCTGCATGTCACCGGCCATGCATACCGGGAGGACCATTACGAGTTCATCAGTATGCTCAACCCGCAGCACCTCATCCCGGCACACGGGCATATCCGCATGACATCCGGGTACGCGGAATTCACGGAGGCACTCGGGTATACCCTGCACAACGACGTGCACATTCTCTCCAACGGGCAACGGGTCAAGATGGCCTGATCGGGAGGGGGGCAAGGAGGACGAAATGGATCTCAAGGAATATCTGGAACAGACTGCGAACCAGGTGGATGCTCTCATAGACCGGTACTTTGGATCGGCATGCGACAACCTCGGTAAGGCGAGCGCCCACCTCCTGCTTGCAGGTGGAAAACGGCTGCGCCCTGCGGTACTGCTGCTTTCGGCAGATGCGGTGAAGAAGGGAAGTTCTATCGACCTCCAGCCCGCAGCGCTCGCACTCGAGCTCACTCATAGTTTCACCCTCATCCACGACGATATCATGGATGGCGACGAAGTGAGACGTGGAGTCCCGACAGTCCATACACGGTGGAATGAACCCACTGCAATCCTCGCGGGAGACGTGCTCTTTGCCAGTGCCTTTGAGTTCCTGACCATGTCCGATTGCCCCGATAATGCAAAAGTGCGTGCAACGTCCATGCTTGCCAGGACGTGCGTTGAGATCTGCGAGGGGCAGCACCTTGACATGTCCTTTGAAGAGCGCGACGATGTGAGCGAGGGTGAATACCTGAAGATGGTCGAGAAAAAGACGGGGGCGCTGTACGCAGCATCGGCAGGGATAGGGAGCATCCTTGCAGGTGGAAATCCCTCATACTCGAGTGCCCTTTATCATTTCGGCCAGGGGATCGGCATGGCGTTCCAGATCCAGGATGACCTGATCGATCTCCTTGCCCCTCCCGAGGTGAGCGGAAAGGACCAGGCATCCGATATCAGGGAAGGAAAAAAGACGCTCATCCATATCAAAGCCCTGGAAAAAGGTTACGACCTGTCCCCCTTCAAGCGGCGTCTTTCTCCCGGTGAGATAGAGGAGATCATTGCCACATTGAAGAAACTCGGGGTCATTGCCGAAGTGCAGGGAATTGCGGAGAACCTGGTGAAGACCGGCATCAAACGTATCTCAATCCTGCCACCAAGCGAGGAACGCGATCTCCTCATCCAGATGGGCGATCACTTCATTCGCCGGAGCTACTGAACATGGAGGACCCATTAAGGCAGGCCCTCCTTCTTTTTGCCCTCCAGAACGCGGTCAAACATCAGAACATACCCAAACCCGGCGCTGTGATCGGGATGGTGATGGGGAAGTACCCGGAGTTCAAGGCCAGGGCTCGGGAAGCAACCGTACTTGTGAAGGAAGTGATCGACGAGGTTTCTGCCATCCCTCCCGCAGAGCAGGCTGCCCGCCTCCAGTCCCTGGCCCCGGAACTTGTGGAGGAGATGGCAAAGCCCCGCGAGCAGGTCAGGGAGCTCCCCGATCTGGAAAAAGCACAGGGGGGTGTCGTAATGCGATTTGCCCCGAACCCGTCCGGCCCTCTCCATCTCGGTCATGCAAGGGCTGCGGTCCTGAACGATGCTTACGTAAAGCGCTACGGAGGAAAGTATGTGCTCCGTATCGAGGACACGGATCCGAAGAGAGTCGACCCGCAGGCGTACACGATGGTCCAGGAGGACCTGAAGTGGCTGGGTCTCGGGATCACCGACATCGTCTACCAGAGCGACCGCTTTGATCTTTACCACCAGTACGGCGAGGAATTAATCCGAAGGGGAGGTGCCTACGTCTGTACCTGTGACAACGAGCGGTTCAAGGCGATGAAGCTCGCGAAGCAGCCCTGCCCATGCCGCAGCACCGGCATTGACGAAAATCTTGAATCCTTCAGAAAGATGCGTGATGGCGAGTTCGAAGAGGGAGAGGCGACCCTCCGCGTCAGGACCGATCTCGATCATCCCGATCCCGCGATGAGGGACTTTCCGGCGTTTCGTATCCTCAAGAGCCCGCCTCACCCGAGGATGGAGGGGTGCCTCTACCCCTTGATGAATTTCTCGGTCACCGTGGATGACCACCTCCTCGGGATAACCCACGTAATCCGCGGGAAGGATCATATCGCGAATACAAGGAGGCAGCGGTACATCTTCGATTATTTCGGGTGGGAGCCGCCCGTATACCGGCATTACGGCCGGATGGGAATCGAGGGAGTCGTTCTCTCGACCTCGCAAATGCGGGCAGGAATCAATGCAGGCGAGTTCCAGGGATGGGATGATATCCGCCTTGGCACACTCCGGGCCATGGCACGCCGGGGGATCAAGCCGGAGGCCGTGCGGGAAGCGGTCCTCGACATCGGTATCGGCGAGACGGATATCTCCTTCTCATGGGAGAACCTGTTTGCAAAGAACCGCAACATCGTTGACAAAACCGCGAACCGGTACTTCTTTGTCCCAGATCCTATCGAGATCCACATTGAAGGGGGGCCGGGGACATGGGAAGCACACCCTGCCCTCCATCCAGGCGATGAGAAATGCGGGAGCAGGAAATTGGAGTATACCGCTCCTGCGACCCTGATTCCTGGCAATGAGGCAAATCCCGGCCTGAAGCGCCTGAAGGATCTTTTTAACATCGAGATTAAAGAGGGGAGCACCGGAATCCGGACTGCAGCTTTTGCAGGAGAGTCACTTGCGGATATCCGTGCAATAAAAGCTCCGATTATCCAATGGCTGCCTCCGAAAGAAAGCCTGTCCTGTACCCTCAAAACCCCTGAAGGTGACGTGCGGGGGAGATGCGAAAAAGCCGTGGGAACTGAGTATGGGAACGTGGTCCAGTTCGAGCGGGTTGGTTTTGCTAGGATCGATACTATTTCGCCGGAAGGTATAATCGCATATTTTACCCACAGGTAAACTGACACAGTCCAGGAGAAGCATCCTACCTCTCATTCAGGGTCTCGTGTGCAATCATGGTAACAAAATTCCGCAGATACTGGCAGATCGCTGACGTCCTTTTCAAGTACGGGTTCGGGATTGCGGTCCAGCGGCTCTTTCCCGGCGTGATCAGGTTCCGCCTCTGCAGGACATGCCCTGTCGATTCCGCCGCGAACGAATACCGGCGGATGAGAATGGCCCTCGAAGAGCTCGGGCCCACGTATGTGAAATTCGGGCAGATCATCAGCACCCGTCAGGATATGCTTCCCCCCGGGCTGATCGAAGAACTCAGGTATCTCCAGGACAATACCAACCCGCTCCCGTTCGAAACGGTCCGGAGTGTACTCCAGGAGGTCTTCCCGCAGTACGAAGAGTTTTTTCCAGAAATCGAAGAGACTCCCATAGCTTCTGCGTCCATCAGCCAGGTGCACCGCGCTCGGCTGAAGGACGGCACCTGGGTGGCAGTCAAGATCCAGAGGCCCGGGATCGAGGATATCATCGAGACCGATATCCTGATCCTCGAATCCCTCGCGAGGCGTGCCGAACGGAACTTCCCCGAATGGAGGGTCTATAACCCGAGGGGGATTATCAGAGATTTCGCAGCCCAGATCCGGAAAGAACTCGATTTCATCCGCGATGGAAAGAATGCAGATCTCCTGCGTGCCCACATGCGTGGGATTGAAGGTGTGAAGGTCCCGAAGATTTACTGGGAATACAGCAGCAGGCGCCTGCTCGTGATGGAATATATTGAGGGGGTGCGGATTGATAATATCGAAGCCATTCGTGCCTACGGCCTCAATCCCAGGAAGATCGCAGAGACGGGCTTTTTCGCCTACCTGAAACAGATCTTCGAGGATGGTTTCTTCCACGGCGATCCGCACCCCGGGAACCTCCTTGTCACCCGGGAGGGGGAGATCGCATTCCTGGACTTCGGGATCATAGGCATAATCCGCCCTGAACGCCGTTTCTGGTTCACCCAGCTCCTCAATTCCATGGTGATCCAGGATGCCGGGATGTTGATGAAATCGCTCGAGGGGCTCTCTGTCAAGATCCCCGAGGCGTCAAGGGAAGCACTCCGTGACGAGATTTACATCGCCCTCACAGAGGCGGAAGGGATCTCAATCGGCCAGTTCAACTTTACCAAGATGGCCGGTTCATTCACTGCAATCCTGCGTGAATACAGAATCAACGTCCCAGGTAACCTCATGCTGATGCTGAAAGTGATCATCATGGTCCTGGATGTGGGGTTGGCACTGGACCCGGGATTCCGTTTCAAGGAAGAGGCCGAGCAGCACATGGCCAGGTTCAAAAAGCGGGATTCTTTCATCGATCAGATCAAATCGCGTGCAGGAGGTTCGCTCCTCGAGACCATGGATGGTCTTCTTGATATGCCGAGGAATATCAACCAGATGCTGAAACAGCTGGGGACCGGGATCATCAAGATCGATATCGTGGACACCGACATCCGCCGCCTGCAGGTATCGCTCGACCGGACCAGCAACAAGGTGCTGATCGGCCTTATTGTCTCGAGCATGGTCATCGGATCGTCATTCATCCTGATGAAATCGGACCTGCAGCTCCCCGATCTTGTGTATTACCTCGCTCTTTTTTCCTATGTCATTGCGATTGCCATCGGATTTTATGCGATTTACAGGGTTCTTGTGACAGGGGAGGATGAAGAGAACCGGTAATTTTTGATTCTTTTGTTTTTCGTCTCAACCGGGGAGTGAATTCACTTCGATACACAGATCCCTTTTTCAAAGGAAAAAAATGGGGGAGAAGAGTATGTTACCGGAAATAAAGGTTGCAGTGGCAGCTTCCGTCACTCTCTATCTCATCCTCGTGAAATATACAGGGGCAGATGATATCCCTGTCTTTTTCAGGGTCCCCGCTTCGAAGGCGGCAGGGACAGTAACGCTCTCCGAATTTCCTCTCGTTCCGCGCAAGTCCGCGGATCACGATGTCAAGTTTTTTGTTGTCTGGATTGAGGGTCCAGTGCTGTTTCTGGGCATATTTCCTCGCCCAATCGAGAATTTCTGATTCAAGTTCGTCTTCAGGCATGATGTGTACCAGAGTGTTGTTCCGCGGTCAAATATTGTTCTTTCCCATGTACATCCATTCTCTCATTACTCCTGACAGATCTTCTCCGCAACGCGCCGGTACACTGCAACCACATCCCCCTTGGAAAACCGATAGACGTCCTTGTCGAGTGATTCACCGGTTCGCCTATCCCAGAGGCGCATGGAATCCATGCTGATCTCGTCTCCGAGTAGTATCTGATCATCCAGTTTCCCGAACTCGATCTTGAAGTCCACCAGCGTGATTTCGAGCGAATCGAAGAACCGGACGAGAACCCTGTTGATCGAGAGCGCCATCTCCCTGACCCTGGCAAGCTCAGTGGCATTCAGGATCTTGAGGGCAAGGATAAGGTCATCGTTGAGCATCGGGTCATGGCGGGAGTCGTCCTTGTAATCCATGACGAGAACCGGGGGATTTAGGGGGGTTCCCTCTGCGATGGGATAGTTCCGGACCATGGATCCCGCAGCGACATTTCGGATAATCACTTCGAGAGGGATCATTGCGAGCGACCTGACAAGCATGGATCGCTCGTCAACCATCCCGATGAAGTGGGAGGAGATCCCGTGTTCCTCCAGGTGCCCGAAGAGAAATGCGGAGACCCTGGCATTGAGGGATCCCTTCTGCACAAGGACATCCTTCTTGCCGCCATCGAACGCAGTGATATCATCGCGGAATTCCACCAGGTAGATCCCTTCTTTCTCGGTCCGGAAGACGGATTTGGCCTTGCCTGCGTAGAGCAGATCACCCTTCTGTACTGCCATTATTCCTCTGCTGTAGTGTTTGGTGCAGTCTCCTAATAAGGGGTGCGAGTCGGGCGGAGTACCATCCCTTTTCAATGAATTTTGGGTAAATGCAGAGACGTTCCCTGAGCTGCGCATCACCGATGAGATGAACGAGTTCATCGATCCCGGGCCATGGATGTTCGGGATTGACATAATCGATGGTCAGGGGAGAGACGCCCCCAAGGTCATCGACACCACACCGGATCAGGGTTGAAGCATCGGCAAGATTGGGAGGTATCTGGATTGCTATGTCGTCCGGGAGGATATCTCGTGCCATCCTGATGGTAAGGCAGATCTCTTCGGGATCAACAGGTGAGTATCCTGCCATGCGGGTTCCTTCCTTTGGACAAAAGTTCTGGATGATAACCTCCTGGATATGGCCGTACCGGTGCGCGAGGTCCCGTATCGCCATGAGAGATTCTTCACGGTCTCCCATGTCCTCTCCGATTCCCAGCAGGAGTCCGGTCGTAAACGGGATCCGGAGTCTTCCTGCATTTTCCATCATGTCGATCCGAACGGCAGGATCCTTTCCAGGTGAATTCACATGCGCATCGAGCCTGGCGGTCGTCTCGAGCATCAGCCCCATGCTTGCATTCACCTCTTTGAAGCGCTCCATCTCTTCCAGCGTAAGGATGCCGGCATTGGTGTGCGGGAGCAACCCAAATGAGATAGCCCTCTCGCAGAGGTGGTAGCAGTAATCCAGGATATCAGGAAAACCCGTCTTTGCAAGGATCTCTGAAAATCCCGGCTCGAGGCCGGGGCGTTCGCCGAACGTGAAGAGAGCCTCGGTACATCCGAGGGCTGCTCCCCTGCGCATGGTCTCTTCCACGTATTCCGGGAACAGCACGCACCCGTCGTGCACGGGTGTCCGGAACGAGCAGTACCCGCACCGGTTATGGCAGACTGTGGTGAGAGGGAGGAACACATTCCGCGAATAGGTGATGTTCGTCTGTGGCATCTCGGTACCAAGTCAATCGTGTGTGATACCATATGAATAAACCAGATGGGGATGATGTGCAGGCAGTGATCACGAGGTTTTTTTGTCTGAACCACCGATCCTGAAATAGACATGCCCGTCACCGCGCTTATCCCATTCAAACCTGCAAACCCGAAGACCCGCCTTTCGTGCGTTCTGGACCTTGACGAGAGAATCCAGTTTGCAAGGCTGATGCTTGCCGATGTTATCGATGCAGTGAAAGGTGCGGGATGCACGCCAAGGATCATCTCGACCGATGAATACACGTGCCCGATTGCGGCGGTAGACGTCATCCCTGGCGGACTTAACGAGACGCTGAATGCACTTCTTGCCAAAACTGATGAAAAGATACTCATCATCATGACGGATGTCCCCCTGGCCACCGTTGAAGCGGTAAAGAGGATGATCAAAACACGGAAAAAAATTGCGATAGCACCCGGGCGGGGAGGAGGAACCAATGCAATCTACATCTCAAAAGGATCAACCTTCCGAGTGGACTACTATGGTGCAAGCTTCCTGAAACATGCGCGGATTGCGAAAGAGCGGGGACTATCCTGCGAGGTTGTCGATTCATTCAGCCTGTCAACGGATATCGACGAGAAGGAAGACCTTGTAGAGCTTCTCATCCACGGGCATGGGAGAAGCAGGGAATATCTCGAGAATCTCGGTTTTTCCCTCTCGATCGAGAAGGGGAGAGTGGGAGTCACGAGACCGGAAAGGTCAGGTTCAGGTCTCCTGTAAGTGTCGTCTCCAGGGCTGTTGCGAATCTTCTGCCATTTTTGGTCTGAATTGCCTGGAATAATTCTTAAAAAAAAGGGCTCCTTCTCACGGTTCCGGAAGAACACGGGGGATCTTACTTTTTAGATTTCTCGAGCAGGCCCATAAACAGGCAGTCTTCGGCCGAGATCGACTCGATGCCCGTTACATCGGTAATGGGAATTCCAAGACCCCGGATAAGTGCTGCAGGGGTGCGTTCATCCGCTTCACCCATTACAACCTCAGCTGCGGATGCTAGGTTGTCAGCCAGGGCCTGCCGTGTTACCACAAGGGGTCTCCCGAAAAGGTCGTTTCTCCCGCGTGCATCAAGCACGGAAGGTATTCCCGCGCACCCGATCGCGACCCCGCTGCATCCCACCCGCATGGCATGAGTCCTGCTGTCTGCAACGATCACTCCTACATGGGCCCCGGTAGACTCTTCGATTCTGCGTTTAACGCGGAATGCGCTGGCGTCGGGATCAACAGGTAGGGGAGTGACACAACCTGGTGGGGCATTGGAAGCGTCCACACCGGCATTGGGAAGCAGTGTCCCGTGCTTCATGCACAGGAGGAATCCCGTGATTCCTCCGACGATCTCGTCACTCTCTTCAAGGATACACTGCACAAGATTCGGATCCATGGAATACATCCTGGCAAGGGCACGTGCTTCATCGGTGGGGACAAGAGCGTCGAGCCTGATGATGCGTCCTTCAGCGGTCGCGACTGCGGTCTCTGCCAGCACCAGGACATCGCCATCAAAAAAGTGTCTGGCAGGGGTTTCACGTAAAGAACTGACAAGGATTGCTGCGATATCATCCCCTTCATGCATCAGCGGTGTCGGGATGCCAAACGTGGTATATGATGCGATCATGATATTGCCCGAAGTACCTGCTCTGCGATGATCACTGCATCGCGGGTCTCGGAGACGTCATGAGTGCGCACCACATCCGCCCCCTTGATGACAAGGAGTGCTGTCATGGCAAGGGATGCGGGGAGCCTCCCCTCGGGCGGTTTCCCGATCAATGTGCCAAGGAAGGTCTTCCGTGAAATTGCTGCGAGCAGGGGGCGCTGGTAGAGGGAGAACTCGCTGAAGTTCCGGCAGAGTTCAAGGTCGAGATCAGGTGTCCGGGTGCTCTGCCACAGCCCGATTGCAGGATCCAGGATGTATTCGTGAATACCTGCTGCATGAGCCCTGGTCTCCACCATGATACAGGCCTGGTGGGTCTCCTCAAGTGTGCATGCATCCCCGACGGCTCTCATCGAAGCCATGAGGAATGCGGGAAGACCGGATTCGGCAACAACCGACGCGTACACAGGATCGAGCAGCCCGGAAATGTCATTTATTGCGGCGATGTCACATTCGAGGCAGGTCTCGAGTACCACGGGATCCATCGTGTCCACCGATACCAGGATTCCTGACCCCTCCAGCGAAGAGAGTGCCTCCTCCATCCTCCCGATCTCATCTTTCCGCGTAATATGCGGGGCACCCGGGGCGGTGCTTCGTGCACCCAGGTCGATGATATCCGCCCCCGCATCCACGAGATGACAGGCGCGTGAAAAAACATCCGCTGCCGGGGTATATGATCCCTGGTAGAAAGATTCGGGGCTGCAGTTGATCACTCCCATCACGCGGACGGGGGCGCCATCTCCTATCCTCATCCCCCTGATACTGCATCCCTTCATGACTGGAGCCTTGCAGCGAGGAAGGTGTTCTCCATCAGGGAGGCGATCGTCATGGGACCGACACCACCCGGTACGGGGGTAATCGCGCCTGCAACAGCCCTGACGGATTCAAAATCGACGTCCCCGCAGAGCTTCCCGTCAACATGGTTGGTGCCCACGTCGATGACCACTGCACCCTGCCTGACCATTGCGGGTCCGACAAACCGTGGTTTTCCCACTGCAGCCACGAGGATATCGGCGATTGATGCAATGGCCGGAAGATCCTGTGTTTTACTGTGGCAGATGGTCACCGTGGCGTTCGCGTTCAGGAGGAGCGAGGCCATAGGCCTGCCAACCTCGATGCTCCTGCCAAGAATCACTGCGTGCATACCCTCAGGTTCGACACCATATTCACGAAGGAGTGTCATGATCCCTTTCGGGGTACAGGGAGAGTACACCGGGTTTCCCGAAAAAAGCCGTCCCAGGTTTGCAGGGTGGAACCCATCCACGTCTTTCTCCGGGGATACTGCCTCAATAATCCGGGGGGTATCGATGTGCGGGGGAAGGGGAAGCTGGACAAGGATCCCGTTCACGGTCCTGTCGTCGTTGAGGAGGCGGACCTGCTTCAGCACGTCCGATGTGGTCGACGATCCCGGGAGCACGATCCCGTGCGAGCGGATATTCACCTGCTCGCATGCACGGTGCTTCATCCTGACATAGAGCTGGGATCCGGGATCGTCGCCAACAATCACTGTGGCAAGCCCCGGGGAGAGTCCGGATGATGAAATCTCCTCTTTCAGGGTCGCCAGGCGGGATTCGGAGACCTTCTTCCCATCGAGAATCATATTACTCTGGATAGAGGGGGAACTTTGAGGACATCAATGTGACGTCCTTTTTGATCTTTTTGATGAGTGCGTCGTTGTGGATATCGCGGAGGATCGTGCCTATCCATTCCCCTATTTGATGCATCTCCCCCTCCTTCATTCCCCTGCTGGTCACTGCAGGAGTGCCGACCCGAAGACCGCTCGTCACGAACGGGCTGCGCTGCTCGTTCGGGATGGTATTCTTGTTGACGGTGATGTTGGCACGACCGAGTGCTTCTTCGGCTTCGAGCCCCGTAATCGCGAGGTTGCTCAGATCAAGTAGGATGAGGTGGTTATCGGTGCCACCAGAGACCAGCCGAAGATTCATTTCAAGAAGCGTCTCTGCGAGGGCCTTTGCATTCCTGATGATCTGCCTGTTATATTCCCTGAAGGAAGGTCGGAGCGCTTCCCTGAAGCAGACAGCCTTTGCCGTGATCGTGTGCATCAGGGGGCCGCCCTGCATTCCCGGAAATACTGCCTTGTCGATGATCTGGGCATTTTCGGTGTCGCACATGATGGCGCCACCCCTTGGTCCGCGGAGCGTCTTGTGTGTGGTCGTGGTGGTGAAATCGGTCACTCCGACCGATGTCGGATGGAGTCCTGATGCAACAAGTCCTGCGATATGGGCGATGTCCGCCATGCAGTAGGCATCAACGGAATCCGCGATCTCCTGGAATGCCTTAAAATCTATGGTCCTCGGGTATGCACTGGCCCCGCATACCAGCATCGCCGGCTTTTCCTTCCGTGCCATCTCTTCCACGACGCCATAGTCAAGCATTTCGGTCTTTGGGTCAACCCCATACTGGGCGACCCGGTAAAACTTCCCCGTGAAGCTGACCGGTGAACCATGGGACAGATGTCCTCCCTGAGAGAGCTTCATCGAGAGCATGAGGTCACCGAGGGTCATCGTGGCAAAGTATACCGCCATGTTGGCCTGGGTTCCCGAGTGTGGCTGTACATTGGCGTGCTGTGCGCCGAACAGTTCTTTCAGCCTGTCACGGGCCAGGTTTTCTGCCATATCATGAAACTCGCACCCTCCGTAGTACCGTTTTCCGGGGTACCCCTCGGCGTACTTGTTGGTCATGACAGAGCCCATTGCCTCAAGCACAGCACGGCTGACTACATTCTCAGAAGCGATCAGCTCGAGGCCGTCACGCTGGCGCTCCATCTCTTTCCTGATGATATCGGCGATTTCCGGATCCGTGGTGGCCAGATAGGACATGTATAAAAAAGTTGATCTGAAAGGGTAATACCTTTTCTTCTTGCGGGAGAAAAACGGGCATTTCCTGCATTTTTCTCACGTATGGACCGGAAAATGCGCCGGATCTGAGTATCCTTTATCCGCTGTCTTCCTGATGCGGGCAGACTGCGGTTCTTTCATGAAAATGATAGAAAAATAGGAAAATTGCAACAATCAGGCTTCACAGGCAGCATAATTATTATAGGGGAATAATTCATGATGATCAATGAGGGCTCTTCTATATACCAGCCACCACCACATCACAGGTATGAGATGCGGACCAGCCCCAAGGAGTCAGATATGGAGATAATAAAGGACAAGGACCGGAGCCTTGTACCCGTTGACGAACGGGTTGCGGCCCTGGAAAAGAAGGTCAGGGAGATTGACGCCCTGGTCAAGGGCCTCACCGAGGAGTTACTGGATCTCAAATCCATCGCAATGAAGCTCTCCAAGGTGAGCGAGGAGAGGACCCGGGCAGAGATGCGCATGGCAAAGCCGGCTGCAGCCCCGACCGCGGCTCCCGTGATTTTGCAGAAGAAAACCGCTTCAACCCCGGCAGGCCAGAGGCCAACCCCCGCACCAGTCGAGACAGCCCCGGAGAAGATGGATATGATCATGCAGCCGAACGGGACGCTCGCGCCCGAAAAACGGAAGAACAGCGATTATATCATCGCCTCGGCAGGATTCTCCAAGAAGAAGCAGAGTCCCGGTGGCGCGGGGAAGAAGAGCGACCTCATCGTGGCCGAAGACGATGAGACGGATTCCGCACAGAAGAAATAACGGGGCCCAGGTCTTTGTATATCACCGAGCTCGAGATTGATAACTTCAAGTCATTCACAAAAAAGACCAAAATCCCTTTTTATGAAGGCTTTTCAGTCATATCCGGGCCAAACGGATCAGGGAAAAGCAATATCATAGATGGAATTCTTTTCGTCCTGGCGCTCTCCGGGTCCCGGACACTCCGGGCCGAGAAACTGACCGACCTCATCAACCTTAACTCAGGCAAGAATACCGCGGAGGTCACCCTAGCCTTCTCCGACGGTACCAGGATACGCCGTCGTATCAAGCGGACTGGAACCGGGTATTATAGCTACATTTACCTTAACAACCGGCTCTCCAAGCAGTCTGATGTCAATGATCACCTGGCGAAGTACGGGATCAAGCCGCATGGATATAATGTTGTCATGCAGGGGGACATCACCCGCATCATCGAGATGAGTGATTTCGAGAGGCGGAAGATCATCGACGATATTGCAGGGGTAGCTGAATTCGACCAGAAGAAGGGCCAGGCGCTCATCGAACTTGAGGTGGTGAGAGAACGGATCGAGCGTGAGGAACTCCTGTTGCGGGAGCTCTCCCAGCGCCTTACCGAACTCTCTCATGAGCGGGAGCAGGCGCTGAAGTTCCGGCACTGGCAGGAGACACTCCAGAAAATGGAGGGTATGCGAGCTGCTGCAACCCTCCATGCAAGGGAGAAAGACCTTGCCGGGCTCTCCAGGGTGATAGAGGATGAAAAGATCCAGATGGATCGCGTCATCTCGGACAGGAGCCTCGAAGAGAACGAACGCGAGTATCTCAAGAAGGATCTTTCCGATATCGATGCCCAGATCAACCAGAAGAGCGGCGCAGAATATCTCCGGCTCATTGCCGAACTCGAAGAGGCCAAGGGGACAATCAAGCTCGCAGAGCAGACAATTGCGCGGATGAAGAGGGAGAAGGATGCGAGCCTCGAGGGAATAAACCGCACTTTTATCGATCAGAAGAGGGCCGAGACCAGGATCAGCGAGATCAGCCAGGCAGTCCGTGAGATGAATATCGACAGGACCAACCTGGCTATGGAGCATGCAACCGCCAAAGCACAGGCAGAGAAGATCGAGGAACAGATAAAGTCCCAGAGCCGGGATACCGAGGGTGCCAGGGATGAACTCTTTGCCCTCATGCAGACGATCGAAGAGAAGAAGAATGAGCGATCGTCATTCCTGCACCAGAAAGACATGCTGATCGAGAAGAGCCGGATGCGCACCTCGGAACGGGAGAGGATGGAAGAGCGGCTGAAAGCCCTCGATCAAGAGGGATCCGGAAAAGAGCAGAGACTCACCGACAATGCCAGGGACACTGAGGCGCTCGCCAAAGAGAAGGCGGACTTGGACCGGGCACTCTCTGAACTCGAGAGCAGCGTGTTTGCCCGCCGTACCACGCTCGAGCGGATCAGGGAAGAGTTTCGTGTGTGCGAACAGGACGTCATCCGCCTCGAGGCACAGCAACAGGCCCGGGGGGAGGCCGGGAGCCGGGTGCTCGATGCCGTGCTCGGGATGGAGGGAGTGTACGGCACCATCGCCCAGCTGGGAAAAGCACCCCCGGAATACGCGACTGCGCTGAACGTGGCAGCGGGCCAGAGGCTGCACTACGTCGTAGTGAAGGATGACAGTGTTGCTGCCCGTGCCATCGAATATTTAAAAGAGCAGAAGATGGGAAGGGTGACCTTCCTTCCTCTCTCACGGCTGAAAGCCCCTGATCTCCCTCCTTTGAAGGATGACGGCGTTCTTGGGTATGCGGTGCACATGCTCGAATTCCAGCCACAGTACGCAGATGCATTCAGAGTGGTCTTTGGTGGCACGGTCCTGGTAGAATCCATGACAAGGGGCAGGAAACTCCTCGGAAAATACCGGATGGTCACCCCGGAAGGAGAGCTTCTCGAAAAGAGCGGGGCCATGACGGGAGGATCCTTCAAGAAACCCATCCGGGGTTTTGGTGCAGCAGTCGAGGACGAGATATCCCGAATACGGTCCCAGATGGAAGCACTTGCGACTGAAATTTCTGACATTGAACGGAATGTCAAGCGAGGCACCGAAGAGATTGAAGCAAAGAGGGCGAGGCGATCTGAACTTGATACTGAGATCTCAAGGCTCTCAGTGATACGGGAGGAGATCTCCCGCCAGGAAGAGGTGACCGGTCGTGAAAAAGCACAGATCAACGAGGTTCTGTCGGCCCTTGCAGAGGAGGTCCGCTCCGGAACCGCGGAACTTGCAGCCCTCGAGGCGGGTCTTGATGCCATCACTGAGGCTATCGCCCTGACCGGGAAGAAGATCGAATCGGTCAAAAAGAAGCTTGAAGACACCTCGATCCCGGTCCTCTCCGAGCAACTCGAGAAGAAGAAGCAGGAGTGCGAGGACATCGAGAGAAGGCTCCGGAACAAGGAAGCAGACATCAACGACCTGCAGCGCGAGCGGCAGCACTTCACGTCAAGGCTCGAAGAGCTGAAGGTCGAGGTCGAACGTATCCAGGCGAAGACTGCCGAGATTGACCGCGAGGTCTCAGCATCACAGGAACAGATTGTCACAAGCAAATCCAGAATTACCGAGATCGAGGAACGACAGAAGCAGTTCTCATCGGAACTCCAGGAACTCCAGAGCCGGCATAGTCAGGTATCGGGTGCTATCAGGGAGTCCGGTCAGAAGATCCTGGAGTATGACACTGCAACTGAACGACATAAGATTCAGATCGCAGCGCTGAGCGACAGGTTCGCAACTCTCAATGCAGAAATAGAAACCCTGCGCCAGGAAGCAGGTGATACCGATACCGAGCTCACCCTCAAGGAGATTGAGGATGGAATGAGCGAGGCTTCCCAGGAGATAAAGAAACTGGGGGCGGTCAACATGCTGGCAATCGAGGAGTACGAGAGGGTTGAGGGAAGGATTGCCGACCGCGGGGAGAAGAAAGAGGTGCTTTCCCGGGAGCGTGCGACACTCCTCGAGAGGATCGAGAAATTCGAGAAGATGAAGTACGAGGCATTCATGACTGCGTTCAAAGCCATCGATGCGAATTTCAGGGAGGTATTCGCCCGGCTGACGAGCGGATCGGGGCACCTGATCCTGGAGAACGAGGAAGATCCCTTCTCGGGGGGCCTCTCTTTTGCAGTACAGCCCCGGGACAAACCGGTTCACCTCCTGTCCGCACTTTCCGGCGGGGAGAAGTCACTGACCACGCTTGCCTTTATCTTCTCCATCCAGCAGCATAACCCTGCTCCATTCTATGCATTTGACGAGGTTGACATGTCGCTTGACGGTTCGAATGTCGAGAGGATTGCAGACATGATCAAGGAACTTTCCAAGACCTCTCAGTTCATCCTGGTCTCTCTCAGAAAGCCGATGATCGAGAGTGCGGATCGGATACTGGGGGTCACGCTCCTTCCTGACAAGACATCCTTTGTAACAGGCATCAAGTCCCATGGCTGAAGAACCCGTCGAGATCCTTGTGCAGATGGCGGAGAGGGGTGAGATAGACCCATGGAATATCGATATCGTGGAGGTTACCGACCGTTTCCTTGAGGAGCTCGAGAGGAGGAAAGAGCTGGATCTCCGGGTCTCTGGACGGACTCTCTTCTATGCGGCAATTCTCCTTCGCATGAAGTCTGAGATCCTTGATCAGGATGAGGGAGATGAGGAAGACGAGTTTGGCGATGAGGAAGGTGTTGAGGGAGACAGTTTCAGTTTTGATGCCGAATTCGATACCGAAGGAAATGCGCTCGGACCGATAGAGCGGCTCGAGCGCGAGATCAAGCGGCGCCTCGACAGGAAACAACTGCGTAAGCGCCCCATCACACTCTTTGAGCTCATCCTTGAGTTGAAGGCCGCAGAAAAAGAGCAACGGCGCCGGCAGCGTTTTCTCAGCCCCTTCGACCCCGGGCTCATCGATGTCGAGGACGTGGTGGGTATTGCGCATGATGAGGGGTACCGCGAGGCAGCGATCGCGGTGCTCTGCCAGTGCGAGGATCGCCTGGAGCAGGAAGGATTGATGACCCTCGAGGAGCTGGCAGAGATGATGGGGAAGCGGATTATCGAGGTCTATATCCCCCTGCTCTACCTCATGTTCGAAGGGAAAGTCACGCTCTGGCAGGACGAATTTTTCGGCCAGCTTTTTGTCCAGGTCTGGCGCGCCGATGATGCCCGGGCCGGAATTGAGGAATAAATTGAGATCTGAACGGTTTTCTGGCTCATTGCAGTGTACATAATCTCTTTACGGTCTGGTTTGAATTTTCATACGGATTATTGTGTTTTTTTAACAAACTAGTCGCATTATGTCTTTTTATTGAACATGCGACAAAGGCGTGTGAAAAGCCAGGGGGGAGGTATATGGAAAACTTTCATATACAAGCGTGTGTAACATGTATTCCCTCATATCACAGTGAGGAACCGGACAAGGGGTGATTGATCCGGTTCTGAGGATTGAGACCGGATACACGGGACTGAACACGCGCTCTTGGTGGGCAATGTGTCTGGCTGTGTGCATCCGGGGTGTTTTTCGTCCGGCAAGACCGGACGATTGCAGGCCCAGATCCCACGGCAAAAACCTGGGGTGAAAAAGGGTTAAATAGCAACAACACCTATATTGTTACCCTCTGTGATGGAGAACCAAATACGCCCGACTCTGTCGGAAATTGGTTCTGACGTTGGTACTGGCAATGCGGAAATTTGTTTGGTAACCGCTAATTCCTCGAAGTATTGAACGATAGTGTGCGAGATTAACGAGAATTCTGGTTGATCCTGCCAGAGGCCACTGCTATCGGGGTTCGATTAAGCCATGCGAGTCGAGAGGTGCAAGACCTCGGCGAACTGCTCAGTAACACGTGGACAACCTACCCTCAGGAGGGGGATAACCCCGGGAAACTGGGGATAATACCCCATAGACCAGGGACGCTGGAATGCCTCCTGGTCCAAAGGTCCGCCGCCTGAGGATGGGTCTGCGGTCGATTAGGTTGTTGTTGGGGTAACGGCCCAACAAGCCTTTGATCGGTACGGGTTGTGAGAGCAAGAGCCCGGAGATGGATTCTGAGACACGAATCCAGGCCCTACGGGGCGCAGCAGGCGCGAAAACTTTACAATGCGAGAAATCGTGATAAGGGAACCCCGAGTGCCCGTAAATTCGGGCTGTCCGCCAGTGCAAATAGCTGGTGAAGAAAGGGCCGGGCAAGACCGGTGCCAGCCGCCGCGGTAATACCGGCGGCTCGAGTGGTGGCCACTATTACTGGGCTTAAAGCGTCCGTAGCTTGATTGTTAAGTCTCTTGGGAAATCCACCGGCTCAACCGATGGGCGTTCAGGAGAAACTGGCAATCTAGGGACCGGGAGAGGTGAGAGGTACTCCAGGGGTAGGAGTGAAATCCTGTAATCCTTGGGGGACCACCTGTGGCGAAGGCGTCTCACTAGAACGGCTCCGACAGTGAGGGACGAAAGCTGGGGGAGCAAACCGGATTAGATACCCGGGTAGTCCCAGCTGTAAACGATGCGCGTTAGGTGTATCGGTGACCACGAGTCACCGAGGTGCCGAAGAGAAATCGTGAAACGTGCCGCCTGGGAAGTACGGTCGCAAG
>DAWU01000059.1 GCA_002506105.1 Methanolinea sp. UBA275 | reverse complement strand
GTGGATCTTACACAATTACCAAAAAAATTAAGCACAGCCCACTGCACCTGCCGAAGGTAAAAGTCCCGGATATTGCGAATCTGCGGATTTTCCTGCAGGGATATCAGGACATGATAATTTTTCATTCTTTTTTTCGCCATAAAGGCATCAGGCACTGCAACGGTTTTGCCGCATTGTTACTACAAAAGACCGGATCCTTTCCAGCAGTATACGTGAAATCATCTCCACCGCTTTTTTAAAAAATCAGTCAGGTTAACCTGCCTTACACGAATACTTTCTGAAGGGTATATGATCAAGAGACTGGATGAGATGACCGATGAAGAACTCTGGCAGCTGTTTCCGATTGTGCTGAGTGAGTATCAGCCGATATGGAAGGATCGCTATTATGAGGAGAAGAAGGTCATCTTTGAGGCGATCGGAACTCACAATATTGTCAGAATCCACCACATAGGCAGCACTGCCGTTCCCGGCCTGTTGGCAAAACCAACGATCGATATCCTGGTTGAGATAGAGGATGCGACCGATACCAGTTCCCTCATCTCAGCTATGCAGGAATGCGGGTATAGATACCTGAAACAACCAGAGAATCCCCCTCCCAAAATGATGTTCATCAAGGGGTATACACCGGAAGGATTTGCCGGTCAGGTCTTCCATGTCCATGTGAGATATCAGGGAGACTGGGATGAGATCCGATTCAGGGATTATCTTATAGACCACCCGGATGTTGCGCGGGAATACGGGGAGTTGAAAAAGAGACTGAAAGACCTTCATGAGCACGACCGGGATGCATACACTTCTGGAAAAACCAAATTTATCCGGCGAGTCTGTGAACTATCCCGCAAAGGATTGAAGAATTCACAGGATTCCTGACGCAATCGTGATTGAAACCAAAGCCGGGACCTGTCGGTTTCTAAAGTCTGTTAAACAATGTTGAGGATTACCATCCTGTAAAATGGCTGAACCCTTTATTGTATGCACAATTTTTTAGGCAATATGCCAAAAAGTTTATACATAATGCCAAGATAACATTGCATTGTGAAAACAATGAAGTCCAAAAAGATACTTCTGGGAGGCCTCCTCATTGCGGGGATCCTCATCACAACAATCGGGATTGCCGCAGCATATGGCATATTCCCGCCGTACATCACACTCGATCCGATTACAGATCCGGACGTCGGAGACCTGCTCATACTATCCGGAACAACCAACCTTCCGGAAGGATCAGAACTCCTGGTGAAGATCGCCGAAGAACCGGGCGAATCGGGGGATGAATTCGAAAAGACAAACACCGGCACATTGGCGAGGGTACTCAAAAAGGCTGAAGGCCCAAACCAATGGACCGCCGCGATAGATACCTCGACCCTGAGGCCGGATACGTACCGTGTGGAAGTCACCCAGATGACATATGATCATGTAAAGTGGAAGATTATCCTCGGGGATACTTCAGCAACCACATACTTCACTCTCACTGGCGAATACCTCGGAAATGATCCCTCCCTGCCGGAGCGTGCGACTGAAGATCCTTTCTTCCGGATTGATGCGGTAGGGAAAAAACACATAGGCGACCAGTTCCTTGTCACAGGCGTTACGAACCTTGCCATCGGTTCTGATGTGATCTGGGAGGTCGATCCGGCCGTCGCACCTGATTTCCCGGATAGCGGGACGTTCTCAGGGATGATGGCGAATTCAGAGGTGACAAGAGGGGATGGAGATGATAACTGCGTATCACTCGCGGTAGACACCACTCTCCTGGAGCCCGGAGAGTACACCATCACGGTATCAAACGTCGTAGGTGACATATATTCTTCCGACTTCCGTATGGGTGACATTTCAGCGTCTGCGGAGTTCGTCCTGACATGAACCTGTACCAGGGGGTCCGGAGGACCCTCTTGTCATTGAGAATCCCCGGTATGCCCCCGGCCAAATCCGCTGTGGTTGGCCAATGCCAGACGGACATCGTGCGAATCCATGGATCCGCAGGTGGAAACCGCGATCCCTCTCCTCCGGCGTATTCCATGATGAAGAAAAAAAGGAAACTAATTTCGGGAACACCACTGAACAGATCCGTTGAGAGCCTATGAAGAGGACAGCGCTTCTCCCGATCGGAATCGCGTCTGCGACAATCCTCGTTCTCATGGCCCTCTGGATCCTGATTACCGGTACGTTCTACATCTTACCCACGATCACGATCGATCCCATAGGAGACGAGCCGCTTGATGAATTCGGCATGCTGGTGCTGACCGGGACCACCAACCTGCCGCTCAATTCTCATCTCTTCATCAATATCTCACCGGCATATGGGGCTGACGGAGCATACAGGACCGAATTTGCATCAGTGGCGTTCGGGACAGCGGGACGGAACTCGTGGAGAGCGGTGGTAAATGCTTCTGCATTACCTCCGGGGAGGTATGTGGCCCGCGTCTCTGACATCGCGCTGACAGAAGGCGGCAGTCCCATCATGCCGGGAGCCGTAACAGCCATTTCAGAGATCTCTCTTCCCGGTCAACCGGCGTCTGTTGTTCCCGAAAAGGAGCCTTACATCCGGATCAATACCATTGGCCAGGTTGCCGCGGGAGAGACCACCGAGATCTCCGGCACCACGAGCCTCCCGCCAGGAACTGTCGCGGTATGGAAGGTTGATCCGGTTCCCTGTTCCGGGAACGGCACCATCGGGTCTCCCGACATCACATGGGATGCCGCCATGGCAGAAGGTTCAACGGCCGTAACAGAGGGGATCTCCGGCGTCCACAGGTGGTCGTGTTCCTTCAATACTGCCGGGATAATGCCCGGGTGTTACCGAATTACCGTGTCAGAAAACACGATTGAAGAGTCGGCAGGATTTTCCGTCAATGAAGAGCCTTACGTCACTGCACTCCCTTCGTCAAGGTTCATCACGATTGATTCCTTCCCGAATCCTCCCGAGAACACGATAGTTGTGCTCACCGGCACGACAGACCTCCCTGCCGGTGAGGATCTTTATGTAGTCATAATCCCCGATATGGGGGGTGAATACGATTTCCTCGTGAACCCGCAGGACAGGTCCCAGGGGATGAGCTTTTCAGGTGTTGTCGCGTCGATCACCGCACACCCCGGATCAGGTGGAATCAACCTCTGGTCGATGGACTTCGATACCTATCGCCTCGATCCCGGCAGGTATACGGTGGAAGTGAGCAACTCAAAGACGAACCAGACCACCTTCATGCTCGAACAGGGTGACGTGTCGGCTGCAACGAGCTTCATAATCGGGGGAGAACCAGCATGAAAAGGATCACCTACCTTATCTGCATTCTCCTTACCTCGGCCCTTGTCGCCGCAATGGTCGGATGGTCGTTCGCTGCCGGTGCCCTCCTCGTCCCTGTGATTGCTGTCCCGCTTGGTGTTATCGTGATCCTCGCCTGCCGCCAGCAGGTCACCACGGTCATATCGGACGAGAGGACCTCAAGGATACGGTCGAAAGCCGCGATAAAGACAATCGAAGTCCTCCTTATCCTCGGCGTGATCGGGACAGCCGTCTTCGCCTCGTACGCCTATTCTGCACCCCTCGCACCCTCGGTGAACGGGAAAATTGCGATTAATAATGACGGGACGCGGTCGATGACCCTTACCCTCACGAGAGGTGGGCTCCCGGGGATGCCGGAAGAGGTCGTCCGATCGCTCACGATCCAGGATATCGATTCCATGAACGAGACGGAAGCAAGGGCCTACGGCCTCTTCTGGGAAGAAGGACTGCGGCAATACGAAGAGAGCGGAATAATCGCACGGACTCTCCTCTGCTGCCTGGGAGCGAGCCTTGTCACGTTCGGGATTTTTTACCTTTACTATACGAGGAAATATTGACGGCAGCATCGCCATGAAGAACAGGATACGGGTCCTTCGGGCCGAACGGGAGATGACTCAGGAAGAGCTTGCGGAGCTGGTTGGAGTGACGAGAAACACCATCATGTCCCTCGAGAAGGGCAAATACTACCCCTCCCTGAAACTCGCATACCGGATCGCGGATGTGTTTGGAGTGGGGATTGACAACGTATTCACATACGAACGCGAAAAGGACGGGCCGGGGATGGGTGAAGACGAATGACACAATTGCTACATTCCCTGGTACGCAAAAAGTTCCTCATTCTCTGGTCTTCCGGGTCTCCGGCACTCCGCCGCTCATGGCACGGTGTTCCCTCGGGACTGGGTGATACGCAATGATGGCGAAACGGGATGGTATCCTGGTTGTCGCAGGGGTCGCACTAGGGATCATAATTGCAGTCATATTGATCGCAGGGCTCAACGTTCTCTCTCCAGGCACCGGTATCCTTCCGGTGCCTGGCATTCCCGGGAGCGACGATATCATGCCTGTTTCCGAGGGGATAACACGGTTGGTCTCCACGGAAGACGTTCGCGGGTTCATTGCAAATCATACTGAAGAGTACGAAGGGACGGTGGTTGGAATGGTCCCTGTTACCGTGCCGACCACCCCCACTGCACAAACCGGGGAAGGGGTGCGGGCGTGGCGCTATAACGTCGACACGACAGGGTTCAGCCCGGGCGAATATATTGTCAGGGTATCGTCAATCACCCGCTCCATTACCGCATCTGCAGTCTTTAATCTCTATGCCGAGTCTTCCGATACAAGTTCAATCCCAAGACTCATCCATTTCTCCATTCCGCTGGGAAGCGACACTGACAGTTTTTTTATTACCATTGACCCTGTCAGGGACCATCTTGTCGGCGAAACGTTCACCATCACGGGATCCACCAACCTCCCCCTGGGCAATGACGAGATGCTCGTCGAGGTGGTCTCGTCCTCCTTTGCCCCCACCGCAAAGACCCAGACAGGAGAGTTCTCGGGCTCAACTGGCACTATCCGGACTTCTGGGGGAGGTGGTGGTGGTGGTGGTGGCGCGTATTATGCACCCGTCCCGACCTCCGTCCCCACGCTCGCTCCAATGATTTTACCTTTAGAGAGGGAATACTCACAGACAAACGTCCAGGTGAGGGATGTTGACGAGGCTGATATCGTCAAGACAGACGGGACCAATATTTTCGTGGTTTCGGGCAATGCGCTGCATATTGTCCAGGCCTACCCCGTCGATTCGGCAATGGTCCTGTCGACAACAGGATTCTCGGGCAAACCGATCGCCCTCTACCTGCACGGGGACAAGATCGCGCTGATATGCAGGGATGACCGCACACCCGCATACTGGACGTGCAGGCCGGGGCAATGCAGGCAATCTCCCGCAGTCGGCGAAAAGACCGTTCTCTACATATTCTCGGTGAAGGATCCCGTATCCCCCACGCTCGAGCGGGAGGTGGGAATCGATGGGGAATACACGAACTCACGATTGATTGGTGACTGGCTCTATTTCCTGACCGCGAACCCAGTGGATCGCTATGATCCCGATTTCACGTTCCCGGAGATCCGTGATGGCGATAATATGACCTTCACTCCCACCGCGTATTCTATTGAGGGGAAGGACAAAGCATTTGCCTTCACCACCATCGGATCGGTGAGTCTTAATTCCGATGCCGCAGTAAAAGCGAATTCATTCCTCATTGGGACGGCCGGGACTGTGTATGTCTCCCCAGATAACCTTTACCTAGGCATTCATTCAACCGGTATGCCATCGCCTCTCAGGCATGTCGACGCAGAGGGGCGCGAGGTTGGGGGGAGTTCTGACCGCACGGAGATCTATTCCTTTTCCCTTGAGGATGGTGCAATCAGGTTCAGCGCTCATGGAACGGTTGACGGGAAGCTTCTCAACCAGTACGCGATGGACGAGTACATGGGCAATCTCCGCCTCGCGACGACCGTCACCAACTCCGGATCGATGTCTCCCGCGACATCCAGCGCAGTGACAGTGCTCGACAACCGCCTTGCTCCCATCGGACAGGTCAGTGATATCGCCCCCGGAGAACGCATCTATGCCACCAGGTTCATGGGGGAGAGGCTGTACATGGTCACGTTCGTCGAGACCGATCCTTTCTTCGTCGTCGATCTCGCAGACCCGCACAACCCGTCCCTGGTCGGAAAACTCAAGCTCCCTGGATTCTCGAACTATCTCCACCCTTACGACAGTTCGCACATTATCGGGGTAGGAAAGACTTCGACATGGGGTTCTGTGAAGCTCTCCCTCTTTGATGTCGGTGATATCACGAACCCTTCACTTATCGACAGCGTGGTGCTTGGCGAGAGCGGGAGCAACTCAGAGGTGCTCAACGACCCGAAAGCGTTCCTCTTCGACAAGGAGAAGGATATCCTCGTCATACCACTGCACCTGTCGGGAAATATCCAGGGGACCCAAAACAACTGGAGGGTCTGGGGAGGAGCATATGTATTCTCGATCGATCCTTCCCGGGGATTTTCGCTGAAAGGAACGGTGACTCATTACGACGATACCTCTCCGGACAGATCACCCGTAAAGAGGGCCCTCTATATCGAAGACACCCTGTATACTATTTCACAAGTAGGGATCATCATGAGCGATATTTCACGCAACATGCAATACCTCAACAAAGTCACGCTACGATAATTCTCAATTATCTCTTTTTTCTATGAAGACCAGGTGAAGAGGGAACTGTGAGGAAATAAATAAGAGAGGTTCCATCGAAGAATCCAATTGAGAAGATATTCATGAACCGAATTATCCATTTTGAGATACAGGCTGACAATCCTGAACAGGTTGCGAAGTTCTACCAATCCGTATTCGGGTGGGAGATCAACGAATGGGTTCTTCCCGGCATCGAGATGAAGGACGAGAACCGTTACTGGATGGTGATCACCGGGGCTGAAGGCGAACCCGGCATCAACGGAGGCCTCGTATTCCGCCATGGACCCAGGGCTCCCGGAGGATTGTCGGCGAACGCATTCTTCTGCACGATCGGTGTTGCCGACCTCGACAAGTCCGTCAAGAAAGTGACCGATGCCGGAGGAAAAATCGTCGTCCCCAGGATGGCAATCCCGGGAGTGGGCTGGGGGGTGTCCTGCCTGGACCCCGAAGGCAACCAGTTCGGCATGATGCAGGAAGATCAGGACGCGGGATAGCGTGCCGGGCTATCCATGTCCATCCCTGGACAGTCCCTGTGGATTCGGTTCCGTTCAATTTTGTGAAGAGGACATCGGGAGGATCGGGACAGAATTCCATGCAGTGAATTCAGCAGCTACACTTCCGCAGATTCACCGGATCCCCGATGGACGATAGATGAACTCTTCAGAGATCCTCAGTCTCCGTCTTTCCAATTCCGGATTAAGCCATTCTCCGTTCAAAAGCCCAATGGATGCTGTCACCCACCTTGCAGCTGTCCAGGCCCAGGATTTCACTGCCGCAAAATGGTCCCTGGGACTTCGCGTAAAAAAATCCACCAATGCTGACATCGAACGGGCTTTCAACGATGGCAGAATTCTGCGTATCCACGTAATGCGTCCTACCTGGCATTTCGTCATGCCGGAGGATATCCGATGGATGCTCGAACTTACGGCTCCACGGCTGAAATCTCTTCTCGCGGCCTCCAACCGGAGGATAGGTCTCGATGAGGCGTTGCTTGCAAAGAGTAATGCCGCCATCGTGAAAGCCCTTGAAGGTCACCGCTATCTTACACGGCAGGAACTGAAAACGATCCTGAATGATATCGGGATCAAGACCGATGTCCAGCAACTGGCTCATGCCATTATGCACGCCGAGTTGGACGGATTGATCTGCAGCGGGCCAAAGCGCGGTACACAATTCACCTACGCTCTTCTCGACGAGAGGGTCGGAAAATCCGCAAGGATCAGCAGGGAAGAAGCCCCGAAAAAAGTCGCACTCAGTTACTTTACCAGCCACGGACCCGCACAGCAGAAGGATTTCTCCTGGTGGTCGGGGCTTACGGAGAAGGAGGCGGAAAACGCTATTGATTTGATCGGATCCCATCTGGATCGGGAGACCGTGAACGGAAAAGAATACTGGTTCGCTCCATGGGAACCGGGGGCAATCCCCGATTCTCCCACTGCATTGCTGCTTTCAGTGTACGATGAATATACGATCGCGTACAAGGACAGAAGCGATCTCAGCGAAGCACGGGAAATCGAGCGGATGATTGCCATGGGGAACTCCCTGACCGCAGTCCTCATACTCGACGGGAAAGTGGCGGGCACATGGAAAAAACGCATGAAGAGCCAGGCTGTCGAGATCCGCCTGGATCCTTTCCGAATCCTGGATGATGATGAGCGGGATGCGGTGGAGGCAGAAGCCTCCCGGTACGGAAGGTTTTTTGGAGTCCCTGTGGTATTCGTGATGGAACCATTCGGTCGGTAGATCGCTGTCATCCTGAGTGTTGATCCGGGTTGAACCAATGATCCACAGGTTCTGTTCCGTCCTTACACATAGTGTCCGGCGGAGCATCCATTTCACAGTCGGGACAAGGCATAGGGGAATCCATGCACTCAATGACTGGCACCTGAAGGCATTGACACCATCCACTCCAATCGCGTGTCCGGGGCATGCACGGACGCACCGCTCGCACCCGGTGCACAACGAGGACTCTGGTCTTTCGAATCCTCCGGTTTTTTGGGCAGGTCGTCCGGTGACGACTCCGCTCAGGACCACACGCGGGCCGAACTGAGAAGTGAGGAGGAGGGTGCTCTTTCCGATCGATCCAAGTCACCCCGCAGCTGCGATCTGCTTCAACCTGACGAGCCCCTGCACCCTGCCATCGACGATCCTGACAGGGAACAGGAACGGAACAGGCACAGAGGGGAATTGTTCTGCATCCAGGCATTCTGCAAGGGATCTGGCAGTTGCATCAAGCGACCCTGCAATACGGTATATTTCCCTCGTTTTCTCCTTTGCGGCCATTGCATACACTGCGACAGGGACTTCTCTCCCGAAGACTATCACAGAGCGTGCTACGGGGAGAAATTCAAGGACTGACGACCGGTCTTTCCCGGAGAGATCATCCAGGCTGACATCGGAAAAGAGGTCGACCCTCTCGTCTTTGAAAAATTGCTCCAAATCCAATCAGGTTCTCCTCTCAGGATAATGAGTGAGGGAAGTTGTATCAGAGTATCGGTATTGCCCGGGATGAACGATTCCAATGAACATGACATGAATCGCTTCGAATCACACGTATACACATTCATGAAAACACTCATGATGCCTCTCGCAACAGGCCCGACGCATGAAAATATTTCCTTTTTCAGATGAGAATGAATTGAATGATGGGCAGAGGAGGTTGTCGCGATTTTAGGGTTTGACCCTGTCATGAAAACCAA
>DAWU01000043.1 GCA_002506105.1 Methanolinea sp. UBA275 | reverse complement strand
ATAGGAAATACTTTCGGGACTGTACATTCCCAAAACAGCCTTGAAAGGAGGATATATCCTCTCCCCGGTCAAGATACCTCAATTGATGGCAACCGGACAATTCCTCGACCCCAGATGCGAGACCCTCCCGCGGGACGAACTTGATGCCATCGTGGATGAGCGGATCAGGTACACCGTGGAATATGCACGCACGCATTCCCCTTTTTACAGGCAATGGTTCCGCGAGCATAAAATCCGTCCCGGCGAAATACAGTGCCACGATGACCTGAGAAAACTCCCCATTATATCCGGCCGGACCATTCGCGAGAACCAGCCTCCCCAGAAAGATGACTTCCTCTTCAGGAGCGTCGACTGGGAAGATATCTTCACCGTCCACGAGACCAGCGGGACATCTGGCACACCCAAGAGTTTCTTTCTCACATGGGAAGACTGGGAGCGCTATGCGGCCAAGTATGCCCGGATCTTTGTATCCCAGGGATTTGGGAAGGGTGACAGGGTGGTTATCTGCGCCTCCTACGGTATGAACGTGGGAGCGAACACGATGACTCTTGCCGCGAGTCACATCGGAATGACCATAATCCCGACTGGGAAATGCACTTTTCCCCGCCGTATCTTTGACAGCTACCGTCCCACCGGGATTGTGGGGAGCGTATTCAAGCTGCTGAGGCTTGCCAGGCAGTTGAAGGAAGAGGGCAAGGATCCCAGGAATACCTCGCTCAAAAGGCTTATTGTCGGAGGTGAGAGCTTTGCTGAAGAATCCAGACAATACCTTGCCGAGATCTGGGACCGCGAGGTCTTCAATATCTACGGGAGCACGGAAGGAACCATGTGCGGGGAGTGCAGCGAACGGTCCGGGCTCCATGTGCCCGAGGATCTTGTGCACCTGGACGTGTACGATCCCTCGATGGGAGGTTTCGTTCCGGACGGCGAGTGCGGAAGGGCTGTCCTGACCACGCTTCTCCCCGTGCGAGGGCGGTGTGGCACCCTCCTCATCAATTATGATACTGAGGACACTACCGTGGTCATCAGCCGGGATACCTGTGCGTGCGGAAGGACGCACATGAAGATCTATACACCCCAGCGGGAGGCGGAAACTGTCTGGATCCTAGGGACGCCTGTCAACAGGGTAGATATCGAACGTGGGGTATTCCAGCGTGAGAACATGGAGTACCTGACAGGAGAATACGAGGCTTTTGTCGAAAGCGATGATGACGGCGGAGTCACTCTCAGGGTTAGTATGGAGACATTCAATCCCGAGGGTATTCCCCGCGAGGATATCGGAGAGCATTTTATCGCCTCTTTCCTCCGTTTCAAGCCGGGTCTTGCACGGGCCTTTTCCCAGGATTTCAGGATCCATTTCACCTTTACACCCCCCGGAGGCCTTGAATTATCAAAGATCAAAGGCCGACCGAAAAGACTGCTGGACCATCGCTGATCATCAGGTATTCCTTCACTTTTTTCTCTCAAATCCCTTCTTGAAATCCACAGAGACGTATACAAAATGGTAAGGTACGTTGAAACAGTACTGCATCATTCCCGTCTGGCAAGAAGGAAAGAACCTTGGAAAATACCGATTTTCTGCTTCTCACGTATGAGGAAGATATGAATATTTTTAAGGTCAGAAGTCCAAAGTTGTGTGCTCTATCTGGATATGTGACCTGGTTTTTTCATTTTGCCGGACACCCCCAGAATCTGGCATCAACCCCCCTATCGATCAGGAACATACCAGAAGAGCATATATGTTCGATCCCGGGTTATTTCCCTGTTTATCGTCACTCTCCTGATATCATATCCACTCATTTATGATACGGAAAGGGAATACCTAATCTTCAGCACCTGACATGCCGGATTTGCTGGGATCAATACTCTATACATTCTCTGCACTGTTCGTGATACTCGACCCCCTGCTCAGCGTTCCCATCTTCGCCTCTATGACAAAGGGGCAGCCCGCGTCCGAGATCAACAAGCAGGCCTTAATCGCGGTAGCAGTGGCAGGATTTCTCCTCTACATCTTCCTCTTTTTTAACTTCTTCATCTTTGATATTCTGGGTATCACAATGCCGAGTTTCCAGATAGCCGGAGGGACCCTCCTCTTCATTCTTGGTATGCAAATGGCGCTGGGCCTTGATATCGGGAGATCAAAGGGACCTTCACAAACGGTAGCAGGAGTGGTGATAGGAACCCCGCTCCTTTGCGGACCGGGTGCCATAACTACGGTTATCCTCCTTTCTGAGCAGTATGGTGTCCTGGTACCTGCAATCGCGATAACCCTCTCCCTTGTCGCAACCTGGATTATTCTCAGGTTTTCATCAACCATCCAGCGCATCCTCGGCAACACGGTAACAGATATCATGGCCAGGGTGCTGGGCATGCTTGTTGCTGCGATTGCGGTAAAGATCATTTCCGATGGGATTTTCGGGCTCTTATAACTGGATCCCCCCGTTTTAGGAATAGTATGGCGCAGTCATGGTGGATACCCACACACGATGTGTGCGCTGTGGAAAGGAATCAGGAAGCAGTGTGCGGGTAATTCAGGATATCGGCGATGTGCAATTTTTGGGAGGAGCGGGTATAAACACAACCAGGGAGTGGCGGTATCCTGTAGCAGCAACAAAAAAGTATTGGTCGCTTCCCCCTTGTGCCGAGGGGGAATACTGGTCAGGCGATCTTTTCTCTGGTGTCTAGTACCGGAATGCAACGGAGAAGTTCATCGATTTTGCACCGAAGAACTCCTTGCAGAACTTGGCGGTCTTTTCTGGGGCATATTCCTTGCAGCTGAAGATATCCAGGTATGCCGCATCGGTCTCATTGGCAAAGTGTCCTGATATGAGCGAGGTCTCGATCAGCTGCGTCATAGAGTATCCTGCTACCTTGGCACAGGGTCCGAAGTGTACTATAGTGGGGTCTCCGAATCTCTTCATATCGATGAGATCGCAGAGTTTTACGATGAATTCGTGGATCTTCTCCGGGTCTCTGATGGTCTCCGGGTTGCAGTGTTTTAAATCCACCATAGTACACAAACCCCACGCCTTGTCTTCAACATACTTCTTCATGATTTCGTCGTCCTTCATATTACGGACGCTCAGTTCGCGCTTCATTGAAAGCATTGTAATTCTCCCACCATAGTTCCCATGGAACTACTATCTAAGAAGTTAAATCTCCCTATTTTAAAGCTTTGCCTTATTCCAATCACTTTCCGCTCTCCTTTTTGGATAACATAGGAAAATATTGAGCCTTTTTTGATGAAATATGACAAAAACGGTCTTTATTGAAAAAAGGCACAGAATAACCCCGATTCTCAACGCGCACCATTCGTCTGTAATGAAAAGCGAGCGCGTTTAACATATATTTTTTAAAAAAGATATAATTCTGAATATTCTTGCATTGTATACTGTGATTGAGCAAGAATCCGGTCAAATATGCCCGCGCCCGGAGGATTGTTCACATAGCGTGGAGACTTATATCACCCTCTCAAGGTCTTCGCGAAGTACATATGACACTTCCACCATGTGATGGGGATGGTATCTCATCTTGGCCTCTCGCAGGCCTGGTTCCCCCATGTCGCTCTCCCTGTTGATAAAAGGATACCGGTCCTCAAGAAATGCGGCAGTCTCCGCATTGATTGCCTTGTAGATACCCTCGCAGTCGGGCAGGCCTTTCTCAAAGTGGATCACGGCGGTATCCTTATTCAGCGCTTCAAAGATCGCCATCGCCCCCACCTCTCCTTTGACCCTGAGCAGCAGCCCTTCAAGGGGAAGTGCTCCTAAATGCGCGATTGCATAGAGCACCGCATCCTTTTCGAAGGAGAGGAATGGGTGATCTTTGCATTGTTTCCACTCGCACCATTTCTGGAGAAATACCTTCACATCCCCAAGATTTTCAGGCGACATTTCCTCCAATTCGGGATGGCAGTTCTTACGGAACCTGTTGAGCTGCCGCCGTATTGAGAGGTAATTCCCCCCAGGCAGGCGGGCCAGATCCTCTGCCCTGTAGACATACTCGAAATAATCGCGATCTTCCTGGAACGCGAGATCCGGGTATAGATCATGGATCCAGGCTCTGGTGGGCGTATCCACAAGAACCAGCGGCGCTTCGTCTCCACCCCTCACAGCAAGGCTGAACACTTCATCCAGGAGATCAGGATTGCGGGGCCCTATAGGGGGACGAAACTTGGTTTTCCCGAGGATTGTGCTCGAGAGAACAATTGAATCCCCGATCTTCAGATATGAATAATTGGCATAATGATTCCAGCAGACCATATTGGAGAAGAGATTGTCACTGTGCACCTGGGGGTAGCGGGCATAATGATCGGAAAAGAGATGCTGATCCGAGAGGGTGACAGGACTGAATTCAGAAAGAGTCAGCATACATCCTTCCCGTCCCTGTACAGCATAGGTATGTGTCCTTCCATGGGAGAAAAGCCTGCTCCTTTATAAAATCCTTGTGTTCCCGGTTCCGCGACAAGTGCTATCCAGGTTATCCCGCGGGACAGGCATACTTCCACAAGCCTCTTGAGAATCGCCTCCCCAATACCCTGTCTCCTGAACTCATGAAGTACGACCAGGTCCTGGATATATGCATCTGAGACGCCGTCTGAAATAGCCCGCCCCATCCCCACGGTTCGACCGGTCTTCCTGTCAACAGCGACGACAAAGAGGAAGGTGGATCGGATCAGGACCCGGAGATGGGAGGGGTCCCACCATTCCTTCCACCATCCCCCTGCCCGATAAAGATCAACGAGGGCCCGGCTGTCCCATTCTTTGACTACACACAGGTCAACAGCTCCATCACCCCCCATTCTCAACCTCTCTCTTAAAAACCGTAAAGAATATTCGTGCTCACCAGTCAAAAGTGCTTCTCAATCCGCCCCTTTCCCCTTTCATGGACTCCTTCATCTGCGCGGGGTTCTGTGACTGTTCCATGTCAGGTATACTCACATGTTAGCCCGGACCCCGTATCCTCGACCAGAAATGACTCTGAAAGCCTCCTCCGGGCCTGGAAATCGGTACAATGGCAGGGATGCATGCGAGTGACTCCCAGTATAGAGAGTGTTGTAACGAGTGCATGCATGCGATCTTCAGAGGCACGGAGGAGATGGAACCCGCCTATAATATCCTGTATTCGCTCTTCCCCGCACACCTCGCGTGCATATGCAACGATATTGCAGATACCCGAATGTGAACAGCCTGTGATTACCACAAGACCCTCTTTGCCTCTCCATACCAGTGCACTGTCATCCGCCATACCATCCGGTTCAAGAACCCCGTCCCGGCGTATTTTCCGCCCCGGTTCAGGGGACTCAAACGGATATTTCCTGGGAATCTCGCCAAGGAACACAAGGTCTTCAAAGATCCACAGGGGTGTTTGGGAGAGAACCAGCCTGAAATGATCCCTGCATTTCTCCTCTGATATCAGCGATCCCGTTTCAGGAAGCGTGCCCGCCGATCTCTTTGTGAGAAAAACATCAGGGTGGGCAATGAGTTCAGGCCTCGAGAAATTCCTCTTCTCAATCTGCGCTTCTGTAAGAGCGGCAATCAGATGAAAAAGCCCCCACGTGTGATCAAGGTGACCATGGGAGAGCACGACATGCGTGAGATCGAGGAGTGCCTGATCCATCTTCATGGCATTTTTAAGAAAGACATCAGAATACCCACAATCAAACAGCACCTTACCTCCCTCAACTTCGATGAGTGCGGAAAATCCCGGTTCAGCGAGATAATAGCGGTCAATGAGCGTGGAATTATCAGCGAGCACCCGGACTCTCATGGATCCCACCCCTCCCTTGAGGAGAATATCATCACGCAGGTTCGCATACCGTGAATATTCCGACATACTCTACGATAATATCCACGCTTCACGACCTATCCGGCTTTTAGAGAATGTGGGGGCGCAATGAATATTGAGTGAAATTTCACTGCCTTTGTTGATGAGGAGATCTTTTCAGTGGGGATGCCGCTATGAGGTGAATTTATTTCTGCGTTACGCACCTGATCGCAGTGTCGACGAGGGATGAAAGGTCTTCCACCCCGAACTTCTCTGAGTTGAGCACCATATGATAGGGAGAGAGATCGCCAATTTCGATAGAATAATAATCCTGGTAGCGGCGGGCTTCGGATTCTTCCCTTTCCCTTGTCAGAAAAAGCGCGGTCTCCCTGTCCTCAAGGGTATCCCGTGAGAAGATGCGTTCGACCCGGCATTCCATAGATGCCTGGAGCCATATCTTCAGATCGGCATTCCGCACGCACCAGCCGGAAAGCCTTCCTTCGGCGATGATATCATCCTGCCCTTCCGCAATTTCCCTCTGGCGGGCATCGATCTCCCTGTCGATGGAGGGATTCTGCTCCGCTATCCTTGCATACTCTGCTAAATCGAGATTTCGCTCTTTGGCCATCTGCCTGAATACTTCGCCAGCAGATATAAGAGTGTACTGGTGAGTTTCGGCCAGATGCCGGGCAAGCGAGGTCGTCCCGCTCCCGGGAAGCCCGCTCACCGTGATCCGCATCAGATGCCCCCGATGTTCAGGGCCTTCCTGACCACCTGGCTGATAGAGAGAGAGCAGATCATATACCAGAGGATCCATGCCGGGACAGGACCGAGTATTGCGTCGGTCATTGTGTGGGGCCCGAAGAACGGAAGCGTGATCAATGCATCAGGTGTTACTCCCATCCGGAAAAGAAGCCAGAAGAAAATTGGTACAGTGATGATGAGGATATAGGCCATCGGGGTAAACTGCTGCTGGGAGAGCTCGAGCTGTTCGCTCATCACTTTGTTCCTCTTCGCATCCAGCTTCTTGATCCTCTTCTCGTCTCCTGAAAGCTGGGCCTCGCGGAACTCCCTCTGGAAAATCTTCATCTTCTCCTGGGATTCGGTCATCTTCTCGTAATCGATGGTGTACTTCTGGATAATGGATGAGTAAATCCCTGTTACTGCTGAGAGGAAGATGATAAGGACGTAAAAGGGCATCATCCCGGCCAGGGGTCCAAGCACCACATCCAGCGCTGCCCCCACGCCATCACGGATGGGAGCGATACTGTACGTGAAGATCATGGCCATGGCCACGATCATGGCAATAAATCCCTGGTACTTCTTCTTCACGAGTTTCACCTGAGCACAGAAGCCATCTCTTCTACCGCATGGTCGAGCAGAAGATCAGCATTGGTGATACACGCAATCGTGCATCCTGTCATCATGGAGTAAGAAGCAGCAATTGCCCTGTTGAACTGCTGGTGTGCCCGTATCGCGCCGGATCCCTCTTTGTCCCTGATCCTTGTCTCATCCGAGAGCCGGCGCATGAGGATCTGGTCCTCATCAGTCTCCACAAGAATGATGGTGTCCGGCATCAGCTCCCGCAACACCCATTCCGGAAGGCCGGCCAGGAATCCTTTTGGCGTCTTGACTGATGCGTGGGTGTCAACGAGGATATTGCCGCTCTCGCGTGCCATTGCACGGGCGGCACTCTGCTGAAGCTTTTTCTGGACATCCCCGGGAAGCCTTCGCATCTCGTCGCGGTCCTTTGCAAGTCCTTCCTTCTGGGCAGTCTCAAACATGTAAGTCCCGAAATTGAGGGATTTATAGGAGATTCCCTCTTTTTCCAGGAGCTGCAATGCACCGGTCACCACGGTGGTCTTTCCAACCCCGGGGACACCAGTGATGATCACTCTTCTGCCTGTCATTCTCACTCCTTTCCGAAAAATGTCCTCATGAAGGGATACATCTCCATGATCTGCTGGCTTGCAATCTCTTCGTATAGCCGATACGTGATGGAGACGGCCAGTAACAAACCGGTCCCGCTCACCGCACCGATGATACCGAAGAGGTTGGCAAAGACCGAGAGCACCCCTATGAACACTCCGCCAATGACGGTCACCCTCGGGATGTAGCGATCCAGGTACTTCTCAAGAACCTGGGGATTTCGCCGGTACCCTGGGATCGACATCCCCGAGTTCTGGATCTGCCGGGCAACATCCTTTGAATCCATTCCTGCCGTCTTGACCCAGAACAGTGCGAAGACGGCGCCCCCGATCACGACAATCAGGATATCGATTCCCATTCTTGTGAGCACTTCCCAGGGTGCATGCCCGAGATCGTATATCCACCACATCCAGTCTGTAGGTCCATTAATCGGAGCCAGGTAATACATCAAGCCACTTACAGGAGTGGTGTTCTGGAATGTGCCAAAGAGGGTTATCCCAATATTGTTAAGGAAGAGGCCTATCATCTGGATGTTCGCCTGCAAAACCCTGACAAGGATCATCGGAAGCACGCTGGCATAGATCAGCTTGACAGGGAATCTCGCGCGGGCGCCGCGAACCTGTGCATGGGCCATCGGAATCTCTATCCTGGTTGATTCTACGTACACGATTATCAGGAAGATGGCGATGGTGGTAATGAGCGCAATCAGATCAGTACTCATGTACTGGAGGAAATTTGCTCCATCCATGATCACCGCAGCAATACGGGGGAAGAATCCTACGGGGTATTGGTCGTTGACCGGTGCCCAGTTGATGAATCCATTGACCATTGCCTGTGAGATACCAGCAATGATGAAGAGCCCGACTCCGGACCCTATACCCCACTTGGTGACCACCTCGTCCATGAAGACGATTAACAGACCTCCGATGCATATCTGCAGGAAAATAATAAACGATACGAGGAACAGATTTCCTCCAAAGAAAGCATCTGCAATAAGCGGATCAGGCATCAGGAATCCGCCTACCAGGTTCGGGGCCGCTTCGATAATGATCATTACAAAGATCAGCAGCTTCTGCAGCCCCATGTACTGAACCTGGCCATGGATATCGCTCGTGTCGATGTGGATCAAATCCGCCCCTTTCAGGAGCTGTAAAACGATGGATGCGGTCACGATTGGGCCGATACCGAGCTGGATGAGCGACCCGCTGGCACCTGCCAGAAGGGCACGATAATAGGAAAATATATCCTGGGAGTTCGGAGAAAGGCCAAACAATGGAATATTGGCAAGCACAAAATACAATATAAGTATACCCGCGGTCCAGACCAGCTTGTTCTTGAAGTGGACGTGGCCTTCAGGGCTTTTCACGGTTGGCATCGCTGCAAGCAGCGGTTCCATTCGGTCCAGAAGTTCTCCCATTTTTTCACCACAAAAAGGGATTAGATAACCAAGGCCTGGCCACCCATCGCCTCAATCTTCTGTTTTGCCTGTCCTGAAAATGCACGTGCTGTAACATGCATCTTCTGAGTGACTTTTCCGTTGCCAAGTATCTTATCGATACCGATCTGATCCGCAGAGATCACGACCGCATCGTCCTTGCGGGACGCAAGTCCGGCGGCAATGAGCTCGTCGATCATCTCATCGAGCCTCCCGACCGAGAGGATGTTCATGCGGTCCGGGGTCTTATTGACAAAACCATGTTTGCCGTTGTGCACCTCGCCGTAAAGCAGGAAATGTGAGAAGCGGTGGTCGCGGTGACCTGCCCGTCCCCTGCCTCCCCTGTTTCCTGCTCCCCTGCGGTTCTTGTGGGTTCCACCGCCGCATGTCCTTGAGCCACGGAATTTGGATCGTTTGTTCACTGGCATCGCTTCACCTCATCTTGATAAGGAGCTCGTTGATCTCCTTGCCGTAGTACCCGAGTGCCCCTCCCTGGGGATAGGTCCTCTTGATGGTACGGTACCCTTTCCGGGGGGGATGCAGCCTCAGCACCGGTTTGACTCCGGGGACATCAGGCAGCCGGGCTTCCCCGGATGCAAGTGCCCGTGCAAATTCTGCGATGCCCGGATAGTTGGAATTCTCCTTCACGTATTCATCCGTTAGCGGCCGGTTTCCTTCAACCCTGCCACGGGTCCTGAGAATGGTCTCGATGGTCTCGTCATCCACTTCGCCGTACGCAACGAAGTCCTTGACCTTCCGTATCATACCCAGATACTCCGGCGTATCGGGGACCAGCACGCAGTGATTGATGTGGTGAAGGCGGAGCATCTTTAAGGTATCCTTGATGTCCCGCCTTGTATTTACAATCCCACGGACCTGCACGATGGCGTACATTACTCCTTTCCTCCCGTGCGGATCATGTTCGTAGCCTTCAGGGCGTTGAACGTTGCCTTGGCAAAGTTGATGGTGGTCCTGGTCTGGCCACGGGAAAACGTCCATGCATCCCTGATGCCAGCCAGTTCCAGCACTTTCTTGCTTATTTCCCCGGTTACGAGCCCGATACCCTGGGGGGCCGGTTTGAGGGTGACCCTGACACTGCCTGCTGCCCCCTCAACAGCCATGGGTATTGAGTGGGTGGTGTCGCACCCGCACTCCCAGCTGCCGCAACCCCTCTGCACCTTGATCAGGTTGGTTTTGGCATGGACGATTGCCTTCTTGATGGCATCTCCTACCTGGGAATCCTTGCCCTGGCCGAATCCTATGTATCCATTCCTGTTCCCTACCACCACGACTGCACGGAACTTTACCCTTCTGCCGGAGTCAGTCATCCGCTGCACCATGGTGATATCCAGAACCTCATCCTCGAGGTCAGGGAGGAATGCATCCACGATGCCGGGTTCTTTAATGGGGCGGCCGCTTTCCAGCACCTGGTCGATGCTGGAGAACTGGCCGGATGCAACCATCTTTCCGAGCCCGGTCAGGGGAACCCATTCCTCTTTCTCATATGCCATGTTACTCCAGCTCCTTCATGATGGCGTCCATAGTCTGTTCCACATTCTGCACGAGGCCGTCTGCACGATCGGGTGCATATGCCGCAATGTGCGCACCCTTCACCCGCTCGTCGTCGGGAAGAATCTCCTCCCCGTGGGGAACGTCGAGCCCCGCAACCACGGCGCCTTTGAGAGCCGCGAAGATGCGGGCTCCCCGAGTGGCCCGGTGAAGGCCGATATCAAGGATGGCCGAATCGTGCTCGGCGTTCAGAGCCTTGACTGCAAAGAGCACGCCCGTAAGATACGCTGCCGGAGTGCTCGACGTTGATCCCTTGAATCCATATCGTGACAACTCGCTCGAATGTGCGGTCACAAGGGTCCTGTCGCCATCCATCTCTGCAGTCACCATCTGGATGGTGATGTGGCGGTTCGAGTGGCGCACGACCATGCGGGGCCGACTGGACATCACCAGTTTCGTCCGGGCATGGTAGTTGGTCTTGCCCTCCTTCCTCCTGCGGAAAGGTATGAAGTAACGGGGTCCTGTCGCCATGTTACTTCATCCTCCCTGTGATGAGTGCAAGGTGGGCTTTGAGATGCGCAACGCTTCTGTACTGCCCACCGGCAGCCTGCCTGTAGAGCATGCGGTAGAGATGCGGATTGATCTCGCCATTATCCCGGAGTTCTACAAGGGTCTTCCGGATCGCTCGGATCTTCTGGACCCACTGGTGTTTCCGGGGATTCCGGGCTCCTGCCGCTCCCTTGCGGCGGCCGGGGCCCTTACAGTGCCCGTACGACCGCTTCGCCATCTTCTCTCTGGCCCTTCCCCTGCTGTTGCCCTTCGGCTGGATCGCCTGGATGGCGTCCTCTTCAATCAGGGTGCGGAGGTCTTCCCTTGAGATGGCATTCTGGATATCAGAGATCCGTTCGGGATCGAACCGGACTCTGTTCACACCGCATTTGAGAATGGATGCCGAGATCCGTCTATGCGTGGTGAGATCAGTCATCCTCTTCAGCCTCCTCTTCTTCGGGTGCTTCTCCTTCTGGTGCAGGGACCTTCTTCCTGGATGAGAGATCCTTCAGATTGAGCACTTTCAGCCCTTCTGATAGGGCTTTTTCCTGGATAGCCCCTCTCTTCCTTGACCCAACCGAGGCCGCGATGCGGACTGCGTCTACCGAAGGGTCGAGACCTTCGAGTTCCTCGGCGTTGTGCACCAGTATATCGCGGTATCCGCTGGGGTGCATTCCCCTCACATCAACAGGACTCCCATATCCCGGGGTGGGCATGGGGCCTTTGGCTTTCTTCTGCCTCCGCTGCTTGTGATGAAGCCCTCTGGGTTTTCTCCAGGAATCAGCAAGCTGCTCCTTCTTCCCTGCACCGTCCCTCTTGAAACGGGCAGACTTCTGGACCCTTACACGGATAAGTCGGATTTTATCGTCAGACATAATCCTTCAGCTCCTCTGGACCTTGTAGATGCCATCCTGGAAGATACGGGGATCACGATCCCTGATCTTGGTGGCATGCTCGATGTTCGCGGAGGTGATCCCGAGCAGCTCCCTATCTATTCCGGTAAGGACAATCTCGTCGTTGCTCACCTTCGCGGTGACGCCCTCGCTGATACTGGCGTACCGCGGTTTCTTTTCCCCGAGGAAATTGTTGATCTCCAGCCTGTTTCCCGCGAGCTTGAGCTGGATGGGGAAGTGGCTGTATACCACTTTCATGTGATATTCGAATCCGTCGGACACACCTTTGCACATATTTGTGACATGTGACTGTATGGTCCCGACCATAGCAACCGTCCTTTTACGGTCAACCTCTGTCGAGATGATCACTTCGTCCTTGTCAACGCCCATGGTGATCTGGGGAAACCGGAAGCTCCTCTCCAACTGGCCTTTCTTGCCTTTCACCTTGACGACAGGGCCAGTGATCTCTACCTGTACACCCTTTGGGATGCGTACCTTACGTTCTGTTGCCATTGTTTCTCGCACCCCTCTAGTATACGTACCCCAGCAGTTCTCCACCCACTCCCTCGCGGCGTGCCTGTTCATGGGTGATGACCCCTTTTGAAGTGGAGAGGATGAGTAAACCAAAGTTCTTCCCTGGTAGGAACTGTGTCTCCCAGTATTCCAGCTCCGAGAGCTGCACCGAGTATCTGGGGGAGATAGCCCCGCAGCGGTTCATCCTTCCCGAGAGGTGCACCATGAACTGGCCTCCACGGCCATCCTCGATGAACTCGAACCCGTTGATATATCCCGCGTCCTGCATGATGCGGAACATCGCACCCAGCAGCTTGCTGGCCGGTTCTATGATCACCGATGACTTACCTCCGTCTGCCGCGTTCTTGAGGGCGCACATGCCATCTGCGATTGTATTGAGTCTTGCCATATGCTGTATCTCCCTCTAGTTCATCTTCTTAAAGCCCATTTTCTGTGCCCATTCACGGAAACACTGGCGGCAGAACATAATATTGTAACGCCGCACCAGGGCTTGCTTCCGGCCGCACATCTTGCATTCATTTGCACCACGGCCGTATTTCTTGGTCTTCTCGCCACCCATGTCAGAGCACCTCCACTTTGTGGGTCGCCTTGAGGTATGCAATCGCATCCTCCTGGTTCACGTGCTGCTTCTGCGGGAGCTTGCGCTGCTCCATGGATCGCCTTGTTATACGCACTCCCCGGCGGGCAAGAACCACGTTGACATCCATACCATAGATGCCGATCTGGGGATCGTAGCTCATGCCCGGGAAATCGGTATGCTCCTCAATCCCGAACGAGAAGTTCCCGGTGCGATCTATCTGGCTGCCCATGATTTTCCGTTCCACGATGTCAAGCGCTGTGCTGAGAAATTTCTCGGCAGGCTTTCCCCTGAGTGTGACTCGGCAGCTGATTGGTGCCCCTTTCCTGATCCCGAACGTCGTGTTTGTCTGCTTAGCAACGCCCCGGACCGGTGTTCCGCCGGTGATCGTCTTCATCAGATCAACCGCCTTGGTGAGCTTGTCCCCTGCCTCGCCGACTCCCATGTGCACCACGACCTTCTCAACGAAGAGATTCCGCATTGGGTTCATTCTTCAATCCCCCATTCGGTGAGTGCGGGCTTTTCGCGGCCTACCATGTAGATATAATCGTCGATGGTCTCGAAGCGCGTGCTGCTCTGGTCTTCAAGGATCACCCTGTTGGGCACGCTGCCCGGGACCTTCTCGATCCCTACAATCCTGGCAACCTTGCCCGAGTGCTTTCCACCTATCACCATTGCCATGTTGCCAACCGCAAACGGGAAATGATCCAGGATGGCAAAACGGTTCTCCGGTTCAAGGGAGAGGACAACGGAATCGCCTGGTTTGTAGGTGTTGTCGGCAAGCACGTTCGCACCGAACCTGAGGTTGAGCTGCACTTTTCCTCCAGGGACCGTGGTCTTGTTCCGGACCTTGGCGAGCCTGCTCTTCGCTGCCTCGGCATCGATCTCGATGGTCTTGTGCCGGCCTTTCTTGTCACGGAGGATTCGGTAGTGTTTCCCAATTCTCGGGATAGAGATAATGTCAAAAATCCCGATTCCCATCCTGGGGTTCCGGCACGGTTTTCCGTTGATGATGATGTCCTTCTGGATCAGGATCTGTTTGACCTCTTTCATGTTGGATGCATAGTGCATCTGTTCCCGCAACCACACCGCAATCGGAATTGCATTGGCATTGTGCGGGCCCGGCGAGGTCTTTGTAATAAACTTCTCCGTTTTCCTCGGGATGTGCCAGGATTCTGGGGCATTGAGCCGCTTGAGATGATCTGACATTATTCACTCTCCCCTAGGGATGCCGCCCTCCGCGGATCCTTCAGGTTCAGTTTTGTAATCTGCACGTTGGAAGGTGAGATGGGTCTTGGCATCTCTGTACCGTCAGACTTGGGGATTGATACACCCTCGACCACGATACGGGATTTCTTGACGTCCACCGCGTCAACGGGCCCTTCCGTGCCTGCTGCCTCGCCCCTGAGCACCTTGACAGTATCACCAACAACCACGCGTATGCTGCGAGTGTGGTACTGATCGCGGAGCGTGGGTGCAAGAGGTGCATTCAGGAAACGGCCACGGGCGTGAACAGCCGCAGTGTATCTGGCCTTCCTCTGTTTTCTCGGTTGTGAACTCTCGATTCGCACCATAGCTATCCCTCACACAATGATGGTGGCCATGGAGCCTATCTTGGGGAACCGTTCGGCCACTTCCCTGGCGACCGGGCCCTTGATCTCTGTTCCGCGTGGCTCGTTCTTTTCATCCACGACAACAACCGCATTGTCCTCGAAGGTAACACGGAGGCCACTGGGTCTCCTCATCTCCTTCTTCTGCCGTATTACGACTGCCCTGACGAGCTTGCGTCGCATGTCTGGAGTTCCCTTCTTCACGCTCACGGTGGCGATATCCCCGAGCCCCATTTTTGGCTGCCGTCTTCGCACACCATGGTATCCGAACACGGAGACAATCTGGACTTCCCTGGCCCCGGTATTGTCTGCGCAGATCATACGGGTCCCTGTCGAGAGTGCTCTCGGGATGGTCGACTGCTTTGCCTTCATGATGGCTGCACCTCCACCACGACAAAAGTGGTAGTCTTGGAGAGCGGCCTGCACTCAGCGATACGCACGGTATCACCGGTCTTCGCCTGAATGCAGGGTGGGTTGTGGGCATGTATCTTGCTGTTCCGCTTCTCGTAGCGGTTGTATTTGCCCACATAGTGCAGGTATGCCCGCTCTACTACCACCGTTCCAATCATCCGGTCGCTCACGACCTTACCGGTGATCACCTGGCCGCGCACCGGTAAAGTGCCGTGAAACGGACAATTTGCGTCATTGCAGTCTGTTTCAGGCTGCCTGACGCTCAATCCGATGTTTTTTGCCATTATTTACCTCTGGTTGTATGCAATGCGTTGATCCGTCTTTCAGGTGCCATGACCAGTACGGAGCCGTTTATCTCCACCAGGACACCATCCGGCAGCGAGATGCGGAAACGGGTCCTGTGTTTCTGGACCCGTTTTCTTCCATTGCTGCCAAGGATGACCAGTGTGTTCCTGGTCTCATCGATAATCCGCCCCGACAATCCGGACAGCGCGGGGTTGCTGGCCTCCACCACGGTAACGTCCAGGCCGATCAACTCGTGCCGCAGAACGCTCCGTGGGGAGATCATCTCAGCTCCGCCTCCTGCTGCTTGCCTCGGTCTTCATCCGGGCAATGGTCCGGCGCAATTCCCTGATACGGCCCGGGTTCTCTGTCGAACCCCCCGCGCTGACTTTCCCGTAATGCTGGATCAACTCGATTCTGAGTTTCTCCGTCTGCTCCTGCAGCTCCACATCAGAGAGCTGCCGGACTTCCTGGGCACGGAATATCGCCATACTCATTTCCTCCCGAGGATCTCCTCTTCATCGAATTCATCCGGTCCACCCTCTACAATGTCGTCGAGGACTTCTTCTCCTACAGCGGTCACGGTGATCTCTGAAGTGATACGGGGTTTCTCCCGTTTTGCAGTCACTTCGAAGTGGTCAGGTATCTTGGCACCTGCGGGGATGATCTTCACCTGCACTCCGATGACGCCCAGTTTTTTTACCGCGACTGCGTAGCCCTTTTCCACGATCGTGTTCGAAGGTTCACCGCAGTGCTTGATGTAGCCGTCGGAGAATTTCTGGACGCGTGCCCTGGCCCCTGTAAGTTTCCCGGCAATGACCACTTCGCATCCGAGTGCGCCGGCCTCCATCACTCTGCGGATAATACTCTGGCCGGCTTTTCGGAAGTACCAACCACGCTCGAGTGCGTTTGCAAGCCGCTCTGCCATGATCTGGGCGTTGAAGCTGGGATTTTGTACCTGCTGAACCTCGATCTGGGGCGATTCCACCGCAAAGTCGGTCGCGAGATCCTGGGTGAGCTGGCGGACCACCTTGCCGCCCTTTCCGATCACTATACCTGGCTTTTCGGCAAATATGGTGACCTGGGTACCAAGGGGGGTTCGCTGCAGGTCCATTCCGCCGTACCCGGCACGTTTCAGCTCCTTCTTGAGGTGCTTCTCGACCCGGGCCCTGCGAATCCCTTCCAACACGAATTTTCTTTCTACTGCCATTACTGCACTTCCCTGACCACGATCTCGATATTCACCGTCTCCCTGCGCTTGGGAGTTGCCCTGCCCATAGCCCTCGGGAAGATTCCGCGGAGTCCCCTGCCCCTGTTCGCGGAAACATGGACTATCTCCAGGTTTTCGGTATCAAGGCCGATATATTCGGCATTCTTGACCACCGACTGGATGAGCCTGATGTACGCGTGGGATGCCTTCTTGGGATAGCGGCCGGCATCCCATCCCGGGAGGCCGCGCTTGTGTGCGACGTTGCTGTTGAAATGCCGGAACGGGATTGCCTTCTTCTGGTCGATGACCTGTTCAAGGTAGGAAATGGCCTCGTTCGTGCGTTTGGACTTGATGAAACTGGCAATCTCCATGGCATGCTTGGGGGAGATGGGAAGCTCGTTTGCTTTCCCCCTTGCCACATTGTCGCCTGTGATATTCTGGGAATAAAGTGTTCTCGCCATATCCATCACTTCAGCGGTACATACTTGCTCGACCGGGTAGCACCGATACCGGCGCTTCCGTGGCTGACCTTCCTCCTTGTCAGGGCAAACTCGCCCAGATAATGGAAGATGGATTCGGGCTGCAGCTCGACTTTCGTGAACTCTTTCCCGTTGTGGATCTCGACGGATCTCCCCACCATCTCGGGCATGATGATCATGTCGCGGAGATGTGTCCGGATCGAACCGTCGCCCTTCCTGAACTGGGTGAGGAGGTGCTCCTCGCCCCGGGTGAGGCCGCGGATCACTTTCCGGCGGGCACGGGATGGCATAAGCGGTACCAGTTCGGACCTTCCCATGGCGCGCAGGTCATCCAGCCGGAAGCCCCGGTAGGTGAATTCCTCACGCCTCCTCGGGAGTCTCTTTTGTGTCTTCTTTGCCATAGTTTACCCCTCACTTCTTTGACAGGCCTGTTTTCCTCGCGGCCATGTGTCCAACAGCTCTTCCAGGGGAAGTACCACGCGCAATAGTCTTGGGTCTCCCGGGATGCTGGTGACCTCCGCCCCCGAAGGGATGGTCGATTACGTTCATGGCGACACCCCTCACCCTGGGCCAGTTGGATGCGGAATTCCGCATCTTGTGGTATTTCTTCCCCGCCTTGACGAAGGGTTTCTCGCCTCTGCCTCCGCCGGCGACGATTCCGACAGTCGCCCGGCAGCGGTGGTTGAACCACTTTGTCTTCCCGCTGGGCATGGTCACGCCGACACGGCCTTCGCTCTTGTCGACTACCACGGCCTGGACCCCGCCGGATCTGACGAATTTTCCACCGTCATTCGGCTGGGCCTCAATATTGCAGATAAACGTCCCGGTGGGGATAGCCCCCAGGGGAAGCGTGTTCCCGTTCCGGATCTCTGCCTCTGCTCCCCAAGCCACAGGATCCCCGACACCCATGCCTTCCGTGATAAGCATGAACGACTTGGTCCCGTTCTCGAGCCTTACCAGGGCAATCGGTGCGTGCCTGGCAGGATCGTGTTCGATATCCTCGATGACCCCGCGGACGGTGTTCTCGCCGGAGTCCACATGCCGCAGCTCTGCCTTGTACCGGTGGGATGGAGCCCGGTAGGTCGGACCCCCTTTCCCCCGGCTCTGTGTGGTTATACGATGTCCCATTTTCCCCACCTACATGATGCCAAGCCGGCTGAGTATTTCCTCGGCCGCTTTTTCATTGGCGAAACTAATTACCGCCTTCTTCTGCCCACTCATGGTCATCATGGTAGACACATGGGTGACTTCCTGCTCGAAGGCACGCTCGATCTCCTTCTTGATCTGGTTCTTCGTTGCCTTGCTGTCGACGATAAACTGGAGCTTGTTCTGGTTCTCGAGCACCATCATGGCCTTTTCCGTAACGAACGGATAACTGAGCACCATATTACTGCCCTCCCAGTTTCAAGAGCGCCCCTTCGGTCCACACCGTGAGTCGGCCGGCATGTGTGCCTGGCGCCAGGAGTTCGCAGTTGAGCTGGTCAACCGTCACGACATCGACACCGGCAAGGTTCCCTGCTGCACGGAGTGGTGCATCTGCAGTCACAATCAGGATGCTCTTTCTCTGCTTGTATCGCCGGCCTCGCATCTTACCGCGCCCGGCACGGACTTTCTTGCTTGCCTTTGATCGTTCCACGTCCTGGAATACACCGACTGCAGACAGCGCTGATATGATCTCGCTCGTCTTCTGGAGATCTCCGAACCGGTCTTCCATGACAAGAGGAACCTGGCAGGAGAATGTATGTCCCCTGGATTTCACGATCTCTTCGCTTACCGTTGCGGCCAGTGCGGAGCGGAATGCTTTCTGCTTCTCCTTCTTGTTAATCTGTTTGATCAGAACCTTCTGGACCACAGGGGGATGTGCCTCGCGCCCTCCCTTTGCCTGGGGTATCTTCGCAACCCGGGATCCGCCTTTGATCCTCGGCACCTGGGCAACACCGCGTCCTGAACCCCAGCTTTGTGCAGACGAAAGAATGCCTGCGTAGGGATATGTTCCGTGTGGCTGGCGGCGTGTGCTCTGCAGGGAAATGACCGCCTTTTTGATCAGGTCCGGCCGGAATTCCTCGGAGAATACTACCGGGAGTTCAATGTCGCCTGCCACTGATCCATCAATAGAGAATACCTGTGCTTTCATTTCCTGCTCACCCCTGCTTGCTCTCCACACTCATAAACTCAATAGCCGGCTGCCTGACCACATGCTCCCCCTGCCTGATTGCGGGGCGAATTCGAACGAGGCGCTTGACCGGGCCGGGTATGGAGCCCTTGATAAGGATGTAGGGATTCTGCAGCATTCCATAATGCAGGAACCCCCCCGCCGGGTTGATCTCATTGCCGTCCTCACCGATCTTGAGGATGCGTTTGTTGAATTCGGTCCTCTGCTGGTATCCCATCTGCCCCATCTGTGGCACCTGCCACCGGATATGGTGGGGGTTCCAGGGACCCAGTGTACCGACGTGGCGCTTCTTCCCGCCCCGTGAATGTTTGCGCTTCCGGAGCTTGACCCCCCAGCGCTTGACCGGCCCCTGGGTTCCTTTCCCGGTGGTGATTGCAGTGATATCAGCATACGCTCCCGCCTGTATCACATTCTTCAGATCAACATCTTTTCCGAGGAGCCCCATGAGGAACTCAAACTGTTGTTCGACTGTCCCGCCTGCAACCCTTACTTCCATGATCTCCGGGACTTTTTTGGGGACTCCGGACACCTCGTATGGCTTTGTGTGCATCACCGCGAAAAGTTCTGCGACGGTTCCCTTGGCAATCGCTTCCCTGATGGCCTCTTTTGGTGCTGACCCGTCATACTCACCGGGAAGCGTGATGCGCTTTTCAAGGGCCTTGTCAAGATCCGGCGCCCAGACCTCTGTAAGGGGATGCTTTCCATACGAATCGCGGCTGTATGCCCTGATGGCGGCAACTTTCATGGCCGGGATCTCGACAACCGTAACCGGGACCATGATGTCTTTTCCTTCAGTAGGGCTGTTCTTGTGATCATCGACCATGATCACGTGGGTCATGCCTACTTTATAGCCGGCAAATCCCTGCAGTATCGGGTCTCCCTGGTAAAGGGGCCATGACTGGTACCGGGGTACCGGGCTCTTGGCCCTCTTGCGGGGACTGAACGCAAGGGATCCTTTTCGTGGCTGGTTTATCTTTGGCATGGTTCTATCAATCCTGCACTAATTTCCTGGATTTGTGGTATTTGACCACGACATACCGGTATACCGGTTGAATTCGCCTATATCGGCCGATACACACCGGAGATGAGTGAGGCTCCTCGGGTTTTTTGCGTGTAAGGGCATGGCACAATTCCCGGGTTCCCCCGGGTTCATGCTGGCCCTCCCTTGCAGCATGAAGAGGGATTAATCCTTCTTCAGGCGCAGTTTTCTGAAAGGAGCACCCCGTATTTCCACACTTCGTGCTGCCTTCACTGTGACCTGTCTCGCAAAGAGATCCTGATGTGGGCGTTCACCTGGCCATTGGGATGGCAGGGAATGGGCACATAACCCATCTGGGGTTTACGTCCACCCTTTACGCCACGTTCAGATCCAACCACGTCAGCTGGTGATGATTGCTCACCACGCACTCATGCAAAGGTATGAACGCTTCATGTCCATACCCCCGACCCTTGGTGAAGATCCGCCCCCATGATACGAGAGATCATGGATCCTGACGGATCCTCACATAGGCTTCCAGTATTATAAGAGAGAAATGAATATAAACCTTCTTCCCTTCCCAATGAGGGAAGGCTCATCCAAAATAGAGCTCCCCTTCCTCGTTGATATAGACCTCGACATTTTCTTTGACAAACCTGGCCTTGAAGCGCTCCGGGACCGCGTCACGTAACTTGTTGATGAGAGATATGGTATCGTACTTCACCTTGATACCAATCTTCTCGGCTTCCTGGTATATGTATGGCGCAACATCAAGAAGGTCCGTTTCCACCTTGATGGTGCAGAGATGGGTTGCATCAAGTGTGTAGAGGAATTCGAGCGTCTCCCTGGCCCTTTTCACGTTTTCCACGGCCGATTTTTCAATCGTGCACACATTTGCTTTCGAGGTGTGAATGATGTCCGCGATTTGCTGCTGTGTAAGGCCTTGTTTTCGGTAACGGAGTACTTCTTTCTGCCGACCAGTCAGCAGCCCGTCTTTCATACAACTCCATAAGTCATACGGATTTAAACACTTTTCGTTAACATTATCTCATCAAAGAGAGACTGGCTGGCACTCCCTCGCGCAGAAAACAACCTATTCTCCAATTCAAGATCAAACGCGAATTTTGCCTTTTTTTTACAAAAAAAAGATTTCAAAACGTTTATATGAGTACCGGCTGATAGTAACCTGTTAAAACAAACAATGAGGTGTATTACATGGTAGTGAAAGTAGGAGTTGCCAAATTAGGTAATATCGCCAGTGGAGTCATGGCTGAGCTCCTCCTGGACGAGAGGGCCGACCGTGAAGACATGCAGACATTCATGGCCACGAGCGGTACAAAACTCGAGCCGGCAGATGTTGACCGTGTTGTCTCCGTTCTGAAGGCATGGAAACCCGATTACTGTATTGTTGTATCCCCGAATGGAGTACTGCCAGGACCTACAGGCGCCCGCGAGCAACTCGCTGCAGCCGGTATCCCTACTCTCTTCATCACCGACGATGTGACGACCAAGAAGGAATGGGCCGAGATCAAGGACGGGAAGTTCGGCTACATCATCATGAAGGCAGACGCCATGATCGGCGCCCGCAGGGAATTCCTGGACCCCATCGAAATGGCCGACTATAACGGGAACCTTGTGAAGGTCCTGGCAATCACAGGTGCATTCAGGAAACTCCAGAATGCCCTCGACGGCGTAACTGACCAGATCAAGGCCGGCAAGAAGGGTGCTGAAGTAGTGATGCCCAAACTCGTGATCACGTCTGACAAGGCTGTTGACGGGGAGTTCACGAACCCTTACGCAATGGCAAAGGCCCGTGCAGCGTTTGAGATAGCCTCAGCGGTGGCAATGGTCAACGTAAAGGGCTGCTTCATGACAAAGGAATGGGAGAAGTACATCCCCATTGTTTCCAGCGCCCATGAGATGATGAGGGTTGCTGCCGTCCTGTGTGACGAAGCCAGGGAGCTTGAGAAGAGCGTTGACGGTGTGATCCGGAAGCCCCACAAGAAGGATGGCGTCATCGTCTCCAAGACCAAGCTGATCAGCAAACCCGAGTAACCCTTTTTTCTTTTCTGATTCTTTGGCAGGTTACCGGCTCTCGTTCTCGTTGTCTATATCTGAATAGACTAGCCCGGGAAAGAGTATTCCTGCATCTCTAGGCCCGACCTTTGTTGTAAAAAGAGGCAAGGTCCTCGGGAAGAGTCAGGATGACCGGTTCCTGGTGGAGCCGTTCCATGAATGCGGTATCGCTTAGGGAGGTTGCATTGGGATTCATCCGGGAGATGATCGAACAGAATGCTGAAAAGCCACGAGAAGACTCCTTCCGATCGAAAAAGATGGACATGTTATAGGCATGGGTTCCAAGACTCCTGTACATGGCAATTACCGAGAGGAGTCCCTCCACAAATTGATCCAGGTACTGCTCAAAATCATCAATACCTGAACAAGGCAGAATTGCCCTGATTTCACGCTCCCCGAGGGGAACTGCCTGGGCGAGCCAGATGATCTCCTCGCCGAAGAGGAACCGCGAACTCTGGCGTTCTTTCTCAACGAGGTCATCCCAGTATGACCGTCCGTGCCTCATCAGGTATTTGTAGCTCCCTTTTATGTATCGTTCAGCCAGGGCTGACGGGCGGCGATCAACCATCCCCTGCAGGTGAGGATGCTCAATTGATGCTCCCGCAGAGGTTAGGTAATTCCAGTTGAGGCTGGGATAGCCATCACACTGCAAAAGAGAGGCCAATTGTCCCCTGAATGCATCCTGCAATTGCCAGGGTTCGAATTCACTTACTTGGTGAGCCCGGGTGATTACTGTCACGGTATGCCATTCAGCAAATGGAAAGAGGTTGGGGAACGTGAGGCTCTCCCCAACCCTTATCCGGGTACCATCCGCGAAGCAGGGAGTTACCTTCTCCACCTGCTCGGGGCAGAACGGGCATGGAACCTGCTGGGGCGGAGAAACATAGGCAACATCAAGCCTTCTATTGATCCTTTCAGGGGATATCTTGCACCGGAGGCCGGAGATGCGTTCTTCCCGTAGCTCGATCACACCACTCCCGGACCGGATCGTTGTTGTACTGAACATGGACCTTCGTTCGTTGCGGGATTCTGGATATCCCTGTTCTGTGAAAATGAAAAAAAAAGTGAAGACTGGTGCTCAGCGTGACTCGTTCAGACGATATACTTGCCGAGCAGGCGGATGGAAGTGGTCATGTCCGGCCCAAGCGGGGATCCGAAGATGATCTGGGTGACACCGGCCTTGGTTAAGCCCTCGCACTTCTGCTTCACCTGGTCTGGTGTTCCGGCGATGGTGAAGGCATCGATGGTCTTGTCATCCACGTTCTCTCCGGCGGTCTTGAAGTCGAACTTGGCCAGGGCTGCCTTGATGTTTGCCACCTTTGCAGCATCCAGGCCGTGGCGCTGGAGCAGCTCAGGCGGGGATCCTGCTGCGATGAATGCGGCAACGATCTTGGCGGCGTTCCGGGCCTTCTTCTCGTTCATGTCGATGGACATTGCAGTGTAGGCACCCACATCAAAGCTCTTCTTGCCTACCTTATCGCAGGCAGCCTTGATGATCGGGATGGCAACAGCGAAGTCCTTCGGGTTGGATGCGTTGATCAGAGCACCGTCCCCGATGGTTCCTGCAAGCTCAAGGACCTTGGGGCCCTGTGCGCCGATGTACACCGGGATTCCCTTCTTGCCAGGGAGGGTCACACCGGTCAGCTTGGCACCGTTGTAATCGAAGAACTCCAGTCCTGACTTCTTGATCTCCTCTCCCGCACACAGCTTGCGGATCTGGGTCACGGCCTCGCCGAGCCGGCCGACCGGTTTAACCGGGTTGATCGCAAGTTTCGGAAGAGTCGACAGGTCACCGGGTCCGATACCAAGCACTGCACGCCCGTCGGAGATCTCGTTCAGCGTACAGGCAAACGAGGCAATGGCTGCGGGGGTGTCAGTAAAAGCGTTCATGATCCCCGGGCCCATCTTCAGGCTGGTGGTCGCCTGAGCGATGGCGGCAAGAGTGGGGTAGCAGTGGCGGTTGTTGTAGTGGTTGGTGATCCACGCGTAGTCAATGTCCTTAGACTCTGCGAGTTTACAGAAATTGACCACCTGCTTGACATTCACATTGCCAGGCACAAATTCTATTCCATAGGTTGTCAAAGGTACTTTCACCTCATGGAATAATATCGAACGTAGATTTAAATACATTATCATTTTTTTCCTGAGAATGTGAGGTTACACAGGGAATCACCGTAAAAGAGCCCTGAATTGGGCCCCGATAAGCGAAGCATACCCCTAATTTATCCATAACGCACGGAGATTTCGTAGCTAGGGAAGAGGATTACCCTTCGATGCCCTTTTCTGTCCGGAGGGCGTCATGATGAAACGCGAATATGAAGTACCGCGCTTTGGTTCTCTCCTGACATCTGTACGAGTCCCTGATCGCCCGGGACAACAGAAGTGCTTTATTATAACAGGGAAAAATTCACATGAAGCGAGTACCAGGGAATAGAGGACCAAAAGGAAGTGGAGAGTAAAATTAGCATTTCCGCCAGTCCATGGAATACTCAACAATCCATTTCCCTTTCCCTGGCTCTTCCAACACCAGCATAAAATAGAGGGACCAGAACAGACTATGCGCATACTCACCGTTGGATTGGGTGGTGCAGGCTGCAAAATAGTAGACCAGCTGTACGCCCACGATATCAGAAATCAATCCAGGTGCATTGACGGGATGGCTGTCGATAGCGACGCCGAGCGATTGAATTCACTCCAGGTCGTGCCTCCTGACAAGAGGATATTTTTCCAGCCGCTGGATCTATCCCATCATGGAGATCTTGCATCATACCTCCCATCTGAGGAGATACTCGCAAGGCTCCAGTCGCTGGACGACGGGGATATTGATGCGCTCTTCCTGTCTATGGGATTAGGCGGGACTCTTGCAGGGACCGCGCCTCACCTGGCAGAATATCTGAAAAAGTCTGTCAGCGAACCCATCTTCGGCCTCTGCACACTGCCCTGCCGGAGGGAGGGGGACGAACGTGCCAGGACTGCGGCAGACCAGCTTGACCAGCTTCTTGCTGCTCTTGATGGTGTGATTCTCTTTGATAATGAGTCATGGCAGGGAAAGAAATCACTCATGCAATGTGATGACAGCCCTGTAAGGCCGGTTGATCTCGCCAGTCTGATAGGACGGAAATCAGCCCCGCCGCCTCCCTTAACTGCGACAGAGAGGTTCTATACTGGTATGAATGACCTCATTGCACGCCGGATAACACTCCTGTTCAGGGCTGGCGAATATTCTGACAGGTATCTCTCGAATCAACCCCAGGTCGTACTCGATGCCGGGGAGATCATTAACACGATGGAGGGTATGGGACTCATCACCATCGGATACGCTCGTGACGAGATTGCCGAAGAGGGATCCCTTGACATTCTTGCAAAGATCCGGCCCGGGGCGCCAGCCGTAGATGATCAACACATGAAAGCCTCGAGGGTAGTGAATCTTGCAAGAAGGGCTGTGTATGATGAGATGTCAACCCCTGTGGAACTTGAAAAGGCTAAAAAAGCCCTTATTCTGATCGCAGGCCACCCACTCGAGATGAGCATGAAGGGTTTCATGACAGTGAGAAAATGGATTGATCGCACCATTCAGGGGCTGGAACTGAGATCAGGGGATTATCCGGTAAAAGGGAGCCGCTTCCTCGGTGTTTTTATCATTCTTGCAGGTATGGACACCCTCTCAAGGGTGGAAGAACTTCGCAACATCCGTGAACGGGTGAAAAGTGAGGACGCGGGTAAGCCCGAAGACGTGTCTGCCGGCGATCCCGGAGATGCCACAATTATTCTTTGAATCCCGGGAAATCGCTTCGTTTTCCAAAAAGGATTGGCTGAATGCTATCAGTCCTGGAGGATCCGTGAGAACGGTATGTTTCCCGCTCCGATCTCTGTCCTGATGGGAATTCCTTTCTCAAACGTATTCGCGATGTAATTCATACCCGAAAAGGCCACTATGGAGAGGCGGTAAGGATCCGTCACAAGGTTGAAGACTGAGGTACCCATACCGACGGGGAACACGAAACCTGCTTTTTTCATCTGTGCGGCCACCTCTCGGGCATTCCCCTCTGCCAGAGCCGGGATCTCGCGTACATTTGCGAGAACCGTGCCCGATCCGCTCGATACGAGAGATGAAAACGATGTGAGGCCAGCAGAGATGAAGAGCTGGAGAGGGTCGATAGTCGTGCCCCGGTAGCCTATGAGATCGACAAAGCGGGTTGCTTCTCCGTGCTGGATAGCCAGGCGACCTCCATAGGCCATCCTCACCGGAATCCCTCTGCGCTGGAATACACCATCCATCGTGATACTGCAGATCGTCATAATCCCCGCGCTGCCTGGGGGAATGCGGGGGTCCCTGTCGATGACCCGATACCCGGAGAAAAATCCGCATCGCGCTGCGATCACTTCGTCAAATGCGCTGGTTGCATCAGGGAGCCTCTCATTGGGGACGATGGAGAGATTGTATACAATATCCCCAGTGCTTGTCTCGGGGTCAAATGTGCTCCGGAACGCAAGACGTTCGAGCTTTGAGATGATGAACCCTATCCTGTCCCCGACAAGAGCACTCTCCGTCTCCTCAAGACCATAGGGCGTGAGGATCCGCCCCATATTCCCGACCTTCTCGGTGAACCCCACGTCATCAAGGTACCGCAGGTAATACTGGACTGCACGATTGCTCAGGACAAAACCGCGTTCGGCCATCAGCTCCGAGAGGCGTTTTGCACCGACCGGTTCCCTGTGCTCCTTGAGGATCCGCAGGATCTCGATATACTTGCGTTCTGTTCGGATCATTTATCTCGCCTCAATGACGCCCGTGCTGTCCTGGTACCTTCCGCAATAACTTTTCTGCCCGTCCGTAACCTCATGGAGTATCATCTGGACCACCCGTTCAAATTTCCTGATGGTGAGATGCCCGGTTCCCATGTTGACCAGACAGAGCGTCAGCTGGCCACGGAAGCCTGGATCTACGAACCCTGCTGTGACCAGAATCCCCTTCCTTCCAAATGAGGAGCGGCACCGCAATGTTGCCGCGAGATCCGGGGGAAGTTCAACCCTCTCGAGGGAATTCACCAGAGTACATACCCCGGGGGGCAGGACAAAATCCCCACCAACTCTCAGATCATACGATGCCGGCTGCTGGCATTCAGTACTATATGGGTCTATGATCAGGTCCCCTTCATTGCTACTATTCTGGAGCCTTCTCATGATCTCGGATGACGACAGAATCATCGTATAGATCAATACCACAGAAAACGCTTAATAGGTTATCATGCCAATGCCTGTGACGGATCCATGGGGTAGAGGATATCCTCTTGGGCTTCGGACCCAAGGACGCGGGTTCGATTCCCGCTGGGTCCGTTTTCGTCATAATCGTTGCAGGTTTTAGTCTGCCTTGGATAAGGCCTTATTATACTGGCATTCTGGGAACTACGAGTTTCGTGAAAAGTATTGACGGGTTCGGCACCGCGAATAGGGACTGAGACATCCGATCGGTTTTTTACATGAATGGAGCCAGGGGATATATGTACACCCTCAGATTACAGACCTCTCCCGCGGCCGTGCATCCTTCCAGAGCCTCTCCTCTTCCATAGAATAACTGCCCCGAGGCACACTGCCGCCCCCGCAGCAGACAGTATTCCAACCAGGAGCCAGTCGATGCTTTTAGTCATCGGAATAAGCAAGGGGCCTGTCTCGTTGAGCGAGGTCACATTCTTCTCAATTTTAACCACGGTATATCCGGCCTTTTCAGCCGAGATTACATAGGATTTTTCCAGTCTCAAACTGACAGGCAAGGCACCCCCCTCATCAGTGATTCCCTTCTCATCCCCATTGAGGAATATTTTTGTACCTGGAACCGGGACCGCCCCCTCTTCAAGGGTCCTGACAGTGACATTGACATGCTGGTATATCATCTCAACAGAGATCTCCTCTCCCTGTGCAGTGACCCGCACTGGTTGCCGGAGGGTCGTATAACCCGGATTCCTTATCTCCAGCGAATAATTGCCGATTGTGAGATCAGTGACCTGCAGGCGACCGAACGTGTTGGTCGTTCCCTTCACGACACCATTGATGAGAATCGATGCATTCTCGACGGGAATTTTCTCCTCGTCATATACTGATACAAAGAGGCTGTAAGGAGATTTCTTGAGTGCGACCGTGATGAATGCCTGATTGTTACCAACTATCTGCTTCTCGTTGTACTCCTCATACCCCTCTGCCCGGACCAGAATAGTGTAGATCTTCTCCCGGGGCAGTGCGAGAGTGACAACGCCCTTTGGGTCGGTCGTACCACGATCAACACCATCAACAAGAACGTTGGCGCCCGGCAGAGGTGTTCCGCTCCCGCTCTCTTGTACAAGGACTGAAAATCGATCATCCCGAAAGAGCAGAGCCTGGACTGTTTTCTGATCAAGTCCCACCTCGACCTGGGAACTGAACCCATGGTAATGTGTTGCTTCTACCTTGACAGTAAATACCGACTCTGCGGTGACATTGAACGATGCGATCCCGTTGACATTCGTTGTTGTCGTATTTTGCAGAGTAGTATCTCGTATGCTGACATGTGCCCCTTCAAGAGGAGCCATGGTATCCGTATCAAATACCTGGATGATGAGGGGGACGTCCTTTCTGCTCATCTCCACGTCGAGGGTTGTGGTATTCACGTCGATTTCGCCGTCCCAGGGAGAAAATCCGATCTTCTGTACGAGTATCCGAACATTTTCCGTGCCCGGATGGGAGAATTCAATCATTCCCTCACTATTTGACTTTCCCACCAGTGCACCGTCTGCATACAGCATTGCACTGGGAAGAGGTGTGAGGTTCCCCGCCTTTTCATGTACACTTACGATCACCGTGACCCCGACCACAGTCCCGGTACAGAAAATCAAGGAGAGGAGTGCAATGATTAAACAGGTCCCGATTCTTCGCATATTTTCATATCAGCATTCTCAGGATATTAGTCCATTGATACATGGTCTGAAAGAAGTGTTGATTTGAAAAAAAGATCGGTGGTCACGCTGTCTAATTCAACAAGGCGTGCATCAGAGAGTGGGGTCTTTATCCACGATGATGGAACTCCGGGGTGAGTGCCTACGCCCAGCGAGCCTCTTCACGGGGTACACGATCAAGGAGCATCCCCTCGACAAGGACTGGCATCAATTGCCTGCCTTCCTCGATCGCTTTCTGAAGTCTCCAGCTCCGGTCGGCAAAGATAGTAAATAGTGGCTCGCCTTTCTCCACCTGGCTCCCCTTCTTGGCATGGAGGAGGATCCCTGCACCCCGGTCATGGGGAGCCCCCGCAGTCCTTGCAAGGCTGATGAGGGACCTGTTGTTCATCTCTATCACATACCCTGTCACCGGGGCATTGACCACGAACTGGTGCTTCCCTGGTTCGATATCATCGGATCGGACCTTTGGATCCCCTCCCTGTATCTCGACGATCTCGAGAAATTTCTTGAGGGCATCTCCTTTTTTCAGGAGATCTGCTGCCATCTGTGCCCCCATACCCCTGGCAGCTTTTCCGGACATCTCGAAGGAGATCCCAGCAATAGCGAGGCTCTTCTGGATGAGCGACCCCGGGGTCTCCCCGCCTTCCAGGATACGCAGTGCTTCCATCACTTCCAGGTTCGGCCCGATACTCCTCCCGACAGGGGTGTCCCCGTAGGTAATGGCGCATTCAACCTGCATGTGCAGGCGTTCGCCGAGTTCGATGAATTCGCGGGCCATCTTCCTTCCTTCCTGGACAGTCGGCACCTTTGTGTGTATCCCGACAGGTATATCGATCACGACGAGGTCTGCCCCGACTGCATATTTCTTGGCCATAACACTCGCGAGCATCTGCCCCCGTGCATCAATCCGGAAAGGATATTCCTGAATGATGATCTTATCGTCGGCAGGTGCAATATTCGTGGCACCACCCCAGACAATGACACCACCAATTTTATCAGTCATACGCTGGACTTCTTCCGCAGAAAAGTCCACGGGGGCTAGCACTTCCATCAGGTCAGCAGTTCCGCCCGCCCCGGTAATTGCACGTGAACTGGTCTTTGGAATCTTGAGACCGCTTGCAGCAATGATCGGAACAACGAGGAGGGAAATTTTGTTCCCCGGAACACCACCTATCGAATGCTTGTCAACAATGGGGTGTGAATGGAAGGTCAGCCGCTCGCCCGTATCCACCATTGCCCGGGTGAGATGTTCGATCTCATCCATGGTCAGCTCGTTGATGTAACAGGAGGTTATATACGCAGTGAGTTCCGCGGGGGACAGGTTGTCAGACACGACGTCTCTGATGATGGCATACGTCTCATCCTTCGAAAGGTGCTCCCCATCCATTTTCTTCTTGATATAATCAAGGGTAACTGGTCTTTCAGCCTTCCTGACCTCAACCGATATGCCATCGACAATCTTGAGGTGCGTGTTGGTAACCTGGTAGATGCCTATCGTCCCCTGGGGGAGGAGAGTCGGCGTAGTGTCGATGAATGCAGCAACAGAGATACCTGTCGCCTCATTGATGATCTGTACCCTGTCCCCGGGGTGTACCCCGATATTTCTCGAATCCTCGATATGCATGAGGACTTCCCTTGTGCCGATATCGACCAGCTTGGCTGTAAGCTTCATGTATGTGAATCTCCGGGCAGCTCGCAGGCGTATCCTTCTATTCTGCAGGAATTATTACAAATCCGGTCCGTTGGATGCTGCGCCTGGCAGTAGATACGTTGGAGGCGTAGTATATAATTGGTTTCTTGATAGCAGTCTTGCCAGTCAGGGCAGTCTGCAGGGTGCGAAGAACCATCAAGCGGCAGAAATACTTCCGATAATTGCTTGAAGGAAAGAGATCGCAGAAAAAAGGTAGATTTTTGTGTTCAGTGCTTACGCACGATGAGGAAGGCCACTGCACCAAGGCCGATCAGGGCAACGAGGGCTCCGAATCCGGGAGTTGTTGGGCTCGGGGTCGGGGTCGGGGTTGGCGGAACGGTGGTTGGCTTGGTGGTCACAATTGACGTCGGTATGGTGGTGATAACAGTGGTCGGTACCGGCTTTTCGACTACATTGAAGAGTGCAGTCGTGGTAACGTCTACAGTCACACCAGATGCCTGAACGATGTACTCATCGGGCTTGAAGGTGGTGGTGTCAACTGGGAAGGCGAACGTGTTGAAGCCCTCGGTTCCCTTCACAACCTTCACGGTGCCGGTGGCACCGCTGAACTCTCCACTCGCTGTCTTTGCAGTGGGTGCGAAGGACGAAGAGACGACCTCAACCAGGACTTCGTCATCGACTGCCAGGTTGGTGGTTCCCTTGATCTCGAACTTCTCACCAACAGCCTTCTCGGTGATGGCGGCGAGCTTGATGGTCGGTGCCTCGACCAGGAACTGCAGCTTGGTGTAGGTATCGTCAACCATTGCGTTGTCGAGTGCTACGACCAGTGCTTCTGCAGCGTCAGAGCCCTGCAGGCTCCCAGCTCCGGTAAGCTTGAACAGCTTGGAGTTGGCGACCGGGTAGGGTCCGACAGCGTACATGCCGTCAGCGTAGGTCATTGGGTTGACATCGAGCCTGTCGTTGTACATCGGGTGCTGGATGACCACGAAGTACTGGCCGGCTGCCATGTCGGAAGTGATTCCCTGGTTGATTTCCTTCTCGAAGCTTCCGTCGTTGTTGACACTCTCGGTGTCAATCCGCGCGTAGTTCTTGCCCATGATCCAGACCTGGACACCCTGGGAGGGCTGTCCCTCTGCAACGCCGCGGATGTAGAACTTGTCACCCTGAGCGATGGTGGACTGGGAGGCCACTGCGGTAACGAACGGCTTCCTTATGATGATGGAGACGGTGGCATACTGTGTGTCGGCGAGGTTGTTCTTGTCAGAGGGGGTAGCCACTGCGTACACGGTGTAGGTACCTGCGTCGATGTTCAGGTTAGCTGTCTGCCACTTGTACTCGAAGGTGTTGTCGTCAAGGACATCAGTGGTGGTGAAGCTGCTTGCGACTCCGTTCACGACACCCTGAGCCGGCTCGGTGAGTTTACCACCCTGAGTGGGGAGGTTCGGGCCGGTGACGAACAGGTAGACAGTGTCAGTCTCGGAGTTGGTTCCGGTCAGCTTGACCTCCTGTCCCAGGAAGTAGCTCGCATCGCCTGCGGCGACAACGGTCACGGTTCCCTTCTCGACCTTAACGTCAACTTCGTCGGACTTGTACTGGTCTGCGTAGAGGTTGTTGCGCCAGGTTGTATCAGTGATTGCGGCTGCACCGGGGCCCCTCTCTACACGGAAGGTGTACTTCTTGTCCTTGGTATCCTGTGAAGTGACCCATCCGACAGTGATGGTTCCACTGTTGGAGGTCTTTGCGGCAGCGTAGTACCGGGTTGCGGCCGGGTTTACCGGTACATCGTCAACGAGATCGTAGGTTGCGCCACCCTCGTACTGGTACATCCCGATAGCTGCGTTTGAGGCAACATCTTTCTGGCTCTCGACGAGCATCGGCGGCTGGTCGAGTGCAAGACCACTCATCTGGCCGGTTCCCTTAACCCAGATAGCATAGTAGGTGTTCGGCTGGCCGGTGATGGTCACCGAGAACGGGTTGCCACGAACTACGACATCCTTGCTGGCCTCGACCTTCACTGTTGAGGCTGCGATGTTTACAGTCTGGGTGCTGGAAATGGTCTTTCCGGTGTAGTCGGTGCCGTCAGCTGCCTTGTAGTTGTCCTTGATCTTGTTCAGGTTCAACTCAGCGTAGACGGTATAGGTACCGGCTTTGTACATCCTGACGCCGCTTGAATCGAGAGCTTCAGTGAACCATCCGTTTCCGTTGGCGGTGGGTCTCCAGTACCAGAGGTCGCTGGTGGGTCCAAGGCCGGTGATGGCGAAGGAATCCGTGGTTGACTGGAAGAGTGCAGTATAGGTTGCACCATCGGCAGTCTTCACACGTACATCAACAAACCCCGTTGCATTGGCCCTGTTCATGACGGAATAGGTGTTGGTCTCAATCCTGAAGTTCAGGTAGTTGCCCGGCGGTACAGACTTGCCGGTCACATCCTTGGCCGCGGTGTTGTCCCATACCTTCACGGTGAGGGCGGGGTCCACGACATTCATTACGGCTGCTCCACGGACACCGGTCCACTGATACCAGGTTCCTGTCTTGCCCACGAATAACTGCGGGGAGACGTAGAAGCTGGTAGGTGTTCCTACGGATACAGTCGAATCTGGTTGATCGGATGTTGAAGAGCCTGGTGCCCAAAAGGCAATCTGGGTGGCTCCTCCGAGCCCGGCAGATATATCGAGACCCTCTTCACCGATGAACACATCTCCGCCTGCCGGAACGGTAGTAATTGTTGCTGCTGATGCGGGAAGCATCAATGCTGCCAGCACAACTACTGCGATCAGTGCAAGGCTAAAGCGCTTAATCATCTTTTTGTCCTCCTTACTCATGTCCAAATCCTGAACGTTCGAATCCATTGCACACGTACGTTTCGCCATCGACACCTGTCGAATAGCAATTCAACCGTGCTCCATACTCCGATTAACGGAATATGATTCAATATTTGTGGAACGCTTAATATATCCTTTTTGGTCGGATGAACGGAGAGAAACCAATAAGAAGGCGTTCAATTCCACAAAGAAAATGAAAACGCCGGTTTTTACCGGTCATTGGTATCAAGTGCAGCACATGAACCCGCAAGATACAGGAAATTCCCTCTTCTTCTGTTCCGCGCATACACATAGTAACACTTAGTGTAGGGTACTGCTATTATATTACTGACTAGCTAATGCAGTATCATTAGTATGATAAGCAAAAATAGTAGCAATAGAATTATGCAAACACCTTTTTAGGAATTTTTTGCTCATTATTGCCTGACAATACAAAGCGAGGTCCAGCATACCTCTGATACAGAGAAACGGACATCACAAGAGACTCGCAGTTTTTCTCCACTACCTTAACTACATTTCCTCGCCATACTTCATTCATGCGTATCATCAAGGCCCCAAACCTGGCTTCAGCCCACGAGCAGGTAGTCAGGATGATCCTTGAGAAGGGCTGGATCTTAACGACTGAAGACCAGGAGGCCACGGTAGAATTTGAAGAGGTTGCCATGCGAATTGAGAATCCGGCCAGTCCCCCCATGTTCAGTCCGAAATCACGCTTCCAGCAGAGATTCATGGACCATTACGCAAGGGACCTGATCGAAGGTTCCGATTCTACCTTTGAATATGATTACCACGACCGGCTCTTCAACTGGGGAGGGGGGCTTTTCAGGGGCGACCATTCAGAAGTCCATGTCAACCAGATAGAGTATATAACGGAGAAAATACGCCACTCCCCTGTCAGCCGGAGGGCGATCGCACTCACCTGGAATCCTGCATACGATGAAGACCTTGATGACTGCCCCTGCCTCCAGCTGGTGCAGTGCCTCTCACGTGAAGGGCACCTGCACATGAAAGTTGTTTTCCGCAGCAATGACATGCTGACCGCTGCAGGTGCAAATATGTATGCACTGGTCTCGCTGCAGCAGCATATCGCCCGTTCACTCGGCCTGGAATGCGGCTCCTATACTCACATATCTCTCGTGCCCCATGTGTACTATCGCCGTGACTCATCCGATATCGAGCCCTTCTGCGGGCGGGGTGAGATTTTCCGACCTATCCCTGAAGTGTGCAGGGCCTGTGGCAGGTGCCCTCCCCACGGCTGAAAATCCATGTACTCTTCCTGATGAATCAGTCAGGTTAATTACGGGAAAAGACGTATAAAGTAGGGTGCTATAGCCCGGTAGTGTAGCGGTCAATCATGCGGGACTCTGGATCCCGCGACAGCAGTTCGAATCTGCTCCGGGCTACTTCTTTTTTCAGAAATCGGGTATCAGGGATTTTTTTTGCAGACAAGTATGGCATGATCACGGTGGTATGGTTCCAGCCAAATGACCTTGCCTACCGTGAGTGGCGACTCCTCCAGGATCCTGCATATCTCTTCCACCACGCTCTCAGGGTTCCTGGAGACGTCGACACTCCGTGCCTTAACCACGATGAGAGCCGGACCTCCGGTCTTAAGAAAGACGGAATTTTTCATGGCTATACCCGCCTGGTCGGGGTGGGCTACGTCCTGGATGAGCATATCAACTGTCTCGACGAGGGGGGCATATGAGGAGGGCTGTGTTGCATCTGCAAAGAGAGGGATGATATTCTTCCTCCGTGATGCCACCGCGAGCAGGTCGCGCATGGGTGCGTACGCGTTCTCCACTGCGTATACAATCTCCGTATAATCGGCAACATGGGAGACAGAGGTCCCGTGGGCGGCACCCAGGTAAAGCACTCTCATTCCGGACTCAAGTTCCACATCACCACCAAGAGAATAATATGCGGAAATCTTGCTCCTGTAGGGATTCCATACGCGAAATCCATCCAGCGTCCTTTCTCCATAGACCCCGCTCTCTCCTTCAGAGACCAGAACTCCGCCGATGCGGATCATGGCCTCCCACCTGCACGCTTTAATGCTCGCTCTGCGGACTCAAGGAATTCCGGGTCCACCCGGCCACGGTAATAATCTATCTTCACGGCGATTGCCAGTTTTGCTGCCAGGGTTCTCGCGATGTTTCCCCTCCGCTCTTTCGTGCTGGAATGAACCCGCTGGTGCTGAAAGAGTATCCCGTGCTTCGGTGACGGGCTCCCGGAATTTAGGTGCGAGAAGAGCGCGGGGCCGGCACCCAGTACCTGGATTGACCCTGCAGGAAGCCTGGCCAGTCTGGAGAGCCCTCCTGCAGACGAGAGGAGTCGTGCTGCAACAACTCCTCCTACCAGCCTGCTGCTATTCGGCATAACCCCTGATGTGAGGGTCATAACCTCCTTTGACAGCGTCTCCCTGACATCCGAGAGGGCTGTCAGCTCCTGGGCTATTGCCCGCACCAGGTGGTTCTCACTGCCCAAGAGAATCTCCCGGGCCTTCCGGCCCCTCACGTGGCGGTATTTCCGGGAGAACGTGGGATCTTTTGCAGCGTGCCAGTCAAGGGCTTTCTCAGCGAGGAGATTGACTGCCTCGTCGACCTGGTCGAGCATCCGGACCATGTGCAAAATCTCCTGCTCGGGGTGCCGGGATATGGTTGCAAGGTCTCTTTCTGCACGGAATATGCAGAGGGAGCGGAGCACCTGAACATACTCATGTCTTGATCCGATGTAACCGCAATCCTTTGCAGACTCCCATGAAAAAGGGGTATACTGTTCCGGATCATCGATGAGCGAGTCAAGTCGCTCAGAGAGATGTTGCGGATCCCGTGATGCAAAGGGGATACAGATATCCCCGCTGATCTCGCCGAACCAGTACTGGGCCATCAGAAGATCTGGAGCCGGGCGCGGTATTATATCCATCTATACATAGCGACCTAAATAAT
>DAWU01000062.1 GCA_002506105.1 Methanolinea sp. UBA275 | reverse complement strand
TTGTTCCACGTTATTCGAAATCCTCGAAAGATTGAGAATCGATGGGTGATTCTAGGCGATTATTGTTAAAATAATTACAATAGGATGAAAACATTATGTCAATGTATATCTTAATCTTGTTCGTTTCATGATCGCTCATCATAATATTAAGATTGAATCTCCGCCTCAATCAAATATCTGCGAAGATCAACCAACCGTTTCATTTCTCATCCTCACATTCAACTCTTCTCAATATATTCAACAATGTCTCGATTCTGTTCTGGATCAAAAATACGGGAATTACGAAATTATTATAATAGATGGTGGATCCAAAGATGGAACGCTGAATATATTACAGCAATATTCCAAAGAGTCTCCTAGATTTCATTATTTCATTTACCCAAATACCACTATTGGAAAAGCACGTGCACTTGGGATGAGTCATACCCATGGGGACCTAATCGTATTCCTCGACTCGGACTGTGTTCTGCCTTCCTCGACCTGGCTAAAAGATATGCTCGTGGGATTTGATTCCACAAGTGTTGCGGGTGTATTCACGTTCGGAAAATATAACCGGAAAGATCCTTCGATCCTGCGTTATAGCATCCTCAGCAATCCTTATAGGAAAGCAGTCATAGATCCCCTCATCGGAAGTCAAAACTACATTCCCATCGGCACAGGTCATATCATCATCAGGCGCGAGCTGATTGATAAGATAGGGGGATTCAAGGATCTCGTCGCTGCGGAAGATGTGGAAGTGACACACAGCCTAACCAATCTGGGGTATATTTTCAAGTATATGCCTGGTGTTGAAGTGTACCACTACCATGTCGCCTCATTCTCACAATTGATCCGAAAGAATAAGCGAAACATAATGGGAGGGTTGAATTCGGCCGCATGGAAGACCCATTTTTTAAATGCAAAACGCTATTCTCTCTTCTCTTTTATTGACCTCTTTCTTCCATTTATCCCTGCTATTTCCATGGCGTTGAAAGACCGTGATCTCGCCTGGTTCTGGCATCCAATAGTCACATGGTTTAAAATGTTGATAGCCTTTGGACTGATAGCCCAAAGAAAAATCCGGGCTTAATCAACAATATATTGTTAAAATATCGTTTCACCCCGAATAATGTAATATTACGAATCTACCATACTCTGATATAATCTACAAGTCATATCCGATGCATCATCCCAAGAGAAGTGAGATGCATGAAGAATCCCTTTCGTTCGATATTCATCTCTTAATAAATCATCTATGAGTAAATCTGCTATCCTGTCTGAAAACCCGCCAGGATCATTTGGGTGAAGCAGTACTGCTGCATCCCCAGCCACTTCCGGGATAGAAGATGTGTTGGACGCCACTACCGGACACCCGCATGCCATCGCCTCGATGATCGGGAGGCCAAATCCCTCGTAGAGTGAAGGAAAAACGAATAGATCTGCTGCATTGTAGTATTTCGCGAGGATCGTCTCCGACACGTCACCGGTGAAAAAAACTCGATTATCAAGATTCAGGGATGTAATCAACTGCCGGATTGTTGTCCGATCGCCACCCATACCGGGAGAACCCACCTTTAACAGAACAATATTGGGATTTTCTTCCTTGATGAGTGAGATTGCCTCCAGGAGAATCCCCAGGTTTTTACGCGGTTCTTCGGACCCCACATAGAGAAGGACTTTCTGCTCCTCACCGATTCCTAATCCATTCAATGGAGTCCTGTCCTTTTTCGGGAAGAAAATATTCCCGTCCACCCCACAATAGATGATATCAATATGATCCCCAGGAACCCCTACATTTTTTATGATCTCGTTCTTTGAGAACTCTGAAATGGTAATAATCCTGTCTGCTTTACGGATTCCTTCGATATTCCTTTTCCAGTACGGGGAACGGTTTTTATAATATACCCATGGAATAAGGTCGTAACAGGTAACGAGCGATCGTGGCAACTCTATTTTATTCAGAAGGAATGCAAGATCCTGGTTCGTTATGTGATGGATATGGTCGGTTTTTTGTTTTTGCCTTACAAAGTGGGGATACAGATAACGACGTGTGAATCCATCTATGAACCGGGAAGGGAATAGCAGGGGATACTCAATCCGGTTGAGACTGCCGGGCGGCATCCTTTTACTTATTTCATGGCTGTATTTTGCTGTTCCGTAAGATACGCCAGTCTTTCTTCCATTGATATAATCGATTATCATCGTCAGAACAGCTCTTATTCAATGAATTTTCAATAGCGTTTAATCTCTTCCTGAATATATGTACTCTATGGATTTTTTATTCAACGTGAAAATTAAAATTGACCACATTTCCAAGAATAAAAATCCCATAAAATTTCTTATTGGCTATGCCCTCTTTAAAACCCACCTCTGTATATTGCTCAAATTCTATGTTCATGATGTTACACTCAGGTTCTTCCCGTCAAAATTATCCTGGCTGCTTTGGGCAGACAATGCCTACTATGACGAGGAACTGGCATTCTACACAACGTACCTAAAACCTGGTGACATAGTGGTTGATGTGGGTGCGAATATTGGACTAATCTCATTGTATTCTGCTCTCCTCGTAAAAGAGAATGGTTCCATACTTTCTGTTGAGCCAAATCCTGAAACATACTACTACTTCACAAAAAATATCGGATTAAATAATGTTAAAACCATAAAACCAGTCCATGCAGCGCTGGGTTCACATGAATCGTCCGGTTTTCTCGATGAAAATTCCTTTGATGATTGCCAGGTTTCAATCTCGGAGAAGGGATCAACAAAGATCGACATCATTCCCCTGGACAGTCTTACTGAGAACCTGGATAAAATTGACCTCCTTAAGATCGACGTAGAAGGCTTTGAGAAATTCGTGCTTGAGGGTGCTACCAAATCGCTTAATAGGACACAATGCATTGTATTTGAATCATATGAGGAGCACTTCTCCAGATATGGGTATTCATGTACTGATGTCTTTTCTCTCTTGAAATCAGCAAATTTCTTGCTTTTCAGATTCAAAGAAGGTCCAGTTCTGGAACCGGTTGACGAGTTCCATATCTCTCGCCAATGCGAGAATCTCCTCGCAATTAAAGATATTGAAGAATTTTTTAAAAAGAACGGGCAAAAAAGAAATCAATATTCCCTCTGTGGGAGAATAATTCCTTTACCAAAGTCCCGACTCCCTGTGAGAGCCCACCCAAGAAAACCCTCAATATTGAATAAGTAATACTGATTTACAATAAATGAAAACTTATACATTCCATGATGAAATAAGAAGAATATTATCCTGTTTTCCACTCAGATGACCATCCTCCTCCGCTGCCGCAACTGCAATGGGACAGGTGAAGTCCCGAACGAGGAGCACCTGCTCTGCGACGAGCTGAAATCCCACAGGGTGAAGCAATACTTCCATATTCCGACAGAAGAGGAGATCGCCTCGGATGACATGCCTCCCGATGCCTGCAACGGCGCCCCTGAAACGATACAATGCCCCATGTGCGAGGGGAATGGGACGATAGAGTTCGATGAGGACGAATGGGACCTTCAGATCATCGCGGATGAGGAAGAAACTGGGGAATAAAAAATCTGTAAAAAATTAAAGCCTTTATAAATCTCTCAATTTTCCACCAAACACCGGCAGGAAATCCTTCTTCCTTGACATGACTCCAGGGAGGACAACGGGTTGCCTGGTGTACTCAAGACTCCGCAGGGTCGCATTCTCCCCTGCTGCAAACAGGTCGCTCCGGTTCGCGATGATCTCGGTAAAAAGAACCAGGTAAAGGTCAACCCCGTTTCCCCTGCGAAGGTTCTCCAGTTCTCCCTGGATCTTCTCCCCGTTCCTTTCTGCGTATTCACGTGAGGCAGTCATCACCTGAGCGATGATTACCTCACGGCCAAAGAGCGAATATCGCTTGACATCCTGAGAAAGGAGCTGGGGGAGGGGGGTATGCTCGAGGTCCATACCGTGCTGAATGAGGTCTGTCCCAAACTCATAAGCATTGAGCCCGGTGATTTTTTCAAGATACTGGACGGCAGAGACATCATCGGGTGTTGTGGTCGACATCTTCAGTACAAGGGTATCGGAAAGAATCCCTGCGAGAAGCATCCCTGCCGTACCACGCGATGGATCTCTCATTGAATCCATGAATTTTTTCGTGATGATGGTGGAGGTGGATCCAACGGGCTCGTTCTGGAACCGGACAGGTTTTAGGGTTGTGATTGCTCCGAGACGATGGTGATCGATCAACTCGAGAATCTCTGCCGTCTCCACACCTTCCACTGCCTGGGCGTACTCGTTGTGATCAAGGAGGATCACCTGTTTTTGTACGTCATCGACAAGGCTGTTCCGGGATATCATGCCAATAAGCTTCCCCTCTTTGTCAACCACGCAGGCTGTCCGGTATTTCGAATCGGTCACCATCTTCTTGGCATAAGAGAGGGGGTCCTCGAGCCGGAGAACCGGGACATCGGTTGCGACCACACTTCCAGCCGGGAGGGAGAGGTGCATCATCCTCCCCACGCTGAAGGCATCGAGTGGTGTCGAGAGAATTGCAGTTCCCCGGCGTGCGGCAGACTCGAGCACCCTTTCACCCACCAGTGCCCCCTCTGCGATCACAAGCACGGCAATCCCGGCTGATATGAGTGCGAGCTGGCTCGGTTCGTTGTCTCCCACCACTGCAACATCTGCCGGCGAGAGCCGGGAAAGCGCAACGTGGAGGGCGTCGATCACGATACAGACTCTCCCGCGGACTGGAGTGCCCTGTCCTCCGGTGCTGATGGTAGCATCCAGGATTCTGGATAGAGTACCGAGGGTTATCGGTCCGATAGTGAGCGGTGCCTCAAGCTTTGGGGTCACATACGCCTTCGCAAGGCCGTGTTCTGAGACGATGCCGAGAAGCCGCTCGTTACCGTCTACGATAGGGATGTTCCTGACCTCGTACTCATCCATCATCCCGGCAACATCGATGGTCGGCATATCGGCAGGGGCGCGCTGTATGTAGAAGGAGGGGATATCCCCCACGCATGGCTCCACGCTCTCGATAAAAAATGGTGGTTCCAGCCCGAAGTGCTGGAGAGCATATTGTGTCTCGCTGTTCAGCGGCCCGCACACCGCAGGGATATAAAGGCCGCGCTCGCGGAGATTCCGGAATTCGGCATACCCGATAACACTCGCAACGCTGTCTGTGTCCGGCTGCCGGTGGCCGATGATATAGACGTTCTTCATCCGGTGGTGACCTCGACCCTTGATAATCCGTCGTAGATAAGGAAGTGGGGAATTGTAAAATTCCTCATCCTTTTCCAATACTATGGAACTGGATTGTTCTATATAGGTTCACCATGTGCACAGTCACCTATCAGGGACAACCTGTGATGCGTGGTTCCCATATGTCATGGAGAATTGCCTGCAGCAGGGGTATCTGCATCTCCCCGGGTTCTGGTCCCGTGATACCTGACCGATAATTCCCCGCAGCAGGAGTGGCTGCGTTTCCCGGGCAGGAACCGACCCCATCATGATCGTGAGACAACTTCCAGGCAATGCATCAAGGAACTTATGCCTGCGTTTTCCCTGATGGACACCCCTATATGGGTACACATCCACATGATACACGCAATAGAACAATGAAGAACATCATCATAAAAGGCGCACGGCAGCACAACCTCAAGAATATCACCGTCGAGCTGCCGCGGGACAAGTTCATTGTCATCACCGGTCTCTCGGGGTCGGGGAAGTCCACGCTTGCGTTCGATACCATCTATGCCGAGGGGCAGCGCCGCTACGTCGAGTCCCTCTCGGCATACGCGCGTCAGTTCCTTGGCCTGATGCACAAGCCGGACGTGGACGCGATTATCGGCCTCTCGCCAGCGATTGCCATCGAGCAAAAGAGCACGAGCAAGAACCCGAGGAGCACGGTCGGGACAGTCACCGAGATCTACGACTATCTCCGCCTCCTCTTTGCGCGCATCGGGATCCCCTACTGCCCTGAGCACAATATCAGGATCGAATCGCAGTCGCCGGAGCGGATTGCCGAGCGGGTCGCGGAGGAGATGGGAGGCACCGTAACGGTGTTCGCACCGCTGGTCCGGCAGAAGAAGGGAACATACCAGCAGCTTCTCAAAGACCTCAATAAAGAGGGGTATACCAGGGTCCGGATCAACGGAGAGATCCACCGGACTGACGAAGAGGTCACGCTCGAGCGCTATAAGAAGCACGACATCGAAGCGGTCATCGACCGGCTCGACGCATCGGATCGATCCCGCCTGGTCGAAGCATGCGAGAATGCCCTCGCAAAATCAGGAGGGCTGATCATCGTCGCTCCGGAAGAGGGAGAGGAGAAGGTCTATTCGGCCGTGATGGCCTGCCCGGTCTGCGGCCTTACCTTCGAAGAACTCCAGCCCCGCATGTTCTCCTTCAACAGCCCCTTCGGGGCCTGCGAGGAATGTAACGGTCTTGGCATACGCATGGAGTTCGATCCCGACCTGATCATCCCCGACACCTCCAAGTCTATCGCTGATGGTGCAGTCGCCCTCTATAAGAATTACTTCGACGGCTACCGCAACCAGTATCTCGGTGCGGTGGCAAAGCACTACGGGTTCTCGGTCCTGACTCCCATCAGGGACCTGACAGAGGAGCAGTACGACACCCTGATGTTCGGATCAAATGAACGCATCAGGTTCTCGATGAGCACGAGAAACGGGGATGCACAGTGGGCTCATACCGGTGAATGGGAAGGGCTCGCCCCCCAGTCCGAGCGACTCTACCACCAGACCCAGTCCGAGTACCGGAAGCGGGAACTCGAAAAGTTCATGCGAATCACGGAGTGCCCCCGCTGCCATGGGAAGCGCCTGAAAGATAAGGTTCTCTCGGTACGCATCCAGGACCGCTCCATCATCGACATCACCGACATGCCGGTCAGCAGGTGCCTGGACTTCTTCCGGACCATCGACCTGCCTGAGAAACAGCAGGAGATCGCCAGGCAGATCTTAAAAGAGATCAACGCCCGCCTCGACTTCCTCGAGAAGGTGGGGCTTGGATATCTCACACTCTCAAGGACCTCAGGCACTCTCTCAGGGGGAGAAGCCCAGCGGATCAGGCTCGCCACGCAGATAGGGTCAAACCTGATGGGAGTGCTCTACGTCCTGGACGAACCCTCGATCGGGCTTCACCAGAGGGACAACCAGATGCTGATCGACACCCTGCGGCGGCTCAGGGATCTCGGCAACACCCTGATCGTGGTCGAGCACGATGAGGACACCATCCGGAGTGCCGACCATGTCGTGGACATGGGCCCTGGAGCGGGGCTCCACGGGGGTCACGTGATCGCAGAGGGAACTCCCGGACAGGTTACAGAGAACCCCCGCTCCCTCACCGGACAGTACCTGGCAGGAACACTGAAGATCGAGACCCCACTAAAGAGGAGGAAGAATACAGGTTCCCTCACTATATCCGGGTGCGCCGAAAACAACCTCAAGGAGATCGACGTCGAGATTCCGCTTGGAGTCTTCACGGTCGTCACCGGGGTCTCAGGCTCGGGAAAATCCACGCTCATCTATGACACCCTGTATCCGGCGCTCCAGAAGATTCTTCATCAGTCGAGGATCACCGCGGGAAAATACAAAGCACTCAGGTTCAATGGCGATGTAGACAAAGTCATCGTCATCGACCAGAGCCCGATAGGAAAGACCCCCCGGAGCAACCCTGCGACCTATACGAAGGTCTTTGATGAGATACGGAGGGTCTTTGCCACCACGAAGGAAGCAAAGGTGAGAGGATACCAGCCGGGACGGTTCTCGTTCAACTTGAAAGGCGGCCGCTGCGAGGCGTGCGAGGGGGACGGGATGATCAAGATTGAGATGAACTTCCTCCCGGATGTGTATATCGAGTGCGAGGAGTGCAAGGGGACCAGGTATTCCCGCGAGACCCTCGAGGTCAAGTACAAGGAGAAGAGCATCGCGGAAGTCCTCGACATGACCGTTGAGGAGAACCTCGAAATCTTCCAGAATATCCCGTCCATCCGGCACAAGCTCGAGACCCTCGCTGCAGTGGGCCTCGAGTATATCAAGCTCGGCCAGAGCTCGACGACACTCTCAGGCGGTGAAGCCCAGCGAATCAAGCTCACCCGGGAGCTCTCCAAGAAGGGCACGGGCAATACCCTCTATCTTCTTGATGAGCCCACCACCGGCCTCCACTTCCACGATGTTAAAAAACTGATCGCTGTCCTGAACGAACTGGTCGACAAGGGGAACACGGTGGTCGTGATCGAGCATAACCTCGATGTGATCAAGTCAGCCGACCACATCATCGATCTCGGGCCTGAGGGTGGCGACCTCGGCGGCTTTATCGTCGCGGCAGGGACGCCTGAAGAGATCGCAGAAAACCCGGAAAGCCACACAGGGAAATTCCTCCGGAGGATGCTTGCCCAGACATGAAACCTCCGGCCTCTCTCCCAGGAGCCCCCGGCTGTTACCTCTTCAGGGGAGAGGATGGCACCCTTCTCTACGTGGGAAAGGCAAAGGACCTGAAAAAGCGCGTCTCAAGCTACTTCCAGAAGCGTGACCACGACGGCAAGACCCGGATTCTCGTCTCCCTGATTGCTGATATCGATTACATCGTCACGGGAAACGAGGTCGAGGCCCTCATTCTTGAGAACAGCCTCATCAAGACCCACCAGCCCCGGTTCAATATCGATTTGAAGGATGCCAAGCAGTATGCCTACATCCACCTCACCGATGAACAGTATCCGCGGATCTGCATTGCCCGGAGGATGGCTGAGAAGGGTTCGTATTTCGGCCCATTCACCTCTGCAGCAGAGCGCGACCACGTGCTCTCGGTGGTAAAAAAGACGTTTCGTCTCAGGAGCTGCCGGAAACTGCCCAGGCGCGGGTGCCTCCGGGCATCGCTTGGGACCTGCAGTGCTCCCTGCCAGGGAAAGATAGAGAGGGAAGACTACGACAGCCTGGTGCGGCAGGCATCGTATGTCCTCAAGGGCAATACCCCCGAGATCATCCGGTCGCTGAAAATCGAGATGGATGAGCGATCCAGGGCTCACGACTACGAGCGGGCCCTCCAGCTCCGCGACCAGGTGCAGGCCCTCGAACACCTCTCCGGACGCCAGGACATCGCGAGGAAGAGGGATACTGACGAGGATATTATCAATTTCCTGGTCCATGAGAACCGGGTCTACCTGATGCTCTTCAACATTCACATGGGAACCCTGGTCAACAAGAAAGAGTTCATTTTTGACGAGGGCGAGGATTTTCTGGAGGAGTTCCTTGTCCAGTATTACTCGGAACATAATCCACCAGGGGATCTCATCCTTCCCGTTGAGACTGGTGCTGATATCCAGGAGTTCCTTGCCGTCAGGAGGGGGAAGAAAGTGACTGTCACTGTTCCCCGGATTGGCGCAAAGCGGCGGTTGCTCTCGCTCGTGAAAACGAACATCGAGATTGCACATTTCGGTGACTTGATAAAGCTCGAGGAACTGATGGAGAAACTCGCTCTGGATGCCCTCCCCCGTGTAATCGAGTGCTTTGACATCTCACACCTCGCGGGGACCGAGGTCGTGGGATCTATGGTCCAGTTCAGAGACGGCCGTCCCGACAAGCGGAACTACCGGAGGTTCCGGATCAAGACCGTAGAGGGTATAGACGATCCCGCTGCCATTGCCGAGGTGGTGAGCCGGAGGTACCGCCGCCTAGTACGCGAAGGGAGTGAATTCCCCGATCTCGTCATGGTGGATGGAGGAAGGACCCAGTTACAGGCAGCAGTCTCGGCACTGAGGGATCTGAATTGCATCATCCCGGTCATTGCGCTTGCAAAGCGGGAAGAGCAGATCTTCATTGCAGGATCGGCGCACCCGCTCCCCGTTGCGAAGCAGGAGAAGGCCTCGCTCTACCTCCAGGAGATTCGCGACGAGGCGCACAGATTTGCGATCACCTATCACCGGCTGCTCAGGAAAAAGAAGGCGATGGCATGACTGGATTCGTGCTGGAAGCGGGGTTTTCTCCACGCGGATCGCAACCTGAAGCAATTGACAGGCTCGCATCAGGGGTGGAGGCAGGAGACCGGTTCCAGACACTCCTCGGCGTCACCGGATCGGGGAAGACCTTCACAATGGCCAATGTCATTGCCCGGGTCCAGAGACCCACCCTCGTGATCGCGCACAACAAGACGCTTGCCGCCCAGCTCTGGAACGAGTTCCGTGAATTCTTCCCGAAGAACCATGTCGAGTACTTTGTCTCGTATTACGATTATTACCAGCCCGAGTCCTACATCCCGCAGAAAGACCAGTACATCGAGAAAGATGCCCAGATCAATCCCAAGATAGAGATGATGCGGCTCTCCGCAACCGCGTCGCTCCTCTCGCGGAGGGACGTGATCGTCGTCGCTTCGGTCTCCTGCATCTATGGCCTCGGCCGGCCTGAGCACTTCAGGGATATGGGATTCGAAGTCAAAGTCGGCGATCGGATACCGCGAAAACAGATCATCGAACGGCTTGTGACCGGGCAGTACGAGAGGAACGACCTCGAACTCCAGCCTGGCCGCTTCAGGGTAAAAGGCGACACGATCGATATCGTCCCCGGGTACTTCCAGGATATCATCCGGATCGAACTCTTCGGTGACGAGGTTGAGCGTATCACAGAGGTCGAAAAGGCATCCGGAAAGGTGAAGGAGCAGCACAGGTACTTCCATGTCTATCCCGCCAGGCACTACGTGATCCCGCAGGAGATCCAGCAGAAGGCGCTCTCCTCCATCCGCGAAGAGATGCAGCAGCGCCTCCCGGAACTCGGGATGCTCGAATCCCACCGCCTCGAGCAGAGGACACGCTATGACCTCGAGATGATCGAGGAGACGGGATCCTGCAAGGGCATCGAGAATTACTCCCGGCATTTTGATTTCAGGAAACCCGGGGAAAAGCCCTACTGCCTCCTTGATTATTTCCCCAACGACTACCTCATGTTCATCGATGAGAGCCACCAGACTATCCCCCAGCTGCACGGGATGTTCCACGGAGATCGGTCCAGGAAGAAGGCCCTCGTTGAGTACGGGTTCAGGCTCCCGAGCGCGTTTGACAACCGCCCCCTGATGTTCAAAGAATTCGAGCAGTACATGCGCCAGGCGATCTTTGTCTCTGCTACGCCTTCCGAATATGAACTTTCGCACTCGGATCAGGTTGTGGAGCAGATCATCCGCCCCACCGGCCTCGTCGACCCGGTGGTGCTGATCAGGAAGATCGAAGGTCAGACAGAGGATGTGATCCGGGAGATCCGGGAGACGGTCGCAAGGGGAGACCGGGTCCTTCTCACCACCCTCACGAAGAAGCTTGCCGAAGAGTTTACCGAGTACCTGGCCGGGAAGGGGATCCGAACCCGGTACCTCCACTCCGATATCGATACGCTCGAACGCACCGAGATCATCCGCCAGCTCCGCCTTGGGCGGTTCGATGTTCTCGTGGGGATAAACCTGCTCAGGGAGGGCCTTGACATCCCAGAGGTGGGCTTTATAGGAATCCTTGATGCGGATAAGGAGGGCTTCCTCAGGGATGCACGAAGCCTCATCCAGATCATTGGAAGAGCAGCCCGGAACGCCAATTCCAGGGTTGTCCTGTATGCCGACAATCTCACGGGATCCATCAGGGAGGCAATGGCCGAGACCGAGAGGAGGAGAACATTACAGCTCGAATACAACGAAACTCACCATATCACGCCACAGACCATCAAAAAACCTGTTCCCGAGAAGGAAGTCGATATCAAGGACACGAGGCACATCCCCAGGTCCGAGATCCCGAACCTCCTGGTGGAACTCGAAGCAAGGATGAACAAGGCTGCCGAACGCCTGGACTTCGAGGAGGCAATCCAGATGCGGGACATGATCGGGGAATTGAAGAAAAAATTAGGGGAATGAGGCTCGTGAAAAGAGAAATTAAACAGCCGTTGTGTTTGATACTCTGTTCAGTCTCCCGGACACTCCAAAATGAGATGAAATATGGTCGGTAACTGCAGGTTGCCTCGTGCCACGGGCGGTAACCCCTCGGTATTTCCGGGGGCGGCGGGATCAACCGCGAATCAGATATGAAACCCAGGAATTCGCACTTTTTTATTTCCGAGGTTTTCGTGATGTAATTTTTTTTTTGTAATTCCTGTCATGACTCGTTCGCGAGATTGGAGGGAATATTGTCACTCTATCCACATACGTCCAATCCGACGGATCATGAAAATCTCTCTGAAAAAATCCTAAAAAAAAAGCAACTGAGGGATATGGGTGCCCATCCCGTCACGGGAAGGGCAGCACATGAATGCAGTTGTCAATCTTCTCTACGTCGATCTGTCCCGACGAATCTGTCACGTCAAGCATGACCGAGTAATTACCCGGGGTCGCTATGGTATAGACTTCCTGATTCTCCCCTGCGGGGATGTACACAAGGACAGATTCGTCCTCGTTGAGTATCCACCACTGCCATGCTATCGGGGTGCCAATGGAGGTATCCGTGAGCGTGACTGTCAGGGGTGCAGACCCGGTCTCAGGTTCGACACTGAAGCCAGCGGCAAACCTCTGCTTGACCTCGATGGTCTGCGAAGCAGTTGATCCATACCTCGAGTCGGAGATCGTCTGTGTCACGGTGTAGTTCCCAGGCTTGGTGTAGGTGTGAATGGGATTCTTCTCGCTGGAGACGTACCCGTCACCGAAGTTCCAGGAAATCCTCTGGTAAAATCCTGACGAGGTGTCTGTGAACGCAACGGTCAGAGGCGCCAGGTTCTCGGGGTTGCTGGTAGTGAAGGTAAAGGATGCCTGCATCCCTTCCTCTGTCATGATGTATCCGGGGGAAGTCTTCGTGTCGGACCCCGCCTCATTGGTTACTGTCAGCTGCACGCTGTAGGTCCCGATTGCACTATACGTATGGACCGGGTTCTGCTCGGTTGAGGTTGTGCCGTCACCAAACGACCATGCCCAGCTGACGGGGTTCCCCTTGGAGGTATCGGTGAACTGGACGGTCATCGGCGCTGTCCCGGAGGTCCGGTTGGCCGTAAAGTCAGCAAGCGGGAGGGACCGTACCGTGATATAATCGGTCTTGGTCATGGAATCGCCGCCTGCCCGGTTACTGACGGTCAGGGTCACCGTGTATACTCCCGGTTTCGTGTAGAGGTGATAGGGGTTTTGTGACCTCGATGTACTGCCGTCGCCGAAGTTCCAGACCCACGATTGCGGATCTCCCTGGGAGTGGTCTTCAAACTGGACCACGAGCGGGGCGTTTCCATACGTCGGGGCGCCTGTGAAATTGGCCACGGGGGTCCTGACTACCACGATAAGGTAATCCTTCCGCAGGAGGTTTCCCTCGGGGGCACCCTTGTTCTTCACCAGCAGGCTGACGTTATAGGTTCCGACCTCGTTGTAGGTATGAACCGGGTTCTGGGCGTCCGTCCCTGGTCCTCCAACAACAATCGTCCCGTCCCCGAAATTCCATCCGTAGAATTCCGGATTATTCAAAGAGGTATCGGTGAACTGGACGGTGAGCGGGACTGTCCCGTATGTGGGAGCAGCGGTGAAGTTCGGGATTGCAGCAGGCGGAAGCACCTCGAATCCCATCGGAAGTGTCCCGTACTTGCCGTCAGGGTTAATGACTGCGACGGTCCATGCTCCCGTGACCACCCCTCTGATATCAATGGTGCAGTTCAGTGTCTGGGAATCGATGAAATGCACGGGATCTGCAACGATCTCATTCTGCTGGTACTTTATGAGCCATACTGCAGCTCCCTCGCGGAAGTTCGTACCGGTAACGCTGTTGATGACGACAATGCCGTCGTTCGAGGCTTTTACCGGATCGATTGCAGTCACTGTCGGGGCCGGGTACTCAATGGTGAATCCATCGGGCAACGTACCGGACTGACTGTCGCTGTTTGTCACAATTACGTTCCAGGCACCGACAGCTTTTCCGGCCAGGTTCAGTGTGCAGGCAATCTGGGTCGGGCTTAAGACATTCACGCTATCGGCCACAACGTCAGATCCGAGGGTACTGTTCAGTCTGACGGAAGCGCCAGTACGGAAATTGGTACCGCTGAGATTCGTGATAGTAACGAGCTGGTTGTTGTTCCCCTTGGCGGGGGTGATGTTGGTCACCGTCGGCGCAGGGTAGCGTACCTGGAACCCGCCTTCGTAGGAATAGAACTGCCCGTCATCATTCGTGACAACAACATTCCACCACCCGGTTTGTTTTCCGTTCAGATCGAAGTCCGCACTGATCTGGGTCGGTGTGACGACGACATTTGTTCCGGGAATGGTATCCTGCCCGGACATGGTGAGATTCACCGTCGCTCCCGGCTGGAACCCGGTACCTGAGATATCGGAAATCGTGAAGACCCCATCGTTAGCGCCATGCGAGGGTGAAATCCCTGCAATAACAGGCGCCGCCGGATAGCGTACAAAGAAACCGTCTTCGAGCGCCCCTGTCTGGCTGTCAGTGTTCGTGACTGCCACATCCCAGTTCCCAACCTCTGCATTCAGCAGGTTGAAGAAACACATGATGGTCTGCGTGGTGACATTGACATCGACACTTGTTCCTGGAATGTCGTCATATCCCACTCGTGTCAGCTTCACCGTGGCGCCATCAAGGAAACCGGTGCCTGTCAGGGCAGTAATCCCGACCGGGCCGCCCTTGTCACCCACACTGGGAATGATGCCCTGGGGGCTTGGTGGCGGGTTGGTGATGGTGAAGAGTCCGGCGTGGGTGTCGCTCCTGCCGTCCGGGTTCAGCACTTCCACACTCCAGACCCCTGCAGCCTTGCCGTTCAGATCGAACGTGCAGGTGAGCGTGGTTGAATTGACCCATGCAACGTTTGTCCCGGGTATCGGGGTCTCACCAACTTTGGTGAGGTTCACGACGGCTCCGTCAAGGAAATTGTCCCCCGTCAGAGAGAGTATATCAATTGTCCCGGTATTCTCGCCTGTCGATGGCGTAATCGAATAAATAACTGGGGCTGGATTGATGATGGTAAACTGGCTGAAAGGGGCACTTGAAAGACTATCGGGATTGGTCACGGTGACGGTGTACACCCCTGCTTCCTTTCCGGCAAGGTTTACGGCGCAGCTGAGTCTCGTGCTGCTCTCCCAGGTTACACTGTCTGCATTGAATGTAGTTGCTCCCTTCGTGAATGTAACAGTGGGTGTTGCATAGAACCCGGTCCCGGTAATATTCATGGTGGGAACAATCCACCCGTTGTTGACACCCGATGTCGGGTCAATTGATGTGATTGTGGGTGGCGGGTTGGTGATGGTGAATGCATCTGCCAGCGTTGCGGACTGCCCGTCTTCGTTGACGAGGGTCAGGTCCCAGACTCCAGCTGGCATCCCGGTGAGATCGAATGTGACACCTGTAATACTACCTGGTGAGACCACGCCACCGGTCCCGGTAATATTCTGTGCTCCATATGAGAGACGCACCGTTGCGTTCTCATGGAAACCACTCCCCGTCACGTTTGCAGAGATGGCTCCGTTATTCACACCGGTTGCAGGATTTATCCCTGCAACAGAAGGCGAATCGGGATAATTGATAGTAAATCCTTCGGAGAGCACCCCTTCCTGTAAATCGAGGTTGGTAACCACCACGTCCCATGCTCCGACGTGAGCACCATTCAGGTCGAAGAAACAGAGGATCTTGTTGGCCTCAACAATTGGCCCGTTGATGGTGGGAATATCCAGTTGTCCTGCCTTCCGCAGGGTGACATTCGCACCCGGCATGAACCCGGTACCTGCGAGGTTGGTGATCCCGATAACTATGTCATTTGTTCCGGATGATGGGTCAATGGAATCAACGACGGGTTCAGGATACCGGATGGAAAATCCGTTCGGAAGGTCATCAGAGTTCCCATCGTAATTGGTCACGATGACATTCCAGTCACCCGGGGCAGCATACGTGATGTTGAACTCGCAGGTGATCTGTGAAGAGCTGACCACATCGACATCGGTCGCAGTAATGGTCGTTTGCCCATTCTTTGTAAGGTTCACCGTTGCATTCGCGAGGAAGTTGCTTCCGGCAAGGTTGGTGATCGTGACAGGAGCAATATTCTCTCCATTGTCAGGGGTGATTGAAGAGACAACAGGGTATGGGTTTTCTATGTGGAATCCCTCGGCAAGTGAATCAGATTCACCGCTTGATCTGTTGATGACGTAAACATCCCATAAGCCTGCAGTTCTGCCGTTAAGATCGAAATGGCAGGTGATCCTCGTTGGAGACGCTACGGTAACAGGATCTCCAATGATGCTCTCCTCCCCTGTCATATTCAGGGAGACCAGGACATCTGCTTCGCTGGGGAAGTCAGTGCCTGACAGGTTGTTTATGAAAACGAGCCCTGTGTTAAATTCATGGTCTGGTGTGATGCCGGTCACGCCAAGGGCAGAAACCGGTGCCAGCACCATGAGAAGACACAGAACCGTAGGTATCGCTATCTGCAGCCCTTTTTCGCATTTCATACGGGTACCTCAGTTGCATTTTTGTATACATTCCCCAATCAGGAATCGAGACCACAATCAGCCTTCAATCCCTGAATAAATGTATTCAACATATCCTCTTCACGTTAATATAAAAACTTTTCCCTCATTTGAGCCATTTTCAGCCTTATTTTCCAACTCCTGCTCCCAATGAATGTCCATTTTTCGATCGGACCGATGATCTTTGATATTCAATAAGAGACCGTCCCTACCATCCCAATGCGATGAAAAGAGCCGCCCCAGGTATATCCAAAAAAGTTAAATTTTCAATTATTTTAAAAAAAAAGAGGGAAAAATGACCTGAAAAAAATCAGAAATTTTCTGACAAAAAACGGGGGCTGCTCATGTGGCAGTACGTACTCAGACTACACTATGTAGAGTATATATATGAAACGCGCGTGTCAAAACCCCAACGGGCAAAAACAACGCGAGTGCGACCCGGAAACGTGAACACTCTTGAAAAATTATACCTTTGGTTTTGTTTTCAGAGCCTGTAGAAGGAGCTGGATTCCCCCTTCAATGTCCTTTATATCCACCACTTCCACAGGCGAGTGGATGTAGCGGCTCGGGATGGAAAGGGTGGTGCTGGGAATTCCTCCCCTCTCCAGATGGATGGCCGTGGCATCCGTGGTCCCTCCGCTCCCCACCTCCAGCTGCACCGGGATGTCATGTCGTTCGGCAGCGTCACATAACCATCTGACCATTGCACGGCTGGCAATGAGTCCCCTGCCGCTTGAATCAACGATCGTGATCACGGGGCCTTTTCCCATCTCCACAGGGACATCCTTCAGGTCAATGCCGGGGTGATCTCCCGGGATGGTGACATCGGTCGCAATCGCGCAATCAGGTTCGAGGGAATATGCACTCGTCTTCGCACCTTTCAGTCCAACCTCCTCCTGTACGGTGAAGACTGCATAGATGGTAAATGGGGATCTGACCTCCTGTATCGTTTTTATGAGCATGGCCATACCCACCCGGTTGTCAAAGGCTTTCCCGGTGATCCTGTTGTGTGCGAGCGTTGCCACCTCACGATCCATCGTGACTGGAGTTCCGATCACGACACCCAGCTCCGCCACCTCGTCGCTGCTGGAGGCCCCGACATCGATGAACATGTCATCCGCCTTCACCCCCTTCTTCCGCTCCTCCTCGTCCATCTTATGCACGGGTTTCCCCCCAAGGACGCCATAGACATGTCCCTTCTCTCCGTGGAGGATCACCCGCTGGTTGTAGAGCGTAGGTGCAAACCATCCTCCCAGGGTAACGAACCTGATAAAGCCCTTCTCGTCAATGGACTTGACCATGAGCCCTATTTCGTCGGCATGGGCTGCGAGCATCACCTTGAAATTGTTCCCCTTTTTAATCGCGATAAGGTTCCCCATGCGGTCTTCGCGGATCTCGTCCACGTACTTCTTCAGTTCTTTCCGGACAATCCCCGTGACACTGCCCTCGCTTCCCGAGACGCCGTGTGCATTTGACAATCTTACAAGAAGATCCTTTACCATGAACAATCAGCCCTCCGTGGCTTTTCTGATCCTGTCAACCGCGTGATGTAAATTATCGCGGGAGGTTGCATAGCTCATCCTTGCGTATTGAGGTGCATTGCATCCAAATGCCTCACCCGGAACAATGACAACACCCCTGGAGAGAATACGGGCGGTGAGCTCCTTTCCGAGCGGAGCGAAAATGTAAAAGGCTCCTTCCGGTTTTGGGAACGAGAAGCCCATCCGGGTCAGCTCGCCATAGAGGTAGTCACGGCGAGCCTCGTACTCGCGTTTCATCTCGGTGACACACTCCTGGGGACCGGTATATGCAGTCAGTGCAGCATACTGGGATATCGAGGTTGCGCAGGCCTGGCAATACTGGTGAACCTTGAGGCACTGCTCTATATACTCCTTTGGCCCGGCAAGATACCCGAGTCTCCATCCCGTCATGGCATAGGTCTTGCTTGCAGCATTGACCGTAATCACGTCATCGCCAAAAAGAGCTGCGCTCCAGTGCGTTGCACCGTAAATGAAGTGCTCGTACACTTCATCGCTGACGATCGTGACCCCCTTGTCGTTCCCGTACTCCACGAGTGCACGGATATTTTCCCTGGTCTCCACCACCCCGGTTGGGTTCCCCGGAGAGTTGAGCACAAACAGGCGGGCCCCGTCCATCCGCTTCTTGGCGGCCTCCACGTCGATGCAGAGATTCGCGTCAAGGGGCACCCCTTCGGGTTTTCCCCCTGCCAGCACGGCGAGAGCCCCGTACGAGACAAATCCCGGATCGGCAAAGAGGACCCGGTCACCCTGCTCAACCAGCCCGTGCATGATCACGTGGAGCGCTTCGCTTGCACCCGCGGTCACCAGGATCTGTTCAGGCAAGTAATCCAGCCTGTTCTCCTTGTGGAATTTGGCAGAAAGCGCTTCCCGGAGTTCCGGGATGCCCATGTTGGACGTGTATCCGGTCTTCCCTTCCCGTATTGCCCTGATCGCCCCTTCCTTGATATGCGCCGGGGTATCGAAATCGGGCTGTCCGAGCCCCATGTTGATCGAGTCCGGTCCTGCCGCATCGAAGAGCTTGCGTATCCCGGAAATCTCGATACCAAGGCACCTTCCTGCACATCGCATCTTCTCCATCTCACTATCCCTCACTCAATGTTCGCGTGCCTGTTTTTCAATTCTTTCTCATCGGTCTGCGTGATCTCCATGAGCCTGGAGATGACGGCATCTGCAAAGATCATCGCTGCGGTCTCAAAGAGGGTTCCCAGGGGAGCAAACGATTTGTGCTCGCCCATCATCTGCCGTATCTCGAACTCGGCACCATCGTCCTTGACCTCGTCACGCTGGTGCTCGATGATCACGATGATATCTGCAATCCTGCCTATCCTTGAATCTCTGTTCGAGGTGATCAGCGCAAGCCTTGCCCCGATCTCCTTCGCGGTCTCAGCAATATCTGCGACGGTCTTGGTCTTTCCTGACCCCGAGAAGACGACCATGAGGTCGTTGCCGGTCATCGCCGGGGTTATCGTCTCGCCGACCACGAACGATGAGAATCCAAGGTGCATCAGCCGCATGGCAAACGCCTTTGCAACGAGCCCCGAGCGGCCGGCCCCCATCACGTAGATCCTCCCTGCTTTGAGGATCTCCTCTACGAATTGTTCGACCTCTTCGTCCGAGAGTGATTCCGCGATACCGAGAATCCTCCGGGCCATGAGGCGCATCATATCCCGGACCCTGCGTGTTGCCATGCTTCTCCCGGTCTATTTTTTGCATTCTGACGTGATAGATATTCTCCAGAAAATCACCAGAATCTTCGGGCAGAGCATCTATCCTTTTATGCCAGGCAGACTACACATTATGGTCAAAACTGCGACAACTGGCGGAAAGTGCCAAAAGAGGCCATTCCGGGGCCAGTGGCAGTCCCCCGTGATGCTGACCATGGATGTAAGGCCTTATTATCATGATGATGGTTTCACCCTGTATCATGGTGATTGCATACACGTCATGGAGCAGATGCCGAAAGGGGAGGCTGACCTCATATTTGCCGATCCTCCCTACAACCTCTCGAACGGGGGATTCACGTGCCAGTCGGGAAAACGGGCGTCCGTGAATAAGGGCTTGTGGGATGAGAGCCATGGCATCGAGAATGATTTTGTATTCCACACGAACTGGATCAGGGCGTGCAAAAGAGTGCTCTCAGAACAGGGGAGCATCTGGATAAGCGGGACATACCACTCCATCTACGCCTGCGGCTTTGCACTCCAGAAAGAAGGATTCCATGTATTAAACGACATCTGCTGGTTCAAGCCCAATGCCTCCCCGAACCTGAGCACCCGGTATTTCACCGCAAGCCACGAGACCCTGCTCTGGGCAAAAAAAGCGGGGAAAGCGAAGCACATGTTCAACTATCAGGAGATGAAATGCGGTGACTGGAAAGAAGACAGCCTCAAACGCCCGGGAAAACAGATGCGCACGGTATGGAGCATCCCGACACCGAGGAACTCCGAAAAAAGCCAGGGAAGTCACCCCACCCAGAAACCTCTCGCGCTCCTGAAAAGAATTATTCTCTCGTGCAGCAGGGAGGATTCGCTTGTGCTCGATCCCTTCACGGGGAGTTCGACGACCGGCCTTGCCGCATGCATCCTGAAACGACGGTTTCTTGGGATCGATACTGATACAGAATACCTGGATATCTCGGTCAGGCGGTATCGGGAGATGAGGAATCCGGGACGGCGGGAAAAGGAGGAGGACCGATGAAAAACCACCCGATCTGCGACTGCCTCGGGGCTCTTGATGCGCATATTGAACATCATCTCGCCTCGCTGGTGGACCTCTACAAGGACCTCCACGCACATCCCGAGCTGTCGGAAGAAGAGATCCGCACTGCGGATGTGATGGCCCGCGAGATGGAACATGCGGGATGTGACGTGTCGCGGGGAGTAGGCGGATATGGGGTTGTGGGAGTCCTTCGAAACGGAGTGGGGCCAGTCGTGATGATCCGTGCCGACATGGATGCCCTCCCGATTGAAGAGGAGACCGGTCTTTCCTATGCCAGCAGGAAGAAGGTACGTTCCAGGGATGGGCGGGAGGTGGGGGTCATGCACGCGTGTGGACACGACCTGCACTGCACCATCCTTGCCGGGACTGCCCGCTTCCTCTCATCGGTGACCGGCACATGGAGAGGGACGATCCTTTTCATTGCACAGCCATCAGAGGAGAGAGCATCGGGGGCAATCAGGATGATTGAGGAGGGATTGTACACAAGGTTCGGAAGGCCTGACTGCGGCCTTGCCCTCCATGTCTCTCCCGACCTCCCCGTTGGACAGGTAGGGTACCGGGAAGGGGTCTTTTCCGCAGGTGCGGAATCCCTTGACATCACCGTGAGGGGCATCGGCGGGCATGCGGCCCACCCGGACCGCGCCCGCGATCCCATTGTCCTGGCCGCTCTTCTCATCCTCCAGTTCCAGACTATCATAACCCGGGAGGTGCCAGCCGGGAAGTTCGGGCTTATCACGGTGGGGGCAATCCACGGGGGGGTCAAGCATAACGCCATCCCTGATGAGGTCCACCTCCAGGTAAACATCAGGTACTTCGAGCCTTCTGTCAGGGATCTGGTACTCGCTTCGATCAGGAGGATATGCGAATACACCGCGAGGAGTCACGGAATTCCGGAAGACCGGCTCCCGGTCATCACGTTCCAGCCGGAGTCGGTCCCGCCACTCGAGAACGATCCTTCACTGACTGCGAAGGTGATCCCGGTCCTCGCTGAGTGCCTTGGGAAAGAGAGGCTTTGCCGGATGGCACCGCTCACCGGGAGCGAGGACTTCGGATTTTTTGGGAGCGTGGACCCCCCGATTCCTCTCTGCTACCTAAGGCTCGGCACCGGCGTTAAGAACGGAATATACCTGCACAGCTCCCGCTTTTGCGTATGCCCGGAAGACGGCATCAGGAACGGTGTCGCTCTGATGTCGCTTGCCGCACTCTCCCTGCTTCAATCCCCGTGAGTTAGCACGGGCAGCCTTCTTCTCGCTGGGGGATATGATCAATGGGTCCGTATGGCACAAGGGTGCGCCCATCCAGGACCGAAACCGGACCATGCCCCCCGCACACGAGGCAGGATTGCCTGCCCCCGAAAAATGGTCCCGATGTATCGTCCACGATCCTTACGATCTCCTTTCTCTCCTCACGCGCCCGGTCGCTGTCAACATTGACGGATGTGACGAGGTTCACTGCAAGGGTATTGTACTCCGACCTTTCCCGGGTGAGGTGATCGAAATTGATCACGGTATCGGCCGGGAAAAAAACTCCCAGATCAGGGGAGAAGAGATAGATCTGACCGGCGAGATGCCCTCCCATTCCTTCAAGAATCTCAAACCGGTGATCGCCTATCGTTATCCTATCAAGGATAGGAAAACGACCTCTCTTTTCCCCCCCGGTATGAGTGAGAAGCAGGGTGTTTTTTGGGGGGCAGAACTGCGAGAACAGGTTGATGAGCGTGGTGTAGACCTCCTCCAGGATAGAAGACTGGCTCCTGGACCCGTATGCACGGTTGGAGACACGGATGATATCAAGGGTCCCCGGGTGCATGAGTGCAGTCACGGGATAGAGGCCCCCGGCCCCGCAGTGATCTGCGTCGGCATGCGAGATGATGATCCGGGATAACCTCTCCATCGCTCCCGGTACCCGGGTCCTGATCAGCGTGCTGATCTCCCGGTGATAGATGCCGTACCCTGTATCAATCATCACGCACTCTCCGGGAGTGTCAAGGAGGAAGACGCTTCCGCCGCAGGGTGGCTGAATACAGATAAGCGTCATATCCGCCGCGAGGGATATCTGCTGGATATCCGCGTAGAACCCGGAACCGTTCGTATTCCGGAGCGTTTCTCCGGTGCGAAGGATGCTCTCGAACACAAGTCTCGGATCCTGACCGCGGTTCATCAGTTCCTGCACGATATGGTTGATATCCCCGAGGAGCCGGAGCAGGAATATATCCTCTGATTCACCGACAAGGCTCCGGATGGCCTGTGCAAACCTGAGATAGAACACGGTATCATCGAGGGACTTTCCGCTCGTGTCATACTCAAGAACCTCCATACGGTACCTGGACTTGAGCTGATCGAGGAGGCGTGAGACCGCGGTGTTCTCCTCAAGGTTCAGGCTCACCGTCAGGAGATCGGGATTGCTCCCCCGGTCATCGAAGTCTATCAATGCAATGTTGGCCCCGAGGGAAGTCGTGCACCTGAGAAAGTCAAGGAGCGCCCCGGGTTTGTGGGGGATATGGACAGAGAGCCTGAGGAAACTCAATGATTTCAATGCGGTCTGGAGGTATCCCAGTTCCAGGAGACCCTCCCGAATTGCTTCCCTTGCATCAGGTGTTGACGTCACTTCAAAAAAGACCGTGTGGGGATCGATACGCCTGTCAAACTGTATCCTGTTGATATTGCCCTGGTGGCGGGAGATAATCTCCGCAGCCCTGTGAAGGGCTCCCGGTTGATCCGGGACACGGGCCACGAACGCATGCTTCTCCATTGTTTCACCGTATAACAGGATCAGGTGCGAACCGGGCGTCCATATAGATTACGATTTTTGGGAGAAATGGGGGATCCCCCATCAGTCATCCGCGGATGAGTTCCACTGCGTCAGTCGTGTTCCATCTCTTCATGGCCCATCATCAGGGATCCGAAGATCACTTTTTCCAGGACCACTGAGGCGTACTTGATTGCCTGGGCTCGTTCCATGTTCTCATTCCGGTGGATATCAGCATATATCTGCACCCTGAGCAGGGCAAACCGGAGACGGTCAAGGGCCACATCGTCATATGCACTCGCTTTCCTGTAGATGGCCTCGACCCTGGCGGGAAAGAGGGTAATGTCCTCGAGGACGGGCACGATATCGGAGTAAATATCAAGAGGTTCTCCATCGCCCGCAAGTACCTCAAGAAGCGTCATCTATTCTTCAACCACCTTCACCAGTTCTTCCATGACCTTGTCCACGTTCTTCCACGTGGGGCTGTCCCTGCTGCGTATGATGAATGGCTTGCCTTCATCTCCCGCCTTTCTCAGGTCGGGATCAAGGGGGATGCTCCCGAGGAACGCAACCCCGAGGTCTTTTGCGATCTTCTCGCCACCGCCCTTTCCAAAGAGATCGATCTCCTTGTTGCAATGCGGACAGAGAAGTCCGCTCATGTTCTCCACGATCCCGAGAACGGGGATCCCCAGCTTCTCGACGAACCTGGCGGCTTTTAAAGCATCCATGGTTGCAACTTCCTGGGGTGTTGTCACGATCACCGCCCCCCTGACATTGGGTGCAAGCTGGACGATTGAGAGGGCTTCGTCCCCTGTTCCCGGGGGAAGGTCCACGACAAGGTAGTCCAGGTGTCCCCAGTCAACCTCGCTCAGGAACTGGCTTATGGCAGACATCTTCATCGGCCCGCGCCAGATAATAGGGGTGCTGATATCCGGGAGAAGGAACGCCATGGAAACCACGGAAAGGTTACCTGTGACCCTGACCGGCTGGATCATATTGCCGAGTGTGCTCAGCTGGTGACCTTCAAGCCCCAGCATCTTCGGAATATTCGGCCCGTGGATATCAAGGTCGAGAACCCCGACATTGAAGCCGTGAGCCGAGAGTGCAAAGGAAAGGTTGACCGCGACGGTGGACTTCCCGACGCCGCCCTTCCCCGAAAGGACCAGGATGACATGGTCAACTTCTATCTCTGCTTTGGGAGGGAGTCCCTTTCCCTGCGCTGATTTCTTATCGCTGTCACACTGCTGCGCACTCGGGCACCCTTCGCAGGTCCCTTCGCATTCTTCCGGCGTGTTCGTGGCTTTTTTCGTCATGGATCTCCTCATAAGCAGTGGTTAATCTGGTGGGTATTGTTGGATGAAGAGGGCATTAAAGGTAGATCATACTGGCAATTGCTGCCGCATGCATTATGTATTTCCCGAATCGAGCGCGTCGTTGCAGAGCCGGTCGACAATACGGATCCAGGGATCCTCCCTCGGCAGGTTCACGAACTGAACCGATTCGAAGAGCCGTTCAAGACCTTTTACCTCGACACACAATTCCCGCAGGTGTGGTTTCCTGACCTCATATTCACCCTTGATCTGCCTGATCACAAGTTCGCTGTCAGAATGCACGACGATCTGGCGACAGGAGAGAGAAGATGCTTTCTTCAGGGCATCGATCACTGCGTGGTATTCTGCTTCGTTGTTGGTTTTTCGCCCAAGTACCCTTGCTTCATCGGCAAGGAGTATTCCCCATGCATCAACGATGATAAAAGCGCAGGCCGCAGGCCCGGGATTTCCCCTGGCTGCGCCGTCAGTATACGCGTAACAGCATGCTCCATCCATACCAGGTCTTGTCCTGTCCGCCCGCTATCTTCAAGCGGGAACACACAAGAGTATTATGTGACGCGAGATGGAAAAACTGATTGTCGGGCTCGACTTCCTGGAATTCCCACCTACACATACATGTGACGGGGATGACGAATCACCACGCATCAGGCTTCGGAATCTCAAGGGGGATTCTGTTGCCATCATGGCGGTGAATCCCTTCATTCCCTCATGCTGTTCCTTCTCCCCATGGCTCGCGTGGAACATTCCCCCGGTTGAGATAATCCCCCGTGGGTTCCCGAAAGAGCCAGCTCTCCAGGCACCCATTCAGGCGTTGCAGGGCATCAATGATTATGGCAGGATGGGATATTCCGGTCCCTGCCCCCCGGTGGGAAGCACACACCGGTACACCTTCAAGGTATGGGGTCTTGATGGAATGCTCGATCTTCCACCGGGAGCGAGGAAGGCGGACCTCGTGGCAGCCATGAGAGGACATGTGATCCAGTACGGGGAGACCTCAGCACTCTGCACAAGGTGACCGGAGAAAGAGAGATTTCCGGGCTAGTTTCATATATATCATAGTCGTCAACATTCCTGTATGGAGACGAGGGATATTGTCATTCTTCTCATTGCCCTTCTTGTCGTGGTAGTGCTGGCGGTAGTGGTCAAGCCAGCCATCACAGGAGAAAACCCTGATCTCAGCCTCCCTTTCCTGCCCGGATCTCCTTCAGGTCATGATTCGAGTCCGTCCATTACCCAGGATTTCACACCTGCTGCAACCCCCAAAAAGACCGATGTGCAGACGCCTGAGCCCATCCACACGTGGAACGGCTCTCCTGTGGAACTCGGGTATGTCAGGGACGCGACACCTGTGCTGCCTCAAATCCCGGGGGATTCCGGGGACAGCCCCCAGGCATACCCCGCGGGTGCACCAGAGACCCCCCCGGTCCCTGGAATCCTCACTGCATCCTTTTCTGCTTCGCCCACTGAAGGATCTCTTCCCCTCCCCGTAACATTTACAGACACCTCCACAGGTGTCCCTGAAAGGTGGAAATGGTCTTTCGGTGACGGGACCACTTCAACGGATGAGAATCCTCTTCACACCTATACCACAGAAGGTCGCTTCTCCGTTAGCCTCACTGTGGAGAACGAATATGGGGCGAATACCAGGATAAACCAGGGGCTCGTCACGGTCACCCCCGCAGGGAGGAAGGATGTTGCACTCCATGCTCCCCGGGGAGCATCAATTGCTCCCGGGGGGTTCGTGGAATTCACCGTGACAAAACCTGCATCAAGGATCAAAATCGCCGGGGTCGTAGAAGAACTGCCGGTGGGCGGACGAATCCGCCTTGTCGTGAATGATCCCGGGAAAGGGAAGATCGCGATGCGCAAGGATTCGATTCAGGATTACTCGTTTGAGGAGGTGATCCTGTATATCGACGGAGAATACCGGCAACGCGGAGAAGTGAGGGAGATAAACGTCCAGGGTTACGAGGGACTCATCTCAAGTCTGGAACTGCGTATTGCAGGAGGGGAAGGGGAGATCGATCTCCTTGAAACCGGGAGTCCCGTGGCAATCTCATGGAAGAATGCACCACTTTCTCTCATCTCGCTACGCCCGGACTCATCCGGCATCATGATCCTTGATTGTTACTGGCCGGATGTGACCTCATTCCAGGGTGCGGTCACCTCTTACCATGCACAGGAACCGGAGTCTCCCGGGGGTTGATTCCGGGGATTGCAGCAGATACCTCTCTGCAAGAGGGCAGGAATTTTTTATTCCGGATACGGTTTTTTTCATCGTACTGTTCATCAGCGAATGAAACAATTTTTGATGCAGGAATTCGGTCTTTTTCCAGACAGCATCCTGCAGATGTGTATCTTCACGGGCCCCGGTACTGCCTGGGGAGTGGTGCCTCGCAGCCTACGTTCTTATACCAGCCGCTCGCACACTTTCATGTATGGAGAAGCGGGACATCATCATTCTCCTCGTCGCACTCGTCGCACTCGTAGTGGTCGCGGTAGTGGTCAAACCGATCATGACAGGGCAACCCCCCGATCTCAGTCTTCCCGCAATCCCGGGGCTGACACCTGAACCGGAAGACACAGTACTCCCCACCCAGCAGGCTCCCCAGGCGACCGTAATACGAACCACTTCACCAACACCCAAACCGACCACCCCTCCCTGGAGCGGAAAATCAACGGAGATCGGATATGTGTCCCTTGGTTCACCGGAAGAAACCCCGTCATTCACCCGCTTCCCGGACGAGACCCCGGCACCTGAGAAGATGCTCACCTATGCAACGATTAAATCGACAGGGGGCGGTATAACCCAGACCATCTCCATGCCTTTCCCCTACTGGGAACTCGAATATTCTGTGGATCCCTGGGAGACAACGTTCGTTGGGGAGACCGAATCCAGGGAGGCCGGACCGGCGGGTTTCCAATACGGTGAAATTCACCCGAGGTTCTCCATCGAGGTGAGGGATGCATCTGATAATTCGCTTGTACGCGAGATCGAACCAACCGGTGGCCTTGATAAAGAACTCTGGGAGGAGGAGGAAGAGAACGATCCGCGGCCCTGGAGAGAGAGGTTTTACGAAGGAACTGCCAAGCGATCATATTATTTCGTGATTCATACCCACATGATCAATTCCTACACGATGGAAGTGAAAGTCCCGGAACGGTATGTGGGGAAATATTAACCCGTCCTGCACTTTTCAGGAATACGGATAGGACCCTTTCATTCCCTTTTTTACTCCAGCCTCTAGGATACCCAGATAAGGTATGGAGGCAATTTAGCCACCCAAATATTATCTGATGTTGTGAAGGATCCCAGTCATTGAAGTTGGTTTCCTTATGTTTTTATGAATTCCAGATGAGTATCTGGATCTGATACGCGAATGGAGAGAGAATTTGAACCGCCGCTGTTCTATTTTTGAACAGTCATTTCCGATTCGGGCAACCATTATGGAAGATCCATCGATGACCGCAGGTCGCCACGGATCGAGGGCGGCAGCATCGCAGTATTTTCGAAGGCAGCGGGGTCAATTGCATATTCGAAATGAAATCCAGAACCCGGAAAAGGGATCCACCGATTGTGCATCGAGGGAGAGAAAATTCCTCTTGCAAAGAATATTCCGGAAAAAATATTGGCGGGATACCAGAAGAGAGGATCAGTCCAGATCGAGTTTCCTCTTGCCTAGGGCTTCCATGTACTGGATTTCCTTGCCCATCTCAATCTGGTCCATCTTGTCGGGAGGGACTTCCATCTCGAAATTGTTGTATTCTTTCATATCCATCAGGGTCACGGTTGTCCCGCTCATGGTGATGACCTGTCCGCTCTTCCTCTCGACAACAGGGACATACGTCTTTGCAGAGACCGGCTGGACAATGGAGCGTTTGACACCGTCAAAAAGACCCACGGCATCGATTCGGGCTTTGGCAGCCCCGTGTTTTCCCGGCTTTGAGACGGAGATTCCCAGTATTTTGCATGGCTCGTCATCGATGACCATGTAGCGCCCCTCTTTCAGCTTCCCTACCTCGGTCTGTTCCTTCATATTGCTCACACCCGCGTGAAAACGCAGTAACATGTATCTTTATATGAACAGATAAATACTCCTGTAGAATCGGTCGGATCTGGCACAATGGAGTTTTTACACGCATGTACGATCCTGGCCCGGGATGTTCAGGATGCGATCCGCGACCTTGTCGGTACCGAAAAAGGTGGTCGGATCATCAAGATGGGAGCTGACCGCACTCCCACCAAGGTGATCGACCAGGTCGCCGAGGACTGTATCGTCCGGTTCCTGGAGGAACATCCGCTCTGCAAGACCCTGATATCCGAGGAAGCGGGAAAGGTCGAATTTCCCGGAGAGACCGGGACGATTTTTCTGGATCCCGTTGACGGAACCTACAACGCCGTTGCAGGGATTCCTTTCTACGCCCTGTCGATTGCATATGCCGAGGGTGGAACCGTGCTCCAGGGATTTGTCCGCGACCTGTCCAGTGGTGAGACATTCACTGCAATTCGGGGGAAGGGAGCATGGCTGGACGATCGTCCCATCACCGCATCCAGAATTTCAAACCTCGATGAGAGTGCCATGAGCATCTACGGGAGAAAGTTTGATCCCCGCAGGGTCATGCACCTTGGCCAGAAGATCCGTCGCTGGCGTCTCCTGGGTGCATCCGCACTCGAACTCTCGTATATCGGCTGCGGGAGGATAGATGGCTTTATCGATATCCGTGGCACATTGAGGGTCACGGATGCTGCTGCAGGGATGCTGATCTGCACCGAGGCAGGCGGAAAGGTCAGCGATCTTGACGGAATGCCTATTCATTTCCCCAACGAAGTAACCATCGGGAGGTGCATGGTTGCCACAAATGGCATTCTGCACCATAAGGTGATCGAGTATCTGAGATAGGAGGAGAAGGATGAAGATCGTGCTGGTCTCGCGGATCGATGATCAACAAGCCCTTGCGTTCACACAAGACCTCGCGGTTTCCCTCTCCAGGGATGAACACCATGTCTCGTTCGAGCCCGCAACTGCCAGGGCTCTCGAGGTGACTCCCGCATGGACATGGGATACTCTTTCAGATCTCATAGTCGTGGTGGGGGGAGACGGGACGATACTCCATACCGTTCAGCACATGGAGAAACAGATACCCATCCTTGGGATCAACTGGGGCGAGGTGGGATTTCTGGCCGATCTTGAACCCGCGGAGGCCGGGGAGTTTATCAAGACCCTTCGGCCGGGATTTGCCATCGAACCCAGGATGAGGATTACCCTCTCGAAGGGCGGGGAGATCCTCGGACATGCCCTGAACGAGGCCCTGATTGTCACCAGCCGCCCGGCGAAGATGCTGCGATTCGTGGTCGTGGTGGACGGAATTCCCGCCGAACGGTTCCGGGCAGACGGGCTGCTCCTGAGCACCCCGACTGGCTCTACTGCCTATGCGATGAGTGCAGGAGGCCCAATCGTGGATCCCCGGATTGAAGGATTCCTCCTTGTGCCGCTTGCACCCTACATGCTCTCCTCCCGCCCACACCTTATTTCCAACGAACGGAGTGTCGAGGTCCGGCTTGAGAGTGCAAAACCTGCGACGCTCGTGATCGACGGGCAGCAATCCATTGAACTCGGACAGGAGGCAAGTATCAGCATCTCCAGGGCAGCAAGGCCGGCACTCTTCGTGGATGCGCACAAGAACTTCTTCCGAAAGGTCAATCACAAATTACGGCGGCTCTGACCTCTTTTTACTCATAAGAGCAGTTTTATCTCTGATGAGCCCGAGCATGTCTATGGATGTGATGCATGCATGGATCAGACCATCATGAAGCGTATTGATTACAAGGAGGCATCTGCGTCTCTCAAAAAGGCGCTGGGTCTTCCGTTTTCACCCGTGGCAGTCAGGCTGGCGACAGGGAAAGAGGACATACCCGATGGCATGGAGCAACTGAGCGGAACACACCGGCACTGCCAGATGGTGAACATGGCCCGGAGGGAGGGGAAGGTCTTCTTCGCACTCGTGGAGAACCACGAATGCATGGGTGGTGCCTGGGCCTTGGGCTTAAGGCCGATCACGGAAACCCTGAAAAACGGGCACTTCTACTACAAGCTCGGGAAGTTCGAGAGCACTGCTTCGTGCAAGAGGACCATCGACAGGATACCCCACGTGGAGTCGGGTACAACCGTTGCAACCCTGTATGCACCGCTCGAAAAGACCACGTTCTGCCCCCACATCATCCTCATCATCGCCCCGGCCAGGGTGATGCTGAAACTGGCCCAGGCTACGCTCTTCAAGATGGGCGGCAGGGTGAAATCAGAATTTTCCGGGATACAATCGGTATGTGCAGATGCCTGTGCCCAGACCTACCTCACAGGAATTGCCAACTATTCCCTTGGATGTGACGGATCCCGCAAGTTTTCAGGGATAGAGGATGGGGAGATGGTGATGGGATTCCCGGTGGAGATGCTCCCGGAGATGGTAGATGCGGTCCAGATCGTGACCGCGGCCCCGGGATCCAAAAAATAACGTAATTTTTCCTGCAGCCGGGAATGCGCAAGGGCCCGGCTATTCCTTCCTGGTGGCTGCCACGACCGTGATATTGTCCCTGCTCCGTGACCGTGCATATTCGACCAGGCTTTCACAAAGGCCTGATATGTGGAGCCGCCCTGCGTATTCTCCAAGTTCACTGTCGCATGTGCCGTCAAGGAGGCCGTCAGAGCAGAGGAGAAGCGTGCCATCAAGAAGCCGGAACGGGTAGAAGTCAGGGATATCCCCGTGCCTGCCAATGATCCTCGTGACGATATGCCTCATGGGGTGGGATGCGGCCTCATCCGGCGAGAGAAGCCCCGCATCCACCATCTCCCGGACCCTTGAGTGATCACGCGTGACCATCCCTCCCACTCCCTGGAAGAGGTAGCCCCGGCTGTCACCCACATTCGCGACAATGCCCTCTCCTTCCTGGTTCATGAGGGCTGCAACAAGCGTCGTACCCATACCAAGACACCTCGGATTCCTGGATGCATGGTTGATAACCTCCCAGTTCGCACTGGAAAATCCGGCAGCGAGGAGATGCTGGAGAGACGAAGGCTCGAGAACAGGGAGTGTTTCTATCCCTGATGAGATGGACTGGTGCAGGGATCGTATTGCAAGGGCACTTGCAACCTCGCCCGCAGGGTGCCCCCCGAGGCCGTCAGCGACCGCAAGGAGGAAGAGGGACTCCTCTCCCGATGAGAAGGAAAATACACCGCAGGCATCCTCGTTCCTGTCACGGATTCCCCGTTCGGTGCGGGAGCATGTCAGAATTGTCCCCCCGGAATCCTTCCCTGTATTCGGCATCGTTCGCTGTATCCTTGTTTTTTTTCCAACTATTTAGGAATGTATCACGTCCGGGGGACACGGTGCTTTTCACGACCGTGAATCCCGGTTTTCTCAAGCACGAGGATGTGCCTCGTGAGACTCTTATGCACCCTCTGCGAGTAGCATCCTGCAACCTCCAGGAAATTGGAAGCCAGATCCCTGATGTCCCTGTGCGTGACCAGGACTGCCCTCCGGCGGGGTTTGAGCACTCTTGTGATCTCCTCCAGTGCATTCCGGTACAGCGAGTCGAGGCTCTCTGCCCGGATCGAGGAAGACTGGCCGTAGGGGAGGTCGGTGACCACCGTATCAAAGGATGCTGAAGGAAAGGGGAGGTTCCTGACATCAGCCAGCAGGATATCCCCTTTTTCCAGGTTCAGCCTGCTTCCCCTGACCATGAAGGGATCGATGTCAGACCCGACCGCACGTATCCCCAACATCTGTGCCTCCATGATCATTCCCCCGGTACCGCAGAACGGATCGAGGAGGGTCTCCCCCTCTCTCGTGCACGAGATATTCAGAAGTGCCCGGACCATCCTGGGCATCATGACCCCCGGGTGGAAAAAGGGCCGATCACCAGGACGGCGATCTGCAAACCGGCGTGGATCGCTCCTCCAGATCACCCTCCCGAAATAGCACCGTGATCCCGAAATCACCGCTCGGAACTCCTCTTCCGGGTTCTGGAGGTTCACTTTTCCGGAAATTCCTGCTCCTATCAGCCTTTCCAGATCCGGCTCCGGATCGTCCATCGTGCTGCCGAAGATCTTCTTCACCCTCCCGGCAAAGGGCCGCGGAGAGGAGAGCGAGAGATCCCTGATCATCGTTTCAAACGCATCCCTGTCTGCATCGCATGACCCCAGGTACTCCATGGCAGAATGGGCAAGAGCAAGCCTCTGAACCTCACGAGGCCGCGTGCACTCCACAATCGCGACCTGGACATTCTTCTCAAGCACCGGCCCGATCAGATCGAGCTCTGCGAAGGGGAGTTCCGGGTGATCGCCGGCAAGTTCCAGAATAAGCTGCACGAGCACTAAGTTGGCTGGCAATCCCAATAAATCAGAATCTGCACAGGCACTGGTTGAACGGTTTTTTGGGGGGGACACCCTTTACAAAGGGTGGTGGGATCCTCGTGGGGATGCAGGGAACAACAAGAAAAAATCCTATTTCTTACCCATGAAACCCGAGAAGAAGCCGCCCTTCTTTGAGTCGGACATCTGATGACCTTCCAGTTCCAGGATCTTCTCGTAGAGGCCTTTTATCTCAGGATTCAGCTGTTTCGGGATCGCAACCCTGACACGAACCAGGAGATCGCCCGGCTTCCCGCGGCGCCTGACACCTTCCCCGGGAATCTTCAACGCGGTATTATGCTGGATTCCCGCAGGAATGGTCAGTTCCACGGTTTTTTTCTCGATGGTCTCCACGTTCACGAGTGATCCCACAACCGCCTGTGCGGGTGTGATCTCCACATCGGTCTCAAGGTTGTCCCCCAACCTCCTGAACCTGGCATGAGGGCGAACATACAGCTCAATGAAGAGATCGCCGTTCGGTGCCCCATAGTCCCCCGCTTCGCCATACCCTTCCATGCGGAGCCGCATTCCGCTGTCAATTCCGGCAGGGATGTGAACAGTGACCTTGCGATGGACCTGGGTGTGCCCGGAACCCCTGCATTCTGTGCATCTCTTTTCAGGGATGCGTCCGCGTCCATGGCACTCAGTACAGGTGCTCATGCGCACAAACTGGCCAAAGACGGTCTGGCTCATCTGCCGCATCTGCCCGGATCCCTGGCACCTGGGACAGCTCACAAGTTTCTTGTTCTCGCTTCCTGTTCCATTGCAGTGGCTGCACGCCTCGGTATGGTTCACCTCAATCTCGCGATCAGCCCCGAATACCGCCTCTTCGAGGGTGATCTGCATCTTCATCAGGAGATCGGAACCTTCCTGGGGACCGCTCTGCCTGGACCCCGAGAATCCTCCGCCGAAAAAATCGAAGATATCCCCGAATCCGCTGAAATCGGCGCTGAAGCCTCCTCCATGGAAACCCCCTGCCCCGCTATAGGATCCCTTCGAGGCGCTGGTAAAGGTATCGTGACCCATGTGGTCGTACTGGGCACGCTTCTGCGAGTCAGAGAGTACGCTGTACGCCTCGTTGATCTTCTTGAATTTCTCCTCCGCGCCAGGATCCTTGCAGACATCAGGGTGATACTTCCGGGCCAGGTTGCGGTAAGCTTTCTTTATCTCCTTCTCGTCCGCATTCCCGGGAATACCCAGGATATCGTAGTAATCACCCGCGGCCATCGGGCTCACTCGTCTTTTACCTTGTAATCGGCATCGACGACGTTCTCATCTCTTCCTTCAGATGAACCGCCTGATCCTGCACCTGCCTGACCTTCCTGTGCCTCCTTTGCCTGTCTCTCTGCCTGGACTTTCTGGTAGATCTTGGTCGTGATTGAGTAGACTGCTTCGGTGAGGCTCTCCATTTTTGCGTTGATCTCCTCGCTGTTGTCTGCCTCCAGCGCTTTCCGGAGATCGGTTATTCCTGTCTCCACCTTCTCCTTGTCTGCGGGCTCGACATGTGCGGCCTGCTCCTTTAACATCTTCTCAGCAGAGAAGATTGCGATATCGGCATTGTTCCGAAGTTCGATCTCTTCCTTCTTCTTGGCGTCTTCTGCCTCGAACTTCTTGGCGTCCTCGGTCATCCTCTTGATATCGTCCTCGGTGAGTTTCCGGTCGCCCTTGATGGTGATCGCCTGCTCGTTCCCTGATCCGAGGTCTTTTGCCGAGACGTGGATGATACCGTTGGCATCAATATCGAAGGTCACCTCGATCTGCGGAATGCCGCGGGGAGCCGGGGGTATCCCGGTCAGCTGGAACCTGCCGAGGGTGAAGTTGTCCTTCGCAAGGGCACGTTCCCCCTGGACAACGTGGATCTCCACGCTTGTCTGGCCATCCGCCGCGGTGGAAAATATCTGGCTTTTCCTGGTGGGAATCGTGGTATTCCTCTCGATGAGTTTCGTCGCAATACCCCCGAGCGTCTCGATCCCGAGGGTCAAGGGGGTGACATCCAGGAGGACAATGTCCTTCGTCTCCCCTGACAGGACGGCCCCCTGGATGGCAGCACCGAGGCCGACACACTCATCGGGGTTGATGCCCTTGTCCGGTTCTTTCCCGAGGATCTTTTTCACGGTCTCCTGGACAAGCGGTACCCTTGTCGATCCGCCTACAAGGAGAACATGGTCGATCTGTTCGGGTGAGAGCTTTGCATCGCTTAACGCCTGCCTGACCGGCATCACCGTTGATTCAACGAGGTCGCCGATCAACTGTTCGAGCTTCGCCCTGGTGAGATCGATATCGAGGAACAGGGGGCCGCTCGGGCCCGTGGTGATATACGGCAGGTTGATGTTTGTCTTCATCTTCTGGGAGAGCTCGATCTTGGCGTTCTCCGCAGCATCCCGCAGACGCTGGGATGCAATGGAATCGGATCGGAGGTTGATACCCTCCTTCTTCTTGAACTCCTCAACGAGGTAGTCCACGACCCGGCTGTCAAAGTCATCCCCGCCAAGATGATTGTTCCCCGCGGTGGATTTTACCTCGAACACCCCGTCCCCGAGGGTTAAGATCGAGACATCAAATGTACCGCCGCCGAGGTCGTAGACGAGCACCGTCGCATCCTGTTCCTTGTCAATGCCATACGCGAGCGCACTGGCCGTCGGTTCATTGATGATTCTCATGACCTCGAGCCCCGCGATCCTGCCTGCATCCTTGGTGGCCTGGCGCTGGGCATCGTTGAAGTATGCCGGGACCGTGATCACGGCTTTTGTGATCTTCTCCCCGATATAGGCCTCCGCATCGGTCTTCATCTTCTGGAGGATCATCGCTGATATCTCCTGGGGAGTGTAGTTCTTGTCGTCGATCTTTATCTTCTCGGTGGTACCCATCTTCCGCTTGATGGACTGTATGGTGCGGGTGGGGTTCGTGACCGCCTGCCGTTTCGCAAGGCTCCCCACAAGGCGCTCGCCGTCTTTTGTAAATGCAACCACAGACGGGGTAGTTCTCTGTCCTTCCGCGTTGGGGATCACGATCGGTTTTCCGGCCTCCATGATGGCCATGCATGAAAATGTGGTCCCCAGATCAATGCCAAGTATCTTCTCTTTTGCCATGTTCACTCAGTCTCCTTTCCTTTCGAAACAGCCACTTTTGCATACCGTATGACCTTGTCGTGCATGCAATACCCACAGCAGAGCTCATCGATAATTGTTCCCTCGTCTTCCTTCGAGTCCACATAGGCCACGGCTTCGTGCTCATTAGGATCGAATTTCTTTCCCATGACCTCAATTGGACGGATCCCATGACGCTCAAGGAATGCCTGGAAGAGCTTGCGGATCTGCTCAAGTCCTTCGCGGGCGGATCCGGGATCGGCAGAAAGTGCCCGATCGAAATTGTCCACCACCTCGAGGAGTTCCACAGCAAATTCCTCCAGTGAAGATGTTACCCTGCTCTCGAGATCTCTCTCAGATCTCTTGCGGTAATTTTCGAAATCTGCTGCGAGCCGCATGAAGCGATCGTTCAGCTCATCATACTTCTTCTGCAATTCCTCAAGACCGGGAGAAGGCTCGACAGAATTTACGCAAGATTCTTGCTCTTTTTCATCATCTGAGTAAAAATCTTCCTTCTCTCTGGGTTCAGCCATAGCGCTTTCATTTATCTATTGCATTGTGGTTCTATATAAATATTATTATTAAGGGAGACCTGGAATGGAGGAGTATGACAAAATCAGACAAGGAAAAAGGTTTGATTGGAACGATCGGAAATGGACCAATTCTCACTCATCATTCCCGCGCATTTTGGGTGGCAGGGTCTTCCAGCGCCATGCACCGGTCTCAAGAGATCGCGAGGCTCCTCCCCTCTTCCCGAACCATTCCTTCAAAAACGCCATCCATTCCCGGTAGAGATCCGGATGTGCGGTCCGGACATACTCAAATTCGCTCTCGAGCATCGCGGGGCACATCCAGCACCCCACCCTTTCAAGGCCTTTTTCATACAGGGGATTACAGGGGATTTGACGCCACCATATGTAGAGGAAGACCTCGAGCGCCCGCCAGTTCCTGATGGGAGAAATATTTGTCTGGGCAGGATGATACGGATTCTTCACTGCGGGCGGGAGACCTGCACGGGCGAACGATTCGTACCAGCGGTTCCCCTGGATGGTGATGCATTCTCCTTTTCCAGCGAGCCATTTTTTTACCGGGGCCAGTTTCAGGTGTTCACAGCACCAGCGATCATCCTTCCTTGGCGGCCCGTGCCTATTCACCTCCCGCCAGAAGTCCTTCCCATGAAGGATTGTCTTTATCGAAAGAGATCGGACAAATTCAAGGGTCTCGGGAAATTCCATGCCCGTGTCCACGAAGTAGGTATCTTCGAATCCGGCTCTCCGGGCAAGTTCTTTGACTGCAGTACTGTCCTTCCCGCCTGAGAACGAGATGTTCACGCATTGAGCATGGTCCGCCTGCTGCCTGATGAACCGGATGGCATTGCGCTCCAGGTTCTTCAGGTGATACCGGTTCCGGGATATCACCTCTTCCCACCCGGGATCGGAGACGTTCGCAGGAGAGACCTTGCCCACCTCTTTCACCTTCACAATTCCCTTTGTGGATACGCCTACCCCGGCATACCCATCCCAGGTAACGACCACCCCCCCGTCAGTGATGTTACCGGATGCAGGATACTTTTTCCCACCTATTCTCTTCCCATTCCTGACATCCTCCCCGGCTCCCTTGAGCTGATCCAGCCGGAGTATATTCTTTGTTATCAAGGGCAGCATCGAAGGGAGGGCATCGAACACGAGCTCGAATTCGTAGCGGCGGTGCCCGGGATCGAAGGAGAGCCACCCGAATCGTCCGCCGTTAGCAATTACCAGGTCTTTCCTGTCGATCCCTCCGGTTTTATTGAGGAGAATAACTGATGGCAGCGAATCAGTCCCATACCGTTCGCGAAGCAGGCGTGCGAGGATCTGACGATCGTGTTCCAGGGCAGGCCTGATATCGTACGGCTGGAGGAGCGGGATCGGGTGGCCTTCCGCCCCGCATCCGCAGGTCTTTCCAATGAGGGGGACATTGCACTCCCCGCACCAATAGAGGATCTTTTTCACCGGGGGCTCTCTCATCCTGATAACTATATCCGGCCCTTGCGGGATAATGATTGACCAGGTTGCAGGACCGGGAATCCTGGTGAATCGACCCCTGTGGAAGGTTGGGGCATCACGCTCTTAACCCTTGATCTCACATACGTGAGTATGAAGTGGGCATTGCTCTCGGTGTGGAACAAGGAGGGTATCGTGGATCTTGCAGGAGACCTGCACCGTCACGGGGTGCGCCTGCTCAGTTCGGGGGGGACAGGAGCAGCGCTGAACGCGGCGTCCATTCCGTTCACGGAAGTCTCTGCATACACGGGTTCGGCCGAGATGATGGATGGGCGAGTCAAGACCCTGCATCCGCGCATCCATGGCGGACTCCTCGGCAGGAGAGGGATCGATGACCGCGTGATGGAGAAGGAAGGGATCCTTCCCATCGATCTCCTGGTCGCAAACCTTTACCCCTTTGAAGAGATGGCAGGAAAAGACCTGCCCCTTGACTCCCTCATAGAATACATCGATGTCGGCGGTCCGGCGATGATACGGGCAGCGGCAAAGAATCACCGCGATGTCGCAGTCATCACCTCGCCTGCAGAGTATCCCCTTGTCAGGGAAGCCCTGAAAAAGGGAGGATTTTCGGAGGCCGAACGTCTGATGCTGGCAAAACGCGCATTTGCCCTGACTGCGTCCTACGATGCGGCTATCAGCAACTATCTCCACGGTCTTGATGCAGGGTTTCCCGAGATACTCACCATCCAGTACCGGAACGGGAGAACGCTCCGCTACGGTGAAAACCCCCACCAGTGCGGTGCAGTCTACGGTACGGCAGGAATCGCGTGCCAGGAGCCGTTCCAGGGAAAGCAGATGTCCTACAACAATTACCTGGATCTCTCGGCCGGAGCAGGACTCATACGGGAATTTTCCGAACCTGCAGCAGTCATTGTCAAGCACAACAATCCGTGCGGGGTGGCTCTCGGAGCGTCAGTGGTCGATGCATACCTACAGGCACGTGATGTTGATCCCGTCTCTGCATACGGGTCGGTCGTCACTATCAATCGCGAAGTGGACATGCGCCTTGCACAGGAGATCTGCAACACATTCGTGGAGGTGCTTGCTGCCCCCTCTTTCTCATCCGGAGCAGTGGATATCATGAAGAAGAAGGAGAACATGCGGGTCCTGACCCTTCCCCCCACCGCAGGGGGCATGGCGTTCCGTTCGATCGATGGCGGAATGCTCGTACAGGATACTCCCCCTTACAGGGAGAACTGGACGGTCGTGACCGACCGTGATGCGACCCCGAAGGAGCTTCGCGGGCTCCGCCTGGCCTGCAAGGTCTGCGCCCATACGAGGAGCAATGCCATCGTCTTTGCCGATGATACAAAGACGCTTGGGATTGGTGCAGGCCAGATGAGCCGTGTAGATGCAGCAAAGATCGCGATTGAGAAGTCGAGGTTCCCCCTGGCAGGATCCGCAGTTGCCTCTGATGCCTTCCTCCCGTTCCCCGACACCCTCGAAGTCGCCGCTGCAGCAGGTGCAACCGCACTGGTTCAGCCAGGCGGTTCAATCCGTGACCGCGAGGTCATCGATGCCGCAAACCGGCTGAATGTCGCAATGGTATTCACCGGAATCCGCCATTTCAGGCATTAAAAATTCAATTCTTTTTTTTTTAGATACATTTAAATGGCATTTGATGGCACCTTTCCTGCATAGAGTGGTGATTCCAAATGGATTATGGCAACATGCTTGGAGATGCATTTGGGTATGCAAAGGACGGCCTTGTCGGCCGCTGGAAACGCTGGATCCTCCTGATCATTGCAACCATCATATTCCCGCTGATGATGGGATACACGATGGAGATCTGGAGAGGTAAAAAGCCCGCTCCTGAACCGGAACAGTGGGGAAAAATGTTCATAGACGGCCTTAAACTTCTCGTTGCCGGGATAATTTATGCGATTCCGGTCATCATCATCATCCTGATATTCGGGGGGTTCGCATTCTTCTCTGCGGTCCAGGACGCCGTTCTCAGCGGAGACCCCAACTACTTCACGACCAACATCGATGCTCTGATGCCGCTCGTTCTGGCCTTCATGGTTGGCCTTCTGATCGCCTTCATTGTCGCAATCATCATCTCGCTCTTCTCGACTATCGGATTTGTCCGGATGGCAAGGACAGGGAGTTTTGGTGAGGCGTTCAATTTCGGTGCAATCCTGGACACGATCAGGAAAATCGGGTGGGGAAGTTATATCCTGGCGCTCATCATCCTTTTCATCGTCGCAGGAATCGTCGGGTTTGTCCTGAACCTCCTGACCGAGATTCCCTATGTAGGCTGGGTACTCTGGATCATCCTTATCCCCATCCTGATCATCTTCGAGGCCAGGTACATCTGCAGGATATACGAATCATCAGGAGAGACGTAACATAAGGGTCTCACCTGCCCAAACTCATTTTTTCAACAAAACAGATACACAATGTTCATGAATACGTATGCGTGCACCCGGAAGAAAATCCAATAGTTATTTTGTTCCTCGCCATCATCTGGCGTTTTCCTGATCCTATTTATTATCTCACCAATGTGAATAAAGATTACGTGATGCGTATGGATTATGGAAAAATGATTAGCGATTCATTTGAGTATGCCAAGGATGGGAGTATGCCAAGGATGGATTGACAAAAAATCTGAAGACCTGGATCATGCTGATTGTCCTGACCCTCCTTCCAGTGATTCCATTCATCCTTTTAATGATATTCATGCTGCCTTCATTGATGGCGTATACTGAAGCAGACATCCCCCCGTCGCTCATTGGAACATTGATAATCGGGTTTGTCATTGCATTTTTGCTGGCCATCATCCTGGGTGCCTTTTCCATGGGGTACCTGCTCAGGATCCTCAGAGGCGAAATCCCGCTTCCGGAAGTCACCGGTTTTGGCAGGATGTTTGTTGATGGAATCAAGCTTCTCGTAATAGAAGTCATCTATCTCATCCCCGTGATGATTATTCTCGCCATTACTGCAGGTGCCGCACTACTCAGCGCATTACCGATCCTCATGTCTATGCCCGCTGAACCTGACTTGGAAGCACTGATGCCAGTTCTTATGCCCATCATTGGCGGTGTGATTGCAGGTGTCCTGATTGCAGTCATTGTTGCAATACTCCTCTGGCTTCTCGCAGTCGTCGGGGTTGTCCGGTTTGCCCGGACGGGAAAGATCGGAGAAGCCTTCAATTTCAGTGCAATTCTGGCCACCATCGGGAAGATTGGATGGGGATCCTACATCCTGGCGCTGATCATTGTCGTGGTGATTGTTGCTGTCGTCCAGGTAATATTAGGAATTATTGCTTACATTTTAAGCTTTATTCCCTACATCGATTTTATTATCATGATTCTCATTTCACCCTTTATCATGGTGTTTATGCACAGGTACATCTGTCTGCTGTACAATTCAGCGGGAGAGACGGTATCTTCACAAGCAACTAATTCACTCTAATCTTTTTTTGTGAGAACGGCATCTTCTGTACAGTCCCGAAAGTATTTCC
>DAWU01000056.1 GCA_002506105.1 Methanolinea sp. UBA275 | reverse complement strand
AATAAATATTTAGTTCCAAACTATACATTACATGGAGGAATTCATTGATAATGTTGCCCCGATGAAAAAGCTGGCAGTCTCCCTTATTTACGTTCAAGTCAGGATGGTGAAGACCGGTGGAAAATGGGGATTCATTCCAATGTGGCCTGGGATATTGAGATGAGGGAGTTTTTTTATGTCGCCTGGATGTTTCTCTTAAGGGCTGACAACAATTCACATCCCCCGATTCTCTTTATCCCTCACAATACAATATGGGATCATGATTCTCATCCTGCATCCAGATCAGTATCCCGCAATTCTTGGCAACGGGTTACTTATCATAACCATGGTGGGAATCCCCACGGCGCTTCTCTCACTTCTCATCTTTTTTCTCGTCGAACGTATGCCGCACCGCTGGGCCCGGCTCGTTCTCCCGGCAGCGGGTGCGGTCCTGATGCTCTCTGTCAGTCTTCTCAGCTTCAGCGGAATTTCCCAGTCCCCTGAAGAATACCAAAAGACCTGGGTCCCGATGATGTTGATCAGTGTTCTCCTGAACGCACTGGTGATACTCGCTCCATTCCCCTTCATCCGCCCCTATATCAGGACCTACTCTCCTTACCTTGTGATTCCCATTACCCTGGTCGTCACGTTCTTCCTCCTCGTCGCCTTCGGATTGATGGGAGGGGATGCCCAGGTTCCGCCGGGCACGGAATTTGAGATGATGGCAGCGAAGGTGTACTTTGTCGTTGCTGAGTTCGTTCTTGCCACGCTCGTGTACGGGTGCATTGCGTTGCTGGGGAGGATCATTCCTGGCGGAACCGTGAACAAGGAATGATCAGGGCATCATCATCGTGCAAGAATTTTTCAAAGGGAAGGAAATGAAGAAAAGGGGGAGTCATCCTGAATTCTTCTCCCCTGAGGTCGATGAGTGCTGACTCCATTTCCCCATCCACAAACCACTTATAGAATTCCGTACAAAAGACTGGTTTAATTCACATCTGTGAATTATCTCATTCGAGAATAGGTGGTATCAGCATGAAGAACACAGTGAAAATATCAATAGCACTGCTCTTCGGTCTTATTGTGTTGAGCGGTGTTCCTGCCCTTGCGGCAGATACAGAATCACCCCAGGGATCATCTGGTGACCTTTTCAGCCTGGCCCTTGAAGTGTCACAGGCTTCTTCCTGTCCTCCTGGTCAGGACTGCAGTTCCCCGTCTTACTGCAGTGAGAACCCCGGCGATCCGTCGTGCATCGCCACAAATGCAGGCGTACCTGGGTGCACTACCAGCCCGTGTACAACCACTATCAGTGTCCAGAACAATCCGGCCATTCACGGCGCAGACGCGTTCAGCGACATTACAATTTCCGGAGAGAGCAGGTTCCCACCAACAGTACACCAGAAGAAATTTGTCGGTCTCTGCTGCTGGTGAGATCTCTCTTTTTTTCTTCTCTTCTCATTTCATCATCCGCTCCCTCATTTCTCCACCTTTTGTTCAGGAAAAATTGAAGGGGGGTACTCTGGAAGACATCTTAGAAAATGATGAGCGTGACATCTCCCCTTTATACCTTCAACACAAGCATTATTCTTTTGAAGAGTGATAGATGAATTCAGAGTTCTCATGCTCGTCAAATTTGAAATCTATTCTGATAGCGGCTTCTGGTGTGGTCGGGGGATAGGTGTTGATATTTTCACCGAGGGCAGGACGCTTGATGAGCTGATGGATCATATCCGGGAAGCGGTTGAACTTCATTTTGAAGAGGAATTAGCAAGAGGAGAGTCAATCCGGATCCTCACCATTTCAGAATGCGAGGTCGATCCACGTGTCCGGGCTTCCAGTTGTTAAGGGAAAAGACCTCCTCAAGGTACTTTCCAGATTGGGTTACCAGGTTGTCCGACAGCGAGGTAGCCATGTCCGTCTCAAATGTCCAACTCCAACAGGAGAACATGCTATCACCATACCTCTTCACGATGAGATTGCCCCCGGAACTCTCAATGATATTCTCTCAAAAGTCTCCCTATGGAAGAGTATCCCCAAAGAAGACCTCATCAGAATGTTTCAATAATCATCCACAACCCTTTTTTCATTCTCCCTCTCAACATTCAGGTATGCCTTCAATGGAGGGGTATATCGAGTACACCCGTAGGGAATACTGCAAGGATGTGAGATGTCCGATACAGGTGCTCCTGGACAGAGAAGTGGAAAAATCTCCCAAGTATGAAGAGATCCGGGCGATCTGTGCATCCGACTGTTTGCACACGACCCACGAATTCCACCACTGGCTGACAGGGAAGGGATACCTGGTCGTCAGGCCGAAGCAACAGTAATCCCTGCGTTCCAGGGAAATTTCTTTGGCGTGTTCATACCGCGGATCCCTCTTGTCTGATCGGGAATCACGAGAGACTTTTTACGATTGTGCATCATTACTTCTCGTGAAGTGTCTCCATGGGAAACGCGTATCTTGATGTGGGAATTCAGAGCCGGATGAACCGGATCATCAATCCGAAGGACAACCGGGTCGTGATGCTTGCGGTCGACCATCCCTATTTCCAGGGGCCGACCACCGGCCTTCGGAACATGAGCCACACGATTGAAACCCTCCTCCCCTACTGCGACTGCCTGATGACGACCCGCGGTGCAGTCAGGGCGAATATCGCACCCGAGGCGCTCGGGTCAAAGCCCATCATGCTGAGGGTTTCGGGGGGAAACAGCGTGCTCTTTGATGACCTGAGCGATGAGCAGCTTACGGTCTCCATCGAGGAGGCCATCCGGATGGATGCGGCCGGGGTCGCGGTCAGCGTGTTCATCGGCGCTGCCAACCAGCAGCAGACGATCCTCAACCTCACCGATATGATCAATGCCGCCGAGGAATATGGCCTCCCCGTGCTTGCAGTCACCGCGGTTGGGAAAGACATGGCCCGTGACCTGCGGTACCTGGCGCTTGCATCCCGCATCTGCCAGGATGCCGGGGCCCGGATCATCAAGACCTACTATTGCGATGAGTTTTCGAAGCTCGTGGACTGGGTCGCTCCGACCGCGGTCGTCGTTGCCGGAGGAAAGTATTCGAGCCCGCCCGAGGCGCTCAAGATGGCCTATGACTCGATCCAGGCCGGTGCCGTGGGCGTTGATTTCGGCCGGAACATCTTCCAGGACAACAATCCCCTCGGGATGATCAAGGCAATCGGCGCCATCGTCCATGGGAACCATACCGTCAAGGAAGCGCTCGACATCTACAACGCCCACCAGCCCCAGGCATCCAAGCTCGAATAAATTTTTCATCACATATCCATGAACACTCCACGGAACACCCATGCATGAAAGCCGCAGTCTATTATTCGAATCGTGATATCCGCGTCGAGGAGGTCGAGGATATCCCGGTAGGGCCGGGAGAGGTCAAAGTCAACGTCATGGCATGCGGCGTGTGCGGGTCGGACGTCATGGAATGGTACCGGATCACACGTGCAGGGAGACCCGGGGGTATCGGGGCGTTCGGGCACGAATGCACGGGGGTGATTGCAGAGGTCGGACACGATGTCGACCCGAAATGGAAGGTGGGAGACCGTGTTGTCGTCACCCATCATGTCCCCTGCAATACCTGCAACGCGTGTATACGAGGGCATACGACCGCCTGCGATACCCTGCACCGCACAAAATTCAAGCATACGTACGGGGCGTTTGCCGAATACGTCGTGCTGCCGGAGATCAACGTGGACCGGGGAATGCTGCATCTTCCCGATTCGGTCTCGTTTGATGCAGGAACCTTCGTAGAACCCCTCGGGTGCGTGGTTCGCGGTCAGGAGTGTGCCCCTACCGCGGATGGCCGGTCTGTCCTGATCATCGGTGCCGGGATCACCGGGCTTTTGCATGTCAAGGCAGCCCGTGTGAATGGTGCGGGATTCATCGCGGTCTCCAACCCGAGTCCCGACCGGTTGACGCTCGCCCGGAAGTTCGGCGCCGATGCAACCATCTCCGCCACGGACGATGTTCCTGAACGCTTTAAAGAATTAAACGGAGGTAAGGGCGCAGATACCGTGATTATGACCGCACCGGTTCCCGTCTGTGTGCAACAATCGCTTGACGCAGTCGGACCGGGGGGAACGATCCTGTTCTTTGCCCCCACGAATCCTGACGTCCAGTCCGGGATCAACCTCTGGACCCTGTGGCAGAAAGAGGCGACGATTACCCACTCCTACGCTGCCGATTATCACAATCTTTCCACTGCCCTGAAATGGATCCAGCATACACGAGTGAATGTCGCCGATATGATCACCCATGTGTTTCCCTTACAAGACACGGTGGAAGGGTTTCAGCTGACTGCCAGGCACCGTGACGGGAGCCTGAAAGCGATCATCCATCCGCAGGAATGATTTTTCCCTCTCATATGAGGATTTGAAGGGCGCTCCCGCGTACCATTTTTTCAGGGTATCTTCCCGATGAAGGGCGGGGCTCTCTCAATACAGGGTACATTTTTTTTTGGAAAAAATATCCCGGCAGGTTTCTCTTCCGGATTGAATACACGTGAAAAATAACCAACCAGATGAGATGCCGCCATGGTGATGGGCATGGCGGGAATATCCGGGTTCCTGGCCGGACTTCCCTCTCCGGCGGTCCGGTACCATGTCGGCAGGCACCCTGCCGGGGAGCTTCAGAACAGGTGAGGCCCTCCCGTCAATGGAACTGGTGAGACGTGGCGATAAGGGAGAGATGCTTATGAACCAACCTTCACCGTCACCGACGTGCCTGAACTCCCTGCACTGTTCGCTACCCCGAGTGAGACCGTGTAGGTCCCAGCCTTCGAGTAGGTATGCACCGGGTTCTGCACTCTTGAGGTTCTTCTATCGCCGAACGACCAGGACCATTTCGAAGGGTTGCCGGTCGAAGTGTCCGTGAAAGTGACGGTCTTCCCATTCACGGTATACGTGAAACGTGCACCAGGGACGGATGGTTCAGTTCCCACCTTCACCGATGCAGACGTGCCTGAACTTCCTGCACTGTTAGCGACTCCGAGTGTGACCGTATAGGTCCCATCCTTTGCATAGGTATGCACCGGGTTCTGTTCCTTCGAAGTTTTCCTGTCCCCGAATGACCAGGACCATTTGGTGGGACTGCCGGTCGAGGTGTCCGTGAAAGTAACGGTTTTTCCACTCACAGTATACGTGAAACTCGCACCAGGAACGGATGCCGGGGTACCAATTTTCACTGACGCTGACGTACTCGAACTTCCTGCACTGTTGCTGGCCCTGAGGGTGACCGTATACGTTCCATCCTTCGAATAGGTATGGCCAGGGTTCTGCACTTTCGAAGTTTTCCTGTCCCCGAACGACCAGGACCATTTGGTGGGACTTCCGGTCGAGGTGTCCGTGAAAGTGACGGTCTTCCCATTCACGGTAGAGGTGAAACTCGCGACAGGGGCGGATACCGAAGGAACAATATTCACTGATAATGACGTGCTCGAACTCCCGTCATTGTTGCTGGCGGTGAGGGTTACGGTATACGTTCCTGTGTTCGCGTACGTGTGGCTGGGGTTCCGGGTGCTGTCGGTCGTCCCATCCCCAAACGTCCAGATCCATGCAGTCGGACTGCCGGTCGAGGTGTCTCTGAATGCCACGGTCTTTCCATTCACCGTGTAGGAAAAATCCGCCACAGGTCCGGATGATCCTCCCTTGACGAACACATCCTCGTAGTGAATCTGGTCTGAGAACGACTCCCAGTAGATGTCCCCCCCGTTCACGGGCCACGGGTCATAGATATAGAGCCTCGACCGTCCCCAGCTGTCGTCATACCCCGCACATACCCGGGCATGGACGTTGCTGCCGCTGTAGACGGAACTGTCAAAGGGGCGTGATGCAGCAAGTTCCGCCCTCTCTTCGTCAAACGTCTCGCTTGAATCCGAATGGGTGTCTCTCTGGTTCACATAGTCCTTGAAAAATGCAATTTCCCTGCTGGTGTAGGTTCCCGCAGATCCCGTGGTATCCGTCTTTTGCGCGATATCACTCTGGGTGAAAGAATACCCGTAATACTCCGCGATCATCTGGATGGTGGCAACCGTACACCAGGTATCCTTCTGCTGGGGGCGGAGGGTAATCGGAATGGTGATTGTTCCTGCTTTCCCGGTGGTTTCCATATCCGCAGTATCACGGCTAAATCTCTGGTCGATCCAGGATTCGTATTCAGGGATGCTGCGGAGGGTGCCCGCCAGTGCCTCAAGGTCGATATCCTGCAGTGACGACGGTCTTTCGAGTTTGCCCTTTCTCGCCTCTGCGAGTACGATCGATTCGATAGCCCGCTCCTTCATCCACTGGTCCCGGTTCTTCAGGATCGCGGATTCAGGGATTGAGCGGTAATAGGACCAGGTTGCATTCTCCTCGACCGGTTCCCCCGTTGCGATATCAAGGATGATCTCCTCGGGATTTACTCTGTTGAGCGGGAGGAATGTAATTTTCTGGCCCATTTTGGGATAGCTGTAACAGATGATATACGTCGAAATAACCTCGGATCCCGGATAGGTGCGGAGCAGGTATGACCTTGCCGATTGATTTGCTTGTTCCCATGTCATGTATGAGGGTTTCAGGCCGATCGAAGCAACCGTGGAAGGGAGCACACTGCTCGCGCTGATCCTGACAGAACCGACAATGATCCCGTTTTTCACGACCGTGAACTGGTAAAAGAGCGGCTGGTTGTTGAGATCGTGGATCACCATCATCTCATCGCCAAGGACTGCATCATCCCAAGCACCCAGCGGGAGACCCGGGCACCTGGAAATCAGGAATTGAATCAGCGTGGCATCCGCTATGCTTTTTGCTTCACCCGGACTGATCAGGCCGTCCTCGACCTGGCTCGTAGTCACGGCTCCTGCCGGGACAAGGATCACCAGGCATACAGCGAGGCATACCAGGTACCAGAACCTTCGCGTCCCTCCATTCCACTGCATCACGATACCTTCACCCTGTTCAAAAGCACGAGGCAGAAATGCAGAACAACCGTGTGATGTTCATCCGGATACACGAAAGATACTCCTGAGACCTTTGAACTGGATCACCATTTGGTCTCGATGATATACACTTTTTTTGGAAGGTGCAATTGAGGTTTCCTCAGCCATCGTTTCGCCCCGGTCTCCTGTGAATACTTGGATGGGAATCCTTGGGTCCGGGAAGGGATGATGGGGATTCTCGTCACAGAAATCCTCATACATGAAGGGGTGTGGATCGTGTACTACGAAGGATTCTACCGGCAGTGAACAGGATTCGACAATGATGGCCCGGGTATGGAGGATCTCCCTGACACCTGCACCGGTCAGGAAAGAGATCCCCCGGGGCTGCCGCCGACGGTAAAATAAAACGAAGATCCCTTCCCCGGTTCGCTCTCGACCCAGATCTCGCCTCCATGCCGCCGGATGATACGGTCCACGATCGCAAGGCCGATCCCCGAGCCTTCGTAGTCTCCGGGTTTGTGCAATCGCTGGAACGGCGCAAAGACCTTCGCTGCATAGGCCATGTCAAACCCGACGCCATTGTCCCGGACGTAGTACACAATCCGGGAATCCCGTGAGAATGCCCCGATCTCGATCCGGGCCTCGCTCGTATGGCGGGTGTATTTCACCGCATTGTCGATGAGGTTTGCAAATACCTGCCGGAGCATCACCCGGTCGGCAACGCACGGCGGCAATGTCCCGACAATGATCGCGATGTGCCGTCCGGGAACCCTCTCAAGGATCCCCGCGATCACTTCCCTGACCAGAGATTCCGGGGACACCGGTTCGAGTTTCAATTCCTGGCGGCCCATGCGGGACAGGGTAAGGAGTCCGTTGATCAGGTCGTCCATCAACCGCACGTTCTGCCGGATCACATCGATACAATGCGTCTCCTGGGTGTCAAGACGTGTCCCGGCAGTACTGGTCAGGAGGTGTGAGAATCCGTCGATGGCACGAAGGGGAGCCCGGAGGTCATGGGAGACAGAGTAGGTGAATGCCTCCATTTCCTGGTTTGCAGATTCAAGTTCGGCGGTGCGATTCGCAATCCGCTGCTCCAGGTCGAGGTTCAGTTCCCTGATCTCGGCCTCGACCTGTTTTAGCCGGGTGATATCGACGAGTGTTCCCCGTATCCCGGTGACAATCCCGTCTTCCGTACGCGTGGAAGTATGGACCATGATGGGGAACATGCTCCCGTCCTTCCGGAGCCCCAGGTATTCGGTTCCCTTGGTCTTTTCGCCTGCGAGAATTGTAGTGAATACCGCCCTCGCACGCTCCATGTCATCAGGGGCGATTACTTTGAATATCGAAAATCCCTCGGTAATATCCCCGGGAGTATAGCCAAAGACCTCGTACGCATGCGGATTGGCGAACGTGACAGTCCCCTTACGATCGGTCTCGAAGACACCCTGTGGAAGGAGGTTCACGAGGTCCGTGAACCGCTCCTCGTTCACCTGGCACTTCCGGATCTCCTCTTTCAGCCGGTCGACCATGACCTGGATGCTCGCGGAGAGCGTGGAGAACTCGAGACTGTGGACCGGTCGTATCGCGTGATCGAGTTCTCCGCCGGCAATGGTGTTCACGTCATCGACGAGATTCTCGATTGGGCCCGAGATCTTCCGCGAGATCATGATGGCGATGAGCCCGCCGAGCAGGATGACGAGGATCGCTGCAAACCCGTGAATGAGGGCGATATGGTTCAATTCCTGTTCGAGCATCTCGTCATCGTAGGTGATCTTGGCAAAGAGACTCATGTCAGCACCATACGCGGGATCGCGGAGGTCGATAACCTGCCACACGATAGTCCTGTCCGGATCTCTCTCCTTCACCACTTGGGAGGTCCGGTTCTCCCATAAGAGGTATTCGAGCATGGCGGAATCCTCTGGGGACGGGATATAACTCGCGTTGTAGACGAGTCGTTTCTGTTTCTGGTACACGAGGACGTCGTCGATATAGGGATTGAATGCCTGGACCTCGTCTATAACGTTGCTGTACTGGAGCTGCATCCGCTCACCCGTGAACTGCTCTGCTTCGATTCCAAGCTCAATAATATAGTGATGATCGGGCGTCGGCATCATCGCGTACTTGGTCATTGTTCCGTTGAACCATTCCATCACGACACGGTCCGGGTAGAACCCCGACGTGTTCCAGATGAGATGGAGATACTCGCAGAAATCAGGGTAAATAACCGCGAAATCTAGGTTAAGGTCCCTCGGCAAAGAAGTATATTCAACAACACACTGGTTATTGATGATAAAGATGTCCATTCCCCCGATCTCCTGTTTCAGGGACAACAAGTCCATGGTCGAGGGGTCTCCATCGCTCCGGGTATATGCATCCATGACAGGTATGAACGCTTCTTTCATGTCTTCGTTGTAGGTATTGTCGTAGATCTTGAGGCCGGTGTCGATCATCCTGAACGAGTTGTCGATATGCGATTCGGTGATGACTTTGAGCCGTTCCGCATTCGCCTGCGTGGTGGCTCTTGAGGTATCATAATTGATCCAGATGGCGGCGAGGACAACAGATACGATGATGAAAAAAAGAATTCCCATCAGGAGATAGGAGAACGGTTGCTTCCTGTAGGTGTCTTTCATCCTCCTATCAATCCCTGCTATTCAATGTTAATCCCATTTCTTTACAGGAGTAATATTTTTTAATGTATCGGATTGCATCTCCATCCCGGTGCCGGATACGCAATGACATTGTTTCGCATATGTGAATCTGTCAGTTCCTACAGGATTTCTTGTGAATGACAGAACACCTCTTTCCCTCCAGGATTCCTTTAAGGAAACTCGCTGAGTGCTTCATCATCTTGTGGAGGATTCCCATCGGGAAAGCCCTTGTCAGCTCTTTATGGTTGTACTCGGCGTTCTGGCATCATGCTCTCTGCGGTGAACCGCCATATGACCAATTCGCGAACATTTAACCTCCCTGTACGAGGGCTTCAATTGCTTGTACGACACCCTCCGCCTTTTTCACCGCATTCTCTGCTTCGCGTTCAGATACTGCACCTGCACTGTCATAGACCGACTGGTGCCGTTTCCTCCGCATCCGGTCAAACCAGAGTGCATCCTCCCGGGAGAGGAATTGATCGCAGAAACGGACCACCGAAAGGTGCTGGTTCGCCCCAACAGGCCGATAGCCTTTCGAGAACATGAGCGCCCTGCCAGCCTGGAGGATTGCATTGTAGGCAACCGTATATGCCCAATCATGGCTCGATGAAAGGAGGGTTTTGGCAACTCCCAGATCCCGGCGAGCAAGCCCCAGGGCATCATTCACCCTTCGGGGATCGAGTGCGAGGGGACTGATCAGTCCATCCCGTTCGAGATCCTCAATCATGGCATCCCTCCAAAATCACCCGGGGTTCTCTCAATACATTCATCACGAAGGGATCCTTCTTCTGCTGCCTTTCCCTGTATTCGGAGGTGCTCATGAGGGTGTAGTTGATCTCCCGCTGGAGGATCTGCTCGGCCGCATGCACTGCAGGGATGATCTTCCCTTCATCCACCTCGCCGACAATGAAGAGATCGATATCACTCTCTTCCCCTGCTGTCCCCGCAGCAAATGACCCGTAGATGAAGAGGCAGGATAGTCCTTTCAGGTCCCGGATCTCGTCTTTTAAGATCCTTACAATCCCTTCGGTCTTCAGGACGATCTTCTGGAGTTCGTGGTACAGGGAGTGATTCTGGTTCACGGAAAAATAGATCTGTTTTCCTTTCCTGACCTTCGAGAGAAGTCCAAAGGATTCAAGATTTGTCAATTCACTATGAATAGCAGCGTAATGCTCCCCGGTCATCCGCTCGATCTCCCGGATATAATACGATCTTCCTGGATTTAAGAGAAAGAGCGTGAGCAGCTTCACACGGGTCTGTGAGGGGATGAGCATCTCAAGCATGATAATAAAATATAATCAATTGATACAAAAAGATTATCGTTACGGGGTGTCAGGAGCGGGTAATTCGCAACAGCGAACAAGATCGTTCACACGTTCAGTGAACAGGGAAGGAGTGCTGATCGTGAGATTCCATCCATCCACATTTCAGCAGGATTAATACCAATTGGTAAGAACTGTTGGGATTGATCCTATGCAAAAATCCTACGTACTTCTCCTGGGATGCATCCTCTGCATCATGCTGATCGCATCCGGCTGCACGACTCCCTCTCCTGCGACCACGGCAACTCCCTCTACCACGACCGCACCTCCAGCGGCGTCTTCCCCTCAGGTGACCACGACCACGACTCCTGTGATCCCCTCATGGGCCGGGATCTGGAACACGACCTGGCGTGAAATTGATGGCAACCAGACCCACTCGGTGGTCACATTCACCCAGAATGGTTCTGAGGTGTTTGGGGACTACCTCTTCACCTATCCCGATGAGGGCACCTTTGCCGGGCGTCTCAATGCCACGGTTGCGGGAAACACCATTGTCGGGACCTATTATGACAGCGACGATGACATCGGGTATCTCACCTTTGTCTTATCCGCGGACGGGAACTCGTTTACCGGCCGCTGGGTGCATGCCGAGAACCAGAGCGAGCTTGCCACCACGCCCAACTTCTGGAACGGCGTCCGGATCTCCCCATAACGCACACACTCACTTTTTTCCTTTTTTCTTCCGCGGCGAGAGTGGAATGTTCTCTGGGGTTCGGGTTCGTGGAGCCCCGAGGTCATCCATGGCAGCGGGATTCCCCTCTGAAGAGAGAGCGGGAGCAATGAACCGGAAGAATGCATCCGTGAACTGCCCGCAGGAGAATCCCTCCCCTTCGATCACGAGTGTCCACTTGTGTTCCAGGGAGAGGATCCTCATGAAGGAGATCATGCAGTACATCGAGGCCAGGAACGGATCGAGATCGGCCCGGATCGTCCCGTCCTCGATGCCCTCCCGGATCGCCTCCTGGAGGATCGCACGGCAGGTGCCGTACCCCTTTCCAATCTCCGCGGTATACGGGTTCTCCCCCGAGAATCGTTCGGACCCGTAGAAGTGGATGAGCCGGAGATACTCAGGGTATTCTTCCGAGAACCGGGAATATGCCCGGCCCATCTGGGCAACCTTTGCAATCCCTGTGACCTGCTGGTCCATGCACTCCGAAAACTTCTCTTCCATGATCCGGACACCGCGGAGCACGATTGTGGCAAAGAGCGCTTCCTTGCTCTCCACATAGAGGTAGAGGGTCGCCTTGTTCAGTTCGACCTCACGGGCGATGTCATCCATCGAGACCTCCTCGTACCGGCGGGAGAAGAAGAGCCGCTCGGCGGCATCGATGATCTCATTCTTTCGCCGTTCCTTCTCCCGTTGCCTTCTTTCTGAGATTCCCATTCGTTCACACTCGCGAATCCCTATCCTGTGAATCACGGTTCGTTCTGTGCAGGCACTCATCCTCACCCGGGGGTGCGGAAAGGGACCGGTGCGTCATGATTCAGATCTCCCTCCTGATCCAGGCGTCGATCAGTGCCCGCGAGATGCTCGTCTTCGAGGGGGTGGGGGGCAGGCGGTCGCGGGAGAACCATAGGGCATCTTCGATCTCATGAGGGTCCACCCGGATTGCTCCTCCTGCATAGTCCGCGACAAAGCCGATCATGAGCGAGTCGGGAAACGGCCAGGGCTCGCTCCCGAAGTACCGGAGGTTTTTTACCGCGATTCCGACTTCCTCCGCGACTTCGCGGTGGACGGTCTGCTCGAGGTTCTCCCCGGGTTCGTTGAAGCCGGCGAGGACCGAATAGGTCCCCGGCGTGAAGCGTGGGGACCGGGCGAGCAGGACCTCATCCCCCTTCTTCACGAGCACGATGATGGCCGGGGATATCCGGGGATAGAGGGTTCGGCTGCAGGCCGTGCAGATCCGTGCCCGCTCTGTCGTGGACGGCCGGGTTGTTCCCCCGCACCTGCCGCAGAAGGTATGTGACCGCTCAAAGTCGAGGATCCGGACAGCATATGCGGCATATGCCATGTCGGTGTCCGGTACCAGTCCATGCAGTTCCCTGACCGGCAAGGTCTGCCAGCCTTCCGGGAGCGTGGCATGGGGAGCGACTTCGACTGCATGGAAGACCTGGGTATCGCAGGTGCCCAGGTACACCGGTGCACCGGACGCAAGACCTGCGGGAAGCGGATCTCCCATGAGGACAGTGCCGGGTGCCGGATCGGCCTGGAACACAACAGCATTTCCCTTGACCAGGATCAAGCGTCTCTGTGCTGAGGGGATGTCCTCCGGTTCCGGATAGACCGGGAGGAGAGGCCGGACTGCATAGAACGGGTGGTGCTCCATGTTATCTCTCATGCGAGGTATCCTAGGATGAACTCTTCTGTGCCCGACATGTTGTGTTCATCACAGGAAGTACTCCGGTTCCTTTCGCTCACGATACAGGGTATGCAGCCGTACCGACGCGTCCCTGACAAGGCCCGGTTTCATCGATCTCGCCTGTTCCGGGCAGTTCCTGATGCAGGCGCAGCATGTAATGCATTTCTTTGTGTCGATCACGTCGCTGTGGTCCGGGTCGACTGCCCCCACGGGGCACACCTCCGCACAGATCCCGCACTGGATGCAGGCATCACTCACTTCGATGAAATCAACGGTCCACAACCTTGCATCCCCCCGGTAGGGACGGCAGCCGGGGATAGCAGGGGGAGCGATCCGCTCACCCGGGGACATGATGGCAAGCCTTTCGCGAATTTTCAGCCCGAATGCCTCTGCGAGGAGCAAGTCGTTCTCATCCGGGCGGCCTTGTGCTGTGGGAGTCTCATCGGTCGAGAAGGAATGCTCCCCGATCCAGGCTCCGCCGGCGATGGGGATGCATCCGTCCTTCGCGAGGATATCTGCGAGTTCGAGGAGTGCATCCTCATACGTCCGGTTGCCATACACGACCACGCAGACCGCAGGGGTGTTATGGGCCCTGATCGCGTGCAGCCAGTCGGTCAGAAGTGCCGGCACCCTTCCCATGTACACCGGCACACCCACGATGAGCAATTCCTTCTCCGAGGTCTCGAACGGCGTGACCCGTGCAGCCGGCCGGGTAATGTCCACCTCTTTTACGATGTCGTGGTTGATTCCCTGTGCAATTGCCTGGACCACGGCCTGGGTGGTCCCTGTCGGCGAAAAATATACCAGTGTGACTGATTCGATGTTCATGTGAGGTTCTCCCCAAAAGCTCCCTGGTTGATTCCCTTCCCTTCACTGCGTTTTATCCCTTGTTCACACCTTGCTCTCATGATAGTGAAGCACCGGAGACCGGGTGAATGCGGGATATTTATCCCTGCACCAAGGCCGGTTCCCCTTGTATCAGAGGATCTTCTTCCCCGGCTCGGGTCCCGGTTTTACGGCATAGACATCGGTGATCTTCACGATCACCGCAGACTTGGGCACAAATGCAGGCCAGGTCTCCTTCATCAAGGCGACGTCCTGCCGGAAGATCTCGTCATCCGTGTGGATGGTGACTGTCCCCTTGATCTGGAAACCGCCTTTCTCCCCCCACCACGAGAGCGCGATCTTCGGATTCTCCCTCATGTTCTGCAGCGTCTTGTTGAAGAACTGATCCGAGATGAGGATCGTCCCGTCGTCCAGACTCTTCATCGCCGCGATGGGAACCACATTGGGAACACGTCCCTGTGATGATGTTGCAAGGAACACAGTCTTCGTTCCCTGGAGCGATTCTTTGATTTCCTGTGTAAGTATGACCATGATACCATTCTCCCACTATTTCTCGAACAATTCTCGGGATATCCCGCGTTCGTGGTCCCGGCAGGTGAACGCCACATCCATTTCCCTGGCTCTCATCTGACTCCACCAACCGAATATCCTGCATGCACTGACCGGATTGCATCTGCCCTCTGCCGTCCTTCTCTCACATTCTTTTTTGGGGATTCCCATGTCTGGTTCTATGGGATAGATCCCGGTTGGCGGTTTCTACTCTTGGCAGTGTCACCCATTTGATTGACTTTTAGTTATTTTATAACTATCGGTTATTTTATAACCACAAGTTGAATTGCGTTCCCGAAATGGGAACGACGTACCATTCTCCCGTGCTGGTGCGGGACCCGGAAAACTCAGATCGAACGGTATAATTCGTTTGAGAATAACAGCCCATGCATGAAGAAAATCGCGGTGCTCATCACCCTCTGCATCCTCATTGGATGTGCCACGGCACTCTCCCTGCCGCAGGTATCGTCCCTGTTTCCGCCAGCACGCCCGGACCTTGCGTACGTCTCCTCCTTCGAAGGAGGGCACCGGCTCCAGGCCGGCGACTACCCGGTGATCGTCCTCTCCGGTACGTACCGGCAGATGGGCCGGCAGTACGGCGCCCTGATGAAAGCAGAACTGAACGAGGAGTACCGGTTCCTCTCCTCTGCCTACGAGAGACGCGGGTATTCGAACGAACAGCTACGAACCGACGGCCGGGAGGCGTCAGTGCTGTACCCGAAGCGTCAGAAGGAGGTCTTTTCCGGGATGGCAGAGACCTCGGGTCTGACCCAGGATGAAGTGATGGCCCTCTACAACGGGCTCATCATCTATCTCATGGTCCCGCCTGCCGATGCCTCCTGCTCCTACCTCTCCACCTGGGGAGACTACACCACGGACGGCTCTGTCGTCGCCTCCCGCAACTGGGACCTGGACGATGTCGCCCTTCCCTTCAATGCATGGAACGTCCTTGTCGTATACCGGCCCTCGGACGGCAGCAATGGTGTTGCGACCTTCGGTCCGGCAGGAGTGCGGGCCGAGACCGCCATGAACAGCAAGGGGCTCTTCATCGCCGATGATTTCGCGGGCTTCATCGAATCCTCACCGGATACCCGCCCTGACTTTGTCGCGGAATTCTTCCGGTTCATGCTCGACTACTCAACTCTTGCCGAACTGGATGTCGGTCTCCGGGGGGCGGCAACGAATGTGGGCTGGATTATCAACGTTGCAGGGCCGGATGGAGCGTATGTGTATGAGATCACACCCAATACGACCCGCCAGCGGACCGGCGACGGCGTGGTTGCGGCCGCCAACCACTTTGTGGACCCTGCCTGGAACCTGCCGCCACCCGCGGAGCACTCGCGATCCCGCTACGATGGGCTGCTCCTGGAGGCTGACGAGGCGAAGGGATCGATCGATGCCCACCGCATGATGCAGATCCGGGATATCCGGTGGGAGGACGGCGGGGCCACGTTCGTGAACTCGGTCCTCGTCCCGGATCACCCCGAGGCCCTCTACTCCACCATCCACCAGGTGGTGTTCCTGCCGGAGTCCCGGACGGTCTGGATCAAGGACCATAACAGCGACTGGCAGAAGGTCGAACTCGGGATGCTGTTCGGGGAGTGAGGGGAAGGAAGGCGAAAGGATCTCTCGACCTTTTTTTTTGAAGAAGGGTCAGCATGGCACCATTCTCTATTCCCTTTCACGAATGGTTTATGCGAGTGTTCTTCCCATTCTTTTTATAGATTTCAACAAAGCCGCGTTTTCCTACTATCTGAATCGGCAGAATGAGGATCGGCTGGCGCCGTGGAGAGACGCCTGGAGACGGGAGTTCAACCATGAATCCGCAGGAAGAGATGCAACGTGAGGAGACGCTCGACCCGGGCGACTGGGATTCGATGCGTGCCCTCGGCCATCGTATCGTTGACGACGCAATGGATTATCTCGAGACACTCCGGGAACGCCCGGTCTGGCAGCATGCGCCCGGCAGCGTGAAGGCGCACTTTGAGGGGCCTCCCCCTGCAGGTCCCATGCCCCCGGGAGAAGTGTACGAAGAATACCTCCGGTACATCCTTCCCCACCAGCTGGGCAACGCCCACCCGAGATACTGGGGCTGGGTCACCGGGTCGGGCACCGTGATGGGGATGTACGCCGAGATGCTGGCGGCCGCAACCGACGCGGTCAGCGGAGCCTTCTCCTACATGAGCAACAATTACGTCGAACAGCAGGTGCTCGACTGGTGCAAGGACCTCCTCGGCTATCCCCGGACCGCAAGCGGCCTCCTTACGAGCGGCTGCTCCGCATCGAACCTTATCGGCCTCGCGGTAGCGAGGAACACGATGGCGGGATATGACGTGCGGGGGAAGGGAATGGCGAACCAGGCACCCCGGATGACCCTCTATTGCTCGGAGGAGGCGCATTCCTCGATTGACAAGGCGGTCGAACTCCTTGGGTTCGGGAGCGAATCGCTGCGAAGGGTTCCTGTCGACGGATCGCTCCGGATCGATACTGCAGCCCTGAAAGAGGCGATCCGCCGCGACCGGGAGAGCGGGTGCCACCCGGTCTGCATCATCGGTGTTGCCGGGACGACGAACACCGGCGCTGTCGACGACATGCATGCACTTGCGGATATTGCCACCCATGAGCGGTGCTGGTTCCACGTCGACGGGGCGTTCGGTGCATGGGCGGCGATAGCTCCCGGGTCCAGGCACCTCGTCGCAGGGATGGAGCGGGCGGATTCGCTCGCGTTCGACCTCCACAAGTGGATGTACCTCGCGTACCCAATCGGCTGTATCCTCGTGCGGAACGCCGACGACCACCGCAGGGCGTTCTCGCTGACCCCCACCTATCTTGCCCACGGTGAGGGAGACCGCGGGTTGACGGGGGTGGACGTGCCGTGGCTCTCTGACTACGGGTTCGAGCTCTCCCGCGGCTTTCATGCGCTCAAGGCCTGGATGACCTTCAAGGAGCACGGCACCGACAAATACGGCAGGCTCATCCAGCAGAACATCGACCAGGCACACTACCTCGCCCGGATGGTTGAGGCCGCCCCGGACCTTGAGCTGGCGCTGCCGGTCTCCCTTAATGTCGTCAACTTCCGCTTCACCCGTCCGGGTATTCCTGACGCAAGTCTCAACGAGGTGAACAAGAAGATCGAGATCGAGATCCAGGAGCAGGGGATCGCGGTACCTTCGACCGTACGCATCAGGGAGAGTGTTTTCCTGCACGTCGCGGTTACCAACCATCGCAGCCGCAAAGAAGACTTCGATCTCCTCGTTAGTGAAGTGATCAGGATAGGGCACGAGCTGGTGTGAACAGGAGCACGACGATTGCCACCAGGACGAGCCTTCAGAGGAAGATCGTCGGCGGAAGGCCCTTCATGCCCTGTTCCGGTGATATGAAAAGCACTTTTTTTTTAAAAAGGGAGATCGGTCGAGCCGGGAACGCCGGGATTCACGACAATTTCTTCGTCAGGAGCTGTTCCATTCGGTCGATGAAGTGGGCGGCAAGGTGGACGGATGCTTCAACCTCCTCCTTTGTTGCCGGTGGTTCGAATCCGTACTGGTTGACATCCCGTTTACTCCGGACATTTCCATACAGGACGACCTATTTCAGTTCCAGTGTTCCGGACGTCACATAGGTCTGCAGGTACTGTTCAATGCAGAAATGGCTCTTCTCACGAATACCATCACGAAAGAGAATGGCCCGGGCAGCATGAAAGATCGCGACATAGGTACTGTTGGTTGCTGCACGGAGCAGACCTGCTTTTCCTGCTTCTTCTGCTTCATGGAGATTGTCCCGTGCGGCACGCAGGGATGCCCGTGCTTTTTCCTCTGACGGGGACACGGTCTGTAACTTTCCTTCCGCAAAACAGTCCTCAAGCGATGTCAATTCCTTCACCCCGGATCACACAATGGTCTTTTATGAATTCCCTGTAAAATGGTGGATCCCTGGATGGCAGATCGCGTACCTTCTTTTTTGTGAGGATGAAGGTATGTACGTCGTATCCGATTTTTTGGGAGAGTGCATGCTGGAATTCCGCGATGGTCAACTCGAGTTCCTGGTCATAAAAATCTACGAAAATCCAGAGATCCAGGTCGCTCTCGTAGGTATTGGTACCCCGAGCCCACGACCCATAGAGGCCAATACCCCTTGCCCATTCAAGAGGGGGAAGATGCTCATCCACCAGGAGCATGTTCATGCATCGTTTCAATTCGGTGCTGACAGGGGACAATACCCAGGAGATCGTCCTCCCTTCCCGTTGACACAACCCGTGGTGTATCAATATCCTGAGGTATCGTGAGACAACTGGTGTTGAGACCCCCGTGCCGGTTGCTACGGACCGGACGCTCACGCTCTTCCGCTCCGAGGTATACCGCAGGATCCGGACACGATCTTCTGATTTGAAGAGTTCTGGAAGCATGGGAAACGCGCTCTCTTCCTCGTATATCTTCTGTGAATGATCCTTTTGTTTCTGAAATAGAAATAATTTGTTTCTAAAATTGAAACAATTTGTTTCTGAAATAGAAATAATCCGAACAGGACATGAACACCATCGAGTACCACAGTGTGCCATCACGGAACGAACCGCTCCCTGAAAGGTACCCGGGATCGTGTGTCTCATCTGTGAGCCATACTGTTCCTGGCGTCTCATGGATCCCTTTTCCGTGAGATACCCCCGACCCGGATGACAATGTCACGATGACGACACACCAGTGCTCGCTCAGGCCGCTGTTTTGAGCTTCTCCTGCATCGCTGGGGTCAGCTCCATTATCAGTTCCGCGTTGTAGGAAACCGAACCGGTGGGTTCGATCGGAGGTGTGAGATTGAAGATCTGGTTCGCTGCGATGGCATAAGAACGCGACCTCTCTGCAAGCATGTTGCCTTCAGTGATCGGATCGACGTCGGTGATGAATATCGAGATCGTGTCGTCGCTGTTGAGGACCAGCTCGAAAGTGCGGAACTGCTGCGGGAATTCCCGTAGCGACGGCGATTCGACGACCCAGAATCCAAGCTCTGGATGCTCGGGATCGGGAGAATATTGCGGCATGACAGTGTTAAAATGGCGGTGTCCAGAGGCCCACATCAGTAGATTTGGGTATGTGTGAAGTTTAGCGATCAGCTCCTCTTCTGTGACCGCAGCCTGGGTGCTCCAGCCCATGAAGGCCCCGAGCGCACCGCTCATCTCGACACCGATGGGTATATGTGCTGCGATGATCATCAGCTTGTCCTCTGCCTGGCCTCTGTCGAGCTCGCTGACGAGCCAGTCATAGCGTTCCTGATCCAGGGTACCATGTCCGTAACCATGGATGTCAAGGTCATCAGCTGATTGCGTGTCATCAAGGACGATGACCCGTATAGGTACGTCCGGATTCGGGTCGAATGAATAGCAGGCGAATCCCGGCTCAGCGCCGCTGAACCCGTGCCCAGAGGGCGATGAGGTTGAGCTCAGGAATTCGTTCATGAAATCCTCAACGGAAATGAATCGCCTGTCAGGATCAGCGGGTACTGTGATCGGTGACGTGGTGTTGACCGGCCCAGCGCCTATCGGGGTGCCATAGGGCGTGGAGCCGTCGATGGTTCCCACATAGAAATCTTGGCGGTACAAGCCGCCCGGCGCGAAGATGTTGCCGATCTTGAGGATGTCAGAACCAGTGTACGAATCCCTTATGTAATCTGTCGGAGGGTTCGTACCCATCCAGAAATGATCGTGGTTGCCGATGGCAGTGTACCAGGGAATTGAACTGTCAAGCCCTGTCGCCTTGAACTCATCCTGATAGTCGTTGTTCGGCCCCGGGACAGGATCGTCCTTGATGCCTGAATCCGGGTTTACAATGTTACCATCAAGGGTGTCGATGAACCATCGGAGCTCGTTGTACTGCCCGCTGTTCCCGACGTCCCCTAAGAAGATGCCGAAATCGAAACTGTCCTTCTCGTTGATCTCGTTCACGGTCTGCACGGCCGCATTCAGCATCTGTGTTGAATAGGACATCGCTGGAGAATATGCCGAGATGATCCCGTTTTCCTTGATCCCGAAATAGACCGCTTCCGCAGGTGACTCCTCATCCATGATGTGAACGTCGGTCATGGCGAAGAATCTCAGCAAACTGGAAACCTCGTTGACGTTCGCATTCGAATAACCGGCGGACATGAGGTCCAATCGTTCATCATACCCCAGCCCCGGCCCATACTGGTATTGGCCATAGCCATATTCTGAAAATTTTGATATGTCGTAAGGATGGATCACCGATGGGATCGGGGTCGATGGGACGATCGTCCGGTCAATGGTCGTATAGACGGTCGTGGTCTCTTTTCCCATCTGCCCGATGGCGACGCTGAGGCAAACCAAGACAAGCAGAACAACAAGCACGTTGGCAACCATTTTCTGAATCCGGATCTTGTTCCTCATTGGGATCGTCTTCATTCATTACTAGATACCAATACATAACCATTTTTGTGCAAAATACTCTCTTTACGAATATGGCTGATATGAGATATCGGGAACTTGATGGCAGATGCCTGATCAAGGTCCGCACGTCTTTTCTCATCGAAGATCACGACACCGCCAGGTGTCTATGAGCTCGACCGTTCCGATAAAAAGACAGAACGGCATCATTTCCGTGCCCGAGCCGACCCTGCGCTCGTCAACGTCAATGAAGCATACGATCCCATGTTACTTGAGAGAAAGCCATAAAAGCTGAAAACAATCGAATTGAATTCAAAAAATAATTGTCTGGATATAAGTGGTGGTGGGCCCAGCCGGATTCGAACCGACGACCCGCTGATGCGTGTCGTAACCAACGCTCGCTCGGACCTCTTTTTACCAAGTGTTCATCCGATCTCTGGTCGCTTTTGAGGCGATCACCCTCCCTTCTTTCTTAACAGCCTCTAAAGGTATACAGTACGGTATCATTCCGAACTATGATTATCTCCGATCCACCTTTGTTTATCACGAAGCTATTTCCTGCTCTATCTGCTATGTAGTGGATCACTTTCTTTTCGTTCAGATTTGCAAGATACACCGTGGTAATGCCCTGGAAACTAAGGGATAGTGTTGGTCCTGTGTCCTGACACCAGTCACATGATTCGTTTGCGTCAGGATGCGTTGATCGGCGGCACCTGCTGCCTACAAAGTTCATATCATATCCGATCCCGGTAATCTCCCATCCGTCCAAGAGCAGCTGCTGAATCCGACAGTCATCGAGGAAGAGAGCCACACTCTGTGAAAGATTTTCCTCTGTCCACCCGCATTCCCTCGCAAGCTCCCAATCGAGATCCGTAAGCAGGACGGGGATAGTATAATTCGAGGTCCCGGGGCCTGGAACCTCAATTTTATTAACGGTTGCCGTTATGTTTGCCTGGGAAACCGGGATCTTTCCTTCAGGCGTAACCTTGGGGGAGGTATTCATCGATGGAGGGAAATCCGAGATGCACCCGGAAGTACAGAGTGTCAGGAAAACTAAGGAGGATTTCGAAAAACACCGATAG
>DAWU01000009.1 GCA_002506105.1 Methanolinea sp. UBA275 | reverse complement strand
AATATAATAGGTTCTTAACTATAATCCAATTTTTATTATGGTTCTGTCGGCAGAAACGAATCCAAATAATACTATCAACCCATAGTCCTTATATTTTAGAAGAGCTTCCACGAGAGGCAAGGGTGTTGCTTCTTCCTGGGATTAATGGTTTGAATATTGTCTATGGAATTTCGCCAGAATTTGCTATGAGTTATATTGATGAAAGTGTCCATCCGGAGCTGCATCTTTTTGTTGAGGATAAAGAAGCTAACACACTTTTAAGAGACATTATTGCTTCTCATAATGAGGGTTCTGTATTACTACCGAGATTATCATTTAGTAATGTTGGCCCTGCCAACGTCGTTAAAGTAATGGGTGAATTAGGATCAAATCATAAACTCCCTTATAAATCAATTGGTGTACTCGATGGAGAAATGGAAGAATCTCCTGGATGTATTATTTTACCTGGGAAAGATGCACCAGAACGAGTTATTTTCAATCAGTTGAGAATAGCAAATTGGGAAAATTTACCTGAACGTTTTGGAATTGGTGCCGGTCAATTATTTACAATATTTGAAGATGCAATGTTCCATCCTGACCATCATGAATGGACGAGTATTATTGGAAATAGAACAAGAATGAGTTCAAATCGTGTTTGGGAAATTATGGCTAAAGAGTGGTGTACTATTTGCCTATCAGACGCGGATAGAGATAGAATAATCCAACAAATAAAAGATAGATTATCATAATTATTAACATTCCAAATAAAAATAAACCAATATAACTGTCCTAAAAGAAGTAAGCGCTTTGAACCTTACGGCTAAGTGCGCCGACCGGGACTCGAACCCGGGTTTAGGCGTTGGCAACGCCTAGTGATAACCACTACACTATCGGCGCGGTTTTTGCTCTACACAATATGAGGTATTCAATAATAAGGGTATCGAATTCCCGACAATACGGGCATAATTCCCTTTCCTTTTTACAGGAACCACACGATCCTATAAGAAACACCGGTGGGGTATCTGCGTGATTCCAACACCTTAATGAAAAAGAGGGGCCACACCTATAATGATGATCCCTCTCCTGGTCGACGTCTCTGATAAAACCGTGGTGATCTTCGGTGGCGGAGAGGTCGGGGCACGAAAAGCCGCATATTTTGCCCCGGAAGCAAGGGTGACAGCCTACAGCAGGTCATTCTCCCCGGCATTCTCCAGTCTTCATGTGGAATGCCAATCCCTGGATCTGAATACAACAGGTGATGAGACCCTGCAGGCCCTCATCGATGATGCGTTTCTTGTCATCGCAGCGACGCCCGACCAGGAACAGAACAACAGGATTCGTAGATTGTGCATTTCGAAAAAGATCCTCTTCAACAATGCCGCGGGTGAGACAGGAGACCTCCTGATACCATCAATCATTCATGGGGAACGGTTCGTTCTTGCCATCAGCACCCTGGGCTCGAGTCCGGGCGTCTCCCGCTTTCTCAGGGAATATCTTGAATCAACACTTCCTGACCTTGACCGGATGATCGATCTCCAGGAGAGACTCCGTGCATATCTGAAGGACTGCCTTCCCGACCAGGAGGAGCGGAAAACGATTGTCTGGAAGGTGCTGAAGGACCGCGAGGTATGGTCTGCGCTTCGCGAGGGAGAGGTCACTGCCTGGTCCCTCATCTCCCGGAGGTATCTTCAATGAATGAGAATCCTCCCTATTTCTTCACACCCCTGGCTATTGCTGGGATAAGCCATCACACTGCAAAGGTGGATGTGCTCGAACAAGCACGGTTCCCGGACGAGAGGGCATTCCTCGAACGGGCGCGGGATCGTTTCAGGGGTGTCATGCTCCTCCAGACATGCAACAGGGTGGAGGTATTCGTGCATGGTGAACCTGATACCCTTGCCGGATTCCTCGAGAAGGAAGGAAAGAGCCAGTTCTCGATCTGCACGGGGGTCGATGCCATGAGGCATCTCCTGCAACTTGCATGCGGGATTGACTCCATGATCCTTGGTGAGGACCAGATCCTTGGCCAGCTCAAGAAAGCCCTCCTCATGTCAAAGGAGGCTGATTGTTCAAGCCCGGTACTCGAACTCTGTGTGAATAAAGCGGTGCACACCGGTATCGAAGCCCGGCGGAGGACCGAGATCAACAAGGGAGCCGTCTCCATCGGATCAGCAGCAGTCATCCTTGCGGAGGAGCAGCTTGGCACGCTTAAGGGAAAGCATATCCTGGTAATCGGTTCTGGAGAGATTGGCATGCTGGTGGCACAGGCACTGGCTGCAAAAGAACTCACCGCCATATATGTTGCAAACCGTACATTTTCAAGAGCGGAGATGCTTGCCAGGAAGATAGGGGGAAGAGCGGTCCGGTTTGATGACCTGAGCCGTTACATGGTCCAGTCCGATGTTGTCATCTCGTGCACTTCTGCACCCCATCCTGTCATCCACTGCAACCATCTGAAGGAAGTAATGAAAGCGCGATGCTGGCCAAATGACAATACCCCCAGGCCTCTCATCCTGATCGACATTGCGCAGCCCAGGGATGTTGAAGAGGGTGCTGAAGTTATCGCCGGAATCACCCTGTTTAGCATTGACAACCTCCGGCATATAAACGAGATGACCATGGATTCCAGGAGGAGCGAGGCAGAGAAGGCAGCTCTTTACCTTGAACAGGAACTCCTCCAGTGTACACGGCTGATCAACAGCAGGGCAGCTGATGACATTCTTGCAATGCTCCACACCTGGGCAGAATCAATCCGCGTCCGGGAACGGGAGAAAGCCCTCTCAAGGCTCGGATCATGTGATGAGAGGACCAGGGAGATCATCGACGATCTCTCCCGCGTGCTCATGAAGAAGATCCTTTCTGATGTTACCGTATCGATCAGGCTCTGCGCCGAGCAGGGAGACCAGAAATCCGCTGAGTCACTGGTGGCAGCAATTACAAGAGGTGAACGATTGTGTTTCCGCAACGAAGAATGAGAAGACTGAGGGGAAAACTCATCCAGCCATTCCTGAGAGAGCAGGCACTCCGGAAGACGGATCTTGTGGCTCCCCTCTTTGTCGATGAGACAACACAGGCAAGGAGGCCAATCACATCAATGCCCGGCCAGTTCCGGTACCCGCCGAAAGAGATCGGGGACACCTGCCAGCGTCTCTGGGATAAAGGGATCCGGGCAGTGCTCCTCTTTGGGATACCCGGGGAAAAGGATGGGGATGCTTCCGCGGCGTATGATCCCGGGGGGGTGGTGCAGAGAGCGATTGGCACGATAAAAAAACAGGTTCCGGGAATGCTCGTTATCACCGATGTGTGTGCCTGCGAATATACCGATCACGGGCACTGTGGCATCGTAGGCACCACACGATGTGGAACCGATCTGCTCAACGATCCCTCTCTTGATCTCATGGACCGGATCGCAATCAGCCATGCACAATCCGGCGCGGACATCGTCGCACCCTCGTGCATGCTTGACGGTGTGGTCCAGTCGGTGAGGCAGGCACTGGACAGGGAAGGATTTTCCGACGTGCTCATCATGTCATACTCGACCAAGTTTGCCAGCGCTCTCTATGGTCCATTCCGGGAAGCGGCAGAATCGGGATTCCATTTCGGCGACCGCACTACCTACCAGATACATCCCGGAAATGCACGGGAAGCCATCATGGAGTCGATGCTCGACCTCGATGAGGGTGCGGATATTCTTATGGTAAAACCCGCAGGATTCTACCTCGACCTTCTCGCAGAAATCCGAACCCTCGGGATCCCCGTCGCAGCGTTCCAGGTAAGCGGGGAATATGCCATGATCAAGGCTGCTGCCGAAAAAGGGTGGCTGAAGGAGAGGGATGTCGTAATGGAATCCTTAACCTGCATGAAAAGGGCTGGCGCAGACATTATCATCACCTATTTTGCCAACGACGTTGCGGAGTGGCTTGATGAAGAGCGCTGAGTATTTCAGGACTGCCGAGACACTTATGCCCGGGGGGGTCAGCAGCCCTGTGCGGGCGATTAAGCCTTATCCGTTCTATACAAAGGAGGCATCAGGGTCTCATATCACAACAGTCGACGGAGATGACCTCATCGACTGCTGCCTGGCGTACGGCCCCCTGATACTCGGGCATGCCCATCCTGAAATTAAAGCCGCCATAGAAAATCAGCTTGAAAAGGGATGGCTCTACGGAACACCTGCTCCGATCGAACCGGCATATGCATCCCTCTTAACCCGGGATCATCCCGGAATGGACATGATCAGGTTCGTATCCAGTGGTAGTGAAGCGACGATGGCCGCCATCCGCCTTGCACGGGGATTCACCGGCAAAAAGGAGATCATCAAGGTGGAGGGGGGGTTCCACGGTGCCCACGATGCAGTCCTTGTAAAAGCCGGGTCAGGCGCCACAACGCTTGGCATCCCCGATTCCGCAGGTGTTCTCCCCGAAGTGGTTGGAAAGACCCGGCAGGTCCCGTATAATGATCTCGAAGCTCTCGAAGCTCTCGTCTCAAAAAACAGCGATGTGGCTGCATTCATCATCGAGCCCGTTATGGGAAATATAGGTCCGGTCCTGCCGGAACCCGGATACCTTGCAGGAGTCCGCGAGATCACACGATCCCATGACATACTCCTCATATTCGACGAAGTGATTACTGGATACAGGCTGGGGATCGGGGGAGCACAGGTATACTACAACGTGAAACCGGATCTCACAACCCTCGGGAAGATCATTGGCGGGGGCCTTCCTATCGGTGCATTTGGCGGGCGGAGGGAGATCATGGAGCAGATCGCACCTTCAGGTCCTGTCTACAATGCAGGGACCTACTCCGGAAATCCGCTCTCGCTCTCTGCAGGCATGGCGATTATCCAGTACCTTCACCGGAACAGGGAGATGTACAGGGAACTTGCAGCAAAGGCCAGGCAGATTGCAGAATCTGCAGCAGATACACGGTTCGGGTCAGCAGTATCTCTCGGCTCGATGTTCAAGTTCTTCTTCCGTCAACAACCCCCGAAGAATTACACCGAAGTGAAAGAATGCGACACCGCAGCATTCAGGATATTCTGGGAGAAGATGCTCGGGAAGGGCGTATTTTTACCACCCTCACAATTTGAGACAAACTTCCTCTCATCAGCACATGGAGAGAAGGAGATAGAGATAATTTGCACTGCGTACCGCGAATGCCTCTCCGTATAGGGACGCGGGGCAGTGCCCTTGCACGTGCCCAGGCTGACAGGGTCATCTCGCTTCTTGGTGATGAAGGGGTTGAGTGTGTGAGGGTAGTTATCGCTACCGAGGGAGATACCGCAACGGGAGTTCCACTCCACGAAATAGGCGGACAGGGAGTGTTTGTAAGGGCTCTCGATGATGCAATTCTCCGGGGAGAGATAGATGCTGCGGTCCATAGCATGAAGGATATCCCCGCAAAGAGGCCGGAGGGTCTCGTCACGAGCGCAATCCTGCCCCGGGATTCTCCTGCCGATTACCTTGTGCATACAAGACAATTTTTGAAGATACGGACTGTCGGGACATCCAGTACCCGGAGAACGGCGCAACTGCTCCTTCATCACCCCGACTGGAAGATTGAGCCGCTCAGAGGAAACGTGGATACCCGGCTCCGGAAGCAGAAGGAAGGATTGTACGATGCCGTGGTGCTTGCCGAGGCAGGTCTCCAGAGGCTCGGGCTCTCTGTTCCGGGAACAAGGCTGTGTCCCGAGATGTACCCTCCATCCCCTAACCAGGGGACGATCGCCGTGGTTAGCAGGCAGGGCGAACCCGCCACTCTTCTCTCCAGCACTCTGGATCACCCGGCTACCCGGCGGGACGTGACATGCGAACGCGTGGTCATGGAAAAGGTTGGCGGGGGATGCTTCACCCCCCAGGGGGTCTATTGCCGGAATGGACACCTCATTGCAGAGATCCTCTCTCTCGATGGAAACATAAGGGTGAGGAGAGATGCAACCCACTGTTCGACAGAAGATGCCCAATCCTTCGGTGCCATGCTCAGAAAAGACGCACGAGGCCTGATACATGAGGCATACATGAAACTGGGGCTGAAAGAATGAACGGAAAAGTGTATCTTGTGGGATCGGGCCCTGGTGGCCTTGGTCTCCTCACGCAGCGGGCCCGGCAGGTGATCGATCAGGCGGATGTGGTGCTCTATGACCAGCTCCCCGGAGACGACATCCTTGCGACGCTCCCGGAACATGCCGAGAAGATAGACTGCGGAAAATTCGGCGGGAAACATACGCTGGAGCAGGAAGAGATCGAAGATCTGATGGTTGCAAAGGCACGCGAAGGAAAACAGGTGGTACGGCTCAAAGGCGGAGATCCCTTCCTCTTTGGGAGAGGTGGAGAAGAACTTGAGGTGCTCAGGGAGCATAAGATCCCAGTGGAACTTGTCCCTGGTGTCACCAGCGCACTCGCAGTACCGGGAGCCGTTGGGATTCCCCTCACTCACCGGAAATACGCTTCCCAGGTCACCATCCTCACGGGGCACGAGGAGCCGGGAAAGGCTGAATCCGGCCTTGACTGGGAGAACCTGGCAAAGAACCAGGGGACTCTGGTAATTCTGATGGGTGTCAGAAATATTCCTGTCATTACTCAGAGCCTTATCACCCACGGTAAACGGCCCGATACTCCTGTTGCCATCATCGAGCGTGGGTTGAGACAGGATCAACGTGTGACCACAGGGACGCTCCAGACCATTGCAGATCGTGCGAAGACGCGGAACGTGAAGCCCCCGGCAATTATCGTGATAGGTGACGTGGTGAGGTTATACAGGGAAGACGATTCAGATCTCGTCACTTTGTGAAGGGACTGTATACCCTGGGATATCCCCCTATCCCCCTGAAGAATGGTAGTAGTACAACACATCATGTCTTTTTTCCCTATCAGACATGCCGTTATGAATTGAGGGGAGAGAGAATCCAGCTCCCACCTACCCCAACCGGCCCTGGAGCATTCAGAGAGGCATTTACTGGAGAACGATCGAAAAAGATAGTTCTCCGGCATTCACACAATCAGATTCCTGGAATGCAACAAAACAAGATTTTCACATCTGCGTCATTCAAAAGAAAGCAGTACTGACGAAATTGAAGAGAACTCTCCGCAAAAAAAAAGAAATATTATACCGGTTTCAGTCCAGCCTCTTCCACCATGAATGCTGCTTCTCCCTCGGGGAGGTTGGGGCTGTCCACCAGTCGGGCAATACGCTTGCCGGCCTTGCTCTTCCGCAGGTAAATCCTGAAGGTTGCGGTGTGGCCGACGATATTCCCCCCAATGGGTTTTGTCGGGTCTCCAAAGAACACCGCGGGATTTGAGAGTACCTGGTTGGTGACCATTCCCACTGCGTTGTGCTCGTCGACCAGCCTGAAGATATCGTGAAGGTGCCGGTTCAGTTTCTGCTGCCGGGTAGCGAGGGTGCCGCGGCCTGCGTACTCGGCCCGGAAGTGCGCAGTGAGCGAATCAACGATAATAAGGCGGAGTGGGCGGTCAGAGTTCTTCAGTTCCTGGGCCTTCTCCTTTGCACTCTCTACCATCAGCATCTGATGGTCTGAAGTGTGCGCCCTTGCAACATGGATGTTCTCCAGGAAGTCCTGCGGGTCGGCATCGATCCCGAGGCCGATCACCATCTGCTCAATACGCTCGGGACGGAAGGTATTCTCGGTGTCGATGAAAATGGCCGAGCCCATCAGACCACCTTCCTCCTCGGGGAGCTGCACGTTGACGGCAGCTTGGTGCGCCACCTGGCTCTTTCCTGACCCGAACTCGCCATAGAGCTCAGTGAGGGCTTGGGTCTCAAGACCGCCTCCAAGGAGGGCATCCAGTTCCGGAACACGGGTCCGGAGTTTCCTGACCTCCTTCCTCTGCTCGAAGACGTCCTTCCCCGTTCGGAAACCCCCGAGATCCACCAGCTCGCGGGCTGCCTTGATCATCTTCTTTGCAGTCGACTCGCCTATCTCTGCAGTCTCGGCAAGCTCCTGGGGAGACGCCGTGGCAATGCTCTCCACGCTCAGGAAACCGGATTCGCGCAGTTTCTCGGCAGTCGTAGGTCCCACACCGGGCAGATCTTCAATTTCAAGGGGTCCGTTGCTCATTTTTAATTCACCTGTTCGTGGAGAGGAAGTATACTCATCCTCTTATATCTTGGCGGCCGTGCGGGGTGAAAGTATTCCCGTTCTCCGTCAGGCTGATGAAGGCATCAAGCCTCGCATCCAGCTCGGCAGGATCAGGAGGGTTTTCCTCCCATGAAAGGATGGTGAGCCGTTTTCCCATACGCCTGGCTCTTGCTTTGATCTCATGGCCATGGGGAAGATGCGAGAACATAAGAAACTGGCCTTCAGGGGTATCAAGGAATGTCCCTTCAGGGGTGATGATCACGGTACCTGATATCTCTTCTTCTGCAGCCTCTCCTTCATGGCGTATCTGGACAAGACTCCCCCGCCCGGCGTGCAGTTCCAGCCCCCCGTTCCTCCCAGTCCTGCCAGAAGCGAGGTAGACGATGATCTGCTCACCAGGGAGAAGACTCGTACCCGCATGGTCGCCCCACAATACCAGGTGAAGATCGTGCGTGCCGTCAGTGATGACAAGGTTGCGTACGCAGGATGCCCTGCCATCCTTGGTGGTGAACTGGTGCGCAGGCTGGCAGGAACGGATGGATCCTGACAATGAGTATGTGCCACCCTCCTGTACATCAGAAATTGAATCCAGGCTCACCGGTACTTCTTCCTCAGTTATCTCAACCTCGCTCTTGTCATCGATACTGAACTCTTTCCCGGCCTTTCGCACCTTCTCGAGTGCTCCCCGGACCCTCATTGTCATTCCCTCGGCAATCCCGTCAAGAAGGGCGGGCGTCCAGCATGCCATGCGGGTGATACCATCCTCTGTTCCTATAATGAGATCCCGCATTTCAATCTCGGTCCCGTCACGCCTGGGCACCATCCGGGGATTGCCAAGCACCATCACCCTTGCGGTAATCCCCTTCCGCTTGGGGGGTGCAAGAGACGGCTCCACCTGCGTCGGCCCGACGATCTCAACCATGGACTGGCGCATGGCCATGACCGTGATCTCGTTCGTAGCCCGGTTCGGGTGCTTCCCTATGACCTCGAGGACCTCTCCTATCTCGATCTCCCTGGCCGCTCCCGCTTTCTCATCCCACAGAATTGCCCTGACCTGCCCGGTTTCGTCGCCGAGGATGATGCTGGTCACGAGACCCTTCTCTCCCCCGGGCCTCTCGAATTCACGCGGGGGATTTTGTGCAATAACCTTCCCAAAAAAAGAGAAAAGGGATGACTTTCCCGACAGATCCTTTATCTTGACATGGTGGCGCCCGGAATCCTGCACCACCATCATTGCGGCCGTCACCTCATCGACGAGATCGCCGCAGGCTTCCATCTTCTCCTCCACCCGCCGCTCGAACTCCTCACGAGTGAAGAGATCGTCCACGAGGGCGTAGTGGAACTGCACGGTTCTTCTCCTTTCAGGACAACCAGAAAGGCGTCCGCATGGTGGCAGTGAGATCGTCGATGGTCTCGGCCCGCCTCATGAGGGCGGGGGTTCCTTCGTGGATGATCACTTCTGCGCAGCGTGGCCTTGCGTTGTATTGCGATGACATCGAGAAACCATAGGCACCCGCATCGAGGATGGCAATGAGATCCCCCGCTTTTATCCGGGGAAGGCGGCGGTCTGATGCCAGGATATCGCCTGTCTCGCAGATGGGGCCGGTTATGGTGTAGGTCTCCTCCGGGATATGGTTCACGCCGTGTGCCAGGACAATCTCATGGTAGGAATTGTACATGACGGGCCTGACCAGGAGATTGAACCCTGCATCCACGTTGACAAAATTCTTGTGCGCCTTCTTGACGGAGTTCACCCGGCAGAGAAGCACGGTTGAATCAGCGACGAGTGAGCGTCCGGGTTCAACCCACAGTTCCGGGTGGATGCCGAGTGACTCGGCTCCTTTTTTGACGATAGGTGCCACTGCTGCGGCATATTCCGCAGGCCCGGGCGCCATCTCAGTCCCGTGCCGGTAGGGAATCCCGAGCCCTCCGCCGAGATCGATAAACTCGAGCTCGATCCCCATTGCAACAAGATCCGCGACGATGCGCATCATCACGTCGGCTGCCTTCCTGAATGGCTCGAGATCCAGTATCTGGGAACCAATATGGCAATGGATGCCCACAGGCCTGATATGGGTACATCCCAGTGCTTCCTTGTATGCGGAAGGGATGAGATGGTGTGCGATCCCGAACTTGCTTGTTGCAAGCCCTGTTGCAATCTTGGGATGGGTTGGGACTTCGAGTGCAGGATTGACACGGAAGGCTATCCTCGCCGTTCTCCCCATGCCCTTCGCCACATTTTCGAGCTGGAAGAGCTCGTCGAGCGAGTCCACCGACACGGCGATGTCATGCTCGACAGCAAGTCGGAGATCCCGCTGGCTCTTCGAGCTTCCGTTGAAGAGAAGCATATCGTGCGGGATTCCCGCCGCGAGTGCCAGATGGAGCTCGCCGGAAGAGAATATATCGGCCCCCGCACCCTCCCTGGCAAGTGCTTTCATGATTGCCAGGTTGCCATTTGCCTTTGCAGCATACAGCACCTTCACCTTCGGATGGTGAGAACCGAGTGCAGTGTGGTACTCACGATATTTTGACACGATTCGGTCCTGGTCCGTGACATAGAGCGGGGTTCCGTAACGATCTGCAAGGCTGCTGCATTCGATCCCTCCGATGGTGAGATGGCTGTCCCTGATACCAAGATGAGGGGGAAGGTTCATAGGTCCATTCCCTCCATCCTCCCAAGGGCTTCCTGTATGCGTCCGGTGGAACGGGTGAGGGCGAACCTGACATATCCGGCACCACCTGAACCGAATCCTATCCCGGGTGTGACCACGATACCGGCTTCATCAAGCATCCTTGTGGTAAAGGCCATGCAGTCCTCAACCGGCATCCAGACATAAAAGGTAGCCTTTGGTGCATCAACCAAAAACCCGAGTTTCCTGAGACCGCCAACCAGCACATCCCTCCTCTCCTGGTAGATACGGCAGGCTTCCCGCACACAATCGTCCGATCCCGACAGCGCACTGATTCCTGCCCTCTGGACCGCATCGAAGACTCCCGAGTCCACATTCGTCTTGACTCTCCCGAGACCGGAGAGAATCGTCCCGTTTCCGACCGCCATACCGATCCTCCACCCGGTCATGTTGTAGGTCTTTGAGAGGGAATGCATCTCGATGGCAACATCCATGGCACCTTCAGTCTCAAGAAATGACGGGGCTTTGTAGCCATCGTATGCGATCTCCGAATACGCATTGTCGTGGACGATAATGAGATCGTGTTCGCGGGCGAATTCCACCGCCTCTTTGAAGAATCCCTCACGGGTTACGGCCGATGTGGGATTGTTCGGGTAGTTCAGAAACATTATTCGTGCCGAATCAGCCACCTTGCGGGGAATGTCGTCGAGCACGGGGATGAAGTGGTTCTCTGCTGTCAGGGGCATCTCATGGACCCTGCCCTCGGCAAAAAGCGTCGAGGTGCGGTACACGGGATAGCCGGGGCTTGGTGCCAGGACAAAATCCCCGGGATTGACAAATGCTTCAGGGATATGCGCAATGCCATCCTTTGAACCCATCAGGGCAAGTACCTGGGTTGAAGGATCCAATTCCACCCCGAAACGACGCATGTACCAGCGTGCCACTGCTATCCGGAACTCAGGCATACCTGCATAGGAAGGGTAATGATGGTGGGCCGGATCCCTTGCCGCCCTGCAGAGCTCATCCACCACATGGGAAGGTGTGGGAAGATCCGGATCGCCAACCCCGAGATCGATGACATCCACGCCAGCCTTTATTTTCTTTGCCTTCATCTCGTCGATTCGGGCGAACAGATAGGGAGGGAGCGCCCCCATTCGTTCCGCATACATATTGTCATATAGTGCGTTCTCCTCATGCATTAAAGATCACCCGGCCTACACTCAAAAAAGACTTCCTGTGGTTCCCGAACTGGTAAAACTTACTGAAATGGCTGTATTACAACAATATCATTATATCCCGCGCCCGGATAGCTAACAGTATGTGTGAGGTTCCCGGGAGGAGGATTCCGGGGATTACACCGGGAGGCCTGGACAGTTTGGTGCCAGATTCGACATCACGTGCAAGGATTATTCTCACAACCACCTCGAGGGATGAGGGGCCTGCAATCGCCCGCGACCTCGTTGAAAAGAGACTCGCGGCCTGTGTGAATATCACTGAGATCAGGTCCATATACCGCTGGGAAGGGAGCATGTGTGATGATCCCGAGGTTCTGTTGATCATAAAGACCACAACAGACAGGGTCAGCGATGCCATATCCGCCATCCGGAGTGCTCATTCATACGAACTCCCTGAAATAATCGTCGTGCCTGTCATAGATGGATATCCCCCGTACCTCACCTGGCTGGATGGAGAAACACATCCATGAATACCATTTCGGTAAGGGGAATCCAGGTGAGAGGTGGTGCTGCGGGTGATATCGAAGATACTGTTGTAAAAGAGAACACTTTCTCCCTCTACCTGAACGGGGTATTCTTCTCCGGGATGGTGGCAAGCAACGATCACCTAGAGGAACTTGGTGCAGGATTCGTGATCTGCCAGGGACTTTCCGACAGGGTGAACCGGGTCGTAGTGAAGGGGAGTGACATCTTTGTTGATGCTCCCATCGAAGGTATTCCTGTCCAGGAGATAATCTCGACAGGTGCAATCGGAGTCAGAAAACCCTTCCATCCGGTCAAATCTTCTCTTTCACTGGATATTGCAGATATCTACAGGATAACAGACGAGATCGAGACAGAGACCTGGAGAAAAACAGGCGGCGTCCACTGTTCAGTCCTCTTTCACACACATGATCTTCTCGTGAAGGCGAACGATCTCGGGAGGCACAATACGGTCGACAAGGTTGTGGGACATGCGGTGCTTATGGGAATCGACCGTTCCATGTGTATCCTGGGATGCACCGGGCGACAGCCCCGGGATATGGTCACCAAGGCTGCCCATGCGGGGATACCGGTTATTGTGTCCAGGGCGGCCACGACCCAGCAGGGAATTGAAACCGCGAAAAAAGCAGGTATCACCCTCATCTGCTTCTCGCGTGGAGACCGTTTCACTGTCTATACCCATCCTGAGAGAGTGACCGATCTCGGGGTCCGGTCCAGGCATGGAGCATGACCGCGATGGGAAATGAGATGAAACCCGACCGCCATACTCATGATAGCAGGAGTGGTTACTATCGCTAAAATGAAGGATAAGAAGGATGCGCTCCTTCTGCTCGGGTGCCCGCAGGTCCCAGTTCAGACCGGCATTGCCCTGTATCTGATGCATGGGCTGAGAAAACACGGGGTCGTTCCCGTGGTCGCGGGAAACCCGGCAGCGCGGATGCTCATCGAGGTCTCGGATCCCCTTCATCATTACGTGGGGGAGATGATTGACCTCGACACGTGTATTGCTGACCTTGCAGAGAAGAGACGGGTGTTCTCGTATTACATTGTATTTGTCCACAATGATGCGGGAGTCTCCTACGCAGCTACTGTCCAGGCGATCACCGGGAAAACCGTCGTGGCTCTTGTATATGGAGAACATTTCCAGGAGGTTGCCGGGACTATCAACTTCCCATGCGAGAAGGTCACTGCAAAGGCCGTGCATAATCCGATGCCCATGAAGAAAAAGATAGACGAGGTGTTGCCATGGCTTGTATCGAATCTCTGAAATATGATATCATTCTCCAGGGAGCCTCCTTTGTGGAATGCAGGGAGTACGTAAAAGCGCACTGCAGCGAGTTCGTGACCGTCAATCCCGGGTTCAAGATATTCGAGAAGGCCATCATAGGGGTTCCGCCTATCCTGATTGGTTTTGATGGTGATACGATCACCTTCCCGTTCACAAAGCCATGCTACGGCACCTACCTTCTACGCACCGAGAATCCGGATGAAGCCGCACGGATCAGATCAATAAAAAAGTGAACTCTTATTTTTTTCCCTTTTTTACATTCCGGATAAACAACCTATATCTGTCCACGTGAAGAGAGTCTTTTTCAGTGGAGGAAGGACAGATGGAAGAATTCTCGATACTTATCGGAGGAAAGGCAGGGGACGGTATCAACAGTGCCGGGATGATGATTGCACACCTCTTCAACCGCCTGGGATACCGCATCTACATGTATTTCGATTACCCGTCACTGATAAAAGGGGGTCATAATTATGCCATTGTGAGGGCATCCAGGGAACAGACGAGTGCCTGCCGCGACAGGGTTGATCTCATCCTTGCCCTGAACCAGGAGACCGTTGATCTCCACAGAAATCTCTCCCGGCAGGGGACCACACTGTTATTCGACTCTTCCAGGGTCAAGGCTGAAGGGATTGGCGTGAACCTCCCGGACATTCTGAAAGAGGAAGATGCTCCTCCTGTCATGGGGAATTCATGTATCATCGGGGCATTCGCACACGCAGCTGGGATCGAATGGCCGGTGCTTGAAAACGTATTCAGCAGGCAGATCCCCAAAGCACTTCCATTAAACCTCAGGATTGCCCGCCGGGGATACGATGCGGCAAGGGAATGCTGCACAATACCTGCCCTGGGAAATCCCCCGCTTCCTGTGCTCTCCGGCAACGAGGCGATAGGCCTGGGCCTCCTCCATGGAGGGCTCGATGCATTCGTGGCCTATCCCATGACTCCCACCTCCAACCTCCTCCATTTTATGGCAGAGATCGCAAAATCCCACGACCTTGTGGTCTTTCATCCCGAGAATGAGATCGCGGTGATCATGATGGCGCTGGGGCTTGGATATGCCGGGAAAAAGACCGCGGTGGGGACCTCAGGAGGAGGATTCTGCCTGATGACCGAAGGGCTCTCCCTGTCCGGGATGAACGAAGTTCCTGTCGTTGTCGTGATGGGCCAGAGAGCAGGTCCGAGCACAGGGATGCCAACCTATACCGCGCAGTCCGATCTCCATTTTGTTCTGCATGCAGGCCAGGGAGAGTTCCCCAGGTTTGTAGCGGCGCCAGGGGATGCCGAGCAGGCCTTCATATGGTCTTCCCTCGCGCTCCAGATCTCGTGGAAATATCAGGTGCCTTCCCTCATCCTCTGTGATAAAACGCTCTGCGAAGGATTTTTTAGTGTTGTTGACCCTTCACCAGGAATACCCCAAATCTACCAGAATCCCCCGCATGAAGGAAACCCCGGGTATTTGAGATACAGCATGACTGAGGACGGGGTATCGGAAATGCTCCATCCCCCGGCTGCCGACACGGTGATCAAGGTGAACAGCTACACCCACGACGAGGCAGGGATCTCCACTGAAAGGGCTGACATGGCTGCCATGATGACCGAAAAGAGGAGGAGAAAAGGCGCTTCCCTTGCCATTGGGGTTGACAACCTCAACCCTGTTGCAGCCGGAGGTGTGGCAGATGCTGACCTGGCACTCCTCTGCTGGGGCTCAACAGTCGGAGTATGCCGCGAGCTGGCAGCAAAGATGGACCTGCGCGTTGTCCAACCGATAGTACTCGCACCATTCCCGCGTGACAGAGTGAAAGCTGCACTGCAGGGTGTGAAGAGACTGATCGCGGTCGAAGAAAATTCTGACGGGCAACTTGCCATGCTCTTTGCACGGTTTGGGATTTCAATCGATCAACATATCCGGAAGTATGACGGGAGGCCATTTTCATACGAGGAACTGGAAGCCCGCGTGAGGGAGGCCTCCGCATGACAGCAAGGAACCTTGTGACCGGGGCTCAGAACACCTGGTGCCCGGGATGCGGGAACTTCGTGATCCAGTTCGCCATAAAATTTGCAATAGAAGAGCTTGTACGGGAAGGAGTCGAGCTTGACCGCATCGTGCTCGTCACCGGGATCGGATGCCACGCGAAGATGGCAGACTACCTCAACATCAACAGTTTCTACTCAATCCATGGACGCACCCTGCCGGCTGCGACCGCGATAAAAATGGCCAATCCCGATCTTGTGGTGCTTGTCTGTGCCGGTGACGGCGACTGTTATGCAGAGGGGCTCGATCACCTCGTCTTTACTGCCAAGCGAAATTCTGATATCACCCTCATTGTCCACAACAACCGCGTGTACGGGCTTACAACCGGGCAGTATACTCCTACTTCACCGCTCGGGTTCAGGGGAAGGTCTACACCGGAAGGGACGATTGAGGGGCCGTTTAACCCCCTCAGGATCATGCTCTCATCGGGAGCCACGTTCGTTGCACGAGCATGCACACGGAAAAAGGACCTGCTGCGGGAGGTGATCCTTGAAGGCATCCATCACCGGGGATTTTCTTTCATCGATGTACTGCAGGTCTGTGCATCATACTTCAATCTCTCGGACTTTTACGATAGGAGTGTCTATGAGATAGAGGATCATGACCCGGGGGATTATGATGCGGCCTATAAGAAAGCAGGGGAGTGGGACTACGATCAGGATGCACGGATCGCACTCGGCGTACTCTACCGGGCCGACAGAGACACGCTCGAAGAGCGCCTCGCTGCACACAGGGGTTCTGAAAAGGAGCGACATAGTACTATCAGGAAGATACTGGAAGAGCGGTCCTGACCCGGGGTACAGACCCGGTAGATAGAGATCTAGGAAATTCCGCACCTATGAAGGACTACATATTTGCCTTTTCGGAATATGTGGATATCAATTCCAGGCAGGATCGGCACAGGATGATCCGACCAATCACACTATGGACATTTTGGAACAAGGGGTTCTCTTATCGGGATAATCTTATCCAGGAACTCAACGCTCCACCGGGGAGATGGCCATATCTCGTGTCAACGTGCGATTCAGGGGACAGACACAAATCATCTTCTGAAGTACCAGGTATCCCGGGTGAGCCATCGGATGCTTGAATGTTCAATAAATGGGGATATGTTCGCATGGGTTATCCTCCCGCTTCTCATATTCTTTGCGAGGATCTGCGACGTGAGCCTCGGCACACTCCGCGTTATCTTCATTGCGAAGGGATTCAGGAATATCGCACCGTTCATCGGTTTCTTTGAGGTGATTATCTGGCTCCTTGCGATCGGGCAGGTGATGCAGAACATCGGAAACGTGGCATCCTACATTGCATACGGGGGCGGATTCGCTGCCGGAACCTACATCGGGATGCGGGTCGAGGAGCGCCTTTCACTGGGTAATGTGATCATCCGAATCATCACCATCCATGATGCAGCCGGACTTGCAGATGCACTCAGAGACCGGAACTTCGGGGTCACGATCATGGATGCCACGGGAGCAAGTGGCCCCGTGAAGGTAATTCTCACGATAAGCAGGAGGGAGGATATGCCTGAAGTGGTGCGTCTGATCAGGGAATTCCAGCCGAATGCATTTTACACGGTTGAGGAGATAAAATCGGTGAGGGAGGGCGTATTCCCAAAAAAAAGGGGCACCCTTCCCCTCAACTGGCGGGATCCCCTTGGCTTTTTCAGGAAGGGAAAATAATCACCCCCGCTTTTCTTCATACTTCTGAAAATGTAGTAAAAACCGGTTGAGGGAGCGCGGACTCACGCATGATGCGGGACACCAAGAGATCCCAGTTCGGCAAATCATCTTTTCATTCGAGCAGAACGAGGCCAATAGAAGTGATATTTCCGTGTTCCACCATACCATACTGGAGATCCCTGCATGGCACCGTGTGCAGTGTCCAGCCTGCATTCCGTGCTGTGGCAAAGACGTCGATGCCGGCTGCCTCCATGCTTGGGCGGACCATGTCCATGTGCCGGCACATCCTTCGTATGCTCTCATCAACAATGCCCGGGTGCTCCTCGGCCACGCAGTGCTCGTGTTCGCAATAGATGCAGGGGTATGCCCCAAAACCAAACGCCTTGTAAAAATCGTCGTAAAACGCAGTCTTCTCCAGGAAATGGACCGTGCTGTTCACCCAGAGAATGAGATCACGATAGAAGGGATGAAAATCTTCAGGGATCTCTTCCGGTGAGAGATCCCGGTGACCCGGGATGCCATCGAACCTGAGGAGAAGCCCCGTTTCGTACTCCCCAACCATGTTTCTGGTCTCTGCCGGTGAAGGTGCATACGGGGGACAACTCAAGTGTTTCCCAAATCCCTTGCACCCGAACCGGCACTTGAATCTCACCCAGTCTGAAACCACGATATCGCGGGAGGATATCACGCACATTTCGGCATCCCTCTCCTTTGCAAGACGGGTTAGTTTCTGAATTTCCTGTGACAGCGATGCGGACATTCTAGAGATCAAGGAAGGGTTCTCCCCCGGTACACCCATAAAAGTATCCCCGGATACTGGAAAGTATATCCCCGGTAATCCCCTATTTCTGCTCAATGGAGCCGGCCATGACAGCCATCATGGAACGGATTGTGAACGCAGGCGGATCTGCGTACCGTATCGAGATGGGCGAGGAGGATCTCTCCGGTGTATACCCGGGTATGAAACGATTCACCGTGCAGATTTCATCGGAAGACAGTATCCTGGGAATCATGCGGACCAACTCCTGTGAATACTCCCCCCTGATACCCATTCACGCAAGAGATGTGGCAGAAGAAACCGTAACAAGATGGGAGAGGGATCTTCTGCGCGATCCCGGTTCATTCGTCTCCTCACTTCCTCCCATTCCCAGGACAAAGACGTCGGGACGCGAGAACAGTGCTGTGATCATCCAGGGGAGTCCGCGACCGACGGGAAACTGTGCCATTCTCGCCTCCTGGGCAGCAGATGCTGCCCGCGAAGCGGGCGCAGAAACAACCGTTCTCTTCCCCCATGATCTGGATATTCATTCCTGCATCGGGTGCTACCAGTGTTACAATACCGGGACATGTATATTCCAGGATGACATGACGGAAGTTATCGATGCCGTATCGCGGTGCCGCCTGGTGATCGTATGCTCCCCGGTATACACCAACACGGTCCCCGCAGGCCTAAAAGCACTCATGGACAGGTTCCAGGCTTTCCATGCAGAGAGAACGTTGGGGGGACAGGCAGGGCGCGGAACAGGTCTTTTATTGGCGGTTGCAGGCCGGACCGGGACAGAGAATTTCAGGTGTGTGAAGGCTGTTGCCGGGGCCTTCTTCTCAATTGTGGGGATTACTCCTGTTAGTCCGATCCTTGTTGACGGAATGGACCGGATTTTTGATCTCAGGTCGATCGCCGGTCTAAGGGAGCAGGTAAGAACCAGGGTTGGGGATTCCCTTGTCCGCGATTGATGTGGGGGGCTGGTCGGTTATACGTCAAGCGTACTGTCTCCCGCCTTCCTGATGAGGTCAGGGCTGTCCCGGGACGGATCATTGACTGCCCTCGACACGGGATATGCTTCCAGCAGGTTCTCATCACAGGGAGCGAGGATGGAAGAGAGATCACTCTCCCTGATAGGGCCTGGCGCCAGCCAGCGATCTTCATCTTCCTGCATGAGAATGGCAGGCATCCTCTCATGGTAGCGGGCTACAAGAGGATTGGGATCCGTCGTGATAATGGTGAATGTATACAGGGGGGGATTCCTTCCTTTCAGGATATCATAGAGTCCCGCGAAAGAGAGGTAGTCATGGTCTTTCCTCCGGAAATAGTATGGTATCCTCACCGTTCCGCTCTTCTGCCATTCATAGAAACCTGTCGCTGGAACGATACAGCGGTGACGTGCGAGCGGACCGCTGAAGGATGGACGTTCCGCGAGTGTGTCTGCACGGGCATTGATGAGCGGGCGGGCACCTGTCAGGTCACGTGTCCACGTTGGAACAAGCCCCCATGTCATGTGAACAGCAACCCTTGCTCCCGAAGGATTCGTGAATACGACTGGCGTGTGCTGCGAGGGGGCAATGTTGTACCGGGGGGACAGCCCGAGCACAGATTCGTCAACCCCGAAGCGTTTCCCGAAACCAACCGTAAGCGCTAAAGTAAACCTGCCGCACATGATCTATCTCTCCCCTCCATGTTCGGAGTTGCGTGTTCGAGCAGCAATGGGAGTCTCCTGATATCATCGAGAACAACGTGTGCACCGCCATCGCTGCGGGTGGATGAGAAGCGATCCCCGTACCGCGCATACGCCGTATACATGCCGATTTGCCGTGCGGGTGCAATATCACGCCTTGGGCTGTCCCCGATGAACATCGTAGTATCTGCATCAGGGGCCGGAATGCCGAGTGCCCGGAGGGCATACAGAAACGGGATATGACTCGGTTTCTTCTCCCACGTCATGTCATGGGTGATGATATGGCTGAACAGTTCCTTGAGACCGGTCTTCTCCAGGCGGGGGAGTGCATCCCGGTGGTGGGCATCGGTGACCAGAACAAGCGGATATTCCCTCCTTTTGAGTTCGGAGAGTGTATCCCTGACTCCGGGATATGGTTCGATATGCGAGAGTTTCACGTCGCGATACGCTGCAACCGACCATGCATACGCATCATCCGAATAGGTCCCGGTTTCGACCATGAAATCACGGATGTTCTCCGGGTCTTCGAAACCTCTTACCCGGCGGAGGAAATATGAGAAAAGAACGTCAGGCGACCCTGCCCCTATCTCCTTTGTTATGACCCTGCAGGCCTCGAGTTTTGCCGCGACAAGGTCAAAGAGAGTATTGTCCATGTCAAAGAGCAGGGCTTTTACCGGGAAGTTTCCGTGCATTCCACACACAGTATGCTTAGGTCTCTCTCGTCCCATATGGAAGTATTGTTGCATGCCAGGCAACACGCCGGGGACTGTTTCAATGATACTCTGGATTGGGATTCAATCCGCAGGGAAAAGTGCGTGGTATTCTTTTTAAATCCCGTGATATGTGTCCGGATGATCCGGATCTCCCTGGCTCGTCGTTGACACTGCAGAGAAGAAGACACGCTGGTGTGAAAATTCGGCGAGGCAATAATTCACAATGTTTATCTGAAGTACATCGCAACTGTCAATGCGACACACCTATGGAAATTGTGAAGATCCCCAGAATGGAGAAGAAGGAGTATGATTCCCTGATAGGAAAGGGCTATATCTGCCGTATAGCATTCCAGGGGGAGAAATATCCTTACATCGCACCTTTTCTCTATTTCTTCGATGGTAAGTTCCTCTATTTCCTCTCTACAAAGTATGGAAAGAAACTCGAGTACTTCAGGAAAAGCCCCTATGTTGCGGTTGAGGTGGAGAAATACACGCGAGATCTCTCCAGTTACACATTCGTCAGCATGCAGGGGTACTTAAAAGAGGTTACCGATTCGATCGAGAAGAAACTCATCCGGCAGGAGTTCGTGGACTTGATCAAGGAGAAGCGTCTCTCGACCAACATCCTGGCGGCACTGGGCCATTCACCTCAGGATCCCCCCGAAGCTATTGCCATGGAAGAGCGATCCCTCGTATGGAAACTTACCGGGGTCATGGACATGGTTGCCCTGAAGAACCTCTGACTTTTTTTCTGAAATGCCCCAATCTGGAATTACTCTTTGGTAATTCCAAGGAGCGTTCGAAGATCCTCGACACTGCTGGCAGGGGCCTGGCAGGATGCCATTGAGCAGCCAAATGCCCGGGGAGTCCCTCCCCTTGAGGCATATCCCTTTACCGAGGGAAGTATTCCTGATACGAGATCCTCCCGATCTTCATCTTTCAGGACCGGTATCGTAAAGGGCAGGTAGTGGGCATCGAAAAACGATCTCATCACTCCGAAGAGCGGATCTTCTCCCTTTCCTGCGATCACCACTCTCTGCAAAGGACCGGCAGAGAGTGTATACCCTGCCATGAACATTGCGCACGACGAGGGGTTTGTGTCGGCCAGGTGAGAATAGTGCCGGGAGAGCATATCGGCTCTTCTCGAAAACTCCTCATCTCCGGTCAGGAGCGCAAGGCGGGTGAGGTTTGAGAAGGAGAGCGAATTCGGCGAAGGGATAGCCCCGTCGTACCATTCTTTCTGCCGGGCAAAGACATCGGCTGCACTTTCAGGAGTGGTAAAATATCCGCCTGTTTTTGTATCCCAGAAATAGGTTGTGTGGTACTCTTCGAGGTCGAGTGCCGACTTAAGATATCGTGGATCCCCTGATGCAATGAACAATTCAATCAGACCGTAAATCATCGCTGCGTAATCAGCAGAGGTAGCCCTGATTCCGGCAACACCATTCATGCAGCGGTGCCAGAGCCCTCCGTCATCCGTGCGCATGCGGGATATAATGAACGATGCCGCGTTCCCGGCAGCATCGAGAAATTCTTCTTTTCCAAGGGCACGGGAGACCATGGCGAGGGAGGCAATGGCAAGGCCGTTCCAGTCTGCGAGGATCTTCTCGTCCCGGAATGGTTTTTCCCTGGTGTTCCGATGCTGCAGGAGCATCGTGCGTATATGCCCGAGCCGCTGCCTGACTGCATCATCGTCCAGCGAGAGCATGCGGGCAGCCTCATCAGCGGTATGTACCTTATGAAGGATGGAGCGACCGGATGCTCCCGCTGAAGCAGGATCATGGAAATTGCCCACATTGCTGACAGGGAATACCTGGAGGAAGATGCGTTGATCCTCATGCCCAAGGATACTGGTGATCTCGTCCCGGGTCCACAGGTAATATGTTCCCTCCTCTCCCTCGCTGTCCGCATCTTCTGCCGAGAAAAAACCCCCCTGAGGCGAAGCCAGAGAGGAACAGATGTACTCCATGCATCCCGAGGCGATATCGCCAAGTTCCCGGTTCCCGGTTGCAAGGAATGCCTCCGTGTAAGCCATGGCAGCAAGAGCCTGGTCATAGAGCATCTTCTCGAAATGGGGAATCAGCCATCGGGCATCCGTAGCGTAGCGATGGAATCCATACCCCAGGTGATCGTAGATGCCACCACGGGCCATGGAGAGAAGGGTTTTTTCAGCCATGCGGAGAGCTTTCTCGTTCCCTGTCCACTTCCAGTACCTGAGTAAAAAGAGGTGGATATGTGGCATTGGAAACTTGGGAGGTCGCCCGAATCCGCCGTTGAGGCTGTCAAACTGGATCGTGAGATCCTGGATCATCCGATCCGCAGCGCGTCTATGCACCCTCCTTCCTCCCCGCGACTCATTCGAGTCCCTGATAGCCTTTGCCAGAAGTCCGGCTGTCGCGGCAGCCTTCTCCCTGTTCTCGCTCCAGTATCTGGCAAGTGCCGGCAGGATCTCGAGAAGGCCGGGCATCCCGGGCCTTCCCTCCCTGGGTACATAGGTTGCCGCGTAAAAGGGATGGAGATCCGGGGTCAGGACAAGGTTGAGGGGCCAGCCCCCCGTGCCGATGAGGGCGATCGCGGCATTCATGTACAGGGCATCGAGGTCAGGCCTCTCCTCCCGGTCGACCTTGATACATACAAAATGTTCTTTCATGAGCCCGGCGACTCCTGCATCGGAGAATGATTCGCGCTCCATCACGTGGCACCAGTGGCACGTGGAATACCCGATCGAGAGGAAGATCGGCTTATCCTGCTCCCTGGCAAGAGTGAACGCCTCATCTCCCCAGGGAAACCAGTCCACAGGGTTGCCCGCATGCTGCCTGAGATAAGGAGACACTTCATCCCCGAGCCTGTTATTTCCGGTCATTGTCCCGACCTCTGCCCGGTCCAAAATATCCTGAACAGATCCATGGGATGGAGTGGGGACACTGCATATTTGAATGTTCTCTCCAGGGAAACCCCCCCTGTTCCCCCAGGATTACGTCATCTTTTTCCCGCCTCGCCCTGTTCGGGATCGTTAGACATAACTTTTCGGGAGATGGAGTGTATGGGTAATGGAGAAGGGAGCCGAATCGGACACAGGCAGGGGGGAGGGGCGTCTCACTCCGGCAATGGCCCAGTACCTGGAGATCAAATCCAGGTATCCCGATGCACTTCTTCTTTTTCATATCGGCGATTTTTACGAGACATTCGGCCCCGATGCCGAGACAGTATCCCGGGAACTTGACATTGTCCTCACATCACGATCAAGGGATCGTGAGGGGAACCGCATTCCTCTCGCCGGGGTGCCCTGTCACGCCGTGAACGGGTACATTGCCAAGCTCATCGAAAAGGGTTACCGTGTGGCAGTCTGCGACCAGGTCGAGGATCCGAAAGTGGCTCGCGGCATCGTGAAAAGAGAAGTTGTCCGGGTGGTCACCCCCGGGACCGTGATGGATGAACTGCTGCTCTCGTCCCCTGCTGCCAAGTATCTCCTTGCAATTTACAGTGAAAGGAAAGGCGGTCACCTTGGTGCATCATTCCTCGATATCACAACAGGAGAATTCTTCGCTCTTATCCTGCCCCGGGAACAGAATTTTTCAACACTGCAGGATCTGATTGCCAGGTTTTCAACCGCAGAGTGCCTGCTCGCTGATGATGCCCCACCCGACCTCATCGAGTTCCTCTCCGCACATGACATTGTACTGACCCGTATCGAAGGGGAACTGTTCTCTTATGAGAAGACACGTGATGCTCTTGCCAGGCATTTCCATGTGGCAAGCCTTGAGGGTTACGGTCTTGAGCAACTCCCGGCTGCCATGCAGGCTGCGGGGGCTGCGCTTCTGTATGCACAAGAGACCCAGCGATCGGACCTCCCCCAGATCACCACGATATCGGTTCACCATATACAGGAGACCTGTCTGCTGGATGCCGTCACGCTCCGGAACCTGGAGGTTGTCCGGGGAATACGGGATAAAGAACGCGGGAAGACGCTCCTTTCTGTAATGGACCAGACAGCGACACCTATGGGGAGCCGTCTCATGAGGCAATGGCTCTCTGAACCTCTCGTCCGTGTCGATTCTATCAATGCCAGACTCGATGCTGTGGAGTTTTTCCTGACCGGGGCTGCGCTGAGGATGGAACTTGTACGCATCCTCCACAACTGCGCTGACATCAGCCGTATCGCAGGAAGGATCGCATTTGGAAACGCGGGACCCCGTGATCTCAGGAGCCTTGAACAGTCCCTCGCAAATATCCCGCGAATCAAGGCCATCCTTGACGACAATTCCAATGACAGTCTCCCTGAATTCATCAGGTATGCCTGCAGGATGCTGTGCGACCTCTCGTATGTCAGGGAGACGATCAACGCAGCAATCGTGGACGATCCTCCCGCCGTGATTAGGAACGGTGGTGTCATCCGGGATGGATTCTCCCCGGAACTCGATTCGTTCAGGGGGATCTCAACATCGGGCAGGGAATGGATCCTTGAATTGCAGCAGAGGGAACGGGAGAGGACAGGGATAAAGTCCCTCAAGGTGGCCTACAATTCGGTCTTCGGGTACTATATCGAGGTCACGCGCCCGAACCTCGCACTTGTTCCGCCAGAATACCAGAGAAAGCAGACCACTTCGAACGGAGAGCGCTTCACCATCGCGGAACTCAAGGAGAAAGAAGCGGTTATCTCCACAGCAGATGAACGGCAACTCTCCCTGGAACAGGACGTCTACAGGCAACTCCTGGAACGGCTCAATGGGGCGGTGCCTGATCTGCAATCAGCCGCACGGGGAATAGCCCTCCTCGATGTCGTCACTGCACTCGCTGGTGTTGCGGAATCCGGCCATTACTGCCGGCCGGTTGTCGATGACTCGTCGAATCTCCTCGTCAGGGATGGCCGTCACCCCGTTGTTGAAGAGGGCCTGCAGGGTACATTCGTCCCCAATGATCTCGATCTTTCGAGCGAGAAGGACCAGATCCTGATCATCACTGGCGCGAACATGGCCGGAAAGTCCACGTATATGCGGGCTGCAGCACTTATCGTGATTATGGCCCAGGCGGGCAGTTTTGTGCCTGCAGAGTATGCCAGAATCGGCATTGTAGACAGGATCTTCACGAGGGTTGGGGCTTTTGACGACCTCTCAAGCGGGCAGAGCACGTTTCTCGTCGAGATGCTCGAGCTTGCAAATATCCTGAACAACGTGAGTAATAAGAGCCTCGTGATTCTCGATGAGATCGGGCGCGGCACCAGTACCCTTGACGGGCTCTGCATCGCAAGGGCGGTACTTGAGTACCTTCATGGGAAGAGATCGGGAGGCCCCCGGACTCTCTTCGCCACCCACTTCCACGAGCTGGTGACTATTGAGGGGGAACTCTCAAGAGTGAAGAACTTCCATTTCGCCGTAAAAGACACCGGGAAGGAGGTCGTATTTCTCAGGAAGATCATCCCGGGGGCAACAGATAAGAGCTACGGTATCCATGTGGCTGCCCTCGCGGGAATCCCACGAAGCGTAACCGAAAGGGCCAGGAAACTCCTCGAAGACGGAGGGAAAATCCCTGACGGGAGTAAAGGGGGCGTCCGTGCAACGCGGTATACCCAGTTGCTGCTCCCCGATGTGGCCGATCATGAACATCCTTCACACCCCGTGCTTGAGACCCTGAAAAACATGAATCTTGATGATATGACCCCGCTCTCCGCACTCTCACTCCTCTATGACCTCCAGAAAAAATCAAGAGACGGGGGACGGTGAGGCATGGAGAACATGACCAGTACAGGGAAAATAAGAGTCCTTGACCCGGAGACCATATCACGCATCGCCGCGGGGGAAGTTATCGAGCGCCCGGCATCAATCGTGAAGGAGCTCGTTGAGAACGCACTCGATGCGGGGGCAGGAAGAATAGAAGTTGAGATCACATCTCGCCACGGCAGCATCACGAGAATACGGGTTTCGGACAACGGATCAGGGATGGGTCACGAAGATGCGGATCTTGCCTGTACTGCTCATGCAACGAGCAAGATACAAACACTCTCCGATCTTTCTCTGGTAAGGTCACTCGGATTCCGTGGAGAAGCGCTCGCGAGTATCGCGGCAATCTCAAGGCTGACACTCACAACACGGAAGAAAGGAGCAGCCGTGGATGGTGTGAGAATCGTCAACGAGGGAGGAAGCATAATCGACAAGGGAGCTGCCGGCTGTCCTGAGGGGGCATGCGTTGAAGTGGATGAGATCTTCTACAACACCCCCGCCAGGAAGAAATTCATGCGTTCCCTTGCCACCGAAATGGCGTATATCACGGGAAGCCTGGAGCGCGTCATCCTTTCCAGGCCGGATATCTCTTTCCGGGTTCTTCATAACAGGAGGATCCTTATCCAGTCTCCCGGAGGGTCTGTGCATGACGCCGCACTCCACCTCTTCGGGACGTCCGTCGCCGGGGCGCTTATCCCTGTGCATTATTCAAGTTCATGTGTGCAGGTTGAGGGTGTACTCTCACTTCCCTCTCTCTCGAGGCAGAATCCCTACCAGATTTTTATCAGCATCAATCAGAGGCCCGTGCAATCGAGAGCGCTTGCCCAGTCGGTAAGGAGGGGGTATGGGACTCTCCTCCCCCCAGACAGGTTCCCGTGTGCAATCCTCGACATACGTATCGAACCGGATCGTGTCGACGTGAATGTCCACCCGACGAAAAGGGAGGTCCGCCTGCATAATGAGGCTGAAGTGCGCGACAGTATAGCCGAGGCCGTTGAAAGTGCGCTAAAAGGCAGAGATCTCACGTTCGTGGCAAAAACTCCTGGCAGATATCCGACCCAGGCTCGCATTATCCCGGGGCATGGATCGGTTGAATACGCGCCAGATGAGAAAGTTCCTCCAGGTATTGCAGAACCTTCAAAAGCCATCTTCGCAGATACCGAAAGACGGCTGCACCAGACAGCCCTCGGCATCCCCGAACCAGGTGAATCTGATCTCGTGCTGCCGGAACTCGAGTTACTCGGCCAGCTCGACAACACCTATCTCCTGACCTGCCCACGTGGTGGTGAAGATCTGATTCTTATTGACCAGCATGCAGCCCACGAGAGGATACTGTACGAGCAGGTCAGGGATTCCTGCGGGCGGGAACCTGAATGCCAGGAACTCATCGTCCCTGTTCCCCTCCACCTCTCCCCACGTGAGCGTGCGATGCTCCCCACCCTGCTGCCAATTCTCGGGGAGGTGGGATTCTCTGTGGAAGAGTTCGGGAAGGGAACATTTTCTATCCGCGCAATCCCGGTCATACTCGGAAAAAACCTTGACCGCGAAGGCGTGAGGGATCTTCTCTCAACAATTCTCTCAGGAGACATGCCAGAAGGTCCTTCTGACCGGGAAAGGGTGCTGAAATTGATCGCCTGCCGGGGTGCAATCAAGGGAGGGACCCCCTGCACTGCAGAACAATGCACCACGCTGATTGGGCAGCTCCGGAGGACCGCACATCCTTTCAGCTGTCCCCATGGCAGGCCTACGATGGTCACCTTTACAAAGAAGGATCTTGACCATCTGTTCCTTCGAACCTGAAAGGGCATTATTGATCCCTGATCCGGAAGAAAGCATTTAGGTGAGCGGGACAGATAGCTGCATGAACATGGTCCGTTGTGTGCCGCCACGCCACACGGAGGTAATTATGCCAGTGAATCAACACATGCCCTTATTCCTCGTACTCGGCCTTCTCATCTGCGGGCTTGCAATACCCGCAGCAGTCTCGGCCGAAGACATGGGGGGGCATTGGGTATCCAGCAGCACCAGTGTTTCCGGGTCGGCCGTGGTAAATGAAACTGCTACACTCAGAATGATCACCTACAACGGCACGCTCACCGAAAAAAAGGAGTGGACTTTTTCAAATACCTACTCGACCTCTGACACAAAAACCTGGGGATCCAACCTCTTCCTTGGTAAAAGGGAGAACAGGGTGCTGTTTCAGTTCTCGAGGCCAGGGAGATTCTCCCCGATCTCGATCAACATCTAATTTTTTTTAGGATTTTCTGCCACGGGAGACAATCAATCCATTGTACACTCCGATACCCTGATGGAAGGACTCATCCGATCTCATGACCACACTGTGATTGATGATCGCAGCAGAGCGTGTACACACCCTGAACACCGCCCGTGTCAGGAAAGGGAGGTACGTACTCTACTGGATGCAGTCCTCGCACAGGGCTTCCTCCAACCTCGCGCTCGAGCATGCTATCGAACGGGCAAACAACCTGGGCATCCCGGTCCTTGCCTGTTTCTGCTTTGATGTATCCTATCCAGGCGCAAACGAGAGACACTTCCAGTTTCTTGCAGAAGGCCTGATCGCTGTCGGAAGAGCACTCGAAGAAAGGGGTATACAGCTCATCCTCATGCGAGGAACGCCGGGAGAGGTTATTCCCGACCTGGCGTCAGAAGCTGCCCTTGTCGTGACTGATACAGGCTACCTCGCCCTTCACCTTACGTGGCGAAAAGCCGTTGCACGACAGATCAGCTGCCCCCTCATCCAGGTTGAGGACAATGTGGTGGTGCCGGTGAAGATCGCATCCGTGAAGGAAGAATGGTCCGCGGGAACGATCAGGATGAAGCTACACCGCCTGATAACGCGCTTTCTCGAACAGGTAGAACCCGCCAGGGTGGACTCCTCCTCACTCTCACTCGATGCCGGGGGACTGGCGTACGAGGAAGCCAGATCTTTGCCGCGAGAAGCGGCTGACAGGTCTGTTGCACCCTCCGCATTCTACAGGGGCGGAGAGGATGAGGCCGCCCGGAGGCTTGACTCGTTCATTTCACATGATCTTGACAGATACGGAACCCTCCGGAGCGACCCGGTACTCAATGTGATTTCGAACATGAGCCCCTACCTCCATTACGGCCAGATATCACCTGTGCGTATCGCACAGAGAGTCCTCGAATCCGGAAAAGCTGGTGCCGACACGTTCCTCGAGGAATTGATCGTCAGGAGGGAACTCTCCATGAATTTCGTGACCTATAATCCCCACTATGATTCTTATTTTGGGCTTCCGGCATGGGCAAAGGAAACCCTGTCACGGCATGAAAAGGACCCGAGAGAGTACACCTATACGGAGTCTGAATTTGAAAGAGCCCGGACGCACGATCCCTTCTGGAATGCGGCACAGCAGGAGATGATGGTTACCGGGAAGATGCACGGGTATATGCGAATGTACTGGGGAAAGAAGATCCTCGAATGGTCAGAAAGCCCCGAAGAGGCATACCGGATCGCCGTCCTTCTCAATGACAGGTACGAACTTGACGGGAGGGATCCGAATGGGTACGCGGGGGTCTCATGGTGTTTCGGGAAGCATGATCGCGCCTGGAGTGAACGTCCTGTGTTTGGGAAACTGCGGTATATGAACGCGAATGGATTACGGAGAAAATTCAATATCCAGCGATACGCGGACCACATCAGCGCCCTTACAGGGGACTGACTGCATGGAGGTAAGGGGAGATGCCATTGAACCCGGATGCGAGAAGATCAGGGTATTCCAGGAGCATGTATACCGTTTTTACCGGAAGCACGGGCGTGATCTTCCATGGAGAAGGACGACGGTCCCTTACGAGATACTGGTCTCCGAGATGATGCTCCAGCAGACCCAGGTCGAGCGGGTCTGCGGAAGATACGAAAGGTTCCTTGCCCGTTTCCCGGACTTCCCATCACTTGCAGGCGCGGGGTTGGGCGAAGTGCTTCATGAATGGCAGGGGCTTGGATATAACCGGAGGGCAAAGTCCCTTCATGAGACTGCAGGAATCATAACAGGGCAATTTGGCGGGACACTCCCTGCCGAGGAGGAGGTGCTTGCATCTCTTCCGGGAATTGGAAAGGCAACTGCTGCCTCTCTCATTGCATTTGCCTTTAACAGGCCATCGGTCTTTCTCGAAACGAATATCAGGCGAGTCTTCATCCACTGCTTTTTCCGCGACCTCGAGAAGGTAAGCGACCGGGAAATCATTCCACTCGTTGAGGCAACCTGTGACAGAGAGAACCCGAGGGACTGGTATTATGCGCTTATGGATCTCGGGAGTTCGCTCAAAAAGAGTATTCCAAATCCCAACCGCCGTAGCACGGAGTACCGGAAACAGCCGCGATTTCAAGGATCAAACCGTATGATCAGGGGCCGGATCCTCGCGATTCTTGTTGATGAACAAAAAATCCGGGAATCCGAGCTTGTCTCCCGTCTCAAAACTGACAATAGCAGATTACACGGTATCCTGAAGACCCTGGAAAAGGAGGGATTTCTGAGAACGGAGGATGGATGGGTCATCCTGCGCTGACCTGAAACTGCACCGGGACAGGGTGCGTTTATCCCCGGAGGTAGTAGCCAATCACCATGAGCAGCAGGCCTGTATAGAACATGATCGCCCATGGCCAGGAGAATCCTAAGTTGATGGTGGAGAATCCCTTGAGATCCTGGATGAGGAGGAGGATGAAGCCGGCTGCGAAACATATCAGACTAATCTGCTTTTTCGTATTTTTCTCCATGGAAAACCACCCGTTGTGATGAGTACCTGTAGAAGTATACGAAGAGGATAGATATATTCCCTTTTCACGGGGGATGAAAAGATGCGTTTGTCATCCTGGGGGACAATCAGGTCGATTTCTTGAAAACCATTCGATTCCCTCCGGGACACCAGCATGCACATTCAAGAAAATGGCACATCCTTTTTCCTATCAACAAGAGAAAATGAATGTCATCATGGCTTCCTGCGAATTCCAGGATCCACGAGGAGAACAAAGAGGTCGTGAAGGGGTTCCGGTGGCGTTTCTGCTGTCCCGGTCACCACTCTCTCGTCAGGATAGCCAAGCCGTTCGCAGAGCGTGAGGGAAATCCCTGGGGTTACACCGAGGAAGTGCGCCGCAAAAACACCCACGTCAAAGGAGGGATCCGCGATGAGAAAGACTGCTTTTCCTCTTGCAACCTCGGCTAACGCATCCCTTGCTGCGGCAGGGTGATCCCTTCCATGCGCCACCACGATGGAGACTCGTGACATCGGGAGGTGGAGGCGTGCCAGAGTCACCTGAAGTGAGGAGATCCCGGGTATCACCTCGCCGTTGAGGTATCCGAGACCTGCGAGCATCGGATCGCCGGTCGAGAGTACGACCGCATCGCCTGGGAGAGCATGGAGCGACTTGTAATCATCGATGATATTGATAACACTCCCATCACTGATGTGAGCCCTGGCAAGTTCGATTGCTCTCGGCGATCCGTACAGGATTCCGGCATGCGAGATGGCATCGATCGCATCCTCGGTAAGCATACCGGGTCCGCATCCCACGCCCACGATTTTCATCCGCTGTCCCCCAGAACGTTTCCCTCGCGTGATACAATGACCACCCTGAGTTGCGGATACTTCTCCCCGATTCTCATGAATACCTCGGAGAGTGTGTGGGAAAATCCGGGTTTCATTGAGAGCTCTTCGACGGTAATGCATCCTGTTCCCGCAAGGATATCAGGATCGAAAAATTTCAGGATTAACCCTGGAAGCCCGCAGAGTATGACCTCCCCCTTCGCCAGATCCAGCGCTTCGCGTATCCGGGCGCCGGCAAGAATTGCCTCGTGACCGGGAAACAGGAGGCGGGAATACCTGAGTCCAAGCCTTCCGGTGGTAAGTACAATGCGGTCGGAACGCCGTATTCTGTCCAGCACCGAACCAGTGAGGTGATCATCCCAGGGTTCAACAAGTCCCGTTGACCCGAGCACCGAGATACCGCCCGCTACACCTATGCGGGGGTTGAGGGTCCGTGCTGCCACCGCCTTGCCTTCCGGAACTGATAGTTCGACCCGGGCACCGGAAAAGCCCGTCTGGCGTAGTGCATCAGTGATGGCATCGAGGATAGTCTCAAGTGCTGCCGGGCTGATCGCCGGATCTCCTTTGCGGAACCGCGGGGTGTCCCTTTCCCACCTCCCGATTCCACTCCCCGCGGACAGGACAATGCCATGTCGTGCAGGGTATGCCGCTGCCTCGAATACGACGCCTGCAGTGGCATCCCCAGGGTAATCTCCTGCATATTTTGATGCCCTGGCATGCCCGTCCCTGCCCTCCACCGGAATGGTGACGGTAAGTCCGCACGGGATGCGTACTCTCACATCGCATACCGGATCCTTCATCGAGAGAATCGCTGCCTTGCATGCCGCGGCAGCGGTCGTGCCCGTGGTATACCCTCGCTTCAGGACGCTTCCACCTGATGTGAGGACGCCCAGCCCTGATGTTACAAGATCCAGGGACCAGGAATCCTGACACGCACTGACCCATTCTGGAGGGTACACGAAACCCGTTACCGGGTCGGTAACGGGATTTCCTTCACGGTTCATTGACGCCCTGTTCGGCATAAATGGTGATGATCTCGTTGATGGCCGCAACCGCAACCGGGGTTCCGCCACGCGTTCCCTCGTTTGAAATGGATGGAACGGAAAGGGTTCGTAAGAGTGCCTTGGATTCTGCAGCATTCACAAAGCCAACCGGTGTCGCGACAACAAGGGCAGGCCTGTGGCCCTCCTTTATCAGGTCACAGAGAGAGAGGAGGGCTGAAGGCGCATTCCCGATGACGATGATCGAACCGTCAATTTTCCCTGCGAGTGAGATGATGCCAGCCCGGGATCGCGTAATACCGAGTTCAGGTGCAGAATCTGCATGGTCGAGGGAGCACAGGATCTCACTCTGGTGGCCTTTCTTCTGGATTCCCACCTGGACCATCCTGATATCCGTGATAATCCGGACCTGCTCCCCCAATGCCCTGAGTCCTGCATTGACCGGGTCGTGCATAAATCTGAGGAGCGCCGCCATTTCAAAATCCCCGACTGCGATTGAACATCGCTGGCGAACCCTGTCCTCGTAATCCCGGTCACCCACCCTTTTCCTGGCCAATTTCCTGCTCGTTTCTGAGATCCGGTAGGCCTCTCCTGTCGTTGCCCCAAGATCAGTATACGTACTTCCTGTGGTATCCTCTCGGGGTGATAATTCCTCTGACATCTTCTCCCACCTTCCATATCCTGCTCTCTTTCCCCCCCACGATTACGGCGCTGTGCATGTCGACTTCGTCTTCCCATGCCGCAACCTCCCGCAGCGTGGTGACTTTCACCACCTCTCCCTCCCGAAACGCATTCTTCACAAGCCCGAGCGGTGTTTCAGGGTCACGGTAAAGAGAAGCGATCTCCATTGCACGGGCAAAGTTATGGGGCCTTCCCCTGCTCCTGGGATTGTAGAGCACGACGGGGATTCCCATGGCAAACGCATGAGAGAGCCTCTCTTCAATCACCTCAATAGGGGTGAGGAGATCCGAGAGGCTCACAATTGCAAAGTCACCTGAGAGCGGGGATCCAAGCCTGGATGCTGCAGCAGTTGCAGCAGTGACACCAGGTATTACCTCGATCCTTGCCGTCGATCCCGCATGTTCCGCCACTTCCAGCACGATACCCGCCATGCCATACACACCGGGATCGCCCCCGCTTATCATGGCAACCACATGATCCCGTGCAAGTGAGACAGCCTCCTTTGCCCGTTCCACCTCCTTCCCCATACTGCTCCTGACAACCTTCTTTCCTTCGATGAGGTGTGAGATGGGTGCGAGGTATGATTCGTTTCCCAGGATATACTCTGCATCCATGATTGCCCGTCTGGCCTGTCCAGTCATCTGGTCGGGATTTCCCGGTCCCGTGCCCACAACATAGAGTATCCCCTGTTTTTCATCTGGCAATGGCAACTGTCACCTCGCCATATACGGTCTTCTTCATCACCAGCTCCTTTCTCCTGGATGCCGCACGTGCGGCGGGCTCGGCAACACCTGCAAGCCCCACTGCCCCTGCCCTCGAGGGAGATTCCGGAGGGAACTGTGCCAGGACGGAGTCATCAAGGTACACGAGGATTCCCCCCAGCGCCCTCACAGCCCCGAGTATACCCGGTTCATGGGATTTCTTGACGGTGGTTGCAAACACGCTTACCTCATCAGCAGATATATCTGCAGCCGAAAGTGCCTTCCGGAGCGCATCAACAACAGCATCCTCTCCGGTCCCTTTCCTGCAACCCAGTCCCACGGAATACTCTCCCTCTTTCACTATGATGGCGGTCCCCGGTCCTGCGAGGATCATGGATGGCCCTGCAATGCTATAGAACGGAACATCTCCATCAAGAATTGCGGCATTCACCCGAACCGTGGATTCCTGGTTCAATACACGGGAGCCATGCCCACGTGCAATCGCTTCGACTGAAGATCTCCCGGCACGTTCCGTGGCCGTCGTGATAACCGGTATCAGACCAAGCCCAGATAGTTCCCTTGCCAGGTCATTGGCGCCATGGTGCCCCCCCACAAGGGGGATTGCAAACGAGAGGCCCGGATCCACCACCACCACCGCAGGATCTTTCCACTTGTCACTGATAAGGGGGGCAATTGACCTTGTTGCGATCCCGGTGGACATCACTGCGACAATGTGGGTGGATTGATGAAATGCTTGACGGAACGCATCGGGCGCATACGTCATGAAGCCCGCTCCCAGGAACTCTGCGATGCTCTTCCCCGCTTCCTCAAACCTTCCCAGGGCAATTACCGTTCTTCTCATGAGTAAAGATGTGACCTGTGATGGCCGGAGGGCAGGGGATCGAGGACTCCCCCTACGATCAAAAGCGCGGTCTTCTCGATTCCTGCTTCCCTCGCATGGCGTGCGATATCAGATACCGTTCCCTTCACAATCTTCTGGTCGGGCCAGCTGGCATGGAAGACTACTGCGGCGGGTGTTTCCGGAGGACAGCGTAATCTTGATGTAATATCTTCAAGGTGCCCGGTCCCGAGAAAAAAGACCATGGTGGCCCGGTGTGCCGAGAGGGTTTCGATCTCATCCCTGTCGAGTGTAGCCCCCGCCGGGCGGGTGATTATCACGCTCTCTGCAACACCCCCCAGGGTGAGCTGAGTCCTGAGTGCTGCTGCTGCTGCAAAGAGTGAGGAAACACCAGGGACAACTTCATAGTCCACTCCTGCCAGGGCAAGGCCCTGCATCTGTTCGACAATTGCTCCGTACAGCGACGGATCGCCGGAATGAAGCCTGATCACGAGGGAGCCCCGGCGTGCATGATCTGCCATCAGGGACACAATTTCCTCGAGTTTCATACCGTGGCTGTCTCGCTTGATCCGGGCCGGAGAATTCTCGATGAGCGTCGGGTTGACAAGTGAACCGGTATAGAGAAGGACATCCGCACGGGAGAGGAGTCGCTCACCCTTGATGGTGATCAGGTCCGGGTCTCCCGGTCCGGCTCCTACAAAGTACACCTTTGGCATGTTACCGCCCTGCATAGAGCACGCTCATGTAATCACATGTTTCCGGGAGATCAGCGTCCCTGTAAATGCGCATATCCGGAAGGTACATCCTCTCGACAAGAATAAACGTGCCGTACCCTTCCTTCTGAAGCTGCATTGCAGCCTCTTTTGGTTTCCTGACCTTTATGAGGATCCGGCACTGTGGTTCACCCCTGTCGGTGACCTGGAAACCTTCGTTGAATGAAATGCCTGCAGCCGATGCAAATGCAGTAATCGCGCTGATTCCGGGTTCGGTCCTGCAGACAACCTGAGGATAACGCATTCGTACCACATCGCAGAGACGGGTAAACGTGGAGAAGAAATTCGGATCCCCGATAAGTGCAAGAACTGCGGTTCCTGAACGTGCAGCGTCCGCAATCCGGTCTGCATTCAGTTCCATGCATTTCCTGATGTGTGCTTCGTCCTCTGTCATAGGGAAGTCCAGGATCTCTGCGTCACGATAGGGAGCAACCAGGCTGTGCGCGAGTCTTCCCGGAACAAATACCGCATCTGCCTCTCTGAGTATCCTGACCGCTTTCAATGTGAGGAGTTCTGGGTCCCCAGGACCAAGTCCGAGCCCGATCAGCATCCCGCCGCACCACCTACAATAATGGTCACGGGGTTTGCAGGTCTCCACATGTAATCTGTCCCGAGCCGACCTGCATGCGATACCTGGACGTTGATCGCTTCTTGGAATATCCCGAGGTCTCTCATGAGGGTAATCGCTGCATGGATCGTATCCAGTTTGACCGCATTAAGGACGATAGTCCTGACATTTCTCCTGGCAAGCAATGGGAGGACAACCGAAAGTTCCCTTGAACCCCCGATAAACACACAGTCAGGGCGTGGAAGGAGGGGTATCAATTCAGACGCACTGCCATGGAAAAATTCAACATTGGTGATACCTGCATCCTCTGCGGCCTTTTTTCCGAGCGTGATTGCCTCTTCCCTGATATCCAGGGCAGACACCTTCTTCACCTTCGTGGCGGCGTGGATGGATACTTTCCCGGTTCCGCATCCGATGTCCATGAAATGGTCACCGGGCTTCAGGCCCATCTTGAAGAGCGAAATGGCAAGGATCTCGTCTTTGGTTGGTCCTCCGGAAAGTCTCATGCGCAATCACCTACAAAATGCGTCCTGTGGGGGTATTAATGCTCGGTTACTCCCCGGAAAAAGTGATGACCCCTGGTCAGTTCGGGCCAATAAGTGGCTTCCCTACGATCTCGCCGGCACTGCACCTGCTATCCAGAAGCACCAAACACATAAGGAATCCGGGAAAGATAGGTTCTCACAGAGTATTCACATGCTCCCATCCCAACACATGAGTGGCCTTATTACGGACATCGACGGGACCATCACTGACCCAGGGCGAAGAATACACCTTGGTGCTATCGCAGCAATCCGGGATCTTGTTGAGAAGGGGATCCCGGTCATTCTGGCAAGCGGGAACACCGCGTGTTTTCTCGATGCAATCTCGAAGATGATCGGCACATCCGGGATCTACATCGGTGAAAATGGAGGGATAGTCAGGACCGGATATGGCCACGATCTCATCCTCCTTGGTGATGGCGATCCCGCCAGAAGAGCTTTTGACCATCTCGTAAAAGCGTTCCATGAACGCGGGATAGAGATCGAGCCATACAGCATCCCCTACCGTTTCGTCGACGTGGCATTCGCAAGGACGGTTCCCGTTCAGGATGTCCGCGAGATTCTCCGGGACTACCCGGTGGAGGTTCTGGATACGGGTTTTGCGATACACCTCCACCCCCCGGGGATCAGCAAAGGCGAGGCATTCTCGCACCTTGCATCCCTATTGGGACTCACCACGTTGGATTTCCTGGCCGTCGGGGATGCGGAAAATGATATCGATCTTCTCAGAAGGGCAGGGATCGGTGTTGCGGTAGGAAATGCCCACCCGGATCTCGCATCCAGTGCCGACAGGATAATGGAAAAAGAGTATGGAGACGGTTTTGTTGAGGCAGTGAATGAATTTTCTCCCTACTTCCTGGAGAGATAGCGGTCCACCACGATATAATCCTTGATATCTTTTACCGCCTCGAACGGGATATAGAGGCGGTCTCCCTCTGTTCTGTAGCCGGATGTATCGAACGAGGGATCGGGATACACGATGAGATCCACAACCTGGCCGGTCTCGAAATCTACCACCAGGTTCTTGAGGGTCCCGATCATCTTCCCCTCGTTTGTGACGATCTTCTTCTTGGATAAACTGCGGGCGAGGACTCTAGACATGAAAAAGGGTGTTGCCCTATTCATATATAAAGATGTTTAAAATCGTCGGATTACTCCCAATCCGGGCATACAGAGAGGGCTTTTCTTTTTTCGTCCCATGTGATTCGCTCTCGCCGGGGCATTGCCAGCCTAGAGTGATGGGAAGACCTTGATGATGTCCGACTGGGTAAGGATACCCACCGGACGACCTTCATCCATGACGATGAGGCGCCCGATATCCCGCTCCTTGAAACTCCGTATCACTTCGAAGAGCTGGACCGACGACGACGCGATAACAACATCGGGGGTCATGATGGTGGAGACGGGGGTGTCCATGGGAATATCCCTCTCAATGGCCTTGGCCACGTCGCTCATGGTCACGATCCCGAAAAGATGATCTCCCTCGATGACGGGAGCTCCCCGGATATGGTGTGTATTGAAGAGATGGAGGGCTAGTTTAAGGGTGTCTGATCGTTTAAACGAGATCAGCGGACTGCTCATGTAGTATTTGATCGGTTTCTTTGGGAGGGATATCATCTCAAAGATGGAGATGAGAAGAGTCTGGGAGATCTCATCCCTCCCATATACTTCACCACGTATGAGAAGCTTGTTCACCGGGGTTGGCCCGATTGTGATCTGATCCCCAATCTCGAATCCCTTCACGGAACCCATAACGGTCGCATTCGCCCGGCAGATATCGGGATGGCACAGCGTGGTAAACGCGATCTCGACTACCTTGACCCCCTGCACCTCCTCGCCGTTCCTTGATATCTTCACATCGTACTCTTTGTCGGTGATGTCTAGGTTGAGTGCACGATATGCCTGGGCTGTTGGATTGTATCCCCCTTTCGGACCCGGTATCCCGTCAACGAGACCTATTGCTTTCAAGGCCTGCATCTGGTTCCGGACAGTCCCCGGATTCCGCGTTATCACCTCCGCAATCTCCTCCCCCTTTATCGGGTGGGAATGCTGGCGATACAGCGTAATAAGCGTGATAAGGATGTCTTTCTGGATTAGGGACAAATCCATAATGGTTTATCATCTGCATGGGCATATATAGATTAGGTAGAACTATAGTGGAATTTGAGAGCATCCCCACGGTGCCCACCGCCGACGAAATCCTTGACCGGAGTTTCCGGCGGGCAGCATCAAAGATGAAGCTCAAACGGAACAAGGATCGGGCTAATGAGGAATTTGTCCGTGCGGTGAGCCAGGCCATCCATGACCGGCTGGTCAAGGTCATGCAGTCATTTCCTGAATTTGACACACTCCCTCCTTTTTACCGGGACATCGTGGACATCAAGTGGGGACTTGATCGTGTCAGGAAAGCGCTTGGAGGAGTGGGATGGGCCGCACGGTGGGCCCGTACCCACGGGCCCGGCCTCGCGTACCAGACCAGGAAATCCGAGGATCCCTCGCAGATCAGGAAGAGGGCGGTTGCGAGGCTCTCGTCCGTGGTTCACCAGATTGAGGACGATCTGCTCTTCCTCAACGAAGTCCGGAATATTATCCGGAAACTTCCACATGTGAGTGACGAATTCACGGTGGTCGTTGCCGGCTATCCCAATGTGGGAAAATCCTCATTCATCAGGCTGGTTTCCACTGCAACGCCTGAGATCGCTGCATATCCTTTCACCACGAAGGGAATCATCGTAGGCCACCGGGCTGTAGGAAGGGAGCGAATGCAGTTCATTGATACCCCGGGTGTGCTTGATCGACCCCCCCAGGAGAGGAGCGGGATCGAACGGCAGGCCGTTACCGCCATGATGAATCTTGCCTCGGCAATCCTTGTCATCATCGATGCGAGCGAGCACTGCGGGTATCCCCTTGAAGACCAGTTCAGGCTTCTTCACGAGATCGAAGAGATGGTCTCGGTCCCTGTCAAGGTGGTCGTGAACAAGTCCGATATCACCTATTTTGACGGCTTCATCAACATGTCCACCGAGACCGGCGAAGGGGTAAACGAGGTACTCGAGAACCTCCTCGCGCTCAGGACGATATCAGAAGAAGAGTGTCAGGACATATCCCGCTAAAAATCCGAGAATAGCCCCGCCATTGATGGGGGGGAGTCCGGCATGGGGTTTCCCGCGGTTTACATAGACAAGCAGCAGCGAGAGCCCGGCAACAGACCCGATCATTGCACCGAGTGCCGGAAGAGTCACCGGTCCGATTCTCATCCCCTGGATGAACACGTTTGCTGATACCACGAGGACTGCCGGCATGATGAGATCTCCCATTCCCATGATGAACGCGCTTCGTTCACCCTCCCCTATGGGGCCAACACCCTCCTTCCGGTAACTGTATCCCCGGCGTTTCGGGACGATAAAGAGGATGGGGCTTTTTGTGTCGACAACACCTTCTGCAAGGGTTATCATGTGTTTTGTTTTATACACCGATATTGCATCGTAGACGGCCAGGATAATGAGAAGGATGATGACCGGGATGATCTCGAGGGATATCCCGAAGATAGAGGCCGCTCCTGCCGCGATGAGAAGCCCGAGCGTATCTATCACATACCACTCCGGGTAGAGATAAAGGAGGAGCGTGGCGAGAATTGCCGGTACGACACTGCCTGCAAGAACAAGGAGCGGATCGCTGAAAAGGGCGTACGAGAGCGCACCAAAAATGTAGACAAACGTGAAAAAAATCGAGATTGCGATGATGATTCCGATAAAACGTGTGAGCCTGAACCTTATCAGGAGGAGGAGAAACGCAGTAAAAACAAGCAGGATGACAATGAAAATAAACGGATTGGCAACTGATGAGGGGTCTTCAAACGCGGAAAGGCCTGCATCCTGCATGGGGAGGGAGAGCATGATTGCTCCTATCTCTACGATGAGGAGCATAAGTGGCATTGCAAGCATCGGCAGGATTGAAGGTATCTTCATTGGTGGATCACCGGACCCGGGTTAGTTTTATACATGCGTGTCCATCATCTAAAAACATGGACATTCGTGAATACCTCGGCGATGTACTTCTTCTTGTCATTCTTGTGATCTCCACCCTGGTGCTCGTATTCAATCTGAATTTTGATCTTATCAAATCGGTTGCCGCTGCACTCATGATGCTCTCCCTTGGCGGACTCATATTCCTCGTTCACTGGAAAGTGAGGTTGATTGAGAAGAGCTTGACAAACAGGGAAAGGATGGTAAGGCTGAACATGGAGGAGATTGCTGCCAAGATGGCCCAGAAATACGACAGCCACGTCTCCCATATCGATGGGGTGGTGGAAGAGTTCTCCAAACGCGTGTACCGGTAAAATCTACAAAGCAGGAGCCAGGCGAATCATGGGTGTTGCATTTCGGGATATCCTTGGTGACTATAAGGAGCCGGTCAGCTGGGAATCGCTTGCAGGAACCGCAGCGCTCGATGCGCACAATGCCATATACCAGTTCCTGAGCATTATCAGGCAACCGGACGGCACACCGTTGATGGATCAGGAGGGGCGTGTCACATCGCACCTCTCAGGCATCCTCTTTCGTTCGGCCAGTTTCATCGAGAAAGGAATCAGGACGGTCTGGGTATTCGACGGCACTCCCCCGGATCTCAAGCAGGAGACCATACGGGAGCGCCGGACTGTAAGGGAACAGGCCAGTGAGAAATGGCAGGAAGCGCTGGCACGGGGAGATAAGGAGGCGGCATACAAGCATGCACGGTCTTCATCCCGGATTGATGACGAGGTGCTCCGCACCAGCAGGGAGTTGCTTGATCTCCTCGGCCTCCCGTGCATCCAGGCCCCGAGCGAGGGAGAGGCACAGGCCGCCTACCTGGTCCAGAGAGGCGACTGCCGGTACGTTGTCTCCCAGGACTATGATACGCTTCTTTTCGGCGCCCCGTTCCTCGCAAGGAACCTTACTGTCAGCGGCAAGAGAAAGATCAGGGGCAGGAGCATCTCGGTATTACCGGAGAGGATCATGCTCCCAGCAGTATTGAAAGGGCTCTCCATCACGAGGGAAGACCTCATAAAAGTCGCGATACTGGTGGGAACTGACTTCAATTCCGGGATTCGCGGCGTAGGAGCAAAAACTGCACTCAGGATCGTCCAGAATGGCGGGTTCGAGCAGGCAATCATGGAGAAGTCGCCCGACACTGACTGGGAGACCATCGCGGACTTTTTCTTACACCCGCCCGTCAACGAGAATTACCTGCTTGAGTGGAAGAACCCGGACCGCGAGGGAATTCTCACAATGCTCTGTGACCGGTTCGACTTCTCCCCCGATCGCATTCAGAGGGCGCTTGATGGTATGAACGTGAAAACCGGACAGAAAACGCTTGATTCCTGGTTTTGAGCCGCTTCGAGTCACACACATTCGTGAACCTGGCGGAGACGTATCCCGGATGATAATCACATGATTCCTTATCCGGACACATGCCTGTAAAATGAAAATGGCAGAGCCATTTTGATTTTGAAAAACGGGATCGACGTCATCCCTCAACCCTTACAGGGAATGGGGCCTGGTGCCCTGAATCATATCAGGGCATCCGCTTCCACACATAGGCAAAGCGCTGGATCGCGGTGATATGCCCCATTACACCAAAGAGGATGAGAATCCAGCAGAGCAGGGATAGACCGAGTATCGGCCCAGGAAGAACGAGTGTGAGGATCCCGGCCATGATGAGGAGCACGAGGCGATCCGCCCTTCCGAGAATACCCCCATAGTACCGGCCTATCCCCACAGCCTGGGCCTGCGTCCCAAGATAGGACGACATCAGGACTCCTGTGAGTGCAAAAACTCCGACCTGCCAGCTTGCAAAACCACCTGCAAATATCCCGGTAATGATAAAAATATCAGCGTAACGGTCCGCAACATGATCGAGGAAGTCCCCCCGTTTTCCCTCGATCTTCTGTGAACGGGCAAGCGCACCATCAAGACCGTCCATGATGGCGTTGAGTGCGACGAATACGGTCCCCACAAGAACGTGTCCCAGATAGAAACCAACACCGGACGCAGCAGCCGCAATGAGCGCCCCCACCGTGAGGATGTTTGGTGTGAGTCCAGCCCTGCGTGAGGCGGAAATGAGCGGGGCCATAATATCTTTCATGTAAGGCCGCAACACTTCGAGCGTCATACACTCACTCCAAGGAAATCCGACCAGTCTGTTGATCCGAAAGAAGGCGCAATCTCGCCCCGAGAAAATTTCTCGATCACCCCGGCGCACATGGGGATATCCTGATTGGTGGTATCTATCTCGAGTACCTGGGAATCGTGATATGCTTCAAGCGTCTCGATGAGGATGACATCACATGCTTCTGCCTCCACATTCTCAAGAACCTTCTCCTCGGAATATCCCCTATTCCTCAGCCGGGAGGCAAGCACATCCGGCCGGCAACGGAGTATCACGATACGGTCACAGGTGAGAAGGTGAGCAAGATGACCCTCCACATACCCCTCGAGATTCGGAAATTCCCGTGCCCAGCGCTCTTCATCGATGACAAGGGTGTCCCTCTCCCGGTCCTTCTCGATGATATACGGTTCGATGGTAGACGTGAGTGCAACAACGTTATACCCGCGTTTCCGTAATTCCTCCGCAATGCTTGATTTTCCTGTGCCGGGTGTCCCGGTGATCCCGATCATCATACGGCGTGAATGGCATTCAAAAACTGGGTGTTCTCCCACTCTTCACCGATACTCACCCGGATATAGTGCTCGCCGAGGGAGGGAAAGCTCTCACATGATCGGACCAGGACACCCGCATCGGCAAGGCGTCCGGCCATCTCTCTTCCTGTCATGGGGCTGACGTCAACCATTACAAAATTTGCACCCGATGGCATGACAGGATACCGGCATTCCCTGACAAGTATATCCCTGAGCCTTTTTACCCGCTGCACGGCCTCCTTAACATGCCCGGGATCCCGCAGTGCCCCTATAGCGGCAGAGGCGGATACGGAGTTTAAGGTAAACGGTGTGGCTGCGCGCATGTAGGCAGGGACCAGCCATTCGGGAACGAACGCATAACCGACCCGAAGGCCAGCGAGGGAGTAGGCCTTCGAGAAGGTTCGGCCGAGGATCAGGTTGTCGTAGGTATCCATGAGCTTCCGGTAATCGTACTCGCAAAACTCCACGTAGGCATTGTCGAGGAACAGGACTCCTGAAATTTCAGAGAGTATACTCTCGACATCTACCGGGCTCGTCACAGTCCCTGTCGGGTTGTTCGGGGTACAGAGGAATGAGACCTTTGCCTTTTTTGCCTTTTTCACGAAGGCCGGGACGTCGACAGTAAAATCGGTCTTCCTTTGAATACTGATGACAGAAGCTTCCTGGGCGACAGCAGCGAGGCCATAATAGGAGAAGGTCGGAACAGAAATTGCTACCTTCTCGCCAGGACCCACGAGTACCCGGAGCACGGTCTCGATCACCCCGTCCATGCCAACTCCGGTCACGAAATGGTAAGGCCCGTGGCATTCCCTGAGGACAGATTTGAGATCGTCCATCCGTTCATCGGGATAGCGGTTCGCCTCTCTGAGAGCGTTACATCCCATCTCAACCGCCAGCGGTGATGGGGGGCGGGGGTTCTCGTTACTGGCAAGTCTTGCTACACGGCAGGCGCCCTCTCCAGGGATCCCACCTGTCTTCCGGGCAAAGACATAACCACCGGAACGATAACACTCCCTCACAAGGGAATCGTACCCGGGATTTCTTTTTTCTGCCATTCTGAACCCACCAATGTGTCTTTTTGAGTATACGTTCTCCCGTCTTATTAATGGCGTTGCAGGGTGATTCCCCCGTCATCTCCAAGTATGCCGGAATCGTTTCTCTGCCTTCCAGGAACGGTTATTGTATTGATAAAGGTACCGGGAAGGGAATCATTTTATAACAAAATTCAATAGAACTGTTGAACAGGGATAGATGAACATGGAACAGAACAGGGTATATACACTTCCGGAACTGCCATATGACTACAAGGCTCTTTCGCCGAGCATCTCCGAGGAGCAGTTGCGCATCCACCATACCAAGCACCACCAGGGATATGTGAACGGTGCGAATGCCATCTACGAGAAACTGGACAAAGCGCGGAAAGATGGGGGAGATGTGGACCAGAAGGCAACCTTAAAAGAGCTTTCTTTCCACCTGGGGGGATATCTCCTTCATACTCTTTACTGGGAGAACATGGCTCCTGCAGGAAAAGGATGCGGGATGCCGAAAGGAGCGCTCGGAAAACGTATCGAAAAGGAATTCGGTTCATTTGAACGGTTCAAAAAAGAATTCACCGCGGCTGCAAACAGCGTTGAGGGATCCGGCTGGGCTGCTCTCACCTACGATCCCAGGACCGGACGGCTCCTCATCATGCAGATCGAGAAGCACAACGTACATGTCTTCCCATCATATGCGGTCCTGATGGTCGTGGATGTCTGGGAACATGCGTATTATATCGACTACAAGAACGACCGCGCGAAATACCTCGAAAACTTCTGGAATATTGTCAACTGGGATGTGATCAACATCCGGCTGGAAAACGTCCTGAAAAAGTGAATGAGATATCCTTCTTCAGGATATCACACAGATTTTTTTGAAGGGAAAACTCCTCAACATGAGGGAGATTTTCCCTCTTGCTGAGAGATACTACCCAAGTTCTTCCCGGATTATCGTGCATGCCTGATCGATCTCTTCGTCGCTGATGATCAGCGGGGGCACCAGGCGGAGGTTGCCGTCAGCTGCGCAATTGACGAGGAGCCCCCTCTCCGCACATTGTTTCTGGACGGCGCCACAGCGGTCGCCAACGGTCATCCCTATCATCAGGCCCCGGACCCTGGGATTATACTTCGATAGATTGGTCCGGAAACGTTCTCCCTTCCCGGAGATTGACGGCAGTATCTCCTCGATAACCTGGAGCGTGGCAAGCGCTGCCGCACATGCCAGAGGCCCCCCTGCAAAGGTGCTGCCGTGCTCGCTCTTTTTGAACTCAAGACCTTCCCTCGCAAGGAGCGCTCCCATGGGGAACCCGCTTGCAATTCCCTTTGCCAGCGTGATGATGTCGGGAATAACCCCTGTATGCTGGATAGCCAGCCATTTCCCGGTGCGACCCATCCCGGTCTGAACCTCGTCCACGATCATCAGCGCCCCGGTCCTGTCGCAGATCTCGCGGATATCCCCAAAGAAACTGTCCGGGGGTATGATGACTCCAGCCTCTCCCTGGATGGGTTCAACGATGACTCCTGCAGTGTCACTGTCCACTGCTTTCCTGAGCCCTTCTGCATCACCATACTCAACAAACGTCCTTGCCATGCCGAGCGGCTCGAACGGTTCACGAATTCCAGGCTTGTGCGTCACTGCAAGGGATCCAATCGTTCTCCCGTGGAACCCGTGCGTGAAGGCGACGAACTTCTTCCTTCCAGTTCTTACCCTGGCAAGCTTGAGCGCTCCATCGCTTGCCTCGGCACCGGAATTTGAGAAGAAGGCCTTTGCCATCTCAGTTCTCTCAACCAGTTTCTGTGCCAGTTCGGCCTGGCCGGGGACGTAATAGAGGTTGGAACAGTGGATAAGGCGCTTTGCCTGCTCGCATATTGCCTTTGTCACTGCCGGGTGGCAGTGTCCAGTGCTGCAGACCGCGATCCCGGCCACGCAGTCAAGGTATTCCTTACCCTCGGCATCCCAGACACGTGAGCCCTTACCCCGGACAATCATAATATCACGGGAAAAGGCAGGCATGTAGTACCGGGCTTCGAGCGCCCGGTAATCATTGTGTTGCTGCATGGTATCGAACAGTATAGTGTTTGTTCATCATTCGTATTCGATGGTTGCGGGAGGTTTTGGTGTGATGTCGTAGACCACCCTTGCTACGCTCGGTATCTCTGATGTGATGCGGGAGGCTATCCTGTCCATGACGTCCCACGGGATATGGAGAGGATCCGCAGTCATTCCGTCACGGGAGTTCACAGCCCTCACCGCGACGACCCAGCCATGCACCCGGTTGTCTCCCTTCACTCCGGTCCCGAGCCCAAGCAGGGCTGCAAAACACTGCCAGGGATCATAGTGTTCCACGAGCTCCGTCTCCACGATCCAGTTCGCCTGCCTGACCACCTCGATATTTTCAGGGGTGACCTCTCCGACTACACGCACCGCAAGACCCGGTCCTGGAAACGGCATTCTGTGCTGGATTTCCAAGGGCAGGTCGAGCGCACCTGCCAGCACCCTCACTTCATCCTTGTAGAGATCCCTGAGCGGCTCGATCACCTTCTCGAATTCCATGTGGAGGGGCATGCCCCCTACATTATGGTGGCTTTTTATCCCTCCTTCACTCTCGATACGATCGGGATAGATGGTTCCCTGGAGGAGAACGTGGGCATTCGTCCTCTTTGCCTCGCGCTCGAATACACGGATGAAACGCTCACCGATCACCTTCCGCTTCTCCTCGGGGTCTTTGATCCCCCTGAGTGCAGAGAGGAATTCATCTTCTGCGTTGACTACGTGCAGATTCAGGTGGCCGAAGATCTCAGCGATGCGCTCGGTTTCGCCCTTCCGCATGAGCCCGGTATTGACGTAAATTGGATCCAGCCTGTTGCCGATGGCACTCGCAGCAAGTGCTGCACACACCGAACTGTCGACCCCCCCCGACAGTGCGATTACCACACGGTTGTTGCCAGCCTCGCGGCGGATCTCCTCTATCGCATTTTCTATGAATTTTTCTGCATGCATCATCTTTTCACACTCACACAGGCCTTCTTCCATTCCTCTCGTGACATGCCTTCACAAATCCGACGAAAGGCGGCGACGGCCTGGTTGGCCTCGACCTGAATTCCGGGTGGAACTGTGTGGCCATGAAGAAAGGGTGGTCAGGGATCTCGCAGATCTCCATTTTGTTCTGGAATACCCCTGAAAAGACCAGTCCTGCTTTCTCGAAGTCGGGAATATACCGTGGGTCCACCTCGTAGCGGTGCCTGTGCCGTTCCTCGATCTCCTTCTGCCCGTAGACCTTCATCGCAAGGGTCCCCTCTCTCAGCGTGACCGGGGAGTTCCCGAGCCGCATGGTTCCCCCAAGTTCGGTGACCTCGTACTGCTCCGGCAGGATGGCGATCACATGCCTGCCCTCCCCCATTTCGGCGCTTGTGGCATCCTCCCACAAAAGCACATGGCGGGCGTATTCGACCACCGCCATCTGGAAACCCAGGCATAATCCGAGAAACGGGGTCCTGGTTGTCCTGGCCCACTGGATGGCATCGACCTTTCCCTCCATGCCCCGCTTCCCAAAGCCTCCAGGGACGAGGATCCCGTCAAACTCGCCAAGCTGCTTTGGCTCATATCGTTCCGAATCGAGCCAGGTTATCCTCACCTCTGTCGAGAGAGCCCTCCCTGCATGTTTGAGGGCTTCCTTGATGCTCAGGTAGACATCCTCGATCCCGTACTTGCTGACGATCGCGACATTGACGCGTTCCGTGTATTCCTGCGTAACCTGGTGATACCAACTGATATCGGCCTTCCGCTTTTCAAGGCCAAGGTGTTCGGAAAGGACATCCCCAAGACCCTCTTTTTCCAGTTCCAGCGGCACCTGGTAGATGTCAGGAGCTGTCGCCGCACTGATCACACCCTGGAGGGGGAGATCACAGAATGCTGATATCTTCCGCTTGGTGTGGGATCCAATGGGGCGATCGCTCCTGCCGACAATGATATCAGCATGGAGCCCGAGTTCGCGGAGCGCTTTCACCGAATGCTGGGTGGGCTTGGTTTTCAGGTCTCCCATGGTATCTTCAGGGATGAGGGTGACGTGGATGATGACTGTGTCTTCCGGGGACAAGTCGCCTCTCATCTGCCTTACGGCTTCGAGAAACGGCATGCTCTCGATATCACCGACAGTGCCTCCAATCTCCACCAGGCATATATCGGCGCTCTTCTGCCCCGGTATCTCCTTCTCGGCCGCGAACTGGATACAGGCCTTGATCTCATCGGTGATGTGGGGGATGATCTGGACCGTTTCGCCAAGGAAATCACCGCGTCTCTCCTTCTCAATCACTGTCCGGTATACCTTCCCTGTCGTGATGTTGTGGGACGAGGAGAGATCGATATCAAGGAAACGTTCGTAGTTGCCGAGGTCAAGGTCAACCTCACTTCCGTCTGAGAGCACAAATACCTCGCCGTGCTGCCCGGGATTCATGGTCCCCGCATCGATATTCAGGTAAGGGTCGATCTTGACCGCGGTGATCCCATATCCCCTGTTCTTCAGGATTCGCCCCACTGATGCTGCGGTAATACCCTTCCCGAGCCCGCTCATTACTCCACCGGTGATAAAGATATATTTCAAGAGTTACCCCCGTCCTGCCAGTTCTCCGTTGTAAAAGGCCTGCAGAGATTGCATATCCATATCATATGTGGTTGTGCAATCCCCGGGATCATTGATCTCATTTTTTTGTACGCTGGCAAATGAGATATCTTTATTTGTCTTCATGAGTATGACCAGGGGAGATTAAGCCTCCTTTTTCCTCAAATGTCCCAAAATTTTCGTGTTTTCAGTACTATGAATCCCGCATCACCGCATACGCGGCGCTGGTCCGGGAGAGCAGGGTTCCCCCCGCCTCACCGTTCCTGATCTCTCCCTCGGCAAATACCACCCTTTTCCCTTTCTTCACAACCCTTCCCGTGGCATACAGCATTCCCTCCCGTGACCCGGCGAGGAATGTCGTGGTCTCAGTGATCGTGGCGATACGCTCGTTCGGCAAAAGCATAGTATATATTGCGAGCACTATGGCCTCATCTGTAAGCGCAGTATACATTCCCCCCTGGAGCCAGCCCTCGCCATTCAGCATATCAGGGCGTACGGGCATCCGAAGCACTGCGGTGCCGTTCTCTGCTGATTCCACCGCTATTCCCATCAGGCAGAAGAAGGGATTCGCAATGCTTCCGACTCGCCGTATCCGCTCCAGGTATTCCATGGAGAAAGGTGGATCCTTCTCCATCAAGAAGGATACTCCCCTCCTTCATCTGGAAGGATACTCTCCTCAATCCCTCGCCTCCGACCCGCCATGATTATTCCCCCTCCCGCTCAACATACTATAACATGGACCCGGAAGAGAGAGCAATGCTCGCGGACCTGATCTGGCTGAACGCAGTGATCGCAACCGAGTTGATCCAGATCACTGAAAACACCTCAGCAATACTGCGGAAGTCACCCCCTCCACAGTCATGCCTCGAGGATCACCGGCGGCTGAGGGAGGCTGCGGTCGCCATTGCAGAACGGTGCCATCCCGGTTCCGGGCTGAAAGAACACCTCGCAGGCCATGAGTGAATGCTGATCACGGTGTGGATACCAGAAGTGAAGACCTTCAGTATTGAGGAGGCCTGACTCCATGGCCCCGGGGGATTCCTGTGCTACCCTCCCGCCATATACCCTCATAATCCCTGCCTACAACGAGGAAGATCGCATCGCCCGGCTCCTGTCCCAGATAGGTGATGCAAAGGGAGAGATCCTCTTTGTGTGCGAGGGTGGCGATTCCACACCAGACCGGGTAGCAGAATTTTCACGGAGCCACCCTGATGTCAGCATCCGCTGTGACCGTAGGAACGGAAGGCTCGGGAAGGGGGGGGCAATTCTTGAAGGGATGCGGCAGGCACGATCTTCCCTGGTAGGGTACATGGATGCGGATGCCTCCACCTCATTCCCGCAGATGCTTGCACTGTTCTCCCACCTTGATGGTGCGGATGTCGTGATCGGTTCCCGCTGGGTCGAGGGATCGATCCTGGAAACGCAGCAGGATTTCGTGCGAAGGCTTGAAAGCAGGATTTTCAATGGATTGATTCGGATCCTTTTCAACCTGCCGTACAAAGATACGCAGTGCGGGGCAAAAGTATTTAAAAAGGCAGTAATTGACGCAGTTATTGAAGATATGGTCTCCACGGGTTTTGAATTCGATGTGGAACTTCTCTGGCGCATCCGGAATGCCGGATTTCGGATCCGGGAGCATCCGATCTCCTGGAACAACATGGGAAATTCAAGGGTAAAAGGCGGAGATGCCGGCCGAATGCTGCGCGGACTTCTGAAACTGCGATTCTCAAGGTGAGATGCCGTGATGCCAGACTCTATTGAAGAGAGGAAAAAAATGGCGCTGAGGCTCTTTGAGCAGGGGGATTACCCGGGATCCTATGCGGTGTGCCGGGATCTGCTCCCGGGTTCTCCTGACCCTTCCGTATCCGTACTCTGCGCCACAAACCTCTTCCACATGGATCGCCTCGATGAGGCAGAGGCATACTTCCGCGATCTCATCCATTCGATCCCGGGTTCTTCCCACGTTCACAGCTACCTTGGGAGGATACTTGAAAAGAAGGGCGATGATGGAGCGCTCGGTGAATTTGCAAGGGCTGTCTCGCTCGATCCCGGGAATCTTGAGGCGCTCCGCAGTTATGCTTCCTACGTGCTTGCATCGGGAGATCCCTGGAGAGCGGTGCCCGTTGCGAGACATCTTGTAGCGAAATCCGGCAGGGCTGATGACGCACGACTCCTCGTAAAGACGCTTCGTCTCGCCAGCATGCCGGAAGATGCGCTCCTCGAATGGACCCGGGCCGCCCGGCACGGCCTCCCTGTGGACAGTGAATATATCCACGTGCTTTTCGCCTGCGGGAAGCATGCTGATGCGGCCATTGCGTCAAGGGGAGAGTTCGAAAGGACCGCAGATCCGGTGTTTGCCCGCTTTTATTGTGCGGGGCTCGCGCAATCAGATCCCGCCTCTGCCCCGGGTGAATACGAGCGGATCCTTGCGGCAACGGACGATCCCGGGATAAGGCTCGATTATGTCCGGTTGTTCAAAGCCCGCGGAGAATTCGCCCGCGCCCTGAATGTTCTCGGTCCCCTCCTTGCAAGTCCCGCAGTGCGATCCATGCATCTCCAGGAGGAATGTGAACTTCTTGCAGGAATGGGAAAAAAAGAGGAGGCCGAGCTTCATTATCAGCGGCTCATTGAAAAAGAACTCGATTTACTCGGGGATCTGGAGTTCCTGCGTGGATTGCTCTCCAGTTACAGGGGATTTCTGCGCAGCCATTATCCTGTCAAGGAGGCAGAGACCCTCCTCCTGAAAAGACTGTCATCGCACCCTGAGGTGACCTGTCTCCTTGCCATGGCCTCCTTTTACGAGGAGATAGGGGACCACTCCGAATCACGATCGTGGTATTACCGTGCGTACCGGAGCGATTTTCTCACAGGGGGCCCTGAATATGCGCGGTTCTGTGAGCACCAGGGTGATGTGAGGGAATGCGAGAAGGTGATGTTGTATGTGCTCAACAGCATAAAGAAGAACCGGGATCTTATCCGGGTGGCTGGCATGGTCATGGAAGATACCAGGGCACTGTACCGCATGCCGCGCCTGATGGAGCGGCTTAAAGAGCGACTCCAGGAGAGGTCGGGCAGCCTCTCATCCCAGGGGCTCGAATTCCTGTCGCTGGCACTCCTGGTCTCAGCATCCCACTCGCTTGATGCTGGAGACCATGTCTCATGCAAGCGAGCATGCCTCGAAGGGCTGGACGTCATCCCCCCCGGAGCACGGAATATCCACCCGGAGGACTTCCTTGTGCTTTTAGAGGAATGCAAAGCAAGGTCACTCTGCGATGTCCCTGCACTTGTCACCGCTGCATTGCCCCGAGAGGAGTCCGCAAAGATCCGCGACGATGATCCCCTGCGTGCTCTGGACCTTGATGATCAGGAGAAGAAGATCATGGATTTTTTGAAGACTCACCACCAGGCGAGCGAGATGGATCTGCGCCTCCTGCTTGGTACGAGGAGGGTAGTTGGTATCGTGAACAGGATCATCCAGAAGGCGTCCCGGCAAGGCCTTATGGTGATCGACAAGAAGGGAGTGGGAAAAGATGGAGAGATCTATGCATACAGGCGAACCTGATCACCAGGCATCTGATCGGCTGGAGAGCCAGAACATCATCAATGCGATTCGTCGGGGGACTGTCCCTGCGAGCGGGCTGGAGAGGATTGCAGTGGGACTTGATGTGGAGGAGGGGGTTATCGGTGCCCAGCTGGATTTTGTCAGCAGGGCAGGAGGCGATATCAAGTTCATACGCGGAGATTACGGGAGCGGAAAAACCTTCCTTGTGGCAAGGGCGCTGGAGATTGCCAGGAACAAGGGATTTGTGACTGCACATGTCGTGATCTCTTCCTCAGCGCCCCTGCACAAGACCAAGGGCATCTACCAGCAGATCTGCGCTTCATTGAGAACCTGCGATGAGGAACATGCCCAGAAAGCGATTATTGATACCTGGCTCTTCGGGATCGAGGAGCGTATCCTCAAAGTGAGCGATCAGTCCCTCTCCGATGAAGTGCTCGAGAAAGCGACACTCGCCGAGATTGAGACCGCCCTTGCAGGTATTTCAGAGCTGAACACATCGCTGGCAGCTGCGCTCCGAACGTATTACCGGTCCAACAACGCGGGGGATTTCCAGACAGCCCAGGCTGCGATTGGCTGGATCTGCGCAGAGTCGAATGTAGGAAGAGAGTTCAAGCAGAAGGCAGGGATAAAGGGCGATATTGACGAAGCATCCGCATTCACATTCTTAAGGGGCCTTCTCCGTATCATTGTCAGTGCCGGGTACAGCGGGCTCGCGGTTGCTGTCGACGAAGTGGAGACGACTCAGTCCCTGCCCCGCAACCAGCGGGAGAAGGGATACCGCACACTCCAGATGATTGTCGACTCGCTGGATCGCGGCGACTTCCCGAATTCATACTTCCTCTTCACGGGAACACCCGCATTCTTCGACGGTCCTAGGGGAATCCGCACCCTTCCCCCGCTCTTTGACCGGATCAGCGTAGTCCAGGCAGGGGACGAGTTCCGGAACCCGAGACAGCCCCAGATCACCCTTGCCAAGTTCGATGCGAAAAAACTCGAACAGGTGGCGCTCAAGGTGATGGACATCTACACCACCGCGTTCACGGAGATCGACAGGACAAGGGTCTCGCACCGGTTCATACGAGCCATGATCAAGAAAGTGACCAGCAAGTTTGGCGGAAGAGTCGATATCATCCCGAGGATATTCTTAAAGGAATATGTCGATGTCCTTGACAAATGCGAACTCTACGAGGAGTATGATCCCTGGCAACAGTATCACTTTGATGCCGATCATCTCAAAGGAGAACTAAGAGAAGAAGAAGAAGCAGTCATGGTCATGGAATTCTGATCTGCTCTCCGCTATCCCTGAGAGGTTATGCATCGGGTGCCAGAAATACCAGTACTCTTTTTCGATGGTTCCAATGAGAATGTTAAAGCATGTTTTTCGATGATGTAGTACGTATGGATGTGACGGCTGCAAGGTCATTCTGCATCATCGGTGGGCTGATGCTCCTTGCAGGAGTATGTGCCGGTTCGATCACTCTTGACCCGAATCCGGGAACATTCTATATCGGCGACCAGGTGAAAATCAGCGGTCACCTTGAGGATTCAAAGTCCATCGCCGTATTCCTTTTTGTCACGGGTGAGGGACTCGACCCCGCAGGAGTGACCATGGAGAACCTCAAACTCCGGGCGGGTACCGGCCACTTCTCCTCCGCATTCGTCCACCCTGACGGGAAGTTCACCTTCGAATGGGATACTGCGTTCAGCGTGGGTCCACTCACCCCCGGGACATACCGGATATACGTTGTCGATGTGCCCCTGAACCTCAACCGCCTTACGGACACTGATGAACTCAGCGTCGCAGTGCTCAATGTGACATTTCAGAAACACCCTTCAACCGAGATCCCGCTTGGATGGGCGGTGCCTCCTGCAGCTCTCGGCTGGGTTGCAGGCATACTTTTTCTGAATCGAAGAGAACACCACTGAAACCTGGTGCCTGCTGCTCACGAACATTACTGTTTTCCCTCGACATGCTCACGTAGGATTTCCATGGCAGCAGAGGATACACCACTCTTCTCTAACATCCGGTCTGCTCAAGAAAAATCGAGCCATGGAAAACCTGGAATAATCCGAGGAATACTCATGGCTTGTCCCTCCGAATCCTCACCGACCGGGCATGGGCAGGCAGCCCTTCCGCATCTGCGAGGGTCTCGACAATGTCGGCCATCCCAAGAAGGCCCTCCCTGCTGATCATCTGGACAGTCGAGCGCTTGCAGAAGTGCTGTACATCAAGGCCCGAGTGGATCCGTGCATACCCTGCCGTTGGGAGCACGTGGTTTGTCCCGGACGCATAATCCCCGCAGGCGACGGCAGCATACGAACCAAGGAATATGGCTCCCGCATTTTTCACACCCTTGAGGATTGTCATCGGGTCAGCGACCTGGAGGGAGAGGTGCTCCGCAGAAGCCTGGTTGACAATAGCAATCGCCTCGTCCATTGAATCGACGATAATATACCCTGCGTGCGTCATTGCCTCCTCGAGGATCCCTGCCCTCTCCGAGTCCCGCATCCCTGTTTCAATGTGGACTCCCACTCTTCCCGGAAGATCGGGGTCGGTCGTCACGAGCAGGTTTGCCGCTCTTGGATCATGTTCGGCCTGGGCAAGGATATCGGCAGCAATGAACTCAGGGTGTGCAGCCTCATCTGCGAGCACCACGATCTCGCTCGGGCCTGCAGGGAAGTCGATCTCCACACGGTCTCTCATCAGCATCTTTGCCATCGTCACGTAGATGTTGCCAGGGCCGACGATCTTCTGGACGGGTCGGATGCTCTCTGTCCCGAGCGCCATCGCGGCGATTGCCTGTGCTCCCCCGACTGCATAGATCTCATCGACTCCTGCAATATCCATTGCCACAAGGGTGAGGGGGGAGATGGGAGGCGGGCTGCAGCAGCAGATCGATCCGACCCCTGCAATCCTTGCGGGGATGGTGCACATGAGGGCAGTCGATGAATAGGATGCTCTTCCCCCGGGAATGTACGCGCCGATTCGTTCGAGTGGGGTTGTCTTTACGCCGAGGATCACCCCTGGCTCCACTTCCTCGAGCCATAATCCCTTCGGGAGCTGTAACTCGCAAAACCGGGAAATCCTCGACTCTGCATCTATAAGGCTCTCGACAACCTGCGTATCAACCTGGCTGTAAGCCTCCTCCACATCCTCGCTGCTCACCTGCAGTGAATCGGGGACAACGCGATCAAATTGCCTTGAAAGATCAAAGAGAGCCCTGTCGCCTTCGCCGGCCACCCTGGCGATGATGTCTTCAACGACAGGTTTTGCCGACGAGAGCTCAGAGACGCGGTTTTTCATCCAGTCCCCGAGTGTTGTCGCCTTCCACATGGGGATACAGTAGGACCGATGGTGTGTTAATGGTTTTTTCAGGTAAATCAACTGATATATTCAGTTGATGGTGCAACTGATTAATTTCTGCACACAATTAAAGGGAAATATTCATCACACTTACTGCGAAAGGACTACCAGTGAGACCTATGACTCCTAAAAAGGTATACATTCTCATTATTCTGAGCGCCCTCCTCGTTGGAGGGGCGTTTTTCGCTGGATGTACTTCAACTACCACGCCATCACAGGCTACTCCGACCCCCACTCAGACGGTCGAGAAACAGAAAGTATTGCTGGCCACCACCACCAGCCTGTACGACACAGGGCTTCTCGATTATCTCGAGCCCATTTTCGAAGAGAAGTATAACGTCGACCTGCTGATCACATCGCAGGGAACAGGGAAGGCTATCGAGGTCGCAACTCGTGGCGATTGTGATATCCTTGCTGTGCATTCTCCGAGCCAGGAGAAAGCCTTCATGGATGCCGGCCACGGGATCAACCACCGCTGCTTTGCGTACAACTACTTCATCATCGTCGGACCCAAGAACGACCCTGCGGGCCTCAAGGGTATGAAGCCGGAAGATGCCTTCAAGAAACTCCTGACCATGGGTGTGAATAAGACGGCAGGATATTCCTTCGTCTCCCGTGGAGACAATTCGGGGACGCATTCCGCCGAGAAGAACATCTGGAAGGCAGCCGGTTTCAATTACACAACAAGCATCCAAAAATCGGGCGACTGGTATATCGAGGCCGGAAAGGGAATGGGAGAATCCCTGCAGCTAGCATCCGAGAAGCAGGCGTATATCCTGACTGACGAAGGAACCTATCTTGCATACAAGGGAAACCTTGACCTGGCACCCGTCATCGAACAGGGAGACATCCTCCTGAATGTCTACAGTGTCATCACAGTCTATACCCCGACTCAGCCTGCCGACAAGATAGCGATGGCAAACCACTTCGTGGACTTCCTCACCTCTCCGGAGATCCAGACTGCAATCGGGGAATTCGGGAAGGATAAATATGGGAAGAATCTCTTCACCCCGATGAGCGGAACCTGCACCCAGTTCAACTGCGACTGTACCAGCCCCGCATCCGCCACCAAGCCGGCTACGGCATAAAAAATTTCTTTTTTAGTAGTACACTTGGTATATTCAGTTGAAATACAATTGATTAATTTATGCTGGTAATTAAAAGGAAATATTCATCATACCTTCAGTAAAAAAGTCTACCCGTGAGACCTATGGTTCCCAAGAAGGTATACATTCTCATTATTCTGAGCGCCCTCCTAATAGGAGGAGCGTTTTTTGCTGGCTGCACTACAACAACGCAGCCTCAAGCAACGCCCACACCAACAGTCACCACCAGTGTTCAGGTAACCACGAGCGCAACTCCTGTAACGACCACTGCGATTCCGACCACACCAGCAGGGCCAAGGACAAAAGTCCTCCTCGCAACAACCACAAGCCTTTATGACACAGGGCTCCTCGACTACCTGAAACCCATGTTCGAACAGAAGTACAATGTTGATCTGCTCATCACTTCACAGGGGACAGGGAAGGCAATCGAGGTAGCCCAGAGAGGAGATTGTGATATCCTCGCGGTGCACTCACCCAGCCAGGAACTCACCTTCATGGAAGGCGGATATGGAGTGAACCGTCGCTGCTTTGCCTATAACTACTTCATCATCGTCGGACCGGAGAACGATCCGGCAGGTATCAAGGGAATGAAGCCAGAGGATGCTTTCAAGAAACTGCGGACAGTAGGAAAGGCCAATACACCGGGAATTTCATTCATCTCCCGCGGCGATAACTCCGGAACTCACTCCGCAGAGAAGAACATATGGAAGTCTGCAGGGCTGGATTATGCAAAAGACATCCAGAAGTCCGGGAACTGGTACATAGAAGCCGGGAGGGGCATGGGAGAGACGTTACAGATGGCATCCGAGAAGCAGGCTTACACCCTGACTGATGAAGGGACGTATCTCGCGTATAAGGGTAAACTCGGTTTAGTTCCTGTGATTGAGCAGGGAGATATACTACTGAATGTTTACAGTGTCATTTCAGTATACAATGACAAGCAGCCTGTGGACAAGATCACAATGGCCAATAATTTCGTGAACTTCCTCACCTCCCCTGAAATCCAGAAGGCTATCGGAGACTTCGGAAAGGACAAATACGGGAAGAGTCTCTTCTCCCCCATGAATGGCGAATGCGCCCAGTTCAAATGTGACTGTACCGCTGCGGCAAAAGCAACGAAACCAATGATTGTTTACAATGCTGGCAGCCTGAACACTCCGTTCGCCAAGCTGGCTACCGCGTATGAATCTGCAAATCCCACCGTGGACGCCAACCTCTTTGGTGGAGGGAGCAGCACGATAATCGAGAAGATTACCAAGGGTGGCAAATATTCTGATGTTCTGGCAAGTGCCGACTCCTTCCTCATCCCAAAGATGATGGAGCCCACATATGCCGACTGGTATGCCGAGTTTGCCAAGAACCAGATGGTCATCGCCTACACCAGCAGCAGCAAGTATGCTGACAGAATCACCAGCGATAACTGGTACGAAATCCTCACATATCCGGATGTCAAGTATATCATCTCAGATCCTAACACTGATCCGGCAGGTTACCGGGCTGTCATGACCGTACAGCTTGCTGAACGCGTGTATGGGACGGACACTATCTTCCCGAGCCTGCTTGGCTCTCACGGCAAGATGACCAGGACCTTTACAGATGGTATCTATACAATAGACGTCACCAAGGCTGGCGGTGATGGGAAGCTTCTGATTGGAAAGGATGGTCCTGACGTGATCGCTCAACTGAAGAGCGGAAAAGCCGACTATGCCATCGAGTACAGCAGTGTCGTTATTCAGAACGGATTGCCCTATGTCACGCTCCCGAGCGGCATGGACCTCTCAGACCAGACCCAGAACAGCAAGTATGCGACGGTGAAGGTGAAACGGACGATCTCTTCAGGAACCAGCACCGAGACCGGAACAGCTATCATCTATGGAGTGACCGTCCCGAAGAATGCCAAGAACCCGCAGGCGGGCATTGCATGGGTAAAAATGCTCCTCGACAAGACAGGACAGGATATCCTCTCTGCTGACGGCCAGACCCCCATCGTCCCGGCCCGGGGATACGGAAATGTCCCCGCAGAGCTGAAAGGTCTTGTGGCCTGAAGAACACTCTTCTTTTTTTCATGAAGGGTGTACTAACAACAACAAAACGGGATTCAGAATCCCATATCACCTACTTCTGAAGGATAATTCCATTTATGAAATGGAATGAAAAATTAGTAAAAAATGAAGGAAGAGTGAAATAATGAGCAATTTTCCTGTTTTTATTGCAAAATTCATTCCCTTCGTACTCTGCATATTCATATTATTCCCGGCCTCCTATGCCGCTACAACGTCACTGCATGTTGTGAAATACGACGGAGACGGGACCACTATTCTCAATGAGACCAATGTCACCTTCGAATGGATGGAGGAGAATCTCCCGGTGTACGGCGACGGAATCACACACTACTACCTCCAGGGTCCGGTCTTTGTGGACGACCCGGATCCCGGCAATGAAGAGATGCTCCGCTGGAACCCGGAAGAGAATAAAAACGTTATGGAGAAGGACCTGGGTGCAGTGAAAGGGACACGTGTGAGAGATCTCTGCGAGATCGTAGGGGGGATGCAGCAGGGCGACATCCTGGTTGTAAAAGCGGTCGACGGTTTCTCGAGAGAATTTTCGTACAGGAACATCTATGAGCCCCCACCAAGGCAGGGCCCCATGATCATTGCCTGGTGGATGGCTGATGAGGGTTACGTACCAACGTACGTGCATGGAATGCGCCTTGTATTCCTTGCCGACAATAGCACGAATCCCTGGGGGATTCATGCGATGGGGGTGTGGGACTGGCACGAATCTGCGGAAGAACAGTACTGGTACTACTATCGCCAGGGTGAGGAAAAGTATCCCACCACGACCGGGCTATCCGTGCAGTATGTATCAACACTTTCCATCAAGCCCACTGATGCAGGAACTCCTGCCCTGCCTTCACCAGCTTCACGAGGCCCGAATCAGCCGGCCAGGGAACCCCTCTCACTGATAACTGTCGTTCTGGCCCTTCTTGTGATGCTTGGATTTCATAGTACACGGGGTAAATCACCATGAGAAGTAACACGCATCGCATGCCAGTCCGGTCCATGGCAAGAAGAACACAAGGCATTACTGGCAGCGGAGACCAATGCACGCGATATTTGCGTGGCAACAACGATGAACCACACTGCGATTCCTGTCAAAAATATACCCTCGGGACAGATCTGCCATGAACAAACCATTATTGATTACCCTTTTGTGTGTCGTTCTGCTTGCAACAATCGCCACGGCCGCACCAACCATGCAAATCCATATTGTGAAATATGGCCCCGATGGCAGCAGCATCCTTGCTGAACGAACGGTCGATTACCACTGGCTGGAAGAGAACCTTCCCATCCAGGGAGACGGAGTATCACACTACTACCACCAGGGCCCGGTCTTTGTCGCCGATAAGGAAGGGCAGTGGGACCGAAACGAGACCGCGAACTTCAAGGACATGGGTGCCGTCAGGGGGACCTCAGTCAGGGATCTCTGCGATCTCGTTGGTGGGATGAATCCTGGCGACGAAGTGATGGTAAAAGCCGTTGATGGGTATCATGTGGAATTCGCATATGAGAATATCTATCAGCCCCAGCCACGACAGGGACACCCCGTAGTCTGCTGGTTCAACGCGGATGAGTCTAAAGTGGGAGAGCGGCAGGGTGTCGGGTTTCCGCCCTCCTATCATGTCGGGATGCGGCTCGTGTTCTTTGCCGACAACTCGACAAACCCGGATGGCAAGCATGTATTTGGAAATTCTGATATGCGCGAGGTAATGCCAGCCGAATCAGTGCATCTTTTCGATAACCTCTATCCTTCCACCAGTGGGTACAATGTCAAGTGGGTGGATGAAATCCGCGTGTATTCCGGAGGATACCAGGGATCATCCGATGCACTTCCCAAATCCTACGAGTCAAAGATGGATGAGACATATCCACCTCCCCCGACACGAAGCCCATGGTCGCTGGTGTCGCTCTTCGTAGCACTTGCCGCGGTGCTCGGCATGCTGGCAGGAAGCCGGAGCCGTGAACCATGAAACAGTGGATTGCCATGATCATGACACTGGCCCTCATCCCTTTTTACCTGTCAGTGTCCGGGTGCCTTGACGGGCAGGATACAGACCCTTATTCTGATCCTTCATTCCATGACTGGCGCCTTACCCTGAATGGAACAGATACAAGGGTCCTCACGCTCGCTGAACTCCGTAGCCTGCCCCGGGCTGAAGGCCATGGGTATTGCGTCTCAACGACAGGATTCAGGTTTGGACCTTATGAATGCGCCGGGGTTGATCTTCGCGAACTGGTCTCGCTCGCAGGCGGCATGCATCCCAATGACACTATATGGATATCTGCACCCGATGGCTATCTCTGGGTATTCGATACAGAGCAGCTGGAAGGCAATGGCTTCATCACCTTCGATGAGAACCTGTCAGAAATTCCATCCCCACCGCTTCGGATCATCCTCATGTATGAGCAGGATGGGAAGCCCCTCACGTATGATGACGGTGGGCCCGCCCGGATTGCGATAATCTCCCGGGAACCGGGAATAATCACGGAAGGAAGTGCATGGGTCAAATGGGTGGATACTATTGAGATAAGGAGCAACAAGGGATGACCGGGAGGAGTATTCCAGTTCTCATTGTCTTGATGATCTGCATTCTCATCGCCGGATGCATCCAAGGGCAGGGTTCCGGAAAGACTCCTCTCAAAATCGTCGCAGCAGGAAGCCTGCTTAGTCCTTTCTCCCAGATAGAGGACCGTTATGAAATCGCAAACCCGGATATCGACCTCCAGGTTGAAGGGCACGGGAGCATACAGGCTATCCGCCAGGTGACGGATCTCTCACGGCCTTTTGATGTCGTTGCTGTCGCCGATGAGTCACTCATCCCGGATCTCATGTACAGGCCTTCTGGTGAGGGCGGGAAGAACTTCACTGACTCGTACGTTCCATTCGCAAGGAACGAGATGGTGATCGCATATACCGGAATGAGCCGATACCACGATGAGATCAACGCCACCAACTGGCCCGAGATCCTCTCGCGACAGGATGTCCGGGTGGGATTTTCCAACCCCATGCTCGACGCAGCAGGGTACCGCGCCCTCATGGTAACCATGCTTGCAGAGGATTATTATGACGACCAGGGTCTTTTTCAGAGTGTTATCGGCAACCATTTCAATCCACCTTTACGGAGAGAGAAGGACGGGGTGAACCTGACCGTGCGTCTCCCTGAAGTTCTCCGTCCCTCCAGCCAGCACGTTGCTGTCAGGGATGGAAGCATATTTCTTATGTCTCTGCTTGCTGCGGGAGGAATCGATTATGCATTCGAATACAGGAGCGTTGCGGAAGCCCAGGACTTCAACTACCTCACCCTGCCACCAGAGATCAACCTTGCCCACACCGGATACACGGACAGGTATGAGAAAGCAAGGGTGATCCTTGGGTTCCAGCGGTTCTCGTCAATCGGACAGGAGAGGGTAGGACGACCTATCGTCTATGCGATGACAATCCCGTCAAACGCACCGCATCCCGAAGAGGGACAAAAATTCATCCAATTTATCGTGGAACAAAGCAGGATTGGGGAGAAAGGATGGCCGACTCCGTTATGAGTCGTTCATGAGTGAGGGGGTGAACAAGAAATGCCTGGTGGAATTCTAAAGGAGGATCCCCTCATCGAAAAGCCTGCATTCAGAGTCCCACGATACGATCCTCTCATTGCTCTATTCTCGGTAGCAGGCTCTCTCCTTATCCTCATGACTGCACTGGCGATACTCACAATCGCTATTCCCGAACTTGCAGATCCTATCCATCTCCTCTCAGTAGCGGGAGATCCGGCAATCGCCACGGCATTCCTCCTGACTTTCTCTGCCGGTTGTGTGGCAGTGGGACTCCTGGTAGTGTTCGGAACTCCTCTTGCGTATGTGATGAACAGAGTTCATTTCCGGGGTAAACCCCTGGTAGAGAGTCTCATCGATATTCCCCTTGTGCTTCCCCACACTGTCGCCGGCCTTATGATCTACCTCCTCTTCATGTCACGGGGACTCATAGGAGCCCCGTTCGCAGAAGCCGGAGTATTTTTCGAGGATGCATACCCGGGAATTGTTGCAGCAATGGTCTTTGTATCAATGCCCTACTATGTCAACGGGGTCAGGGAGGGATTCGCGAAGGTTCCGGTAAGGCTTGAGAACGTGGCGAGGACGCTGGGAGCGACTGCCTGGAAGACGTTCCTCTGGATATCACTGCCGCTCGTACGACGTCATATAATCTCCAGTGGTGTCGTTGCCTGGGGCAGGGCAGTCGGAGAATTTGCTGCCGTGGTGATGATCGCCTATTTCCCGATGGTGGTCTCGACTCTCATCTACCAGAGGTTCTCGACAGGAGGACTCGCGGAGAGCAGGAGCGTGGCATTTCTCATGATCCTGGTATGTTTTATCCTCTTTTTCATTGTCAGGTGGCTCACGCATCGGATGGAGGATGGCCATGATCAGGCTTGAAGGCGTATGCCTCCCGCTCCCCGGATTTGAACTCAAAAATATCAATATCCAGATCAAGAAAGGCACACATCTCTTCCTGGTGGGACCTTCCGGTTCCGGGAAAACCCTTCTCCTTGAGACGATAGCCGGATTACATCCCCAAGTTTCGGGGAAGGTCGTCATCAATGGCAGGGATATGACAGGAATACCCCCTGAATCACGCGGGATCGGACTCCTCTACCAGGATTACGCACTCTTTCCGCACTTGAATGTCAGGGAGAACGTGGAATTCAGCCTCCGTGCTCGTGGCCTTGCTGAAGGCGAACGGAGAGAGCGTTCCGTGCCGCTCCTGCAAAAATTTGGATTGAGTTCATTCAGTGATCGTTATCCCGGGACCCTCTCTGGCGGCGAACGGCAGAGGGTCGCTCTTGCCCGTGCCATCGCGGCGGGCCAGGAAATCCTCCTCCTCGACGAGCCATTCGCTGCAATTGATCCTGAATTGCGTTCCCGGGTCTTTGAGGAGGTAGCCGATATCATACAGAGCAATAACCTGACAGTAATCCAGGTGAGCCATTCACGTGACGAAGCGTATGCACTGGCTGACTCCGTGGCCGTTATGATGAACGGAACGATTGTCCAGGCCGGGGCACGCGAGGAGGTCTTCTCCCACCCGAAAACACCTGGAATAGCGCGGTTCCTCGGATATGAAAACCTGCTTCACTGTATGCCTCAAAAAACTGCTGAAGCGACATTATTCCTGACAGCTGGGAACTGTGTCTTCAGATCTCAAGGGACAATTGAGATGGGCTCTCCGTATACGGCCTGCATCAGGGCATCCGATATTCGCATCAGTGCTGAACACCCCCGGACTGATGGCACTCTCTGCCGGACTTGCGGAGTCATCACTGGCATTATCGAAGAAGAGCATGGTGTGAAGGTGGTGCTGGACTGTGGGGTTCCTATCGTAGCAAGGCTCTCATGGAATGAACAGGCGAACCTCCGGTTGTACCGCGGCCAGTCCGTCACCATTTCGATACCTCCGGAATGTATCCACCTAATCCAGTACAGCCCGGATGATACGCCATATACAACCGATAATCGAGAAAGAACCATCAACAACGGGTACGGGGTGGTTTGAGTGCCCCCATCTCCCATGAGATCTGAACCCTGGAGGGCATCCGGGAAAAGTGCATCCTTTTTCTTGATCCTCGAGGTCATCGTGACACTAGGCATTCTCCTGGCAATCTCCTGCCCGTGTGCCAGCGCTGGACCTGGTAATTTCCCCGGGGACTTTTCAAGTGGTGACACTCCAGGGAACAGTGCAATTCGATGGGGACCATACATTACCGGGACAACCTCTCATGCAACGTCAATCCATGTCTGGACAGATGACCAAATCCCGGTCATCCTTGAATATTCACCAGAAGAGGATGGCGGTATCATTGATGGTATTTCCCTCAACCTTACCTCAGGCGGTGAGGATGTGCACCACATCTTCGCGCTCCGGAATCTGGATCCGGGAACATGGTACTATTACCGGATTACCGCGGATGGCAGACGATACGGAGATTACCGGTTCATGACATATCCTCAATCAGGCCCTGTATCATATGTCGTGTATGGCGATACAAGAGATGAGCTTCCCCGGATATCACAGGAAAACAGGCACCGCCTGGTTGCTGATGCAATCGCAGATGAGCCGGGTGTCGCACTCATCGTTCATACAGGTGACCTGGTGCATGATGGGGGAAACATCTCTGATTGGGACCGGTTCTTTTCAACAGGGGCACGGATGCTGGCCAATGCTACGTTTGCCCCGGTGATGGGAAACCATGAGCGGAACAGCACCCTTTATTTCAAGATCTTCAGGAGTCCCGCCAACTATACGATAGAAGCCGGGGATTTTTTCATTACAATTCTGGACTCGAATGACTGGTCCTGGGACACACTTCCTTCCCAGTCTGTCTGGCTTTCGGAATCACTCGCAGAAGACATCCCGTGGAAGTTTGTCGCTCTTCACCATCCTGTCTACAGTTCCGATGAGAAGCATTGGGGGGGATTTGAGAATCTCCGTAAAGAGTGGGAACCCATCTTCCGGGAATCCGGGGTTGTTGCAGTCTTCCAGGGCCACGTCCACCTTTATGAGAGGGATACAGCAGACGGGATTACCTATATCACCGAGGCCAGGGGAGGCGCTCCGTGGTATGCACTCGCTGAAGAGAAGATCCCTGAATACAGGAAGAGCTCCGAAAATACTCTCGGATATTCCCTGATAATCGGAGAAAGTGGATCGCCCGTTGTTCGGTTGAAAGTAAAGACCGTCTATCCCGGAAGAGGAATGCCAAATGAAAATGTCGAAGTAATTGAAGAGATCATTCTCTATCCCCATGATACGGCATCGGGCTCCATTCATCAGGGTATCATCAAGAGTTCACTTCTGCCTCTGCATCTCTCTGCTCCGCTGAGATGTCTCTCATATGCTCTTCGCGACACAGGGTGTGTCCACCCCGGTGTGCGATGCCATCCGGATTCTCAGATCATACCCTTTGTATTCCCCGGAGAGGCACCACAACCAAATTCATCTCCAATGGAGCGAGCATGAATTCCGGCCTTGTGCTCTGTGGTGCCCCGGCACGGATCCTGCGATTACGGCTATATCTTACCCTCATTATCGTGTGCATTCTCTTCACCATCCCCTTTCAGGTATCTGCAGCTACCACAGAGATCAGGGTGGTGAAATACGCGGTCGACGAATTCACGATACTTGCAGAAAAGACCGTGGATTACAAGTGGATGGAGCAGAACCTGCGAGTATACGGGGACGGAATCACCCATTACTACCATCAGGGACCAGTCTTTGTAGATGACCCGGATGCTGCAAAGGAGGAGGAACTTCGCTGGAATCCAGCGGAAGATTCCAATGTTCAGGAGAAGGACATGGGTGCAGTCAAAGGAACAAACATGAAAGATCTCTGCGACCTGGTGGGAGGGATGGAGCCGGGAGACCGGCTGAAAATACGCTCTTCTGATGGCTGGTCCAAACTGCTTGCCTATGAAAATGTGTATGAGTACTCCAGCCACGAGGGCCCAATAATTATTTCCTGGTTCAGAAATGGCCAGTATCCGGATACCGGATACACCGATGGTATGCGGATGATCTGGTTCGCCGATACTTCCACAAATCCCTGGGGGATTCATGCATTCGGGAACTGGGACTGGCATGAAGCCGCGGACGAAGAATACTGGTATTACTACTATAACATGGATGAGAAATACCCCACCACCACAGGTTTATCAGGCCAGAAAATCTCTGAAATCCTCATATACAGCCAGGAAGAGCCGACCGGGGGCATCGAGGTCACTTCAACTCCTGCAGGAGCTGATATCATTCTGGACGGCGAGGAGACCGGAGAGATGACACCGTTTACTTTTACGGATCTCGCTGCTGGAAGTTATTCAATAAATGTCCAGAAAGAGGGATATCTCGCCTCAATTGAAGAATGGGTTGACGTATCTCACGGGACAGTGATCCCGGTTCATTTCGATCTTGAACGTGAACACTCAGACTCCCATTCAGGATCAGTGAGTGACTCCTATTTCAGCCAGGATTTCGATGATGCAGGAGAACAGGGATTTCTTGAAGTGAAGGAACGCGCGATCGCGGGCAATATTTCGGTGCTGACCGCAAAAGGGGAGTCCCAGGTATGCAGGAGCGGGCAGACGCTCTCGTATCGAATTCCCACCCACACGCTCTCCTCGAATCAGCTTCTCTGGGCCAGGCTCTATATTCTCTCATACCGCGGATATACACGTGACAATGAACTTGAGGTAAGAGTCAATTCTGTAAAAGCCGGCACACCTGATCGTTCGACCTATTACCATGGAGAGGGCAGGGTTTCAGAAACCCTTGCCTTTAATATCACTTCCCTGGTGCAGGAATCGGGTACGACTGAAATTTCCGCCAGAAATCCCCCGGGAGGAAACGATTGGACACTCTATCCTCCTGTGCTCGTCATTTCGCGAAAAGAAGAAGGGGTGCAATCCTGCGAGAGCTGGGTCGCAGAAGGTGCAGGGTTTATCCGTGCCATGAAAGAGTATTCCCCGCAGGATCAGCAGAATATCACTATCGCAGATTTTTCAGACATTCCGATGGGATCTGTTCATGCAGAACTCCGCGTGATAGGAACTTCGACAGAGAATCCCGATCTTTCGTCTCCCCTCGTTCTTGAGAATTCGATCGTAATTCCTGGCGAATATGAATACGAACAGGATGGCATCTGGATCTCCCGTTATAATGTCAGTGCCACGGTATCTGGCTATACCCACAACGAACTTTTCTGGAAATCCGCCGACCCCGTGAAGTCCAGAGAGGTCGGGCCAAGGGTGGCAATCCTTTCGGTCTTATACCCAAAAGGGTCCGTAGCGGCCGATGAGAGGAGGGACACAAGTACTGATGTTGAAAATGTGAGTGCGCAATCCATTGTTGAGAACATTACCCCGACTTCCCCTGCGGGTCCTTCGCTCACTTCCCCCACTCCTGGTATTCCTGCTGTCAAACCGGGGATTCCTATGGAAGAAGAATCCTTCCTGTCCCGGATATGGAGAATGATCCTGTGGATATTTGGCATCCAAATCCCCGAAAATGGGCCGAATACTGCTGATGCTGGTGACTCCTCTGAGGAAATCACTGACACGGGGGTATCTGGTGAAAATGATGCATTCTCTCTTGATCATGTGGGAACATCCGCCGGAATGTATTTCCTCAATGTCTCCACGACTCCCCCAGGTGCTGTCGTATCGATTTCCGGTCTTTCAGCTGTGAAGACCACCCCTGCTACGTTTATTCTGCCAGAAGGGGACTACCTCATCAATGCCGGGATGGATGGCTACATTAGATGCCAGACCATGGTTCACCTAACCGGATCACAGGAGGTTTCCATATCCCTGTCCCCTGATGATACCTTCCCGCAGGGGGATATGGAAAAAATACCTGCAAGATCCCGCCACGGAGGCCTCATGATTGTCACCTACCCGGGGGATCTTGAGATATGGGTCGATAATACCAGGATGGAACGCAAGAGCCCCCTCATACTCTACGGACTGAAAGAGGGAGCCCATACTGTTAAGGCAACCAGGCCGAGTGCAACGGCCGGCAAGGGGGAGAGCGTACTCACCAGGACCTGGATCTACCATGATGCCTTGTCCATATGCGAACTCGATTTTGTCGGGATAAGACTGGAGAGAAGAGTAAGGATCACAGATCCCACCGGAACAAGTACGGCATTCTCCCTTGACGGGATGTATCCCCTGTTCCGCACACCGGTTACCATTGAACTCCCAAGGGTAGAATCATTTGTCACCCTATTCGGGGATGGCAGGTTTACCAGCATTTCGATCCCGGATAGAACCATGGATGGGAGCGAGTTCTCGCTCCCTGCCTTTGCTGGCGGATATCATTCTGTCGCGATTGAGTCATCTCCTGCCGGTGCGGAGATATTTGTCGACGGGGCAAGAACAGAAAACACGACGCCCTGCCTTATCCGCGGCCTGTCAGAGGGCCCACACCGTGTCATGGTATCAATGCAGGGGTATGCACCAGAACAGAGAATCATCACCGTACCACGGACCGATGAGGAAGTCATCGAAGGATCCGTCTCCTTCAACCTCGACACGTACCCTTCGGGACCCCTGCGTGTCGAGAGTATCCCCGAGGGCGTTTCCATATACCTTGATGGCCTTGCCACAGGGGAAAAGACCCCATGTACCTTTACCGGGATACCTGTAGGTATACACGAACTGACCCTCAAGTCGGAAGATCGTACCATGACACGGGATATCACCGTCCGCCCGGATAATCCGAACAGGTTTTTTATCGATCTCTTGTAGGGATTGATCCATCACAAAACGAAAACAACAGGTATACCTATTGATATAGTATTTGATATACGTTTTCTGTAAAGGAAATTATATTACCCCATGGTAAAAAGATTGTTATTATTCCCGGATGGGGTTACGATCCGTCCCTGGAGTCTTTTCGCTTGCAGGTTGCAAGTGAGGTGAGGTGGCATGAAAACAATGCGTCTTTGGTCTAGAGGTACATTATGTACCATTTTACTCTTGGTTGCACTGATCATGGTCCCGGTCTCGGCCGTGACAATGCAGTTGCACGTCGTAAAATATGCGAATGACAACACCACGGTCATGAATGAGACCATGGTCAACTACACCTGGATGGAGGCGAATCTCCCTGTTTTTGGTGATGGTTCTACTCATTATTACCTCCAGGGTCCGGTCTTTGTTGATAATCCCGATCCTGTGATAGAAGAGGAGCTGCGCTGGAATTCCAGTGAGAATACCAATGAAAAGGATCAGGGAGCGGTCAAAGGTACCAATGTAAAAGACCTGTGTGACCTCGTGGGTGGTATGAATCCAGGTGACACCGTGGTTATCAGGGCAAGTGACGGATTTTCAAAGACATTTGCATACCCAAACGTCTACAGTTATCCCGAGCGACAGGGGCCGATGGTCATCACCTGGGAAAAAGATGGTTACTATCCTGATACCGGGTATTCTGATGGCATGAAACTGGTCTTTTTTGCTGATGCTTCTGTCAATCCCTGGGGTTATCATATGATGGGGAACTATGACTGGCACGAATCCGCTGATCCAGAATACTGGTATTATTTCATGGATGGGGATGAACGGTATCCAACCACTACAGGATTATCGGTAAAATTTGTATCAGATATCAAAATTTTCAGCCAGGAAGCCCCTCCAGTTCCTGTCGATACCATCTTTGGTGGTACCGTTACGCTCTCCCCCGATTCCACCTTCAACGTCACTGCCTATAATTCCCAGACCGAGTATACTGTCAATTCTGCAACCCCCCTCGGTGCTCTCAACGCAGCCTCAAATGCCGGAACTGGCTTTACCTATAGCGTCGGGGACAAGAATTTTGGCACCAAGGGCATACTCCTCCTTGACGAGATAGACTCGTATTGGTATAACAAAACTGCCGGCCTTACCTGGATCTGCCAGGTGAACGGTGTGACGCTTGACGATTATGGAAGCCCAAACACTGACGGATTTAATATAAAACCTCTTTCGGACGGCGACCAGGTCAACTTCTATTTCGGACCCAAACCAGTATCATCGGATTCTGCCACCGCCGTTGTCAAGATTACTGTCGACATTCCACCCCCTGGACCAGTCGTGGACACCATCTTTGATGGGACCGTTACGCTCTCCACTGATTCCACCTTCAACGTCACTGCCTACAATTCGCAAACAGAATATACTGTCAATTCTGCAACCCCCCTCGGTGCTCTCAACGCAGCCTCAAATGCCGGAACTGGCTTTACCTACAGCGTCGGGGACAAGAATTTTGGCACCAAGGGCATCCTTCTCCTCGACGAGATAGGCTCACACTGGTATAACAAAACTGCCGGCCTTACCTGGATCTGCCAGGTAAACGGTGTGACTCTTGACGATTATGGAAGCCCGAACACTGACGGATTTAACATAAAATCTCTTTCGGACGGCGACCAGGTCAACTTCTATTTCGGACCTAAACCAGTATCATCGGATTCTGCCACCGCCGTTGTCAAGATTACTGTCGATATCAGCGGCACAGGACCCGTGGAACCTGACTGGGAACTTTCGCTCTCGGGAGCCCGTGACCAGGCAGTGACAAGGACCTATTTCGAACAGGGACTTGCCTGTGCATCATCTGGTCATTTGGTAACCTGGACCGATTCTGAAGGAAATGTATGGGGTGGTGTGCCTCTCTGGCTCCTTGTCGGAATGGTGGATGACAATCCCGACTCCGGCCCTGACCACTTCAATTTCAACGATGCACTTGCAGCAAAAGGATACTCAATCAAGGTGATTGCGGGAGACGGGTATAATGTCAACTTTGAGAGTGCCGATATTGCCCGCAACAACGACTATATCGTGGCAAATTCCCTGAACGGCACGCCATTGCCAATCCTTAAGCCGAACAGCACTAAGCCCTGCTTCCCGCTCCAACTCATCGGGCCAGCAGTATCCTCAGGAAAACTGATTGGGAATATCACTACAATCGAACTCGTGGGAATCCCCGAGCCATCAGAAGGATGGACCCTCACGATGGAAGGGGAAATCGTCGATACCATCACCCAGGCATACTTTGAAGAAGCACTCACCTGCATCCACACGACAACCTGGACTGACGGGGACGGGAATGTCTGGAGCGGGATACCTCTGTGGGTCCTTGCCGGAGCCGTCGATGACATAGAGACCTCTTCACACTGGACCTTCAATGATACCCTGGCATCGTCGGGATATACAATCCGCGTGATGGCGGGAGACGGGTACAACAGGACCTTCTCCAGCAGCGATGTCGCACACAGCGGCAATTATCTCGTCGCGAATGTCAAGAACGGCCAGCCGCTTAGCGGGAATGAGGCCCCCTTGAGACTCGTGGGCACCAGCGCAACCGGGGGGAAGAGCATCGGGAACATCGCAACTATCAGGCTCGAAGGTCTCCCCGGATATCCTGAGGGAGACTGGGACCTGCTTCTTGAAGGTGCAATACGTGACACGATCCCGCAACCTGAATTCGAGTACTGGGCATCATGCCATTCAGCCACCTATACCGACGGGGACGGGAATGTCTACGAGGGCGTACCGCTCTGGAGGCTCATGGGATGGGTCGACGACAGGATTCCGCACGGCCCGAACGGATTCAATAACACGCTCGCAAATGCCGGCTATACAGTCATCGTGACTGCCGGGGACGGATACAGCAAGGAGTTCACCAGCCAGGAGATCGGGACCACGAACGGGTTTATCATTGCCAACAGGATGAACGGCCTGCCTCTTCCCACCGATGGATCGCATCCTCCGTATCCCCTCCGCCTGGTGGGTGCAGGTCTCCCCTCGGTTCATTACAGTGTCGGCAATGTTGAAAAAATCGAACTGACCGAGTTCCAGGAACCCACAGAAATTCCCCAGATTCACATCATCAAGTATGATGCGGACGGCGTCACCATCATCAATGAAACCACGGTTGACCACGTCTGGATGGAAGCACACCTCCCTGTTGTCGGTGATGGGGTCACGCATTACATGTACCAGGGTGTCACCCTCGATCCTGCCGATCTCTGGGATCCCACAGAGACAAAGGGCATGAACCCGCCCAAGGTCGATAATGCGATCAAGGGGACCAGGGTCAGCGATCTCTGCGATCTCGTCGGAGGAATGGAGCCTGGCACCGAGATCACCTTCGTTGCGACAGATGGCTGGGAGACCACGCTCCCGTATGATTGTATCTATACCAATCCGCATGTCTATTCCAACCTGGGCGATACGATCATTGCATGGTATGCTGACGGGAAGTATGTCCCCCAGTACGGCGACGGCCCAAGGCTCTTTTTCACCCCGGAGGACCATGTCACCGGGCAGTGGAATATGCATGAAGCACTTGCCCAGCAATACTGGCACTACTACTGGGATGCAGGAGTTCAGTACCCATCCGTGGCAGGCCTCTCGGCCAAATATATCGCCACAATCAGGATCTACGCCTCTCCTGTTACTGAATGGACACTTGTCCTTGACGGGGAGGCTCTGGGCGGCCTGAACGAGACAATCACACGAAATTACTTTGAATCTGCACTCGCCTGCCAGTTCGGCGCGGATCACAAGGCTGCGTATACCGATTCCCAGGGACGGACATGGGAAGGGATGCCGCTCTGGTTCCTCTGCGGATTCGTTGATGATGCTGACCAGCATTCTGATCACGCTTACAACGAGACCAGGGCACTGGAAGGTTACAGGATCATCGTCACTGCATCAGACGGGTACAATTACACTTTCGACAGCAGGGATACCTTCAGAAATGCCAACTATATCGTGGCCAACACCCTGAATGGAAGCCGCATTCCCGAAGGTGATTCAAGTTGGCCTCTCAGGCTTGTCGGGCAGAATGTCACAGGAGCAAAGGTGGTAAAGGGCATCTCGTCGGTCGTACTCATCCCCTCATCGGTAACTCCTGTTACTGACTTCACTGCCACACCCCTGACAGGTTCAGCACCACTCCCGGTCCAGTTCACCGATCTCTCCACTGGTGAACCCTTGAACTGGGCCTGGGATTTCCAGGATGACGGGACAATCGACAGCACTGAACAGAATCCACTCTTCACATACCAGGTTCCCGGGACGTACTCGGTCCGGCTGACGGTGACAAAAGCGGGAGGAAGCGATTCGGAAGTGAAAGGCAATTATATCACGGTGACGGCGCCTCCCACACCCCCTGTTGCAGTCTTCACATCCGACATCCAGTCCGGGCAGGCACCCCTCAACGTCCAGTTTACTGACACTTCGACCGGAACCGTGACATCCCGTTTCTGGGACTTCGGTGACGGAACAACAGCGTGGGCGAATGCAACTACTGTCGTCACACACGTGTACTCCCTTCCCGGAACCTACACCGTTGTGTTTACTGCTGGCAACGGGGCCGGATCATCGACAAGCACAAAGACTGACTACATTGTCGTTGGCCAGTCCGGGAAACCTCCCGTCGCACGGTTTACCCTGAAACCGATCATCGGGTATGCTCCCCTGACGGTCAGTTTCTCCGACCGCTCCACCGGGGCACCACAAAAATGGCAGTGGGACTTCGGCGATGGCTCGGGATCATCAGAACAGAATCCAAGCCATATGTATACACGCGCGGGTAGATTTATCGTCACGTTAACAGTCTACAACAGCGGGGGGAGTGACACCTATACCTCTCATGCCTGGGTCAGGTCAGGAAAATTTGTCACACCGACTGTCACGCCGACACCACCTTCACCATGGAAAGACCTTCCGGATGCCCAGTTCTCCCAGAGTGCCAGGAGCGGGAATGCTCCTCTGGAGGTCGTATTTACTGATAAGTCCACACAAAACCCCACCTCATGGCTATGGGACTTTGGTGACCAGAGCTCATCAGCAGAACAGAACCCTGTTCATACCTATCAGAACAGAGGTGTATATTTTGTGAAACTGACGGTAGCAAACGACAATGGGAGTGACACACGGACGGGGTATGTCATGGTAACCCGCACCTTCAACCCCCTCCCCATCTGATTTTTTTCTCTTTCTCCGGTGTGAATCCATCTCAATCAAGAAATTGTCATCATTCATGTGAGTTGTGTCAGGATGACGAAATAAAGGGGTTTTTCCTGAACGAGGCCAATACCTCGAAGATATCTGGATCATTTCTGGCGTTATGCCAATTTTTCATGAATTGAGGTATATATCTCGAATGTGCACACCATTCCAGGAAATTTTCATTCTTTCCAGGGGATCGTCAATGGAATTCGTACGCAATTGGGGGTTATTTTCGTCGGTATTTCTGAACATATGTGATTCCATAGGCAAGGCATATCCCTACGACAAACGCGATCGTCATATTCGTGGCGAGAGAGAGGATTGCGATCGTCCCGGTCACAATGTATGAATCCGTCTTGATTCCATGGCGCCCCAGCTCGAGGGCTACAAAAACAAGAAGAGCTCCATAGAAACCCTCGGAGATCAGCCCAAGTACGTCAGGACTCGCGAAAAGAAAAGCAAGGACGAGAAAGAAGATCCCTGCAAGGATATTTGCTCCCCCCGTTCTTGCTCCGAACCGATACTGACCTGCCATCCCGCCTGCTCCATGGCACATCGGAAAACCACCGAACGGGATTGATGTGAGGTTCATGAGACCTATGGTCCGTGAGAGCCGGGCGGGTCTCACCTCATGCCCGAAGAGATCTTTGGTAAGGAGAGAAGTTGCAAGGATTGCATTTGTTATGGTGAGGAGTGCCTGGGGAACCACCAGAGTGCCAAGGGCTGCAGGGATATCTTCAACGGAGGGGAGGATGAAGGCTGGAGGGGGAAGAAGCGCGAAGCCTGGAAAACCCTGGGTGAGTATACCCACAACAAACGCGACTGCGATGAGAATGAGCGCAGAGAGGTCGGGGATTTTCATGATACGGGCAGTCATGTACATTCCAACCATGAGGGCAAGGGCGAGCCCGAATATGAGTAGGTCCCCTGTCATGAAGCCAACAGAGGTCCTGATAAGCAGGAGTGCAAGACCCAGCTGGATACCCCGGATCACACTTTTCGGAATATACTTCTCTAACATGTCCAGCCACCTGCCATACCCGAAGGCTAAGAAAAGGATACCCAGTATGAGTCCTGCGGCTGCGATCTGGCCTGCACTCATGTTCCCTGCGATGGCGACAACCGCGATGACTTTCATCGGCTCAATGGGAACAGGGAGCCGGTAATAGAATCCCGTGATGATGAACCAGATACCAAAAAAGAGGAGAATATATCCTAATGAAAGTCCTGCAATCGCTGAGACCGCGAGGATAAGAGGGAGGATGGTCCCGAAATCACCGGTGCTCCCTGCAAGTTCATGAATATCGAACTGCACCCGGGGGCTTGATTTCTCATCGTCCATCCTTCATTCCTGTTGATCTGATACTTACATCAGGACCTTATGAGAGTGCCCACACGCTTTCCGGTGAGCGCAGCCCTGACATTGCCTGGCGTGTGCCCATTGACAATCTTTACCTCCTTGATCACCCGGGAATGCACCATCATCTCGAGGACCGCCGGTTCGAGAACCAGGTCATCCATGTCCTTCTCCAAAAGTTCCTGTGCGGTGATCTCCGGTATCAATTCCGCATCCGGGTGAGTATGGGGATTCTCGGTGAACAACCCATCGACGTTCTTGACGAGGATAAGGTTTTTCGCGCCGAGGAGCTCGGCGACAAGGAACGCACCCGTATCGGTCCGGTGGGGCGGGATATACCCGACTTCGGCAGGCTGCTCATAAAGACCATACGGGGGAGTCCCATGGATGACAGGGAGCACTCCCATGTGGAAGAGCATTGGGAGTTCGAGGAGATCCCCGGTATGAATCCGGACTCCATGCCAGGGAGAGAGAAGCAGGGACATCATGATGGCATTCTGCTCACTTATTTTCCCTGTCAGCTCCGCAAGTACGCCTGTTGGCATGCCAAGATCGAGCCCAAGGTCGAGGGTATGCCGGACCCGGACACCTCCACCGGTTGCGACCAGGATCTTGTGTTCCCTGGAGAGCTCCCCGATCTCCTGCACGAGCGGCATGACCACTTCCCTGCCGTAGTCCATGATTCCATGCCCGCCTATCTTAATAACATTAAGGTCAGGAAGCAGGCGGATCTGTTCTCCTCCTTCAAAAGACCTGAGCAGGCTTTTTCGTACCAGTGATTCTCCCTGGAGCCTGTTCGCCACTTCGAACCGTTCACCTTTCTTTCTGTGCACGATAGTTTTATAAGATGACATGGTTAATACATTATTTGTAGACCAATTGGTATAACAGATGATACATTATGCTGATATGCCATGAGGTATATGAAACAACGGAAGGAGTTGAACGCAGAATGAAGATCTATGTGCGCGAACGGCAGAAAGTCGGAGAGGGCGTGAAGCAGCCCATGTTCCGCGTCGTGGCAATTACCGGCGGGGAAATCCAGATCCAGGCAATTCACTTCAGGAAATTCGAGATCGAACAGATCGCAAAGGATGTCAAGGCTGAAGTGGTATACCTCGAAGAAATACCTGACGAAGAAAAGAAGAAGAGACACTGAAGATTTAATTCATACCTTTTTTTTGTGAACCTTTTATCAGGTTTCTCCTCGTATTCACTAGTATCGAACATGGCAGCATTGAGTGTTGATGGAATATTTGAAGCCGCGGTGCGAATCCTCCTCGAAGAAGAGAAAGTGATAAACTTGGTCTTTTCCCCCGGGAATGTGATGATCCGGTTCCCCACCACCCGACGCCTGGCTGATTATCTCAAGGTACCGCACTATTATGTTCTCCCCTATTTCGCCATGATGGAGGAGATGCAGCTTGTCACCCGAGCCGAACGGGTCGGGATCCTCACGACCCCCACAGGGACAAAAAAATTGTTGAAAATCATCTCAGAGAGATTCCGGGATCAGGCAATCCTGCTTATGGGAGAAAAGGTGCTTTCCGATCTCGAATCCCGGGCTCATTTGTCATAACCCTGGTATACTAATTGATATATCAACAGGTTAACGCTGTGTCATTTATCACATTTAAAATAAAATAAAACTCCATACTCTTTTATTTAAGGCAGAGCATTCTCACGCAAGAGGGGCATTTCTTGTCTTGAACCGGGACGGCATGTATGAACGAGATCGTTGATGGCTTTATCCAGGCAGTCGAACTTATCGTCAGCCTTGACCCGGAAGTTCTAGAGATCACCGCGAGATCGCTTCTCATATCACTTGCCGCGACCGCTGTCGCAGCACTCATTGCAATTCCGATAGGCGGCTACATTCACTTCAGGGAATTCGGGGGAAAACGCGGGCTCGTCACCATCATCCAGACACTCTACGCCCTACCGACCGTTATTGCCGGTCTCTTTGTCTTCCTTCTCCTCTCAAGAGTGGGACCCCTGGGATTTCTCGGTCTCCTCTTCACCCCCTGGGGTATGGTCATCGGCCAGACCGTGCTTGTCGTTCCCCTACTCGTAGGGATGACATTGATTGCGCTTTCAGGAGTGGAGAAGACTATCCAGGATGAAGTCATATCGCTCGGTGCTACCTCGTCCCAGACCATCTGGACGATTGTGAAGGAAGCCCGGTTCGCGATCCTCGGCGGAGTCATACTCGGCTTCGGGAGGGCTATCTCGGAGGTTGGCGCGGCGATGATCATCGGTGGCAATATCCGGGGATACACGCGTGTCCTTACCACTGCGATTGCCCTGGAGACGTCCATGGGCAACATCGCATTCTCGATCGCGCTTGGCATCATCCTCCTCGCCATCGCATTGCTGGTCACCACGGCCCTTTTCCTGGTCCAGGAGCGGTAACGATGATCGAATTTTCCCATGTGAGCAAGAGTTTTGGCGAGAAAAATGTTCTCAATGACCTGACGTTCAGGATAGAAAAAGGGGAGATCTTCACCTTCATCGGGCCGAGCGGGACAGGGAAGACCACCATCCTGAGGCTGATTAACGTACTGGAACTTCCAACGTCAGGTTCCATCCTTATCGACGGGAAGGATACCCGTGTGTCCGAACGGGATAAGGTTGCCCTCCGGAGGAGGATGAGCGTGGTATTCCAGAAGCCTGCTGCATTGCGGGGAAACGTGTTCCAGAACGTGGCTCTTGGCCTGAAATTCCGCAACACGCAATCGGAAGAGATCCAGCGCCGGGTATCGGAAGCGCTGGGGCTGGTTGGCCTTGAAGGGTATGCAGAGAGAAAGGCGACCACGCTCTCAGGGGGCGAACTGCAGCGCGTTGCCATCGCACGGGCACTGGTGACAAAGCCCGAGATCCTCCTCCTGGATGAACCGACCGCGAACCTCGATCCTGCATCCACCGAGAGGATAGAGAACCTTATCCTGTCGCTTTCAGAGAAGTTCGGAACCACGATCATCTTATCAACACACGATATGGTCCAGGGCCAGCGTCTCGCTACCCGGATCGCGGTTATCCTGAACCGGACCCTCGGTCAGGTAGGCGATTCTCACGAGATATTCTACCAGCCGAAGAACCGCGAGGTGGCCCGCATGGTGGGTGTCGACAATATATTTGAGGGAACCGTTGTCTCAAACGACGCCGGCCTTGCAACCATCGATATCAACGGCACCCCGGTCATTGCCACATGCTCCCATCTCCAGGGATCGCGGGTGACGGTCTACATGCGACCGGAAGATATCATCTTCCTTGTCGGAAAAGATGGCAAGAGCAGTGCCCGCAATGAGCTTCCGGGAACTATTACCAGAGTGACACCCATGGGACCAAACATGAAGATGAAGATGGATGCCGGGATCACCCTCGTTGCGATCATCACCCGCCGATCCTACGATGAACTCGGTCTCTCGAAGGGTGCTTCAGTCTATGCCTCCTTCAAGGCGAGTGCCATTCATGTCGTAAAAAATGAAGAATGAGTGTCACATTCGCGACATGCTCTCACCAATAACAAATACCCTTCTTTCATCATGAACGCCGGGCAAGGACCGAACATTTGATTCGTTGATTCTTGTAAGATTTGTATCATTCCAGTTCCTGTGAAACCGCCTGCATCGGCATTTCTTTCTAGCATGCGGGCCAAATACTGATGCAATGCGGTGCATTGCGCTTGCAAGCGGGAGCAAGGGGAACTGCCTCTATATCGAGGGTTCATCATCATCACTCCTTGTCGATGCCGGGCTCTCGAAGCGTGAGATCCTCACCCGCCTGCAAAATGCCGGTGGTTCCGCCGACACGCTCTCCGCTATCCTTGTCACCCACGAACATATCGACCACATTGCCTCGGTCGAAGCCCTGGCTCGCCATCTCTCGATCCCCGTCTATTCAACCGGGGGAACGCTCCTCGATCTCCTTGATTCGAGGCCGGTCAGGCGCAACCCGATCCGGGCTGTCCGGGTCGATTATGGCGAGCGGTTTACCATCGGTGACTTTGCTGTCGAGGCGTTCGAAGTCTCGCACGATGCCCGTGAACCGTGCGGATTCTCCATCAGGGAGGGAGACATAACCATCGGGTGCTGCACCGATACCGGGATGGTGACACCACGCATGATGGAGTATTTTGCCCGGTCGGATGCACTTGTTCTCGAGAGCAATCACTGCCCCGAGATGCTGAAGAACGGCCCCTACCCCGAGATGCTCAAGCGGAGGATCCGGTCCCGGAGAGGGCACCTCTCCAACCCGGACGCAGCGAAGTGCATCAACGCACTCTGCACAAGCGTCCATACAATCATGCTCGCACACTTGAGCGAGATGAATAACACCCCGGATAAGGCGCTCTCTTCTGTCCGGGAGGGTGCCGGACTCTTCTCTTCGGATCTCGAAGTTACCGTTGCGACCAACCCCGGAAACGGCAGGGGCTGGCCTCACGGGATCAGATTATAATATCTATCTCATTTGCGGGAATCATCAGCCGGGCTTCGACGAACGCGAGTCCCAGGTATTTCATCAGAAAATGGGTGTGATGGAACACTCTCTGATTTTCCGGGGAGGTGTAGATCTACCCTTCCTTCATCTTCAGGAGCCTGAGGCAGTACATGTCGATCGAGTCCATGAAGAGCTTCTTCGCACTCCTGGTACGTTTCTCGTCGTCCGAAAAAATATCTGCCATCAGGTACTGGAGGACTTCGAGGTAGTATTCGAGCGCAGCGAGTTTCTTCTTTATATCGTCGAGCATCACTTCTGCATCCTCCCTTCTTCCTGCAAGGATCATGAATGTCAGGTCGAGCATGAGGATGATGTGTGCCGGCATCTTCTTGGAGACCGCGGTGCTCCGGAATTTCTGGTAGGCCGATTCCTGGGTCGTGATGATGGAGAGCTGCAGGCCGTAATAAATGGGTTCAAGCTCCTGGGGGTGCTGCTGCATCATCTGCCGGACCACAGAGGTCGCCCCCCCTGCATCCCTATCTTCAAGCTTGAAGTGATAGAGGTCGCGGAGGAAGAACATGTCGCTGTAATACCGTTCAGCGGCAAGTTTCAGGAGCTCGCCCCTCATCTCCCGGTTCCCATCCTTCTTGGCCTTCTCAAGCCCGATCTTGATGTATTCAGGCTCGTCAGGGAACCAGTCGGTCGCCATCTTGATCATGAACCAGAATATCTTGTTGACCCGCAATTCCTGTACCACGTGGGGGAACTTGATACGGTTCACAGGGGGCCTCAGGCGGACGAGCTCGATCATCTGCTCGCGTGAACTGAGTGCCATGCCGCTGGTCGTGCTCCTGTCAGGCTTCTTGTCGGGGGGCAGCTCCAGCGCCGAGAGCTCGTAGAAGCAGAATGCGATAGCCGTGCAGACCATCGCGTCAACGGACCGGTATTTCTTGAGGGTTTCGACGGCCTCGGAGTACCGGCCCATGTCGATCAGCTTAAGGCCAAGGACGATGTCGAAGATGGCTCTCCCCGTATACTTTTTCTTCACCCGGGTGGCATGCCTGAAGAGCTTCTCGATGTGCTCGATGTCTGTCGATTGCCTGCTCTCTTCAAGAACCTTGACCGTGACGTCATCTATGAACCGGTCATAGGCCTGGTCCGTGATATCGGGGTAGTTATTCTCAATAATTGAGACGACATAGCCAAAAAAAACGGGGAGGTTCGAGTCGATCTTGTCTGCGTTCTTCTCGATATAGTCCATCAGCTCCTGCTTGGTCTTCCCAATCTTCTGCTCCAGCAGGGCATCCGGGACCCAGGCCTCCGCCATTATATACAGGAGTTACCTGTGAGAATATATGAATCTTCATGCATTGTCTGCACCTTTCGGTACTCGCTGAAATGACGAGAAATACGAAGGGGAATCCTTATTTTCGCCAAAGATAACCACTCCCTCTGCGAATATCCCATGCAATTTGCTGAATTTGCCCGGATCTGTGAACACGTTGAAGGGATACCGGGCAGGCTGGAGATGATCGAGGAGATCTCGCGCGTTCTTTCCGCCCTCGATACGGTTGATCTCCCGATCTTTGTCCAGTTCGTCACCGGCAAGATTTTTCCTGACTGGAGTCCCCTGAAGCTCGGGATTGGGCCAAATCTCCTCTTTGATGCCATCACGCTCATTGTTGACGGGACACGATCCGACGTGATTGCCGAGATCACAAGAAAAGGGGATGTGGGCCTTGCAGTCCAGGCAATCCTCGAAAGAAAGAAAGTTTTAAAGAGATCCGGCCAGAATGCAACCATACAGACATCCCTTTTCACCCGGGAACTTGATCTCGCAGGGGTCTTCCGCGACCTGGAAAAGATCGCGAGAATGGGAGGGAAATCATCCCAGCAGGAGAAGCTGTCCATCATTCAGAATCTCTTCCAGTCCGCCTCACCCCTGGAAGGACGCTACCTCGCCAGGCTCCTTATGGAGGATCTCCGCATCGGGGTAGGGGAGGGAACGATGCGGGATGCGATCGCCAGGGCATTTTCGGTCGATTCCTCACTTGTCGAACATGCATACCAGGCAAGGAACGACCTCGGGGAGGTTGCCCGGCTCGCGAGGATAGGGGAAGATGCGCTGAAGGAAGTGCACATCATGCCATTTCACCCGGTCAAGATGATGCTCGCCCAGCAGGGGACCATTGACGGGGCGATTGGCGAGAACGGGGCTGTTGCTGCAGAGTTCAAATATGATGGCAGCAGGTTCCAGTTCCACAAGGCAGGATCTCAGTGCAGGATCTATTCCCGGAAACTCGAGGATGTCACCGATGCCCTTCCCGACATCCTTGAGGAACTCAACGCTGCAACGACACATGATGTGATCCTCGATGGTGAAGTCATTGCAGAAAAGGATGGAAAACCGCTTCCTTTCCAGACCGTGCTCCGCAGGTTCCGCAGGAAATACGGCGTCGACGAGATGAAGAGGGAGGTAATGATGCGGCCTTTCGTCTTTGATATCCTCTACCTTGATGGCGAGACGCTCATCGATCTCCCGCTCCAGGAGAGGAGATCACGCCTTGAATCGGCGGTTCACACCCACATCACACCCCAGCTGGTGAGCGGCGATCCTAGAGAGGTTGACAGGATGTACCGGGAAAGCCTCTCATCAGGCCACGAAGGTCTCATGGTAAAGATCCTCTCCTCACCCTATACCCCGGGGATCAGGGGAAAGAACTGGCAGAAGATCAAACCGTCCGTCGATACCCTCGATCTTGCGGTGATCGGTGCAGAGTGGGGGGAGGGGAAGAGGGCACACCTCTTTGGTTCATTCCTGCTCGCCTGCCAGGACCAGGGGGAATTTGCTGCGCTTGGCAAGGTTGCGACAGGATTCTCGGACGAACAGCTTGCAGAAATGTATGACCTTCTCAAGGATCATATGCTGTCCGAATCGGGAAAGGAGGTTCAGCTGGAGCCTTTTCTCGTGTTCGAGGTGGGGTACTCGGAGATCCAGGAGAGCCCGAATTACGAGAGCGGGTATGCACTCAGGTTCCCCCGCTTTATCCGCATCCGCGACGACAAGGCAACCTCTGAAATAGAGACACTGGATGGGATCAGGGATCGGTACAGGCAGCAGAAGAAGTAACCTCCGAGAAGTTGGCTTTTATGTTTCGGGAAAAATCAGAGGTTTTTTTATTCCGGGGTGCTGAAGGTTGCCCGATTCCCGATGAACCCGAGAATACATCTCACACACTCATCCCAGGATACGATGCCGTCAGGAATTATTGAGGATATTTGACTCCCCAGTTCATCGTCGGAAATACCTCTGGCGACTGCAATGACAGACCCGGGGGCATATCTCGGCGGTACAATCCCATCGCAATCTCCATCGACAATACCGAAGACGGGGATACCCCGCTGGGCCCCGATATGCCCGCATACCGAGGTGGTATCGTCTCCCACGCTCACGATCCCGCAGATATCATTCGTTCTGATCATCCTGAACAATTCGTGGCCACAATGATCTACGAAGAGTATCCTCCCGGAATCCCGGTGAGGTGCCGAGTGTGAGGGACACTTCGAGCGGATCGTCCCGCTCTTGCACCAGGCCCGGGATATATTGAGGTGACGTGCTCTTTGCAGCTTCTCGAGTCCATGGGCTTTGACATCAAGCCCTGATACCGGGATGAGTCTCTCTCCCTCCGTGCGGAGGCAGACTTCGGTCGCGGTTGCTCTTCCAATAATAGTCCCATTCACAAACACCGGTTCCCCGGGAATACATCCACGGATAGTCCGGAATCCCTCTCTGAAATGCTGCGGATCCACTGATCTCTCGGCAATCAGGAATCCTGTCTTCCGCGAGATTTCGCGGGCGATCGCACCGGCTTTTCTGTTCCAGCATATGATCTCGTTGCTCGCACACTCTATGTGGATAAGGCCCAACTCTCCAAGCCTCGATGCGACGATCTCCCCGAATATCCTCCCCGATTCGGGGATCTTCCCCTCGTTGGCCAGAAAGCAGGGTTCATCGAGGGTCAGCATCACCACGCTCGGGGGAACACCAGGAAACTCGCAGGAGAGATCCGACTCTTCTGCTGCAGTCCTTGCCATGACACCCGCAACAAGTATCCTCGCCGGGGAGAGAATTTCGGCAAGCCAGGATGCCTTCCCTGAATCAAATATCTCGGGACCGTGGAGAACCATCGTCATGCAGGATAGATCGGAACATGGCCTCTTTTTGTTCATGGTATCATCATTTCCGCTCAGTCAGGTCCCTTCTTTGAGAGAGGTTTCTGCGTGTCCCCTCTCATACCCGGTTATAATCATCGGAGAACCGCGTAATGTCATCCTCTTCGAGGTACTCACCGATCTGCACCTCGATCACTTCAAGGGGGATCTTCCCGGTGTTCGCGAGGCGGTGCCTCGTTGCCGCCGGGACGAACGTGCTCTCTCCCTGCCGAAGGTGGATCGTGCGATCCCCAAGAATCACATCGGCCATACCACTCACCACAATCCAGTGCTCGCTCCTGTGGTGATGCATCTGGAGCGAGAGCTTCTTCCCGGGCTTTACCGTTACCCTCTTGATGCGGAAGAACCGGGACTTCTCGAGCTCGGTATAGGATCCCCATGGCCGATGTACCTGCAGGTGATAATCGGTGATGGTGTCTCCGCGTTCTTTGAATTGTTTCACGAGTTCGCTTACCCTCTCCGTGGAATCCATGTGGCAGGCGAGCAGTGCATCCCCCGTATCAACGAGGACAAGGTCGGAAACGCCTATCAGTGCTGCACATTTTCCCGGGGCATACACAAAATTTCCCGATGAATCAAGCAGTTCCGCGTGGCCGGAATTTCCTGACGCGTCATGGGGCTTGTGATCGTACCATGCCCTGAATGTGCCGAGGTCCGTCCATGCCGCTTTAAGAGGGACCACGGCCACCTTCTTTGATTTTTCGAGGAGTCCATAATCAATCGAGAGGGAGGGAAGACCGGAATATTCGACAATTCCCTCACGGAACCGTGACATGAGTTCCGGTTGATACGCTGCAAGTTCATCGAAGTACCTTGATGTCGAAAAGAGGAACATGCCACTGTTCCAGAGATAGCCGGCATCAACATACACTTTTGCAGTAGCCCAGTCAGGTTTTTCGCGGAACTTCCGCACCTTCATCCCTACATGAAGGGGCTCACCCGGGTCGATATACCCGTATCCTGTATGGGGGTGGGTTGGCGGTATCCCGAACGTGACCAGATACTCTTCGGAGATCTCCCGTGCCCCTGCAATCTCCTTCATGGCTCCATCCCCGAGATGGTGATCGCTCGGAAAAACCGCCACGACCGATTCCCCGAACTCTTTTTCTATTGACTGCATGGCCCACGTGATGGCAGGCAGCGTGTTCTTCCCGACCGGCTCTTTCAGGATTCGATCGTCGGGGATGGATATCCCGAGCTCCTCAAGCTGGTTCTTCACAAGGTACTGGTGGATGGCGTTCGTGACCACCAGTACTTCATCCTGCCCTGAAAGCCTGAGCGCTCTCGTGTAAGTATCCTGGAAGAGGGAGGTCCCGTTTAATTTCAGGAACTGCTTAGGATTATAGGTCCGGGAGAGGGGCCAGAGCCGGGTACCCACCCCGCCCGCCAGAATAACGGATTTGATGGATTCCATGGGATTCGTGTTCTTTTTGGACCTTGTCCCACTTATTGCTTCCCTCGCAGCAATCTCTTATAAAAGAGGGATGAATCAGTGCTTCCATCGCCCCATGACGAGGATTGCAGGGGCGAGAGCAAGCGCAAGTATTGCGATGGCTCCATTGAACATGGCAGAGGGGATTGGCTCAGGGGGAAGTGTCGGGGCAGTCGTAGCGGGAGTTGCATGTGTCTCCGCCGCAGTCACTCCAGGTGAAATCGTGGCAGTGATTGTCGTATTATACCCGGCCTCTGTGGTGACCTCACGTGATGGGGTTGCGGGACTGTTCGTTCCCTCAAGGTTTCCGAGTGCGACCGCAAGGTTCTCTGCGGCGAGCGTGTTGCCGGGGCGCATACTCAGCGCTCGCTCGTATGCCCTTGCTGCCTGCTCATATTCCTTCATGATCAGGTAGGTGTTGCCAAGTTTTGCGTATGCTTCATCGTTCGAGAGAGCTATGGAGAGCACCGCCTGGAACGCGGCAATGGCCTCGGGATACCTCTGCAGGGAGAAGAGCGCTTCTCCCTTTCCCATCAATGCCTGGGTGTTGTAGGGATCGAGAGCCAGTGATGCGTTGAGGGCCCCGAGCGCATCTTCCGCATTCCCTTGCGCGAAAAGCTCTCGTGCCTGCGATGCAAACGCTGCAGGATCTCCTTCGGATCCATAGCCTGATGAACTCGCTGAATCAGATGAGTCCCCCGACGAGGCCCCTCCACCTCCGCCACCACATCCGCAATCCTCACCGCAGACGGGAATGACCATAACAATGAGGATAATGATCACTACCCCTGCCGTGCGAACAGTGGACAGTCTCATATACAGGTGACCTTTTGCCAGTCCTGGATTTAAACCTGGTGGAAAAAGCACAATCCCGAAGATAATCAGGATCTGTTCCTGAAAGAGCCCAGGGGGAAGAAGATCTCAAAACGCGCCCCGGATCCGGGTTCTCCCGTCTCGAGGATCGAACTGCCGGTGATATCGAGTATCTCGCGTGCGAGGAAGAGACCAAAACCACTCCCGCTCCCATACCCCTTGTCAAAGATTATTTCCTTCTCCTCATGGGGAATGCCCACACCATCATCTTCGAAATTCAGAATCAGGCCATACGAGCTCATCGTAACACTGATGGAAAGAGAGGTTACGTGCTTACCGTGGCGGAGGGCATTCTCAACAATGTTGAAAAAGACCCGTTCGAGGAGGGGATCTGCAAACACCTCGACAGGGCCCACGTCGCACCTGACCGAGACTGAAGAGAGCTCGAATGATTGCAATACCTTCGAGAGGACCTCCCGGACGTTCTGCCAGACTGGGACCTTGACGCCGATATCCTCATATTCCCTCGTAAAGGCGATCTGGGACTCGATGTTCTTTGCGACGCGATCCAACTTCACAATGAAATCCCCGATATCGGTGTGATCCGGTTCTTCCCTTGCTTGATCAAGGAAAAATTTCAGGATCGTGATCTGGTTGAGGATATCATGCCGGGTGATCCTTGACAGGAGCGTGAGTTTCCGTTTCGCCATCTCGCCGGTCTCTTCTGCCAGGATCATCTCCGTGATATCCCTCCCCACCGACTGGTATTCAACAATCTCGCCCTTCTCGTTGAAGATTGCCTGGTCGGTCCAGCTCTGCCAGTGGACTTCACCGTCGGGGAGGATCACCCTGTGCTGGATGTATGCAACGGGATTTTCACGGGTGAGCGAGGCAAAATGCTTCCTGATCAGAGAGTGCTCTTCATGGGGAATCCGCGGACGGAACCTGCTCCCTAGAATTTCATCGCATGGTTTTTCATAGTACCGGCAATATGCCGGATTTGCGAAGATGTGGGTCCCGTCAGGAAGGGTCCTGCTGATAAGCTCTTCCTGGGTGTCGATGATCCCCTTGTATCGCGCCTCGCTCTCCCGGAGGGCTTCTTCAATCCTTCTCCTGTCAGTGACATCCCGGATAGATTCAATAGCCCCGGTTTTATTGCCCTGGTCATCATAAAGAGGCGAGGCCTTTCCCCAGAGGATGGTACGCTGACCCCCCAGCACCGGGAGGTCGGTCTCTCCTATGAGGAGATCTCCCTTTTTATGGATAACGCCGTAGTATCGCTTGGCTATCTCATCCGAAGACTCGAAGATCAGATCGATGAGGATTGGGCGCCTCTCGCTGTAAAAGGGGAGCGCATACTCGTAGTCTCCCCGTCCCAGCATCTCTTCACCCGGAATCCCGGTCATCTCCTCTATAGAGCGGTTCCATGCGATTACCCGTCCCTCCCTGTCGATGGCAAACGTGGCATCGGGAAGAAAATTGATAATATCGGAAAGGCGCCGCTCTGACATCCGGAGGGCCATTTCAGCCCTTTTCCGGCTCACTGCCTGCTCTATCATATTTTTAAGGTCTGCAAACTGTGAGCGGGGGTGACCGCCTTTCTGGAGATAAAAATCGGCCCCGAGGTTCAGCGCGTCGATGATAACGTGCTCCCTTCCCCTCCCTGTGAAGATGATGAACGGTATGAGGGGATGGCTGGCCCGTACTTCTCTCAGGAAGTCGATCCCGTTCATCTGGGGCATCTCGTAATCGGATACAATCACGTCGAACTCGCGTGTGTTGATGAGATCCAGGGCCTCCTTCGCCGAGAGTATCGCGGTTATCTTCATGGACCCGTCCTTTTCCATGAAGATCTTCGTCACGTCAAGAAGTGCAGCCTCGTCATCAACCAGGAGGACCTCAATCATTGCCTATCACTCGCGGGAAAAATGATTCTGCCAATGCATTCCCTCCAGGCTGTACATATCAGTTGAGCGGGTATGGGAAAAAACTTCATCGCATCATGATCTGGATTGCAGTCGGATACGTGCGCACCAGTCCAAAGACTATCGCCCTTCCCACACATATACTGCCCCCTTCCATGTTCCTTTCCCGGGAGAATTCCCCCATCTCCTGCAAGGCTGAAAATGCATGGGGATCGCTGAGCATGCAGATGTCAGAGACATCCATGCTGTAATAAAAGACAATCGGTAATTTGAGAGTTCGGGAAAGTTCAGGTGAGAGAGTAGAACTGATCCTTTTGATCACCTCCCGATCAAATCGGTGTTCTTTTCCACCCCTGGTGATCGCAACCGGGCGCTCCATGCTGATGAGGTCCATAATTGGGACTCTCGCATTCACTACACCATCGTTCATCTTGCCTATCTCGAGGCGAATCCACTTCCGGAGCACTCTTTCACCATCCATCATGGTCCGCAATCACCATCCGGGGACGGGTATGGAGGAACATATGCAGGTTTCCCTGTCATTAAAGAGTACGCAGAACTGGGAATCCAGTTTCCTTGCCATTCCCACGGATGATTACACCATTATGAGAACTCAGAACATCCCGCAAAGATCTCAAAAATATCAGGCCTTCGCTCTTGTTGAATCCCATTCACTTCTTCCTCCATAATTCGCTTTCACGTATCTCCGATTTACAATGTGGGCAGAGATAGATATTTCCATGATGATCACTCTGCTCGCATTTCGCTGACTGGAATTTCCTCTGAAGCTCCTGGGTGAACCCTGATGCCATGATACCCGCAGGCAATGCGAAAATCCCGATCCCGAGCAGTGTGATGCATCCCCCGAGGATTTTTCCTGCCGTCGTCATTGGGACCATGTCCCCGTATCCCACGGTAGTCAGGGTGACAATTCCCCACCACATGGTGGCAGGGATACTCGAGAACTTCTCGGGTTGCCCAAGGTTCTCGATCTGGAACATGAGGGTGGATGCCGAGATGAGCGCAATAAAGAGCACAAGATAGGCAGTTATCAGCATGTCCCTCTGGGCCTTTACAACCCTAATAATCAGGGAAATTGAATCGGAATACCTGATGAGCTTGAAGACCCTGAAGATCCGGAGCACGACAAGCCCGGTCAGGTTGATTCCCATGAAAATGTTCAGGTAGAAGGGAAAAACGACAAGAAGGTCGATCAGGGCAAACGGAGTCAACACCCATTTCAGTCTCCCGGAGAGGGGCTCTGCATAACGGGGATCTGCAGTGCAAGACCACAACCTTAAGGGATACTCAATCGAGAATACGATCGTGGTGAGAAAAAATATCACGTCAAAAAGTGTGGAATACTTCGCATCGAGTGATTGAACGGATGAGAGCACCATGACAGCGATGGAGATAAGGATCACGAGAGTGATGAATACATTGAATATGGCGCTCGCCTTCGTCTCACGATCGGTTGGTTCGAGAATTTTATGGATACGTTGCTTCAGGGAGGAAACATCCATACTAGCCATGGATTGATGGTTGAATTAAATGATTTCCCTTCACTATAAGGTAATATATGCGGAGAGGTGAGCTTCCTTTTCGCTCCCGGGGAAATGGTATACACATATAAAAAAGATTAACGGGGTGTACACCGAAAATCGGGGGAAATGGGCTCGAGGAGATTCGAACTCCTGACCTCCGCCATGTCAAGGCGACGTCATAACCAGCTAGACCACGAGCCCGGCATATTCACGGGAATGTTGCGGAGAAATGTGGGTGAATAGAGTATAAAACCATTCTCTTTTCAATATCCTGACATGGGAATATACAAGATGCGTAAGGTAGACTAAAGTGAACATCAGGATGATGATACATGGCAGAACCCGACACAGAACAACTTTTTGTATTTGAGCACGACGCAGGGAGGATTGAACTCCTGGTAAGGATACTCTACTGGATCGCTATCGGTATCGTGGGATGGGTATACGGGGTTATCGCCATCATATGCCTCTTCATCCAGTGGTTCCACATCCTCATTATGGGAAAAAGATCGCAGGGGCTTTCTGATTTCGCCAGGGGATACCTTGAATATATAGTTCACAGGATGCCGTATCTCTACATCATGACTGACAGGAGACCGGCCGTATTTCCCGACAAGGTGAAAATCTTCGAGCAGATGGAAAAAGAGAGTGTTGAATAATTGCGGGGATTTTCATCTCCTTTTTAATATTTTAACTTTAGTAACCCCCGGTTTTCCAATTATATAAGGGTATCCGATATCTTTGCAAACACTGCAGTGAATATACCGGGCATGGACCGTATCTCGTCCATCATGTCAGGTGAGACATCGCTGTCCACGTTGAGCACCATGATGGCCTCCTCCCCGGGTTTTATCCTCCCGACCTGCATCCCGGCAATATTTACGTTGCCCTTCCCGAGGATGGTGGACGCTCTCCCGATGACGCCCGGCTTGTCAAGGTGGCGGGAGACGATGACATATCCCTCGGGGATCATGTCCATCGTATAGCCCCCGATCGCGACGATCCTTGACCTTCCCTTGTAGAAGACGGTCCCGCTCATCGTCTCTTCCATGATATCGGTCTTGACCCTGATGGTCACGAGGCTCTTGAACCCACCCCCGTCGGGAGTCGTCGTCTCGGAGATGCTGATACCCCTCTCCTTGGCGATGAACTCGGCGTTCACGATATTGATCGGGACCTGGAGAATCGGATCGAGGAGTCCCTTAATGGCCATAAGGGTGATAAAGCGCGTATTGTTCCCGAGCGCCGCGAGCTCCCCGCTGTAGATCAGCTCCACCTTCTCCATCCTGCCTCCGACCATCTGGGTCAGGAACCTCCCCATCTTGTGGGCAAGGATTGCAAACGGCTCGATGACATCCGCGTGTTCTGCGGGGACAATAGGTGCGTTCACGATATTCCTGGCAGATCCCCCTTTCAGAACTGACAGACACTGTTTGGCAATCGAGACTGCCACGTTCTGCTGGGCTTCCACGGTGCTGGCCCCGAGATGGGGTGTGGTGATAACCTGGTCGAACTCGAGAATCGGAGAACTGAGTGGAGGTTCCTCCTCGAATACATCAAGGGCTGCCCCTGCTACCTTTCCTGACCTGATCGCATCGCAGAGCGCCTTCTCATCGATAATCCCGCCTCGGGCACAGTTGATGATCCGCACTCCATCCTTCATGGTCGCGATGGTACGGGAATTGACGATGTGCTTGGTCTCCTTGGTCAGCGGGGTATGCACGGTGATGAAATCAGAGACCCTGAAGAGCTCTTCCAGGGAGAGGGCCTCGACTCCCATCTGGGTGGCACGTTCTTTGCTGATAAACAGATCGTATCCCACGATGTGCATGCCAAGGGCCTGGGCACGCTTTGCAACCTCCCGCCCGATCCTGCCAAGGCCGACAATCCCGAGCGTCTTCTCGTTCAGCTCGACTCCCATGAACTTCGACCGCTTCCATTCCTTCTTCTTGAGCGAAGCATTTGCCTGGGGTATGCTTCGCGCGAGCGAGAGCATCATGGCCATGGTGTGCTCGGTGGCAGCGAGGGTATTTCCTTCCGGCGCATTGGCAACAATAATCCCCTTCCGGGTCGCAGCGTCCATATCGATATTATCGACGCCCGCCCCGGCACGCCCTATGAACCGGAGCTTCTTTCCGCTTTCTATTACCCTGGCAGTGACCTCGGTGCCGCTCCTGACAAGGAGTGCATCGTAGTCACCGAGGATGGAGACCAGCTGGTCCTCTTTTAAGTCAGTTTTTACGTCAACGGCGCATTCCCGGCGGAGAATCTCCAGTCCTTCATCGGCAAGCGGATCGCTGACCAGTATTCTGAAACTCACAGTAAAACCCACATCATATCTGCACTCCAGATATTGAGGGTTTTTGTCCGGCAGGGTTCTCTTGCCCTGTCTCACCGCCACCTGGGGTTCCCCGCATGTCCTGCAAGAGGATGAGAATGTATTAAACCGGCAGGCGTGCAGATCATAGTGGTGCGTGCATGAAAGAAATGCCCGATATTCTCTGGCTAGAAGAGATACGAAAAGAGGATATTCCTGCAGTGGGGGGAAAGGGGGCATCCCTTGGCGAGATGTCTGCAATCGGGCTCCCCGTCCCGCGGGCCTTTGTGGTTACCAGTTATGCATTCAGGCAGTTTCTCGTCGAGGCCGGCCTGGATAAGACCATATTTGCGGATCTTGCAGAAGTCGACGTTGATAACAGCGTCGAGCTCGAGCATGCTGCAACAAAGGCCAAGGACGCGGTGATGAAAGCCAGGATTCCGGCACTGCTCAAGAAGAAGATAAAGAGTGCCTATGAGGAGATGGAAGATTCCCGCATGGTTGTTGCGGTCAGGTCGAGCGCAACCGCTGAAGATCTTCCCGATGCGAGTTTTGCCGGCCAGCAGGAGACGTACCTGAATGTCAAGGGAGAGAAAAACCTTCTCATCGCCGTCCAGAAATGCTGGGCATCCCTCTACGGCGCAAGGGCAATCTATTATCGCGCGAAACAGGGATTCGACAACCAGAGCGTGAACATCGCTGTTGTTGTCCAGCAGATGGTCTTTTCAGAGAAGGCTGGCGTGATGTTCACCTCGCACCCGGTCACCGGGGAGCAGCAGAGCATCATCGAGGGTTCCTGGGGGCTCGGCGAAGCGGTGGTCTCAGGCTCGGTCTCACCCGACAAGTACGTATTTGACCAGCGGAGTGAGAAGGTTGTCGACCGCCTCATCGCGAACAAGCGGTACCAGATCATCTCCTCCGGAGAGAATGGCACCAGGACCGTCGAAGTCCGGAAAGACATGCAGGATACCCCGCTCCTGACAGATGAGGAAGTGCGGAAACTCGCGGCCTTCGGGAAGGTTGCAGAGACCCATTATGGCGTCCCGCAGGACGTAGAATGGGGAATTGTGGGAGATAATATCTACATCCTCCAGTCACGCCCCATCACCACTATCAGGGCTTCGGCTGCGACCACCCCTCATGCAGAGACGGGGAGCGAGAAGATACTCCTGCAGGGCCAGGGGGCATCTCCCGGGATCGCGAGCGGAAAGGTCGTGATCGTCAGGGATGTCAAGGATACGGGCATGGTAAAAGACGGCGACATCATGGTCACCCAGATGACCAACCCCGATATGGTGCCTGCCATGCGGAAAGTCGCAGCCATCGTCACCGACGAAGGAGGCATGACCTGCCATGCTGCTATCGTCAGCAGGGAACTCGGGACCCCGGCCGTTGTCGGGACCAAGACCGGCACGCAGGTGCTGAAGAACGGCCAGACCGTCACGGTCGATGGAGAGAAGGGATTCATCTACGAGGGCGCTCTGACCAAATCACAGGAAAAAGCCCATGTTGTCGAGAGTGTCGCTGCCCCTGTTATCACTGCAACAAGCGTCAAGGTCAATGTATCGATGCCCGAGGCCGCAGCACGGGCTGCTGCAACGGGAGCCGACGGGGTCGGGCTGCTCCGCATCGAGCACCTGATCCTCGGCCTGAACAAGACTCCGGGATGGTTCATCACCAACAACCGGGAAGAAGAGTTCATCCAGGAGCTCTACAGGGGAATCAAGACCGTTCTTGATGCATTCTATGGAAAACCTGTCTGGGTAAGGACACTCGATGCACCGACCGACGAGTTCCGGAACATGGCGGGCGGCGAGAACGAGCCCATCGAGCACAATCCCATGCTCGGGTGGCGCGGCATCCGGAGGGATCTCCAGTCGGCCGACCAGTTCAGGCTCCAGGTCGAAACCTTCAAGCGGCTCTGGGAGCAGGGCTATGACAACCTTGGCATCATGTTCCCCATGGTCTCCCATCCCCTGGAGTTCATCAGGGCACGCGACATGATGAGGCAATGGGGCGTTGATGTTGAGAATGCGACTCTCGGCGTGATGATCGAGATCCCGAGCAGTGCCATCCTCATACAGGATTTCATCGATGCCGGGATACGGTTTGCATCGTTCGGCACGAACGACCTCATCCAGTATACCCTTGCAATCGACCGGAACAACCAGCATGTCGCGGGAATGTACCAGCCCAAGCACCCCGCCGTGCTTGCACTGATCGACTCTGCAATCCAGTGCTGCAGGGAGAACGGGGTTGAAGTATCCATCTGCGGGCAGGCGGGTTCCGAACCCCCCATGGTCAAATGGCTTGTGGAGCACGGCATCACGAGCGTCTCCGCAAACATCGATGCCATCGCGAAGATCCGCGAAACCGTCGCCAGGACCGAGAAGCAGATACTCCTGGAGAGCGCGAGATCCCGGAATGCGTGAGAAGGGACTCTCTTCAGATCAACTCTTTTCATTCCTTCTCTCGAAGAAGGGGGAGGATATCGATCACGCCCACATCCTCTCTTCCATGTGCACGCTGCCGCATCCCGTTGCGGTCAGGGCGCACATGGAGTTCATGGAGACAAACCTTGGCGATCCCGGCCTCTTCCCGGGGACGGCATGGCTCGAGAGGCTCCTTATCGAGCGGCTCGGGACCCTGCTTCACCTCCCCACCGCGTGCGGGTATGCCACGACAGGCGGGACCGAATCGAACATACAGGCACTCAGGATCGCACGAGCGCTTGGCGGGAAGGAACGACCGAACGTGGTCATCCCTGAATCGGCTCATTTTTCATTCAAAAAAGCATGTGATATCCTCTGCCTCGAGATGAAGACCATTCCGCTTGATTCCGAATACCGCATGGACGCCCGAGCCGCAGAGGAGATGATTGACCGGAACACCTGCTGCCTTGTCGGGATCGCCGGCACAACCGAATACGGGATGGTAGACCCGATCGCGGACCTTGCAGGCATCGCGAGGGATCATGACCTCTTCTTCCACGTTGATGCAGCCTTTGGTGGGCTGGTGCTCCCGTTTCTCCCAGGGGCACCTCACTTTGACTTCTCACTTCCGGGTGTGAGCAGCATTGCCGTGGATCCCCACAAGATGGGGATGAGCACCATCCCCTCCGGCGTCCTTCTCGTCAGGGACCGGGAGGCACTCTGCTCACTCATGGTGGATACCCCCTACCTCTCGACCAAGCAGGGGTATACCCTTTCTGGTACAAGGCCCGGAGCGTCTGTCGCAGGTGCGCTCGCAGTGCTCGAGTACGAGGGTATCGAGGGATTCCGCGATATCGTTGCCGGCTGCATGAAGAATATGAGAAGGCTGACCGACGGCATGGAGACCTATGGTGTCATGAGGGCAGTCACTCCCGATGTGAACGTCGCAACGTTTGCACCGGTACACGTGCCTCCTCCCTGGATTGTGTCCTATACGAGAGGAGGGCACCTTCGCATCGTCTGCATGCCCCATGTCCATGCAGGCGTGGTAGAATCATTCCTGAAAGATTTCGGAGAACATCATGCTTGAAAGGCTCGTTCAATCACTTGAGACCTGCCCGATTGTGAAGAGGGGCGACTACAACTACTTCATCCATCCCATCACCGACGGGGTTCCGGATGTGGATCCCCACCTCCTGCGCGAGGTGTGTATGGCCATGATCAAGGTCATGGACCTCGAGGGTGTTGACCGCATCATGGCAGCCGAAGCGATGGGAATCCCGATAGGGGCTGTCCTCTCGCTTGCGACCGACATCCCGATGAACATCGTTCGCAAGAGGGAGTACCAGCTGCCTGACGAGATTGCCGTTCACCAGGCCACGGGATATTCGAAGGGACAGCTCTTCTTAAACGGGGTGAACAGGGGTGACAAGGTGGTGATCGTCGACGATGTGATCAGTACGGGCGGAACCACCCAGGCACTCCTCTGGGCCCTGGACATGGCAGGCGCTGAGGTCCAGGACATCTGTTTTGTGATAAGGAGAGGATCCCCCGATATCGGGAGACCCTATAAGACCCTGGTGAGCGTGGAGGTCAACGACAGGGTGCATGTCATTGACCGGATATTCTGACCTTGTAGCACGGCTCAAGGATCGGGGGGCAAGAGTGGTTGCCCTCCAGTTCCCGGCCGGCCTGAAGAGGAAGGCCACAGAAGTTGCATGCACTCTCAAGGACGAGGGGTTTGAGGTCATCGTCAGCGGTGATCCCTGTTACGGGGCGTGCGACCTTGCGGTAGACACGCTCAGGTATGCGGATGTCCTGGTCCATTTCGGGCACACCCCGCTCCGGGATCCCGATCCCAGAATCATCTTTGAGCCGTTTTTGATAGACTTCGATTTCTCTGTCGTTCATCTTGCGGTTCCCTTCCTGAAAACCAAAAAGATCGGGCTTGTTACCACCGCGCAGCATATCCACCAGCTAGATGTGATGAAGGCTGCACTCTTACGACAAGACATAGAGGCCCTTTCTGCGAAAGGTTCACGCGGATGTAGGGAGGGCCAGGTGCTCGGGTGTGCTTTTGGTGCTGCGAGGATTGAAGGGATCAACGAGATCCTTTTCGTGGGCACTGGTGTTTTTCACCCACTTGGGATCCAGCTGGCAACCGGCCACCGGGTCGTGGCACTCGATCCCTTCACCGGGGAGGTTCAGGAGGTCAACGCAGAACGGTTTCTCCGGCGCCGTCATGCCCTGATCGAGCGAGCACGGGCGGCGGAATGTATCGGTCTGCTCGTCAGCACGAAGAGCGGGCAGGAACGCTTCAGGCTTGCACGGGAGATGGCTTCCCGCTCCAAAAATGCGGTGATCATTCTCATGAAGGAAGTCTCCCCGGATGAACTCGAGAACCTTGGGTTTCCTGCGTACGTGAATTTCGCCTGCCCCAGGCTCGCCTATGATGACCAGGTGAGATTCCCCGCGCCGGTCATCACGCCACAGGAATACCAGATACTTCTTGGTGAGAAGGAATTTGGCGAGTATTCCATGGACGAGCTCGAATGACGGGACTCCGGCTGAAACATCTCGAGATGCGTCTTACACAGGTGAAGGGATTTCCATCCCCCTCGGCCAGAGACGAACAGTACCTCACTCCGCCTGATCTTGCCGCCCGCCTCCTCTTCCACGCCCACGCACGCGGTGACATCGAGGGAAAGCGTGTCTGCGACCTCGGGACCGGGACCGGGATCCTCGCAATCGCAGCCGTGCTACTCGGGGCAAAAGAAGTGACTGGTGTTGAGCGTGACCGCAATGCACTGCCAATAGCCAAAGAGAATGCGAAAATTCTTGGTGTCTCTCCCCGCTTCGTTGAGGGTGATGTTTGCGATCCTGACCTTGCTTCCAGGATTGGCCTATGCGATACCGTCGTCATGAATCCTCCCTTCGGTGCGCAGAAACGCCATGCTGACCGGCCTTTTATCGATACCGCTCTCCTGGTAGCTCCGGTAGTCTACGGGATCTTCAATGCAGGAAGCAGGGACTTCATTTCATCCTACCTACAGGGCAGGGCAGAGATTGTTGAGGTAGTAGGGGGGACCCTCTCGATGAAGAGATCGTTCTCGTTCCACACAAGGGATCTTCGCGACACCCCTGTCGAGATTGTTGTGCTGACGCGTGTGCCGCGGTGAATCTAATCCACTGAAATGTCTTTCCGCACATTTTCTTCATATTGGATCAATAAGGATATCTGAAGCGTGCCATTTTCATAATCAAACCATTCAATCCAGTGCGTGTAGAACCTTGTTTCCATTGATGTCCCCTTCTCAACCAGGAATTTGACTGAATGTACCTGTATTGAAGGCTTCACCCTTCATTTGAAAAACGAGAGTGAAAGGGCCTGCCGTATATTGCGGTCGGTAAGAATCCAGAAGACAGGGATTACGACGAGGACAAGGAGACCCAATCCGAGGACAGACTGGAGGATGAGGTAATTGAAGAGTGCATGGGCAAGCATGGAGAAAAAGATCCCCTTCCATATCAGCATCTTCCCGGAATCACCGGGCATAAACTTAGCCATCCCGAGTGCTACACCCCACATGGCCGAGAAGAGCACATGGCCCGGCACCGAGAGGAGCCCGCGGAGTACACCGGTCTCAATGGCAAGAAGGAGCGATTCGTCATACGCGGAGAAGACATACAGGATGTTTTCCAGGGTGGCAAATCCAAGGCCGGCTGCCGCGGCGTAGATGATCCCATCGACCGGCTCATTGAACTCCCTGCTCCCGTACACACTCTTTTTCACCACCCAGTACTTGGCAAGTTCTTCGCAGGCAGGTGCGATCAGGATGGCAGCAAGGATGCTTCCCGTTGCAGCCTCGAGAATGCCCTCAAAAATACCCACTGGGATGGTGACGAGCGCCCCAAGGGTGAATACTACCAGGATCCAGGCAAGCGGCTCGGGCTCGTACCGGTCCTTTTTATAGAAATAGTAGAGCCAGAGTAAACCCGGTACAACAGCTATCAGTGCAATCAGCCAGGATTCCATAGCGGTGAGTCCCTGTATATTTCCGCATTATTCTCAGGAACCGGCATATGTTGAGCCATGACTAACTCAGATCCACTGTTTCTTTCTGAAGTAGTAGATCATTACCAGCACCATCGTGATCATGATCCCCCATACCATGTAGTATCCGTATTCCCACGCAATCTCGGGCATGTACCTGAAGTTCATCCCGTATACTCCCGCAACGAAGGTGAGGGGGATGAAGATGGTGGCAATCAGGGTGAGGACCTTCATGATCTCGTTCATTTTGTACGAGAGCCCGGAGAGGTAGATGTCGATCATCCCCGAGACCATATCACGGAGGGTCTCCAGGGTGTCGATGACCTGGATGACATGGTCATAGACATCACGGAGGTAGATTTCCGTGCTCTCCTTGATAAGGGATGACTCTGTTCGCTCCATGCCTGATATAACCTCCCGGAGGGGCCAGATGGATTTCCGGAGAAAGATCATGCTCTTTTTAAGGGTGTTGATCTTATGGAGCGACGAGGGGGTGGCGTTCGTTACGAGCTCCTCTTCAAGGATCTCGACCTGTTCCTCGAGGTGCTCAATCACGAGGAAGTAGTTGTCCACGATATCATCGATCAGTGCATATGACAGGTAATCCGGACCGAACTTCCTGATACGGCCCTCTTTCCGGATACGCTCCCTTACAGGATCAAAGACATCGCCCACATCCTCCTGGAAGGAGAGGAGGAAATTGGACCCGATGATCAGGCTCATGTGTTCGCCCTTGATTGTCTTCTCCGGCCCCGTGAGCTGCAACATGGTGAGGTTCACGTAGAGATAGGTCTCCAGGTCCTCCATCTTGGGGCGCTGCCCGGTGTTCAGGATATCCTCGAGGATCAAGGGGTGGATGTGATAGTGCTTCCCGATCCGTTCGATCACTTCAGTATTTCCAAGCCCGTCGATATTGATCCAGGTGACCGTGTCTGTATCACGGAATGGGAAGCAGTCCTCGACGTTCTCGACCCGTTTCTCTGAATAGTGTTTTTCATCATAATCGATCACCGTGATCCGGACCGGCTCTTTGGTATGTACTCCATTCACTGTCAGGGTTCCCGGGGAGAGCCCGGGTCTTATGGGGATCTTGCGGCGATGGCGGGTCATGGATGATACTCAATCGATGTGAAAATACCTTGGAATATTTCATTCATATTGGTTATAGATATATCAATTTTCCATGGTTGTTTGAGGAAAATAGGGGGATTTGTATATTCCGACCGATTTGTTGGAAAAGGCCAAAACATTCTCCTAATTTATTTGAATGAACCTGTGAACAATGCGAAAAAAACGGAAAAACGCATTATCGAGTACACTTTCGATTTTCATTTTTTTTTAGTTAAAAATCTGGTTGATGAAAACCAAAAGACATGCACTTGCCACCACAATCCCTGCCAAAAACCCGCATACAACGATCAGGAGCCCCCGCCTCCCCTTCTTCGCTCCTTTGAAAAAGACCTTGTAGTTGAGGTATAGAACCACACCGAACACAACAAGACTGAGAATGCTGATCATTCCCTGCCACTCTGCGGGAAGAACACTCCTTGACGCAGGTTCAGCCTCACCCCATATCCCTTCGATCAGATCCGCAAGGCCAGGAATGCCAAGCCGGAATCCGGCACCGGAGAGAAATGCAACGCCGAAAAGACGGGCTCGGGTTTTTGAAATTCCTGCCATCTATACTTATTTCATTCCCTGATCCCATAATTTACGCGCATTTCTGCCGGAATACTCTTCGTATCAGAAACTCTGTAAAGAGCCAATCCCCACGTGCCAGTCCGCGGGTACATTCCCATATTTTTCCGTGACGCTTTTTTCTGGCTAAACAGGTTTCAATGATCTCATTGAAACGTGTGGACTGACCATGAAATGAGGAAATGATTTCACTAGTACAGAGACATCTAGAATATCCTGAAGGATATTTACCCCCTCAACTCCAAAGGTAGCACAGGATTTTCTCAACCAGGATATGGAAAGCCCTATGATCATCCCCCTGCTCCTCTTTGCCGTTGGTCTCGTCCTCCTCCTCAAGGGCGCTGACATTACTGTTGAGGGAGCACGTGGGCTCGCGTCCCGGTTCGGGATCTCCCCTGAATTCATAGGTCTGACCGTGGTCGCCTTTGGCACGTCGCTCCCTGAACTTGTTGTCACCTCGGAGGCATTCAGTGGAGGAAATTTCGGGATAGGGATGGGAAATATCATCGGGAGCAATATTGCCAATATCGCGCTTATCCTGGGACTGTTCGCTCTCCTCCAGCCGGGAAGTGCAGGGATCTACTCCCGGCAGCGCGGATCCCTGCAGCATATATTCCTGATGCTGCTCGCAACAGGCTTCTTTATTCTGCTTGCGTGGAGAGGGATCTATGATATCTTTTCAGGCATCGTCATGCTTGCCCTCTTTGCGGCAATACTTGTCATGCTGTGGAGGACGGGGAACATCATGGAGATGTCGTCCCCCGAACACTCACGGTATCCACTTCTTTTCACGATTGCAGGCATCGCGGCTGTGATCATCGGGGCACACCTGCTGCTCATCGGTGTGGTCGAAATCGCGGAGATCTTCTCCATCCCTCCGGTCGTCATCGGGCTCTCCATGGTCGCGATTGGAACCTCTCTTCCCGAACTGGCCACCTCAATCGTCGCTGCATACCGGAACAGTCCCGGGATTGCGGTCGGAAACATCCTCGGGAGTAATATCTTCAACCTCCTCTTTATCCTTGGACTGAATGCACTCTTCATACCCATCTCGTCACCCGATCCGGAAAGCATCGGTCTGCTGCTGGTCTTCACCGTCGCCATTCTCCCGCTCTTTTCAGGGAGACGGATGGTAACAAGGATCTGGGGGGGCTTGCTCGTGTGTGGGTATCTCGTGTACATCATCTCACTGTACTGGTTGTTCTGAAACCGGAATTCCAAGATTAGCGTCAGGCTGACGAAGGTCAAATCCTAATTCGCAAGCCCGGTCCCGGTGAAGTGGATGAAAACAGGGTATGGAGAAGGCAACGGCATACGGGGTACCTGAAGGTATGCTCAGGGTGTGAAGCGTTGTGAAAGAGAATGAGGATATTCTCCCCCTGAAAGAATATTTATCGATGGGATAGAAAATCCGTCTTCGAATGACGGTATATAGCCAATCGCTACTTTTTCATCACAACACGGTGGGCTGCAGGATCGACTGCATAGTTCCCTGAATCTTTCAGGAGATCGAGCGCATTGATCTTCATGTCAATCAGTTCCTGGAAATTGAAGCTCTCGAGCTCGGTTTTCCCACTCTTATCATAGTAGCAGGCAACCCCGTTCTCCATCTTCCTCGTCGTCACGATATCATACATAGTCTCCAATAACACAATCATCGATATTAATGTTCTTCCCTGCCAGCAAAGTGAAGTTGCCTGGAATGCCCCTTATTTATCCCTCCTGAAATCCGCGAGATCCCCGGACGGGTGGCCTCACCACCGGATATATGAGGTGTGGTAAACCTGCACCGGTAAGAAATTGCGACTTTTTAACCGCCAATAAGAAGAAATCAGCATGTTTTTCAGCGATACGGAAGAACCTGCATAGTGTATGCGTACCGATATGAAAGGTTCAAGGAAGATGCTCATCGCATGCTGCCTCTGTATCGTCCTGGGAGGATCTCTTCTTTTTTGCGGGTGCACGCAGTCACCTGCAACCCCGCCGGCCACAACCGTGCCAACCACCACTATTCCGACAACCACACAGGTACCCCCTGTGCTGGAGGAGAAGCCCATGGTCTACAATGAATCCGCGAATAATTCCACCGTCACTGTCACTGCAGGAAAAGAGTTCGTGATTGAACTCCGGGAGAACCCGACCACGGGATACATGTGGAATGCCACAGTCACCAAGGGACTCATGATCGTCAATGACACCTATACGATGGATGCAGCAGGAGCAGGCACGGTTGGAGTGGGCGGTACTCATTCCTGGTTGTTGAAAGGAACAGAAACAGGCCTGCAGCAGTTCAAGGCAACTTACATGCGGTCCTGGGAGAACGTGACCGGCAGCGAAGACAGGTACCTGCTGAACGTTAACGTCGTATAGGCCTGAATTATCTTATTTTTGGGCATAGTGGCTACATAGCCTCTTCCGGATGACACAATCAGTAATTCCCCCTTTTTCTTGTCACAAATCTTCACCCGCGTGTCGGGAAGACCATTGAACCAAGAGGTTCAGGAAATACACCTGTCGTATCGCCCCATTTATTTAATGGTGTTCAAGAACTGTTGTCCCGGGTTGGAGATCCCAATGCAAGGATTTTCATCCCGGGAGGAAACCGATGAATAGACGAAGAGACATGGTCGCTGCCGCAGCGCTCAGGGCAAAACAGGCCCTTCTCGCCAGAAAAGCGCTCTGTGCCGCAACTATGCTCCATTCCACCCCCCTACTCATAGTCCTGATCTGCACGATCATCCCGATCCATGCAGTATACGGATAGCTATAGGTAAGGAAGACAGAGGCTGCTATCCCTGCCGGATACCCTTTTGCACCCCATACCTCCCCGGCGGGGGTAGCACCATGTCCATTCCCTGCGCAACTCACCTGAGAAGGTGTATCCCATACTCGATGACGGTCCGGAGTGCCTTGAGCCGAGCATAGTACTTGTCATCCGATTCGATCACGGTCCATGGCGCTGCACTGGTGCTTGTCCTTGCGAGCATCTCGTCGACGGCCTCGTCGTATTCGCGCCACTTCCCGCGGTTCCTCCAGTCCTCGTCGGTCATCTTCCACTCCTTGAGGGAATCATTCTGCCGGGCCATGAACCGGCGGTGCTGCTCGTCGCGGCTGATCTCGAGCCAGAACTTGACAAGCCCGCCACCCTGCTCCACGTAGGACTGTTCCATCTCGTTGATCTCCCGGTATGCCCGCTTCCATTCCTGTTCGGCGCAGTATCCCTCGATCCGCTCGACGAGAACCCTCCCGTACCAGCTCCTGTCAAAGATCGTGATATGCCCTGCAGGGGGAAAACGCCGGTAAAATCGCCAGAGGTAGTGGTGATCGGCCTCGGTCTGGTCCGGTCGTGATACCGGGACCACATCGTAGCCCCGTGGGTTCATGGAGTGCACGAGCCGCATGATGTTGCCGCCTTTCCCTGCCGCATCCCATCCCTCGTACACGATCATGAGCGGGATCTTCCGCTTGTAAAGCCAGTACTGGATGTCCCTGACCTCGTCCTGGGAGCGGGAGAGGGCTGATTCGTACTCCCCCCGGGTGTAGTGTTCCGGTGGATCGGCGACCCGCTCCACCCGGGTCCTTGGCGGTTTCCTGATGTCACGGTGCTTCTTCTCTCTCCCGCGTTTCTTCGACTCCCGGTACCGTTTCTCGAGCTGCCTGATCATCACTGAATAGACCTTGAGGCGCGTATAGAACCCTTCTGTGGCCCCGATAACAGTCCATGGTGCATGGGGTGTATCAGTGCCATCGAGGTACTCCTCTATGATGGGGAGGTAATCGTCATAGTGGCTGTGGAAGTCCCAGTCACCCTGGGTGATCATCCACGAGGTGAGGGCGTCCTTCTCCCGCTCCGAGAACCGCTTCTTCTGCTCTTCCTTGCTGATATGGAGGAAGAACTTGATGATCACCGCCCCGTCATCGGAGATCTGCCGCTCAAAGGTGTTGATGTCCGTAATCGAACGCCTTATCTGCGATCGCCAGTCAATACCCGATACCTGTTCCGCGAGGGACCGCGAGTACCAGCTCCGGGCAAAGAGTGCCATCCTGCCGCGTGCCGGGGTCCTTGTCCAGAACCTCCAGAGAAGCGGCCGGGCACGCTCATCGTCATTCGGCGATCCGATGGAGTGAAGCGCGAATCCCCTGGGATCGAGATACTGTATAAGCTCGCTCACCACCATCGTGATGCCGGATGCATTCCACCCCTCTACGACAATGATAATGGGAACACGCCGGTCCCAGAGTTCTCTCTGGAGAACGCCGAGCCTTGGATAGAGGGGAGCAATCTCCTTTTTGAACGTGTCCTCGTCGATACTCTTCGACAGGTCGGTCTTCTCAAGCATGGCGGATAGAAGGAAATCATCAATACAGGGGTATGAATGTTGGGATTATGAATCCGGAAAAACAGTTGCATACGATCCGGTACAGTGTCCTTTTACGACAACCCTGTGAAGGAATGGCCCCGATAAGGTACTCTTATGGATTGTAACGTTACACACACCAAGATTCAATCGCGGGCATCCACACCCGTAAGCGTGCATGCAACTCTCCATAATTTCTCCTGGACAAACCGGTCGCGGCTTAAGGCTGACGAGGGCGATGGATGCATGCTCTCTTCGAAGTACTGTGCTGAATATTCGGCGGCATCCGGAGAGAGGGCAAGGTACACGGGCAATTTTGCACCTTCTGTAGGAGCCTTCCCGCGTATTCCCGGGTACTCCGCCCGGAGCATTTTTGTCGCAATGACACCCGGGTGAACGCATGTGGTGGTGATCCCGGTTCCTCCGGTTTTCCCGGCAAGCGAGTGGGTGAAGGTCACATTCGCAAATTTTGAGAGGGCGTATGCTTTAAAGGGATCATACCTTTTCTCTCCCTGGAGATCCTCCCAGTCGATCTGCCTGATATCGCGATGTGCATCAGACGTGATATTGATGACCCTGGCATGTCCGCTCTTCCCAAGAACGGGGAGGAGTCCATGAGTGAGGAGAAACGGGGCACAATAATTGACGGCGAACGTGGTCTCGATCCCCTCGGGAGTGGTTGTCCGGAGCTTCTCAAAGGTCCCCGCATTGTTGATGAGGACGTCGAGATGGGTATACCGCGATGCAATCTCCTCCGCCATGTGCCTTACCTGGTCCTGGACGCAGAAGTCTGCAATCACGAGGTCGAGCTTCCTGTTCCAGACCTGCCGCTTGAGATCACGTATGACCTCCTGGCCTTTCCCCTGGTTCCGCCCGTGAAGGATCACTTCGGCCCCATGGGCTGCCAGCTCGCGTGCCGTTGCTTTCCCGATTCCATCGGTGGAACCGGTGACCAGGATGACCGGATCTGGCATGAGGGGTGTTCAGCGAGAGGAGGTATGAAGTTTCCGGCCTTTCCGTGATGACTTCCCCTCAAGGGCAAAATCAACGAACCCCTTTGGAGGATCTGTCGAGAGCAGCCGGACCACGACCTTCTGGCCGACACGCAGCCCCCGTTCGCCCTCCACCACCCTTCCTTCTGCAGGAGGATCGATGAGCCGCACGTAGGTTCCTTTCTCCTGGGCACCGGTGACGATCGCGTCGAACGTCTGCCCAATTCTGTCTTTGAGAAGGACTGCTGCCGCGACCTTTCGCATGAACCGCTCGGCTTTCTGGGAAGCCTTCTCCCGGTCGCTCATCCATTCCGCGAGCTCATTGAGGGTACGCGGAGAATAGGGGACGGGAGTTTTGTCAAGGACCGACTTGAGGAGCCGCTGGTTGATCACATCCACGTAGCGGCGGTTCGGGGCCGTGGAATGGGTGTAATCGATGACTGCAAGGGCAAAGTGCCCGATGGGGGTATCGCCCGGGACGAATGACACGTACTCCCCCGGCCCCATGAGTTTCACGATGGTCAGGGAAAGATCAGGGAACCGCTCGGGGTCTGCGGACCTCCGACGGTCAAGGAATTTTGCGAGTGCTTTTGAATCAGGCTCCTTCGGGAGTTTGAATTTGTATTCTGCGGCAGTCTCGACGATGCCGTCCCAGTGTTTCGGGACCCGGACAATCCTCTGGATCATGGGAACATTCGCCTCACCGAGGACATGCACCATCGTGCCGTTTGCAGCAACCATCAGTTCCTCGATGATCTGCCGTGCCGCGTTCTGCTCCTGGATCACAAGCGCGTCGACGGTCCCTCCTTTCATGACGGGTTCGGCCTCGATCGTTTCAAGATCAAGCGCTCCCTTCTTCATCCGGTGGGCTCTCAGGCGACGCGTCACCTCGTACTGGAGGCGGATCTGCTCCTCGAGGCCGGGGACCGCGCTCACGGTAGGCGGAATGGGACCGGTTCCTTCCAGCCATGCACCAACCTCCTCGTATATGAGCTTCGCCTTGTTGGTTATGATTCCCCGGTATATCCCTCCGTGGATGACATCCCCGTCAGGCTGCACGGTGTACTCCATCACCATCACCCGCCGGTCCTGCCCGGGGAGGAGCGAAGAGATCCCCTTGGAGAGGCGGTCGGGGAGCATAGGGAATGTCTCGACACCAAGGTAGACCGATGTTCCATTGTGACCGGCGTGGCGATCCGTCTCCGAATTGAGAGGGACAAAAAAGTCGACATCTGCGATCGCAACCCTGACGAGAATGTCGCCCTGCTTCCCGGCCTCGCAGTATTCGACCTGGTCCAGGTCTTCCGAGTCGAAGTTGTCAATCGACGACCAGAGGAGGTGTCGCAGGTCACGTACATCCCCCTTCCTTTCAAGGATGGCTGTCTCTTTGATCCCGTTGACTTCCCGCATCACTGCAGGAGGGAATTCCGGCTCGAATCCGTACTTTTCCATCGCTTCACGGGCAATGGCTTTCAGATTGATGGGGCTGCGGTCTTTCATGTCAGGCTGAAAGAGATTCGCTTCAGGGTGTAAATAACCCGATGATAGTACCCTCATCGATTCCCGGATACCCGCAGGGGATCCCGGGCTTCCATCTTTAAGAGCATCCATCATGATATTCTAAGGTGTTCATACCGGGACATTCATGCATCGCCGATCGCTGCTCACAGGATGGTGTGGCCTCTCTGTAGCAATGCTTGTGATCACGTGGGCTATATGTGGTGCAGCAGTGCATGCAGACTCCCCCCTCTCTTCGAATACTTCGAATGAATCCGCGGAGATACCCCTTCCTGATACTCCTGGGATTCCGGATATTCCTGCTTCCTCCCCACCCTCGCTTGTTTTTGACAGAATAGAGAGAGAGAACGTGAGCTGCACGGTGTATGGAAGTGTCGCTCCCGGTTCTGAAAATGAAACGATTCTCTCACTTCGCTGGATATGGGGAGACAACAGCACGCCGGAATACCATGGGTTCCCGAACTCGCATGACTATCACAATCCAGGAAAGTATATCCTCACCGTCACCGCCGAGCAATCTGATGGCCAGTATACCTCAAAATCTGGCGTCATCGATATCTCCATCCAGGCCATCCCGGAAGTCACCGCCACCGTCAATACAAGTCCTCTCTCCATTCTCCCTGCGGGACCGGGGATTGCAGCAAGTCCCCCGTCACTGACACTTCTCGAACCTGTTACAAGCCGCCTGAACGTCACACTGAACGGCAATCTCAATGCGGGTGGCCCAGGGGTAACCATCAGATCGGTCACTGCCGAGTGGAATGACGGATTTACGACGGATGCCCCGGATCTTCCCATTACCCATCACTACAACGCCAGTGGAATCTATACCATCAATGTCACAGGAATCCAGTCCGATGGCCAGTCAACCTCCAAAAGGATCACGGTTGAGCTCAAGTCAGAGAGCCCGGCACCGCCCCTTCCTGCCGGTTCAAACCTCCCCAGGGAGACTTCCCCGCTTCTCCTCATTGGACTTGTCACCGGGATTGTCATTGTGATCCTTGCACTCGCTGCCCACCGCCTCTTTTCAGTGAGGAGAAGTCCCCCCGGGCACACCGATATCCCGAAGAGCATCGCAGTCCATGAAGATCTCTATTATTCCGCACATGCAAAGGGTGACATCCAGACTGCTGTTGCGAGTGCCCATGTCTGTGCCAAGTTGTTCAGGACATTCGCAGAGAATACTCCTCACAAACGGGAATTGTACCTCGGAATGGCAGAAAAGTGGGAGAAGATCGCAAGGGATACCGTCATCTCCGCAGGTATATCCCCTGACCCTCGTGGGACAATCCCTGCCCAGGGGAAAGAACTCACCCGGGAATTCCTCGAAAAGACCTGCTCCGGGACTGATGTACAGCCCGAAGTGCTCATTGCAGTCATCAGGGTCGCGATGGAGATCGCACGGGAGGGACGGGAAGGCCAGCCGGTGGGGACATCGTTTGTGATCGGGGATACCGGCACAGTGATGAGCCTCTCTCGGCAGTTTGTTCTCAATCCCTTCCACGGCCATACGGAGGAGAAGCGGGACATCACCGATGCCGGGATTCGGGGGAATATCAAGGAGTTCGCCCAGCTGGACGGTGCCTTCATTGTGAGCGGGAATGGCATCGTGGAAGCGGCTGGCAGGTATCTTACCGTCGATGTGAGCGGGGTAAAGGTCCCTGACGGTCTCGGGTCACGTCATTCATCGGTTGCAGGAATCACCCGCATGACGAAGTCCATCGGGGTCGTCGTATCCCAGAGCGGCGGCTTACTCTCCATTTTCAGGGATGGAACAATCGTGCAGAAGATCCATTCCTGATCGGTGAACACGCGTAAATGGGACGGAAAAAATTCAGGTGCCGACCGGGTTGTTCACCCGGCCCATGAAGAGGATATTCCCGGTCTCATTGTCCTGGATGAGGAAGATGAACGGGTGATCTGCCCGGAATACAGGGATCTTCTCTTCCACGGGGGCTGCGCCTTTCCCCATGATCACTGCGGTTGCTGCTGCGGCTTCCGTTCCCTCCTCATTTACTTCTACAAACGCCTGGTGAATGACATTCGTGATGAAGAGATCCCTGCTGCCATCCATCCCGGAGAAGTCGGCACCGGCAGTGAATGCCATCGGCATTCCCATTGCTGAGAGAGTCCTGGGCAGGAAATATTTCGTCTCCATCGTCAACTTCGGGAAATACACCCTTACGATCTTATATGCGAGTGACTTCCGGATCTCCTGGAGCGAGCCTGCATCCAAAGATTTCTCAACGGTATCGAGGCTGCCGTCTTTCGGCAGCAGGATTAACATGGAGAGTTCTGTCCCGTCACCTGACTCGTAGGGCATCTCAAGCACCTGGAACGAGCCGGTCTCGGCATACCTGAACACAGCGGCATCATCGGTCCGCTGCATCATCGGGACCTGCACGATGGCTCCGCTCCCCGTCAGGAATTCGGCATCCCTTGTCAGTGCCGTATCGAACTGCTTCACCCAGGTCCCCTTGAAGTAGATGGCATTGGTGATCACAAGGGCTGTACTGGGATTGATTTCGCCAGGTGGGATGAGGTCTTTGATCCTGTCTTCAGTCTGGTCTTCCACCCACTGGTTGATAGTAACCCTGGATTCCTCGGGGTGGTGGACAAAGTCGAGGTTGGTCGTCTTTGCATTATAAGTGCGTTCGGCGGTGTTGATGTAATCCGTAAGGAAGGGATAGGTCTGCTCTGCCCAGAGAGCGTTTGCGGTCCGGAGCGTGTAGGCATTTGATCCACTGTTGATCCGTGCAATGAGATCGGTGTAGCCGTGCCGGAGAACTGACTGGTTGTCCGGGAAATGGAAGACTGATCGGATCTGCTCCGCGGTCTGCCCCCTCGCTCCTTCATACGTGATGGAAAGGGCGGTTGAGATAGAGAAGGGCGAGAAGAAGATGTTGCTATCCTGGTATTCCGGGTCACCTGTGAGTTCCTGGTAGAGATCGAATGCGAACGCGTTGTTCGCTTCGACGATGGTATCAAGAGAAGCGGACTGCTGGCCTGGTGAAGGTTGCGGGGTGGGAGTCTCCTCCGTTCCTGAAGGACCGGGTTTTCCAGGACCCATGCATCCTGCAAGGAGCAGTGCGAGGATGACGAGGGATGCCAGTGCAGGCAGGAGAATTCTGTGCATACCTGTGTTTTTGGAATACGATTGATTAAATCTGGCGTTAAGTGTGAAAATTTTCGTTTCTATCGCATCTGAAAAGAAAAAGGGAATTATTGCACCGGGTTTGTGACCCGCCCGATGAACAGGATATTTCCAGTCTCATCGTCCCGGATGAGGAATATGAACGGGTGATCGGCCCGGAACACTGGTACCGGCGGTTCATCAACCCTCAGCGATGTAAGATGCATAGTCACCCCTGTCGCTGCGGCAGCCTCCGTTCCCTCCTCGTTCACTTCGACAAACGCCTGGTGGACAACATCGTCGATATACAGGTTCCTCATACCATCCATGCCGGAGAAGTCAGCGGACCAGGTGAATGCGGTCGGCATCCCCATCGCGGAGAGCACCGCGGGCAGCGAATATTTCGTCTCCATCACGAATTTCGGGAAGTAAACCATGACTCTCCGGGTCCTGAGCGAATCCTGCAGTGAGGAGAGCATGCTGGTATTCAAAGAATGTTCAACGCTGGCAAGGCCCCCATCCTTTGGGAGAAGGACCAGCATCGAGAGATCTTTCCCGTCGCCCGATTCATAGGGCATCGAGAGTATCTGAAGAGTGTCGGTCTCCGCATACCCATAGCGTGCATCTTCGTCGGTTCGCTGCATCATCGGGACCCGGACGATCGAGCCGGTCCCGGTCCGGAAGTCGGCATCAGTCGTCTTCTCCTCATTAAATTGCTTTACCCACGTTCCCTTGAAATAAATGGCGTTGGTGATAACGAGTCGGGTAGCAGGATTAATCGAATCGGGTTGAAGCAGATTCTTGATCCTGTCTTCAGTCTGGTCTTCAACCCACCTGTTGATAGTGACCCTGGAGTCTTCGGGTGCATACACGAAGTCAAGGTTGTTCGTCTTTGCACCATAATACCGGTCTGCTGCACTGATGTACTCTGCGAGGAATGGATACGTCTCTTCAGCCCAGAGCGCATTTGCCGTCCGGAGCGTGTATGCGTTCGTCTTGTTATCCATGCCCGCAATAACCTCGGCAAATCCTGATCTCATGACGCTCTGGTTCTCCGGGAAATGGAATACCGAGCGTATCTCTTCGGCTGTGGTCCCTCTCGCGCCTTCATAGGTGATAGCGAGCGCGGACGAGATGGAGAAGGGCGAGAAGAATATGTTGCTGTCACCGGTTTTCGGATCATCTGCAATCCTTCCGTACAGGTCAAGAGCAACCCGGTTATTCGCATCGACCACATTCGTGTCCGAACCGGGAATTGGGGAGAGTGGCGCAAGTGAAGACGAGGTCTCCGCAAGAGAGGGAGTGGGTGTGTCTCCAGGAATGGAAGGCCCGGGTTCTCCCGGACCTGTGCATCCCGCAAGAACCAGTGCAAGGATGCAGAAAACTGCCAGCGCAGCGATGGCCGCAAGGGATGAATTCATGCATGCGTCTTTTCATCCAGAGGGATTAAAGCTGGCGTTGAGTGCGGGATTTTTGGAAGTCATCTCCGGGAAGGAACCTGTATGTCCAAACATTCTTCTCTCCTGCTCTGCACAATTTTGAGTGAGCATGTACGGATCGATTGGAGACCATATGCATGGAACGATATGATTGGAATCCCTCTGATTATGCTGCGCATTCCCAGGCCCAGTACCAGTGGGCAGGGGAGATTATCGGGAAACTCGAGCTGAACGGAACAGAATCGGTGCTCGATTTAGGGTGCGGGGACGGGAAAGTGACCGCGCTGCTCGCCTCCCGCGTCCCACAGGGTTGTGTCACGGCTATCGATAGTTCATCATCGATGGTCAGGCTTGCCAGGGAAAAGTATCCCCACTCCCAGAATCCAGGCATTTCGTTTCTCGAAATGGACGCAATGGATATCCGATTTGTGGACCAGTTTGACCTTGTATTCTCAAATGCAGCCCTCCACTGGGTTCCGGACCATGCGAGGATGCTCCAGGGAGTCTCTCGATGCTTAAAAAGCCAGGGAAGAATCTTCTTCCAGATGGGGGGTCATGGGAATGCGAGTGACATCCTCGACCTGGCTGATGAGATGATCCGCTCGGAACACTGGAAAGAATATTTCAGGGATTTTGCAAGCCCCTATCATTTCCTCACTCATAATGAGTACAGGGTGCTGCTGGAGGATGCAGGCCTCATCCCGGTCAGAGTGGAACTGATCCTGAAAGATATGGCCCAGGCAGGAAAAGAAGGACTCTCAGGATGGATTCGTACCACGTGGCTCCCCTATACAGAAAGGGTTCCCAACTCTGCGAGTGATCGCTTCATCTCTGACCTTGCAGAATTGTATCTTGAACGATATCCGCCGGATTCAGAAGGCCTTGTTCATGTCAGGATGGTCCGGCTTGAAGTCGAAGCCCGAAAACCATGAGAACATGAAAAATAGGGGAGATATTTCTAACAACTGATATCCGGGCCGATGTCCAGTGAACGGGCTAGTTTCACATATCGTTCGGGATTTTTCTCAAACTTTTTCCGGCAGAACTCAGAACAGAAATAGTACTCCTGTCCCTTGTAGGAAGACCGGTATTCCGATTCGTCCTCATCGACAACCATGTAGCAGACGGGATCTGTCGCCATTCTCCATACCTCCTGGCAGATCCTGGATTATACAGTAACAACTATAAAAATACTCCCATCGCTCATGCATAGAAAAGCTGCACATTGTAACATGGGTTTGCCATACAGGTGCCCTGTCATAATCCCCTGTTCAGCGTTCATTGCAGAGCATCTGGATTGAAAAGCCAATGTTATCCCTCTTTATTCACAGATAGTATGGATATACCATGGAATTCCATGCCGACATTCTGGAGACGTTTCCCGGGATCTGCGTTGCAGAGGGCGATATCAGGTCTGTCAGGATCACACGCAATAGTCCCAATCTCGATGCCCTGAAACAGGAGATTATCCAGCAGATCAAGTCACGGTATACCCTTGATTCGGTCAAGGATGACCCTCTCTTTCGGGCCTACCGCGACTTTTTCTGGAGTGTCGGGGTCGATCCCACAAAAACAAGGCCCGCTTCTGAAGCTCTTGTCAGGCGGATCCTTTCCGGTGGGAAGTTGCCGACTATCAATACTGCCGTGGATGCCTACAACCTTGCTTCGGCAGGAAGCAGCATTCCCATCGGGGCATTCGATTCAGACACGCTCAATGGAGACCTCACAATGAGGTTTGCTGCAGAAGGGGAGGTATTTCTAGGTATTGGGATGGAAAAGCCAGTCCTTCTCCGGAAAAACCAGGTCATCCTGGCAGACCCTGGTGAGATTATTGCGGTCTATCCGTACCGCGACTCGGATGCTACAAAGGTCACCACTGAGACGAAAAATATCCACATCGTTGCCTGCGGTGTGCCTGGAGTGGAGAGAGAACTCGTGATCGGCGGATACACTCTGTGTGCTGAATACCTTAAGAACCATGCTTCCGGCATCCCATCGGTTCCAGGGGTATTTCCACCCTGACCTGAATCAGAATACTTTGTGCCGAGAGCGGCAAATCCCGGGATCAATCGATCAAGACCCTGATCCCGGGAACAGAGTCGAAATGGATACCTGCCGGATACCCTTTATGTTATTACCCGGAAAGTAAGAGACTGATCAGAGGCCATCGAGGCCGGGATGGACCACCATATGATCATCGATGCACGGGTAAGGCCCCCGTATAAAAGCCTGACACAGGTCCTGGCTCCTGAACCCGGGGCACGACCTGCGGCAAGGAAGAGCCCGCTTGTCAGCGGATACGAACACACTCCCTCCATGATGCAGAAGTCATGGGAACTCTTCATGGACGAAATGGATGCCGCGGGTGTCGATATGGGCATCCTTGTCGGGAGGCAGGCCGGGCACCGCATCATCTCGAACGATGATATCGCGGAACTCCGCGACCGGTACCCTGACCAGTTCCCGATTGCACTTGCAGGGATCAACGGCGCGAACGTAGAGGAAGGTATCAGGGAGATAGAGAGGACGCTCCGGGGGATGCATTTTGCAGGTATTGCAGTCGACCCGGGGTGGTGGAATCCGCCGAGGTATGTCGACGACCCGGCGAATTTTCCTCTTTACCAGAGGTGTGCGGAACTCGATGGCGTGCTCTATCTCACGTGCAGTCTCATGCAGGGGCCGGATATCTCGTATGCTGAACCCTGGCGGATCCAGCGGGTCGCAAATGCCTTCCCCACACTTCCGATCGTTGTCGTCCACGCAGCATTCCCCTATACGAGCGAGATGATCGGGGTAATGATTGCAAACGCCCCGCTCGGAAACATCTGGGCTATTCCCGACTTCTTCCAGTTCATTCCGGGATTCCCAGGAGCACAGGAATGGGTCGATGCCGCCAATCATTTCCTGGGGGACCGGATCATGTACGCCTCGTCATACCCTGTCCGGCCCCTTGCGCAGAGCATTTCAGAATTCACACGGTTCTCGTATAAGCCCGAAGTGCTCGAAAACCTCCTCTCCGGGAATGCGTCGACCTTGTTTGGCCTCAAATGAGCGGATTTCGGAATGACCGTGATGAATGAGAAGATCAAGGCAGAACTCCTCTCCCTCGGAAAGATCGATGTTGAACCATCGCTTCTGCCCCCACCCAGGATGTCGACGGCCGGTCCCGGGATGGGGACCCAGAATATCTTCTTTTCATCCGGGGGGCTCCGGGTCAGGCTCGAAGTGAGCAAGGAGTCCCCGCTGAAGATGGTGCGAAAGAATGATCATGTGGTAATACTCCGGGACAGACGAGAGATCGTTGAAGGAGTCATCGAGGAGGTGGTTGCCCACTGCCCTGGCCAGGTATACATCACGATCAGCGAACGCTGCATCTACGACTGCCAGTTCTGCTCGGTTCCAGGATCGAAGGGGAAGATCAAGACACTTGATGATATTATTGCCATTGTCGAAGACGCGAAACAATGGGGGAAATTGGAGGTCATCTCCCTCACCTCGGGAATTGAAGTCTCACCGGAGGACGAGATCGACAGGGTCGTGGAGATTGTAAGAGCCCTCGCCCACTACGGGGTTCCAATCGGCGTGGCAGTCCACCCAGCAGAAGGGTCATCAAAGAGGCTCAAAGAGGCAGGGGTTAACGAGGTGAAATACAGCGTCGAGACCATGGACCCCGACATCTTTGACCGGATATGCAGGGGGCATAAAGGGCACACCCTTGAATTCATCCTGGACTCATTGCAGGAGGCCGTCGAGGTCTTTGGACGGAACCATGTCTCATCCAACATCCTGACTTCGCCAGAAGAAGGAA
>DAWU01000012.1 GCA_002506105.1 Methanolinea sp. UBA275 | reverse complement strand
AATAGTTGAGTTCTTAACTATAATTTGCATAGTATCGTGTGGAATTTTTCCGATCTGATCGGTTTATCTTGGGAAGAGTGCTATTCTGTTCCTATGACAGGAGAGGATCAGGGAGATCACAATGGCCACCAGGGGCATTACGGTTTTCTCATCCCTGCGGGGGTCCTGATTGGTCTCGGTGTGGGACTGCTTGTGAACCAGGTGGGTTCGGGTATCCTGATCGGGCTCGGGCTTGGATTCCTTGCAACGGGATTCATCCCGCTCGTGAAGAAATCCCACGAGGGGGATGAGGGGCACTCAAAAGGTACGAACGTGACGTTACTTCTTCTTGGTGCATTTATGATTTTCCTGGGGATCGGCATTATCTGGTCGCCAATTTCACTCTGGCCGTATGCCATCGCCGGGTTTTTGATACTCATGGGCATCTGGTTCCTGGTCAGGGGATTTTACAAAGTGTCCTGAAGTATATATCCTGGATCACTCATTTTTGGAAAGCTCTTGTTGATAGCAAGCGATCCCTTTGGGCGAATGAGGTGTTCCTGCAGGCATAGAACGAGACAAGTATTCCCGGGAGATGCCGGAGTGTGTGCACTCGTTTTTGGGAGATGATTGAGGAGGCTCTCTTCTCAAGCCCTTATAGAGAAAGAACACCCTGATTTTATTTTGGTTTTTGAGAACGGTTGAAAGAAAACCCGCGATAGGGGGAGAAGAGTTTCACAATACTGGCAGGATCTTTGCATTATTCTCTCACTTTATATACGATGCGTATGCTGTAACACTGTATGGACAAGACCTGCACACCGCCTGATAAAAGGACTTGGATCTTCTTTTTCCTTATCCTGCTCGTCGCACTGCTCTGGGCATCCTTCCTCCTCATCCGGGGAGAGATGGTCGCAGTCAGCACAACGCTTGCAATCATTGCCGCGTTTATCTCCTTCTTCTCGTTCACCTGTTCGACAAAATACCGGACCTGGATATTCTTTTACTTAATCGTCCTGACTGCGATTCTCTGGGCAACGTTCCTCCTGATGCAGGGTGCAATGATATGGGTGAGCGCCCTCCTCTTCATCGTCGCCGGAGGAACCACCATCTTCTCGTTCCTCTTCTCAAGTGAGGAGAAATAACCCCGCATTTCGTTTTTAAATTTCTGGATACTCTTGTGTGAATGTGTGCCGTGTCATAGGCCCGGATGCAGACCACGATTATTTCGCTGCTTGGGATCAATGCAGAAATATCCAATAGATGTCAAAACCAGAACCAGAATTCAACCCGATGAATAACACAATTATTATACCTTTTCTTTGATATAATCCAAGTTAACTATACACTATGAATCATAGATCGGTCCATCATACACATTTGCCCATACTGTGAATATGAGGCTGTTGTGTCCCGGGATCTTTATTAGCCGACGTAATATGGTAGGAAGAATCAAAGAAAAATGAACGTATTGCGAATATCTATCGGAATTCTCCTGCTTGCAACCAGCACAAGTGCGGCACCCTTTGCATACATCACGAACTACGGAAACGACACAGTCACTGTGATCGATACCGCGACAGACTATATTATCGCTACTGTGGATGTAGGAAGCGGTCCTGGAGGAGTCGCAGTCAGCCCGGATGGCACAAGGGTGTATGTGGCAAATTTTTACAGTGGCACGGTCTCTGTGATTGATACCTTCACACACACTGTAATCGCTACGGTGCCTGTAGGAGCAAATCCAGACGGAGTTGCAGTCAGCCCGGATGGAACAAGGGTGTATGTGACAAACAATTCCGATGTGAGTGTCTATGTGATTGATACCGAGACAAACACTGTGATCGCTGTGGTGCCTGTAAGAATCACCCAGGGCTGGTATCCGGAGCCAAATGGAGTTGCAGTCAGCCCGGATGGAACAAGGGTGTATGTGGGACACAAAGAAAGAGATCGTATCTCTGTGATAGATCCTGCTACAAACACTATCATCGCTGGGGTGGATGTAGAAAGCAGCCCGAAAGGAATTGCAGTCAGCCCGGATGGTACACTGGTGTATGTGGCAAACGAAGGCAGCAATACTGTCTCTGTCATTGATACTGCTACAAACGCTGTGAATGCCACTGTGCCTGTGGGGCTTGGTCCTTATGGAGTTACAGTCAGCCCGGATGGCACACGGGTGTATGTGACGAACTTACGCAGCAACAGTGTCTCTGTGTATGATACCGTTGCACACTTTGTGATCGCTACGGTACCTGTTGGATCAAATCCCAGGGGAGTTGCAATCACCCGGGATGGGACGAAGGTGTATGTGGCAAACAGTGGTGGCCACACCGTCTCTGTCATTGATACCGCGACAAATACTGTGGTGGACTGGGTGCCTACCGGAAGCAGTCCTTATGCCTTTGGACAGTTTATCTGTAGCGCTACTCCCCCCAAGATTCAAAGCATCTTACCGGCATACGGTCCTGCATATGGCGGCACGTCAGTCATCATCACCGGTACCCACTTTTCGGCGACAAGTGCAGTAACCTTTGGCGGCCAGCCAGCAACCTCATTTACGGTTGACAGTGATACGCAGGTCACCGCGATTGCACCGCCGCACGAAGCCGGTCCTGTTGATGTAGTTGTCACGACATCGGGCGGCTTGGTAACCAGGAAGCAATCGTTTACCTACCGGGAACAGCCCCTCCCCACGCCGACAATCGGTTCTCCGCCGGTAGGATCTACGGTTGAACCCACACCGATCCAGACAGGTACTCCTCTCAAGGCCGATTTCACTACTACAATTACGTCGGGTGTTGCCCCACTGACTGTGCAGTTCCAGGATACATCGCAAGGGAATCCAACCGGGTGGAACTGGGACCTCGACGGTAACGGGTTCAAGGATTATTCGGAAAAAAATTGTGAACATACCTACACGGAACCCGGCACCTACACAGTTTCACTTTCAGTGACGAGGGACGGAGAACTCGACAGTGTTATCCGAGCTGACTATATCCAGGTAATTACGAAGATTTCCGGTTCATGGAATTTTACGTTCAATCTTCATCCTGGCTGGAACTTCATTTCTGTTCCATACACCCTTCTTGAAGACCACCAGACTGCGGGTGAAGTGTTCAGTGGCGTAGACACTGGTGGACATTCTATTTTCTGGTTTGATGCATCGGATCAGAACTGGCATCTGATAAATCCCAATGATACTCTTGATCCTTTCAAGGGCATCTGGGTGTATTCTGTTTCATCAGCACAGGTCACGTGTACGCTGCGGGAAGAAGCGTTAATGGAACCCACAGTCATGCTGCAGCCGGGATGGAATGCAATTGGATTCAACAACCTATACTCTGCGGGGGATGGGTTGTATTCCGTCAAGGACGCCTGGATCCAGTTGATCGGGTATGACAGTGAATCCCAGATGTACGAGACGTCTATTATCAATGGTGGTTCAGGCGCCCACAGCGACTCGAATCCCGTGATTCCAGGAAAGGGATACTGGGTGTTCATGAACGAGGGAGCGGCGTTGTTCTTCTCCATCTATCCCCTGGAAACAGATTTTCCGATCGTAGATGAGTCCTATCCTGTATACAGGACCATCATTCCCAACCTCACCAATGAGGAGATACAACAACTCGGTGCTCTTTTCGGGGTGTCGGGAGAAGTCGAAGATTATATTCCTTCATCGGGAATCTCCAGGATTACTGATTATTCGAGAGATCCATATGCAATTTTTGAATTTAATCGCAATTCAGGGGCATACAGGTACCAGATTCCCGACAAGGTATTTTCAGACTCAACCAGTATCCAACCAGACCTTCCCTCCGATGAAGAGGCCAGGATCATTGCGACAGAGTACCTCCAGGAAAGGGATCTTTTCCCTGCCGATCTGCACTTCAGTGGTGTCAGCATCGGATCAGCGTCCGGGGATTCAACTCATATGTTCAATCTCACCAAGCATGTTGGTTTCACGAGGGAGATCGCGGGCATTCCGGTGTGCAATACTGGCATCACGGTCACCATCGGGGAGGGTGGGGAGGTGGTGGGAGTCACGAACAGTGTACGTCAATATGACCCTGTTCCTGTCCGGTACATGGAAATCCGAACACCGGTGCAGGCGTACGAGCGGCTTCGTGCAGGCGACCTCATCATGCGGCCATTATGCTGCACCAGTTATTATGCAGTCAGGAACATCTCGCTCGGTTACTGGATTGAGGATACGGTCAGCACACAGGAATACATGCTGCCGGTCTATGCATTTGCATGCCATGAACCATCCGGCACTGAAGAGATTACCCTGTGTGTGTGGGCTGTGGACCCGGCTGATGTGTAAATTTTACCTTAACCCATGTTTTTATAAGAATCGCAGGCGGTTCATTCTCGTGCCTGATATTCTGATTTTCCCCTCCGAATCCTCACTTATCCGTGTGTCGGGAAATCCCGGACCATCCCGAAAGATCTGGCCGTATAGAGATGGGGGAATATCCCGGAAATCTTCCCGGTCCCCGCGGAATCCACCACCCTTTCCTTCCGGAAATCCTCAATTTCTCCCCAAAATACAAGAACAGGGAAGTCGCATACATTGGTGAAACCTATCATGGCAGCAACGCTTGTCGAGAAGATATTCTCCAGGAAATGCGGACGGCCTGTCAGGGCCGGTGAGGTGATCATGGCACCCGTGGATGCGGCGATGATCCATGACATTACCGGGCCTCTGGCAGTCCAGAAATTCCGCGAGATGAATGGCAGGAAGGTATTCGATCCGAAAAAGATAGTGCTCCTTTTCGATCACCAGATCCCTGCCGATTCTCTTCCCGCAGCAGAGAACCATGTATTCTTACGGAAATTCGCCATCGAGCAGAAGATCGAAAACCTCGATATCAAGGAGGGAATCTGCCACCAGGTGGTGATGGAGAAGGGAAGAGCTTCCCCTGGCGAGATCATCGTGGGTGCAGACTCTCATACCTGCATGTATGGTGCAGCAGGAGCGTTTTCGACCGGGATAGGGTCGACGGACATGGGATTCGTGCTCAAGTTCGGTGCGCTGTACTTCCGGGTCCCGGAAACCATCAGGCTTGACATACACGGGGACTTCCCACGGAGGGTTGGGGCAAAAGACCTGATCCTGGCACTGGCAGGGAAGATCGGGGCAGACGGTGCGACCTACCAGGCACTCGAATTTGCCGGGGAGACGATGCACAGGATGGGCATGCCCGGGCGGATGACCTGCTGCAATATGGCCGTCGAGATGGGTGCAAAAGTCGGAATTGTCCCTCCCGACAATGAAACCTGGGAGTACCTCAAGACCCGGAGAAAGGGAACGACTCCCTTCGCCCTGGAAAGCGATCATGATGCAGCGTTCTCATCCCGGCACCGCTTTGATGTGAGCACCCTATCACCGAAGGTTGCAACCCCGCACAATGTCGACCAGGTCGTTGATGTCGGGAAAGTGGCCGGGACTCACATCGACCAGGTCTTTATCGGGTCCTGCACAAACGGGCGGTTCGAGGACCTGGCCGAGGCTGCCGAGGTGCTCGGGAACAGGTCGTTCCATGACGATATAAGAGTGCTCATCATTCCTGCATCAAGGGCGGAATATCTGAAAGCCATTCGTAAAGGGATTGTCGAGCAGTTCGTCGCAGCCGGGGCACTCGTGGAGGCGCCCTGCTGCGGCCCCTGCATGGGAGGAGCGTTCGGCCTTCTGGCACCGGGCGAGGTCTCGCTGTCGACGTCGAACAGGAATTTCAAGGGAAGGCAGGGGAGCGCTGAGTCATTCGTGTACCTCTGCTCACCGGCAACCGCAGCGGCGAGTGCAATCCGTGGCGAGATTACCGACCCGAGGGAGGTGTGATGATGAGGACATGGAAATTTGGTGACAACATCGACACCGACGCGATCGTCCCCGGGAGATACCTGACCATCTACGACCCTGTAACCCTCGCGTCACATGCGTTCGAGGGCACAAGAGCCGACTATGCGAAGAACGTGAAGAAAGGCGACGTGATCGTTGCCGGCCGGAATTTCGGGTGCGGGTCATCGCGGGAGCATGCACCTATAGCGCTCTCCGGTGGTGGGGTAAGGTTCATCATCGCGAGATCGTTTGCACGAATATTCTACCGGAACGCGATCAACGTCGGCCTCCTCCCCCTGGTATGCAGCGATGCGGACGAGATCGCTGACGGGGCAGACCTGGTCGTACACATGAACGAGGGATACGTTGAATCCGGACGAAAAAAGTACGCAATCGAGCCTGTTCCGGGATTCCTGAAAGAGATCGTCGATTCCGGAGGACTCGTCGACTACGCCCGTAATCTCGAGGAGGTGGAGACATGCACAGGATCGCGGTCATAGGCGGGGACGGGATAGGGCCCGAGATCATCCGTGAAGGAAGAAAGGTCCTCGAGGCTGCAAGTGACCGGTATGGATTCTCACTCGGGTTCGAGGAGTTTGAACTGGGTGCAGACAGGTATCTCGCAACAGGGGAACTCCTGACCGGGGACACCCTTGATGATCTTTCAAAGTTTAAGGCAATTTACTTCGGGGCGATCGGGGACGAACGGGTCAAACCCGGTATCCTGGAGAAGGGGATTCTTCTCGCTCTCCGGTTCCACTTCGACCAGTACATCAACCTCAGGCCGATACGGCTCCTGCCCGGAGTCGCAACTCCCCTTGCCGGGAAGAAACCCTCCGATATCGATTTCGTTGTCGTCCGGGAGAACACCGAGGACTTCTATGTCGGGATCGGCGGGCGGTTTAAAACATCACAGAAAACTACCCTTGAGATCGAGAGGGAGCTGTACCATGCGAAGTTCGGCCTTGACATCGAGAGTGATGCCGAGGAACTCGCCTACCAGATCGGGGTCATCACGCGGGAAGGAGCTCGTAGGGCAATCACCTATGCGTGCGACCTTGCATCCCGGCGGAGAGGCAAGCTCACCTCGGTCGACAAGGCAAACGTGCTCTCCGATGTCTACGGGCTCTGGAGGGAAGTGTTTACTGAAGTGACTGCACAATACCCGGATCTTACCACCGAATTCAACTTTGTGGATGCGGTCACGATGTGGTTTGTCAAGAACCCGGAGTGGTTCGATGTGGTGGTCACCCCCAACATGTTCGGTGACATCATCACTGACCTCGGTGCCATGATCCAGGGCGGGATGGGGCTTGCTCCCGGAGGAAACATCAATCCCTTGGGGACCTCCATGTTCGAGCCCATCCACGGGTCGGCGCCCAAGTATAAGGGCATGGGAGTTGCCAACCCGATGGCGACCATCTGGGCCGGGTCCATGCTGCTCGACCACCTGGGAGAGCACGAGGCAGCCGAAGGCGTGCTGAAAGCGCTCGGGCAGTCGATCCTCGATGGGGTCGTCACCAAGGATATGGGTGGTTCTTCCCGCACCACAGATGTGGGTGACTATGTCGCTGCACTGGTCAGGAAGCAGTGACAACTGAAGCACACACCTTTTTTTGGTTTTAACCGGAATTTCCCACACCTTCCTGCCGGACCGGATTTCGTAGGGAATGAACACAATGCAAGGCCAATCCCGCTGAATAGTCCTGATAATGTGTAAGTGTCACGTTACGTGCTCAATTTTTTCTGCAAAACTGAAAGGTATTTGCACCCAATCCGGGGCGAATGGCTGGGGCGGTGGGTCAATTGCTTTACGCAATGGACATCGGGCACTCCGTATCGAATAGAGATATTCTTGAAGATGTAATAAAAAAAAGGAATCCCTCAACCAACTATTACGCGGTCATCTGGTCCGCGGTCTCGGAAGAATAATAGGACTGCAGCGGCATCGTGAAATCCGTGATCAGGCGATCCCGTGCAGTTTCCTGCGATGGTAACGGGGAGAGTTCCATGATGCGTGCATACCTCTCCCTGTAGTTGATGACCCCAATTAAAGAGTCGAGTGAGAGCGTGAACCGGTCCCCATTCACGAGCTCGATATTGAGGGCTTTTCCGGAACGGGAGACCTGCGCATTCCCCGCCTTTCCGCCAAGGTACTCCATCCAGTTCTGCTTGATCCGGACAACGCCTGCGGGGGTGCCCCTCTGGATGGCTCCTTTGACCTCATCAATGAGCATGCAAAGCCTCGCCCCGAATATCGTAAGCTCCAGGATCTCGCATGGAATCCCGTCGCTGTCAAGGACTTTTTTTCCATCCCGGGTGAGATATCCTGCTCTTTGCATTTCATTCACCTCACTCCTATCCTCTCGAAACGGGGGTATATAAGGGCTCGATCTGCGCGGTGTGAAAGTGAAAAGAATGAGGGCGTCCGGGGAACCCATGGCTACCCGGTCATGTAACTTTCTGGCGGTCAATACAGGCATTCAGGACCGATTCCATCAGGGCAAGCGCCCCTTCGATCCCGGCAATCGGGCGGGCATGCAGCCTCACTGCACCGCGAAGCGGTGGAGTGATCCCGACCCATGCAGCGGAAGGATACGCAGTCTGCTCAAACGATGATCCGAGCACGAGGTCAGGCTCTTCCCGTTCAAGCATCTCGAGGATGCCAGCATAATCCCTGACCCACATCGCGGGATACTGGCCTTCTCCGGGGACGTTCCTGGATGCAATCCCGAGAATCCCGGCTCCCAGGTATTCGTCCAGCATGCCCGCAATCGCCTGCATCGATGCACACTGCCCGGCCAGGACTACGTCCGGGGGATCGAACCTTCTCAGGTATTTATCGCATGCGGCAACAATGTGTTCCTCCGCTTCGGGGAGATGCAATCCGGAAAGCACACCCTCGCTTTCCGGGAACCTGTCTTCGAGGGTGCGGACAGTCTTCCTGATCTCCCGGATACCGAGCAGGGATCCAAGTGACGAGCCCTTCTCTGAAACAAGATCGGGGTTTGCATGGATGGTAGATGGTGCAATCTCTATCTCGCATCCCGCATTGCATGAACACAGCCTCGCTCCTACACCTGCTCCTGCGAGCCTGATCATCCGCTCAACTTCCTGCAGGTTCCCCCTCCAGAAGGGATCCATAAGCGAGATCCCGTCAATGTTGATACAGGTGTTCATCTCCCCCGATTCGCGAAGATTGAGGGACGAGAGCGCCGCCAGGTATCCTTTCTCATACTCGCCGGAAAAACCCGGGGAATCGAGCACATGGATCCCTGCATTCTCGCCATACCGGGATTCAAGGGTTGCCCGGACGTCCTCGCCTGTGATTGAAGGAACGCATGAACAGATGACATACATGTCCCGGACCTTTTTCCCGATGCCATCGATTGTCCGGATCAGAGCCTCATCGGTTCCAAGAATGATGTCCTGGTCAGTGAGTGATGTGCAGTACAGGGGAACATGGAGGGTGGTTGCCGGATAGAAATAGCAGCCCTCGGACCCGTGGATCACGACGGCGATTTTTTGCAATCCTGACAGGCAGGCAGCCGCCCCGGTGAGCCCGCACGGCCACAGCGGCCCTGCACATTCAGGCATGGCAGCCCCTCATCCACCGGTTGAGCAGCCTCCTGATCCCATGGGTTCCCACCGGGAACGGATCGGGAACAGGGACGGGATTTCCATGCTCGTGGATCTCGAGATCGAGCATCTCTGCGAGTTCGTACCCGGGATGGAATACCCCCTCCTCTGCATATCTCGTGCTGAACCGTATCCTCTTTCCCTTCAGCGATGAGAATGCCCGCACCATCTCACGCTGGAGTGCTTCTTCTTCTGCTATGGCGTCGGTTACATCCAGGGAGAGAGCCGCCCCCACCTCCTCCATGAACCTGATCGTTCCTTCCATCCCGAGCGGGAATGAATCGACGAACGGGATCCCGAGCTCCCTATCAAGCGTGGTTCCGAGGGGAACCATGGACGGATCCCGGAGGATGTTCAGAGAAGCATTCCCGAGACGCTGTATGTCGGGAAGTGAGGACCCGCACACAAACCTGGTGTGAACCGGGACTCCCATGGACGCGAGGATCCGGGACACTTCCCGGTAATGTTCCTGCACCTCGTACTCGAGCGTTTTCTCCCCGACGAGATTGACTGAAAGGCTCCCTTCTCCTCTCTTTGCAAGGTGGGAGAGGGTTTGAAGAGCATTGATATGGCCCGACAGAAAGCCTCCGCCAAGGAAACCTCCGGTAGGAACATGAATGACGGGAATGTCGTGCGGGATCCTGCAGAGTGCGTCAACATCGTCACCGATGGTAGCGGCAACGCAGGTCGAGAGCACACAGATGATATCAGGATGTCGCGAAAACGCCTCAAAGATCGCCTCTTCGAGGAGATGTTCGCCCCCGAATATCACCTCCCGCTCGGACATGTCGGTTGAAATGAGTGCAGGGGTGGTGATATGATCCCTGGCAGCGTGGAGTGCATGCAGGAGAGAGAAGTTGTGGTGAGCACACCCGGAAGGTCCGTGAATGATCGTTGCACACCGTTCGATCTCGGTGGTGACAGAGAGCGCCCCTGTCAGCGTGCACCCATCATCACGTGGAATAGGCATATGCAAGGTCTTCCAGATCCTCCATCTCAAGCGGTGTGGGGATATCCAGCCTTCGGTTCTCCATGATCTTTCTGGCGAACGTCCGATACACCTCAGCCTGGCCGGATTCAGGGGCAAACTGAATCACGGTCCTCCTGTTCAGTTCCGACTGCTGGACCACCTGGTCTCTCGGGATGAACTGGATCATGAAACTCCCGATCTTTTCTGCAAACTCGGCAACAAGTTCCTCTTCCCGGGGGAGGTTCTTAGCATTACAGATCACACCCCCGAGCCGGCACCTGCTGCGTGCCCGAGATGAGAGGCGGGATATCGCCTTGCAGATGTTGTTGGCAGCATAGAGCGACATCAACTCCCCCGAGGTGACAAGGTAGACCTCTTCGGCGTACCCCTCACGCATGGGCATGGCAAACCCACCGCAGACCACATCGCCAAGCACATCATATACGACCACATCCGCATCGAGCGCCCCGAGTTTCTCAAGTATCTGGAAGGTTGCGATGATCCCCCGCCCGGCACACCCGACGCCCGGCTCGGGTCCTCCCGCCTCCACGCACCGGACCCCATGAAAACCCCGGTACACGACCTCGTCGAGGGTCACCGCCGGGTCTCCCCTCTTCCTGACAAGGTCCATCACCGTCGGGATGAGGGTTCCCTGCATCAGCATCCTCGTGCTGTCTCGTTTCGGGTCGCATCCAATCTGCAGCACATCAAGTCCCTGAAGGGAGAGTGCTGCGGAGAGGTTCGCCGAGGTGGTGGACTTCCCGATACCGCCTTTCCCGTACAGGGCAATCTGTTTCATCACACAGTAATGGATGGCCCTTGTAATTCAATATTATGGAGTTAACAAAAGTAAAATTGATTTAGAAGTGCCAGATTCCTAGTCTGATCCGCGGATCAGGCCTGCCAGGAGGACAAAGACCGGGATCACTTCGAGTCTCCCGACCCACATCACGACAATGAACACCCACTTTGAGAGGAGCGGCATGGTGGGGTTCACGTACCCGCTCGAGATCCCGCACGAACTCAGCGCCGACACGATGTCGAAGATGAGATCGGTGAGCCCGAGCGACGTGATATGCTCCTGCAGGACAATCACGGTCGCAAGAAACACGGTTATGACGGAAAGGATGATCACCAGCATGCTCTTCGAGAGTTCCGGCTCGGCGACCTCGACAGGGATGGTCTTTTTCTGGTACTTGAAGGGCACGAGCACCCTGCTGCTCACAAATGTTCTCCGGAACCACCAGATGATCCCCCGGTATCCGAGCGCGATTCGCGAGAGCCGGATCCCCCCGGCAGTACTCCCGCTTGCACCGCCTATAAAGACCAGCATCGTTAAAAAAACGACCGTCACGCTGGGGTAGAGGTGGGGATTTCCGTTCTGGAATCCAGTGGTGCTGATCGCTGCGGTGGTCATGAAGACGCCCTGCCGGACCGCCTCTTTTGTGGCAAAATCGGCAAGGAAGATGAGATCGGCGACCACGATCAGGGTCCCAAAGATGAGGAAGATGAAGAGGAGCCGGACCTGCTCGTCTGAAAAGAAGGAGACTGCCTTTCTCCGGTAGGTCATATAATAGAGAGTGAACGGAGTCGATCCGAATATCATGACAGGGATCAGGAAGAGCTCGAGGAGGGGGTTGTTATACGAGAGAAGTCCACCCGTCTTCGGGATAAATCCCCCGGTCGAGATCGCGGATATCGCAAGATTCAGGGCATCCCAGAGCGGGACACGGGACATCATGATCAGGCCCGCCGAGATCACGGTGAGAAGGATGTAGACGGCCCAGATCTCCTTTCCGTTCGCAATCACGCTCGGGAGGATGCGTTCGGCTTTCCTCTCTGCCTTGAAAAGAGGGGATGTGTCCAGATCTGACCGGAATGCCGTGGTGAGCGCAAGGGAGATCACGGCGAGGCCCCCCACCCATTGCATATAGGTTCTCCAAAAGAGAAGGCTCTCGGGGATCGTATCAAGGTTTTTGAGGAGTGAGAACCCGGTCCCGGTCCATCCGGCCATGGATTCGAACATTGCATCGGTAAAGGAGAGATCCAGCACGAACATGAAGGGAATGCACGAGATGACGGCAAATGCCAGCCAGACGAGCGCAACCGAGCAGAGTGCGGCAGAGAACCTGACATCCTGCTTCTTTCTCGGAAGATAGTTGAGGAAAAATCCGCTGAGGAAAAAGAGTGCGGGGACAGAGGCCAGCGGAAGCAGCATATCCCATTCCCTGAAGATCGCCGCGATGGGAAGCGGGAGAAGGGTGAGCGGGCTTATGAAGATGAGCATCTCGCCGAGCTCCCCGAGCACCATGGAAAAGTACCGGATCCTGCCCATTCCTACCTGAATCTGTGGCATTTCCAGCCTGATGTATGTTTGCCCTGGGAAAAAAAGAGAAATTTCAGTCGAGCATATGCCGGTGGGAGATTATCCGCCAGCAGACGATCAGCTGCATGATGTCGGTCGGTGTCAAGAGGGGGCATGTGGGGATCAGGGCACTGGGATCAATCCCTGTCTTTTCGCGGAGACGGGCAAAGAGCTCGTGCGCCGCATCGCACGGGAATCCTCCGTCGAGCTCCAGTGTGCCCATGTGATGTCCCTCGTTCATGACCGGCATATACCCGACAGAGTACGGCCTCGTGTGTGCCGTAAGGACTGCCCCCAGGTCAAATGTCATCAGGACGTTCTCATGCAGTTCGGGAAGGGGAGCCATCGAGAGGGAAACCCGGTAGATGTTCTCTTTCCACCCGAGTTCCCTCCCGAATCGGGAGAATGAGATCCCGATGATCCCCTGCGCAAACGCTTTCTGGGGTGCGACGTAGGCGAGGTAATCGGGTTCCCGGGCCGCCATCTCCCTCCGGACTTCCTGCTCGGTGTATCCCCTGAATCCCATGTCCCTTTTCATCTTCCATTCACGCTTCACGTCAGGTGAAGGATCGACGAAGAACGAGAAATCGAGAAGGGTCCTCAAGACCGGTGTGCTGAGCGGGTGTAGACCTTCGAGGATGATGACCTTTGCAGGGGAGAAATGCACCGGTCCCTCGATGGTCCCGGTCGAGTGGTTGTACTGCATCTTCTCAATCCCGTGACCTTGTTTCAGCTGTGCAACATCCCGTTCAAGCCTGGCGAGATCGTTTGCAGCAGGGTTTAAGGGGGTGATATTGAGGGAGTTTCTCTTGTCGCGACCATAGAGGTGGTAATCATCGAGTGAGATAGTTGCAACAAGGTCCTCACCAAGGATGTTCCTGATTCCGGATGTGAAGGTGCTCTTCCCTGACCCGGAATCACCCGCAACGCCGATGATATACACACGTGCTGATTCTGAGAGGAATTTTTTGAAATCGCGAACTTGGCTCATGCAGGACCTCTTGGTATTGGGAGATGGAGAGCGCGACATACCTCCGGAATCCCGCGTAAAAGTATGCCAGATCCGGAAAAGAAAAGAGTATGTTTTTTCATCAGCCCTTCACAAGAATGTCGATTTCCCGGTGCTTTGCAGCGATGGCCTCTGCAAGGGCTTCGATGCTGTGTAAGTCCGATGCACCGGGAGCACCCTTGATATACACCGGGGGGATCAGCTCAGCCTGGATCTTGGGGAGCATCCCCTTCAGGGTGTCTACAGTCTTTCCTCCCCACCCGTACGAGCCGACGACCGAGACAAACCGGGTCTTCGGACGGAGGAGGTTTGCGAGGTATGCCGCGTACACAGCCTGGGGGTGGGGTCCGAAGATGACCGTCGGAGTCCCGATAACAATGGTGGCGGCATCCACGAGCGCCATCGCCAGTTCCCCGATATCGGTTGCGACCAGGTTGAAGGGGAGAACCCTGACCCCTTTCTCCCTCAACGCGCTCACAAGGTGGTCGACCATCTTCTCGGTGCTCCCGTGCATGCTCACGTACGGGATTACGACCTCGTTTTTGACCGCATCGGATGTCCAGTCCCGGTATGCGTCCATGATGAGCGCGGGGTTGGTGTGGATCGGGCCGTGACTTGGCGCTATTATGGCGATATCAAGGGCGCTCACTTTCTCGAGGTTCTCCCGGACGGATGAGCGGAACGGCATCATGATCTCGGCATAGTAGCGCTTTGCGGCACGGTAGATCTCGCCCCATTCGACGACACGAAGTGTGCTCTCCGAGTAGTGAGATCCGAAGAAATCGCAGGAGAAGAGGACCCTGTCTTCCCGGGCGTAGGTGACCATGGTCTCGGGCCAGTGGACCCAGGGGGTCATGAGGAACTCGAGCGTCTTTCCCCCGAGATCGATCGTGTCGCGATCCTTGATTATCATGCAGCGATCTTCCCCGATATCGAGGAGAATCTTCACCTGGTCGAGGCACTTTTCGTTGACCACGATCTTTGCGCCGGGGAAGAGCTCGGCGATCATGGGAAGCGTGCCCGAGTGGTCCTGCTCTGCGTGGTTGATGATAATGTAGTCGATCGTATCGACGTTTGCTTTGATCAGGTTGGTCACGAGCTCGAGTTCCTTGGCCGGGTCCACTGTGTCGATCAGCGCGGTCTTCTCCTTCCCGCGAACAAGGTACGCATTGTAGGTCGTACCCTGCGGGAGCGGGATCAATGAGTCAAAGAGGCGCCTGTCAAAATCAAGCGCCCCGACCGAGAATATACCTGGTGCAATCTCCTGGACAACCATGCAAATCGCTCACACTTTCACAAACTTGTCAGGGGTTGCCATGCATATCGGGCACTGCCAGTCCCCGGGCAGTTTGGAAAAATCTATGCCTGGCTGGATATTCATGGAAGGTTCACCTTTACCGGGGTCATAGATATGCCCGCATATCGTGCATTGATACGAATCCATTTCGTTTTACTCTCCTTCTGTGTCGGATCTCGCGGATCCAGTTATGTAGATAATCCTGGAAAAGCCATTCCTTTAATGATTTCCATCCTGGCCACTCCTTTCGCGTGAACCCCTTCACATCATTTCACGTTGTCCGGGTATCATCTGCATTTTCCGGGAATAGTCCCGGCTCATTCTCCATGAGGCCGCTCACCTGATATCCTGAGACGTCGACTCCCTACCTATGCCGGAACAGGATATCTCTGAAGGAGTCATGACGGTTGCGAAACTGATGGCACTCTCTGCCCGGACAGCCCCGAAGGGAAAGGGAATGGACTCCCTCGTCACCACCATCGCGGGGCCACCCGATCTCCCAATCCTCTCGAAGGAGATGGAGCGGCTCTCCGCGAAACTCGGGCTCTCCTTTTTCCTGCGCGATGCAGGGAATGTGGCTGCCGCGGATGCCTGCCTCATCCTTGGCATCAGGGGCCAGGAGCCGATCGGTATCAACTGCCAGGGATGCGGATACGAGGGATGTGACGAGATGGTCGGTGCGGTGGATCCCACGACGCCGGCGGGGCCGTTCAGGGGACCGAACTGCATCGTCAAGATCACCGATCTCGGAATTGCGGTCGGGTCCGCAGTCAAGACCGCATCCATCCACAATATTGACAACAGGGTGATGTACTCGGCAGGAGCCGCAGCACTCTCTCTGGGCTGGCTCGAGGGATGCACGGTGGCATACGGGATTCCCCTCAAGGCGTCAGGGAAGAATATCTTCTTTGACAGGAAGTAGGCAGTAACCAGTCACAGAGTGCAAATTTTTTTATGTGGATTTGATTTGGTTTTTCCATACGTTCTTACGGGGCCCCTCGTTCCCATGGAACTGCAGAATGCCTAATCCTGTATTGCTGATATTTGTGTGAGTAATATCGCGTTCTTGGCCGTAATCTATCGAAATACCTATCTGATCCACAAACCTATCGCTTCAGCTACCGGAAATCCCCATGCCCCCTCTCGACCTCTCCCGGTTCACCGGACTCTCCACGGAAGAAGCACAGACACGTCTCATGGAGGATGGCCCAAACGAACTCCCATCCCCGGATACCCGGGGGATATTCGGCATCGTTCTTGATGTCATCAGGGAGCCCATGTTTCTTCTCCTTGTCGGTGCAGGAGCTATCTACTTCGTGCTCGGTGATATACAGGAGGGTGCGCTGCTCCTCTCTTTTGTTGCGGTGATCATCGGCATTACGGTGTACCAGGAGCGAAAAACGGAGAGAGCCCTGGAAGCACTCAGGAACCTTTCAAGTCCCCGGGCACTGGTGATCAGGGATGGCCGCCTGGTCCGGGTTGCAGGACGGGATGTGGTGACAGGCGACCTCCTCTTCGTGAACGAAGGGGATCGCATCGCAGCAGATGCACTCCTCAACGAGTCCACGAACCTCTCGATCGATGAATCGCTCCTGACCGGAGAGTCTGTACCGGTGAGGAAGCTCCCCGCGCTCGGCGATCCCGGTGAGCGGCAACCCGGCGGTGACGACCAGCCATGGCTCTACTCGGGAACCCTGGTGGTCCAGGGCCAGGGAGTTGCCGTGGTGGTCTCGACCGGAATCAATACCAGGATGGGAGAGATCGGCAAAGCATTACAGGCCGTCGAGCCGGAAGAGACACGCCTGCATGTCGAGACTGGGCACATTGTCCGGAGCATTGCGCTCATCGGGCTCTTCCTTGTAGTTATCGTGGTGGTTGCGTATGGCCTGACACGCGGTGACTGGCTCCACGGCCTCCTCGCCGGCATTACACTCGCAATGGCCATTCTCCCCGAGGAATTTCCTGTCGTTCTGACGGTGTTCCTGGCACTCGGCGCCTGGCGGCTCTCAAAGATCAGCGTCCTTGCCCGGCATGTGCCGGCGATCGAGACCCTGGGAGCAACCACCGTGCTCTGCACAGACAAGACGGGGACTCTCACCCTCAACCGGATGACCGTCGCGAAATGCAAGGTTGCAGGGTCTTCGTTTGACTGCCTCACCGATGAGGGGAACGTGCTCCCCGAACCGTTCCACGAGCTCCTCGAGTATGCGATCCTCTCCTGCAAGAAAGATCCCTTCGACCCCATGGAGCAGGCACTCACAAAGACGGGAAATACGGATCTTTCGGGAACCGAACACCTTCACGGGGACTGGGAACTTCTCCTCGAATATCCCCTGTCCCGGGAACTGCTGGCGATGTCCAATGTCTGGCGGTCAAGAAAGGATGATGAATTCATCATCGCCGCCAAAGGAGCCCCTGAAGCAATCTTTGACCTGTGTCACATGGAAGAGCGGGAGATTGCTGCACTGACGGGGGATGTTGAAGCCCTTGCTGCGGATGGCCTTCGGGTGCTCGGCGTCGCGAAATCCCGTTTCAGGTCAGCCCAGCTCCCTGACGGCCAGCATGCGTTCCCCTTCACGTACCTTGGGCTTATCGGGTTTGCCGACCCAGTGAGGCCTGATGCGGCGGCGGCGGTCAGCGAGTGTATGGCGGCGGGTATCAGGGTCGCCATGATCACCGGCGATTACCCTGCCACTGCGCGAAATATCGCCCGGCAGATAGGGCTCCCTGACACGGGCGCGCTCATTGCCGGGCCTGATCTTGCAGCGATGCCTGCGGGAAGAAGGGACGCGATGATCCGCGCCACGTCACTCTTTGCCCGGGTCGTGCCCGAACAGAAACTCCAGATCGTCGAGTCCCTGAAGTCGGGAGGCGAGGTGGTGGCCATGACTGGTGACGGGGTCAACGATGCCCCCGCACTCAAGGCCGCCCACATTGGCATCGCAATGGGAGGAAGAGGCACCGATGTGGCCAGGGAAGCATCCGCACTCGTCCTCCTTGACGACAACTTTGCATCTATTGTCGCGGGGATCCGTATGGGGCGGAGGATCTATGCGAACCTCAGGAAGGCGATGGCGTATATCATCTCAATCCATGTCCCCATCGCCGGTCTCTCGCTGTTCCCGGTTCTCCTCGGATGGCCGCTCATCCTTTTGCCTGTCCAGATCGTGTTTTTGGAGCTGATCATCGATCCCGCATGTTCGGTGGTATTCGAGGCTGAGCGGGAGGAGCCCGATATCATGACGAAACCCCCCAGGAAACCAGGCGACCACATCCTCGATCGTCCCACAGTTATGATTGCGCTTCTCCAGGGGTTCGTCACACTCGGCATCGTCCTCGGAGTATACCTGTACTGTATGATGCAGGAGCTCTCCGAAGATCAGCTGAGAACCGTCGCCTTTGTGACCATCGTTGTCGCCAATCTCGCCCTCATCTGCACCAACCGTTCCTGGACAGAGAGCATTGTCGCACGCTTCAGGACACCAAACCGGGCATTATGGTGGGTACTGGGAGGGACCATGTTCTTCATGGCCGCAGTCCTTGTCATCCCCGGCTTGAGATCCCTGTTCCAGTTTGCACCAATTACACCGGGGCATATCCTCCTCTGTCTCGCCGCGGGTAGTCTCTCGGTCGCATGGTTTGAGATATACAAGGGCGTGAGGAGCCGGCAAAGCCCGATACATCACTGATACCCTCCTTCAATACGAGATATCACTCTTTTTCTGATGGAGATATGAAATGAAAAGAGGTAAAAAATACTTCAACAACCTGGATTTTGTGAATGAACACTGCCGGGATATCCGATGAAAGAACCGTGAATTTAGGAAAGAAGAGAGGATTAAAGGGATTTAATCGCGAGTTCTACATCCTCTTCCTTGATAGTCTTCCTTCCTGCGTGAATTGCAAGCTTGTTTGCCTCTTTCACAAGGCATGCAATGTACTCTTCTGCCTGTCCAACGAGAGCAACTGCGGCATCACGGCCGACACGTTCTGCTCCACTCTTCTTGGCAATCCTAATCATTGCTGCAACTGGTAATTCTGCCACCTTAATTGCCTCAAAACAATAACGAACGAGAAAGTATTTATAAATTACCTATTCATTGCCCGGTTGGAGCTGAAAAATCCTGCGCGGATGCAAGGGAGTCCGGTTATTTTTCCTGGAACGTCCACCCGAAAATGTCAAGGTACCAGTAGCCGTCCTGGAGCACCCGGTCGCTTCCGGTGATTATTATCTTTTTCTTAAACATCGGGGCGTCGGTGACAAGGGTATGGAATTCCCCGTTCTCGCCGCAGGGATCGATGGATGAATCCTGCCTCTTCAAGTCGTCGATGAACTTTTCGTCGATTTTCCGGCCAAGCCATTCCTTCCCCATCAGGCTCTCTTTTGCGCTGACAACCACAATCTCAAGCCCGGATTCACGCATCCCTTGTATTAATTTTTTTGAATCCTGTTTCCAGAGAGGCATCACGAGTTCGAGGTTCATCTCGCTGCAGATACGATCGACCAGGTTCTTGTGGGTCTCGATGTGCCCGAACACCGCCGCATCGATCCGTTCGCCCTGCTCCCGGAGGTCACGAACGGTGTTCTTGAATTCTTCCTCGTACGACGTGAAGTCCTTCTGTATGAGTGGGATTTCCATCGCATCTGCCTGCGCCCGGACCACCTCATTGTTCAACTCGTGCGATCCCCGCTTCCTCACGTTACGGAAGTGCAGGAGATGGGTGATATGATACCCTTCCGCCATCGCCCTGTGGCATGAATAGCAGCCATCCTTTCCCCCGGTCCAGGAGACTACTGCATTCTTCTTCTGTTCCTGTGCATGGATCATATTCTTGTCCTTGTCCATACCAGGGCTTCCGGATTATGGAATCGTGGTATGATGATGAGATTTGGGTTTTTATCGTTCAACAGTGTGCTCTTTCACCTTGCCAGAGAGAACATTACATGATCACACTGTAATCTCTCCCACAGGGCGGACCGGGATGACCTGGAGGTACCCGGATTCACCGGAGATCACCGCATCGACTTCATAGACGTCACGGATGAGTTCGCGGGTTAGGAGCTCGGACGGCGTTCCCATCGCAACGATTCTGCCCTCCTTCATGATCATCAGCCTGTCGCAGAACCTTCCCGCAAGGTTCAGGTCATGGACTGCCATCAGGACGGTGGCTTCCTTATCCCGGGCAACCCTCCGAACAAGTTCCATGACCTCGAGCTGGTGCCGAAGATCGAGCGCACTGGTCGGCTCGTCCAGGAGAAGCAGCGAGGGATCCTGGACCATTGCCCGTGCAATCATCACCTTCTGGCGCTCGCCGCCGCTAATCTGGGTCATCTTGCGGAACGCGAGGTGCTGGATGGCAAGTTCCGCGATGACGGCGCTTACCCGTTCGAGATCGGCATCCGAGACCGACCACCTGATATAGGGACGCCTGCCCAGGAGAATCGTCTCGAACACGCTCATGGCCATGCCGATAGTGAGCGCCTGGGGGACATAGGCGATGAGCTGGGCTATCTCTGTTGTGCTGAGATCCGCCATATCCTTCCCGCCAAATTCGACCCTCCCGCCCGGTTCAAAGATCCGGTCGATGCACTTGATCAGCGTGGTCTTCCCGCATCCGTTCGGGCCGGCAATCCCGAGCACCTCGCCCGGTGCGGTCGAGAACGAGACATCGTGAAGGATCTCCCGGTCCCCGTACGAGAACGAGAGACCCCGGACAGAAAGCGTCACCAGTACCCCTCCCTTTTCCTGAGGAACAGGTAGAGGAAGAAGGGAATCCCGATAAAGGAGGTCATGATCCCGACCGGGATGATGGCGGGTGCAAGCACGGTCCTCGCCAGGCTGTCAGCGGTAAGGAGCAATGCTCCGCCCACAAGGCCCGATGCTGGGAGTAGGAACCGGTTGTCCCCGCCGATCGCAAGGCGGGTGATGTGCGGGGCGACAAGCCCGATGAACCCGATGACCCCGGTAAAGCAGATGATGATCGCCGTCACCAGGGATGCGATCAGCATGAGGCGTGTCCTCGTACGGCTGACATCGACCCCCATGCTCTTTGCCACCTGGTCTCCCTGGCCCATCGCGTTGAGGTCCCACGACCGGAGCATGATAAAGGGAATGCAGAGGCCCACGACAAGGCTTACGAGCGCAAGCTTGCCCCAGGACGTCCGCTGAAGGCTCCCGAAGGTCCAGAAGACCACTTCCTGGAGCTGGTCGACGGTGCCGATATACTGGAGGAACGAGGTCATGGCAGAGAAAAGGTACATCAGGATGATCCCGGCAAGGATCATGCTCTCCGGGGAGATTCCCCTCACCCGCGAGAGGCTGTAGATGCCGAACGTCGCAAGGAGGGTGAAGACGAACGCGGCGATGATGATCGCGATGTCATTCGCAAATCCTCCGATTCCAAAGACAATCACGATGGACGCACCAAAAGATGCCGCCGCGGAGATCCCGAGGGTGAACGGGCTTGCAAGGGGATTTCGCAGCACCCCCTGCATCACTGCACCCGCGATCCCGAGCCCGAACCCCGCCGCAATCGCAAAGAAGATCCGGTGAAGGCGGTATTCCCATACGATCGTGGATGCGAGCGGGGTGCTTTCTACGACCGACGGGAAAAAGCGAGCGATGATCGCGGCGTATACCTCCCCGATCGTGAGGTCTGCGGAGCCAAGGGTCGTTGCGATCCCGATAAGGATGAGTATCAGGATACCGCATCCGGCAAGGAAGAGGTAGCGCTTCGCCGCGAACCGGTGGTATTCCTCCCTGAGATGCGAAAGATCCCCCGGGGCTCCTTTCTGGTCCACGATGTTACCTTCTCAACCTGGGATAGACAAAGATCTCATCTTCCACGATTGATGCCGGCAGCCCCTGGAACCGTGTCAGGTATTCGGCATGAACACATACAGGATCAAGATCGGAGAACCGGTCGGGATAGAACCACCTGGCCATGTACTGGACGCCCACGAAGAAGTGCGGGCCACCTAGGATGTCGGTGTGAATCAGGTACGTCCTGTTATCACGGACTGCGGGGAGGGATTTCCAGCCTTTCCTGGAGACGAGAGCGTCATGCGTCTGCCGGAATATCTCCTCTTCTCCGCCGTTGTATCCACCGAAGGTATATTTCATGGACCCGACCAGCTTAATGACCGCTTCAGGTGAGGAGGCTAGCACAGCCTCGGGATCAAGCTCGGGGTATTCTCCCGCTTCATTGCCGAAGATATTGGATCCCCCGGCCATCCGTATCTTCTGGTCGTACCCGGATCCCGCTGCACAGGTCTTGTAATCATTCCAGGTCTCAAAGTAGACCTTTATCCGTTCGTTCTCAGGGACTGCAGCGACGCGGCTGGTCACCGTGTCGATATTTGAAGTGTAGAATTCCAGGAATTCCCGGCCCCCTTCCTGGCAGTCGAGGAGGTCACCGAGGATCCCGATCTCTCCGGGATAGCTTTCGGGAAGGTAGCAGTCGAACCGGAGCACGGTGACGCCCGGGGAGGTCTTCGCAAGATTCTCCTCGATCTCGTCACATGATGATCTGCTGATCTCGGCATAGACAAAGACTGCATCGGGCTGCAGCGAGACGATCTTTTCGTAATCAGGCGCCCAGATGGATCCAATCCCCGGCGTATTTTTGAACTCCGGGAAGAACGCAGTCGCTTTCAGGGTGTACTTATCGACGCCGACCACGGTTGAAGTATCATACCCGATGGAACGCATCGTCTCCAGGGTCTCGGAGTTCATAACGACAATCCGGTGGAACGGGCGCCATATCACGCGTTCCTTTCCGGATGAATCAATGATCTTCTTGGGACTCCCGTTCCAGTTCGAATAGACATATGCAGCATCCCTTGCATCCTGGAGGGTGGTGCTGTCCTTCAATGCTGAAAGAATCATTGAAACAAGTTCCTGTTTCTCCAGGTGGTCGTTGCCGCTGGCATCGCCCGGGAGCCCTGCGCTGGCCGGCAATACGATCATGAGACAGACTGCAGCGGCAAGTACCATGAACAAGAGTTTCATCGGGAGCGCCTCCTGAGGGAATACAGGAGACCAGTCGCACACAATGCAACGACAAAGAGAACCGGCTCCAGTGGAGCATGCTGGCTCCGGGCATCGTTCCCTGGGAGGGAATTATTGACTGCAGCGTCAATGATTTCCACGGATCCCGAACTGGATATTCTTGCACCCGGGAGGTTTCCTTTCTCTCCGGTAATCATATCCTGATAAGTTCCGGTGATCTCTGCCGTCATCCCGGGTTTTCCTGTGACGAGGTAGGAGACCTCACGTTCCTCAATGATTGCAAGGAAAAGCGTGGTCCCTTCAATCCGGTATTGTTCAGGCGGGAGCGAGATCTCCTTGCAGGTCATCCCGCTTGAGATCGTTTCGGTGATTCCTGAAATAGTCCCTTCAGGAAACTGGAGGCTTACGCGATATGTTGAGTCCCCTTGAGGGATAATGGCCCGCTCGTATACACTGGCAGCAGAAGCCTGTGCTAAAAGTATCAAAATCAGGATACAGGCAACCTCTGCAGCAAGATGCCCTCTCTTCATACTCTCCATTATAGGCTCGTGCTACATTTAATAATAATTATTTTACTTTATCCGTAAAATTTTCAAATATCTTTCAACTACTCATAAAAATTGGGATCAATGTTCATACCGACTATCTAATACAGGGCATTCCGGTTTCGACCTGATTCGGCATCATTCTTCAGCAGAGTATCGGGAATCAATGCTACTGATCCATGTCGGTTTTATAATTTATCAATTATTACGTGAAACATACATAAATTTATTTCATCATATATAGTAATACGAAAATAAAAATATTTATTATTGAAGCATCCCAATAATTACCTGGCGGAATCATCCATGTGATTCACAGCCGCAGGGATTTCGCGCGCCTCGAATGTCGGGATACCCTGCACATATTGCCTCATGGTAAAAAGTCCATGGAGAGAGACACGCATGGAGATGACCGTGCAAGAGAAGAGTAATTCCACACTCAATTCAAGGGAGGACACCTGTCTCTCCCGAACGTTACGTCAGTGATGTCTCAGTTCCAGGGAGATGTCCCCTCATCGGGGAGGCCAGATAGGCCTCCCTTTTCCAGAGAGTTCAACCGGATCTCTTTTGTCAGAACAGGGGTGATCCTGTCACCCTTACCAGGACAGGTAAAAATAGGATATTGAGAGGTTCAACGCTTCTTCTTCATGAAGAGGTATGCACCAAGTCCAAGAAGGATGAGCACACCAACACCAAAGAGAAGCACGGTCACCGGGATTTTAGCGCCAGGTTCGGAACCCTGCGATGATACACTCTTTGTATCTGTAACAATGGCAGTTACTTCAGGGACAGGCATTTCTCCAGTCTCCCAGGGTGCAGCATAGGCAACGACCGCCATGGTTGAAGTGGGAGTAGGTGTTGGAGTGAGCATGATTCCCGGGGTCTCCTGGGTTACGATCGCCCCGGTGAAACTGCTGCTTGAACCGCCACCGGATGAGGACCCGCCTCCGCCCCCTGACGATGAGCCAGATGAGGGACTCCCCGTGACCGTGACGTTCACCTGCACCGTGTCAAGCATCGAAATATTCCCGCTATCATCGTCAAACCGCGCTTCAGTAGTCACAAGAGTGCAGGATCCCGTGCCGATCCCCTGGAGAGTGACCGTTGCAATGGGAATGGATGTTGCCCCGTTCTCGACAGCCTTCCCAAGATCAACTCCGTGTATTATAATCTCGCTTCCCGGAACACCCTGTGTCGCGTTCAGTATTGCCCATGCAGGATGATTGATCGCGGTTATCCGTGCGCATGAAGGATTGGAGATGGAGAGATCCATACTGTATCCCGCAAGGCCACCGGGTGCCTCATCCAGGGTATAGGTAATCGTGGTGGTTACTCCCTGCTGGAGTGCGACCGATGCAGGATTCGCACTTACTTCCGCTGCGGCCGAGAAGCTGGACATTGCAAGGAACGAGAACAGCACTATGGCGATGATGTGAGGGATTCGTGCTTGGGTATTCATATCAGTACTCTTTCTGATCTGTTCTCATCACTGAAGACAATGGTTCTGGTGGTCGCTGAAATTCATGGGAAGTAGTTCCTCCTGATTCACTGGCAGGTAGTAGGCACAGGAGCGTATCATGAGCAATTGGGAGTGAATGTTCCTCTTCCCTCCCCTATGATTCCAGTATCTCATAGTACAGCACCACGACGTCGTCGAAATCCAAATAGCCGTTGCCGTTGTAATCGAAGGCCCGGGGATCCGGTTCATTCTGCTCTATCCATGCCATATTGTAGTAGAACTCCACCACGTCATCGAAATCCAGGTAGCCGTTCCCGTTGGTGTCCTCGTAGAGATTGTCACCATCAGGGTCCGTCGGCGCATTCGTGTGTGAGGGGAGCGGGATGACGTGGTGGGGGATAGTGATGTATCCTGCCCGGGTCAGCGTGTCGGAACAATACTGGTTCGAGACGGTAAGGTTGACAGTATACATTCCCCCGGTCGTATAGGTATCCACCGGGTTCTTCTGGGTCGAATCCGTCACCCCGTCGCCATTCAAGTCCCAGGCCCAGCCCGATGGCAGGGGATCACCCGTCGACGTATCGGTGAAGGCGATTGTTGCAGGTATACTCCCCGTCGTCGCGTTCGCAGTGAAGTGTGCATCCAGAGGAATATATGCAATCAGGTCCGCTGAAGTCACCTCCGGGGTGATATTCCCCCCACCATCAGCGTTGATCTTCTTACTTCCCGGCACGAGAGTGGTCTCACCGGCGTGGTCGGTCCTGATCGTGATCGTACCGAGCGATACATCAGTTGCTCCAGCCTGGATGAGTGTCTGGAGATCGATGCCGCTGAACCAGATCGAATCTCCCGAGATCTCCGAATACGTGTTCAGGACTGCCCATGACGGAGCCGTATAAGCGAGGAAGTCCCCGATTTCCGGATTATCAAGGGTGAGCGAGATATCAAACCCGGCCATCCCCTGCGGGACATAGTTCATGATGATTGAGTAGATCGCGTTCTCGCCGACCGGGATTGCCGTGTTGACCGGATCGAGGCGGAGGGTGATGGTATCAGGCGTCAGATCTTCATACTCCACGACAAGGATTGCAATGCTCGACTCCATCCAGTCAGCGTTGCTCCTGAAGCCTGCTTCATTCTCGCTCTCATCAATATATGCAGACACATCCCTGGAAGCCACGCCGATTTCAGTGCTCCCGAGATAGTTCCAGACATCGGTCCAGCCCTGTCCGTTGAAGAGGAGGTCTCCCTCGTTCGGCCCGGCACCCGGTGCGAAGGTGATAAGGGTGACTGATGCAATGTCCCCGGTCTCAATGGTTGCGCCGGTGAACGGTGCATAGGCGGTCGCTTCTTCAGGGCTCGTCGAGTATGATGAACCACCATAGAGCATGTCCATCTCCTCGTTCAGGAAGAGAACCCGCTCGGGTGCAGTCGCATCCTCGTAGATCACGACAAGTATCATTCCCCTGAAGGAGACCTGGTCGCCCGACGGCTTGGTGAGAGTCGCGGTGTTTCCCGTTGTGAGGAACCCGCCCGTGACGTTATAGACCAGGAGACCATAGGGATAGTTGCTCGATCCCCAGTCTTTCCTGTCCTGGTAATGAGCAGAATAGGGGACTGTCGCCCCGTTGAACGTGAGCGTAACCCCTTCAGGAAGGATATCACTCTTGTCATACGTATACGGAATATAGAGCCGGACTTCTCTGACCGTTGCTCCTCCAGGAAGCGGGAGGTCAGCCCCTGTCCATGAGGCTGAATAGTCGGTCCAGCCTCCTGATCCGCTCTTGTATACGCTGTTCCCCGGAGAATAAAGGAGTCCTCCGTGGAATGTGAAGATATCCCTTGTCACGATGTCATCTCCATCGGTGAACCGCTTCCCCTTGTAGCCGTTGTTCTTCGTTGTCTTTTCGACCGTCATCTCGTTGTTGTCCTCGCTCGTCTCAGCGATGAGACCACCTGAATCAACAGTGACCGTGATGTTCACCAGATCGCCGGCGGTCCTGGTCGCAGGGTTACTTGCAGTCACAGCCACCGACCCTCCGGCTGCAAGGCTGCTGACAGGAACTGCCTGCTGGCTGTCTCCGAAATCGAAGAGGACCGAAAACGCACCAGCATCGTCGAGCCCGGTATTGTTGATGGTTGCAGTGATGGTGTTCACCTCGTGGGCGAACAATTCCCCATTGTTGGAAGTAATGGCAGTGACCTCCAGGTCGATATCGAGCAGGACTCCTTCATCGTCAAACTCGACTACGAGGATCGCATTGCTGACTTCCATCGAGTCCCCGCTGCTCTGGAAGCCTGCCTCATTGTCCTCATCATCAAGGAAAGCAGTGACATCCCTGGAGTCATATCCTATCTCGGAACCGCCAAGGAAGTTCCAGACATTGGACCATACCTGCCCGTTGAAGAGAAGTTCCCCCTCGTTCGGCCCGGCTCCAGGCGCGAAGGTGATGAGAGTGGCAGACGTGATATCGCCCGTATCAAGCGATGTCCCCGTAAAGAGAGCATATGCCGTCGCTTCTTCTGGAGTAGTTGCATATGAAGCTACACCGTTGAGCATGTCCATCTCCTCGTTCAGGAAGATGACCCGCTCTGGTGTGGTTGCATCCTCGTAGATTACCACAAGGATCATTCCCCTGAAGGAGACCTCGTTTGTCGAAGGTTTCGAGAGCGTTGCGGTATTTCCTCCCTGAAGGAACCCATTTGTCACATTAAACACCAGGAGACCACAGGGATAATCGTACGCCCCCCAATCCTTCCTGTCCTGGTAGTGGGCAGTGAAGGGGGCTATTGCCCCGTTGAAGGTCAGGGTTACTCCCGTGGGCATGACATCGCTCTTGTCCCAGGTATACGGGATGTAAAGCCTGGCTTCCCTCACAGAGGCCCCTGAGGGGACTGGAAGATCGGATGCGGTCCATGATGCGGAATACTCGGTCCAGCCCCCCGTCCCGCTCTTATACACGCTGTTCCCCGGGGAGTAGAGAAGGTTCCCGTGGAGCGTGATCCCCACATGGGTAGCCAGGTCATCCCCGTCTGTGTACCGCTTTCCCTTGTACCCGTTGTTCTTCACGGTTCTCTCAAGTATCGCTTCATTGTTGTCCTCACTGGTCTCCCCAATGAGGCTGCCAGAGTCCGCGGTGACCGTGATGCTCACAAGATCTCCGGCAGTTCTTTCAGCGGGATCGGAGACCGAGAGCGTCGTGCCTGCCCCACCGGCAAGGCCGGGAACCATCACAGTCTGCTGGCTGTCGCCGAAATCAAAGAGCACCGAGAAGGGACCTGCATCGTGAGTCCCGGAATTTTCGATCGTTGCATTGATGGTGTTTGCTTCGTGTGCGAAAATCTCGTTATTGTTGGAGGTGACTGAAATGATTTCCAGGTCGATATCTTCCGGCGCAGGGGTCCTGACACTGAGCATGGCAAGCGGGATTCTGTAGTACGCCCCCGCTCCGGGCCAGCCGAATGGAGTGGTACCTGCGCTCACATTGCCAGTGACATCGAACCTGTTGTAGCCTGAAAAGGTAAGAGTCTGTTCTTCAGAGGGTGTGATGGTGGCACTCCCGATTGTATACGCTGTTGCATCAGTACTGGCAAGGAAGAGGTTCACCAGTTCAGCGCTCTCCCATGTTCCGGGAATCCCGGATGCATCGAACGAGGTTGAGCCAATTCCGCTAAAATGTCCCTGGTTGACCCAGTACAAAACCTGGTCGTCGTCGCCATCGTCGTATGCGACAACGAGGACAAGGAACTTGATCCTCCCATCAAAAGATCCTGCAGTATCGACTTTGACCGAGGGATTGTCTGCAGAGATCAGGGTGCCCACATCATACCACATCACATAATTGCTGGAGAGCCGGGTGATGTGCGGAGATCCCGGGATCACGCCCATGTCGGCCGAATTAATATTTTCCTCAGCGAGGTCGCTGTAGATCCCATCACCATCACCATCGAAATCAATGTTGGCAACGGTGGGTTTTGCACCACTCGTTGCCGCACAATACTCAGCAACGTAGAGCCGTGCCCAGTCAATACTTACGAATTCCGGGAGGGAGTAGGTCCTCTCAACCACTTCTCCGGAGTTCCCTGATGGCTGCGTCGCATTCCAGAAAAGACCTGGATCGCACCATAGCCCCCCGGAGACCTGTCCAGACTGCACCGTAACGAGATCGATCCCTTCTGCGGTGACACTCGAAGGGACGAGTGCAAGGAGGAGGACAAGAGAAAGCACTCCTGCGATACGGGTGCCGTTCCGGAGTTCTCCGGTGGATATTCTGACGTTATGGATACTCATAGGCAACCTTGGGTATTATTTTTCTATAAAAAAATAGCATTAAGTTTGATATAAATATTTTTTATTGCATTTTTCTTGGAAAGAGTGTTCTGCAAAATTATACGGGTGTGAAGAACAGGAAAAAAGAATCTCTCTCAGGTATTCAGGTGAACCGTGCGGTATACTCGACTGTTTTCCCGGGGAGGATCATGATATCGGGCTCTCTTGTCACTTTCTCGTACTTGACCTTGAGCAGCATCTCCCCGATCGGGAGGTGGTCGATCACGACCGGTGTCTTGAGCCCGGTGTTCCGGTTATTGATGTACACCTGGGCTCCTTCGGGCAGGCTCTTGAGTGAGACCGACCCGGAGACATAGGGGACCAGCACTCCCCTGAAACTCGCATCGATCTTCCTGCCCGGGTCATCCATGACCATGATCTCCTGGTCCACCGGGATGTGATCATCGAGGGCAAGTGCAATCCGGTGCCGCCCGGAAGAAATACCGGGGATCACGGCAGGAGTGGACAGCCCGGGGAACCCATCGATGAACATCAGTGCCGCCGGGGGATCCGATTCGACGGAAAGCGTAATGGAGGAAGGTTCAACAGGCCTAACCAGGAATGTCGCACCATCGGGGAGTGTATCAGGCACCGGGATGGAGAGGTACGTATCGTTCCACGAGAGCGTGATGAACCCCTGCCAGGTACGGACATTCACGGTCGCCGGGATCCGGTATCTCGGGTAGGTCCCATCGACGGTAAAATACGCTCCCTTATACTCATCGGATGTGATGGTGATTGCCCGGGATACGTGGTTCCCTCCCCCAAGCTCGACTCTTGATAAGGCGCCTCTGTATACCCAGGCTTTTGTGGTATACACTTCAGATCCTTCCATCTCGTAGGTGACCTTGATGGTATGGGAACCCTCCCTGACGCCATATACCACATGGGGTGTCACGAGCCCGGTCTTTGATCCGTCGATCGAGATCTCCCCACCCGACGGGTAACTCTCAACATAAAATCCCCCGAGCACGGAGGCCTCTTCCGTACCTGTCACCCCCTCGCGGGAAATGCTCTCCGTGTCAAACTCGACAAAGAGATCCGCATCATCGCGGAGCGTTATCTCGCGCTCTTCCGGAGGACAATCCTCCAGGGTAAGCACGACCCGGTGATCTCCTCCAGGCACATTCTGGACCGTGAGCGGGGTTCGGTCACGGTAGGGGACGCCGTCTATTGTGACGTCAGCTCCTGCCGGATCGCTGGTGATACGGAGGGAATAGGTGGCAGAGTGGTTGGGAAGTCCTGCGGGGCTCTGCTCACCTGGTGCGTCAGTTGAGAAAGTCTGGTTATCTTCTATCCGTTCCGCAATACCCGGACCCATGAAAAGGGCGAGGAATCCTTTCGCTACCCGGTCGAACCCCGAAAAGAACGATCCGAACAGGGATTGATCCGTCACTCGTCCCTGATCTTGGACGGGGGGTTCTTTCATATGAGCCGGAGAGGCGCTCTCGCGGGGAGTGATCTTTCCCGTTACTCCGGGAGACGGCTCACTGGTACGAAGACCCTCATCGACTCCTCCGGTCCCCGGCCGGGTCCTGACAACGAGGACTGCATTCCGGTTTTCGAGGTAATCCCCCGCACCTTCCCCTGCATAACTCTGGACCATCACCCGGTTCTTCTCTGCATTCAACTCATTGCGGACATCGAGGTCCACCCTGCTGATCCCGGATGATCCCCCGGAGAGTATGTTGTACCACTCAGCCCCGTTGAAGAGCACCCGGTTCTCGGTCTCTTCGCTGCCTGACGCGGCAGTGCTGACGAGGACAAGGGTGGCATCCTCAACACCAGTCTCCAACAAGATACCGGGGAATACCACGCTCGTGACAGCCTCATCCGTCGCGACCCCGAAGTCCTCATCGGCAAGCACGATGTCGCTCCCTTCCGCGATCCAGTAGTGGCAGAACAATCCGTCCGGTTCCTCCCAGGCTATGATAAGGGTAGCCCCGTAGACCGCGAACGCATGAGCCCCGCTGCCCGTATTCGTGATCACGAGGGTGTTCTTGCCGTCCCGTACAAGGTCGGCCGAGAGGTTGCTCGCCAGGGTCTCTACAGGATAATCATAGATCCCTGATCCTTTCCGGTCAAGGTACCGGGTCTCGATCGGGACTGGCTTTCCATTGAGCGAGATCCCACACTGTGCCGGCATACCGGTCCTCGCTCTTTCATCGTGCGACCATGTGGTATACACGTTCATCCTGGCAACCATGAGGCGTGCCTGTTCCGGAACACTGGCCGAAATGGAATATTCCTTCGCATCACCAGGCGAGAGGAGTCCTGAGTAGTCACCGGTCGTAAGGATACTCACATTTCCCCTGACACTTCCCTGGATGACAGGCCGCACATCCCGCCCGAGATAGCCTTCGATGAGCGAAGGGGAGGTCTCCCCTCCCCCGCCGCCGGATCCGTCCTGGGTGGTTCCGGAGAGGACCATACCGAGATCGAGGTCAGCGGTTGCACCCTCATCGACCTCCACCTCCTGGCTCAGGTCCTCGTACCCGCTCATTTTGAGCATGACCCGGTGCGTTCCGGCAGGGACATCTTTGAGGACGCACGGTGTCCTGGCGGACTGGAGTATCCCGTCAAGCAGGACCGACGCCCCGGATGGTTCCGAGGTGATGCTGATCTGGCCTGTCAGGGCAAGGAGCGGGATGGTGACCTGTTCCGTCTTCCCGCGGACGATCGTCACCGTGACTTCAGCGGGGGTAAGACACCCTTCTTTGTCGACGCTCACCCGGTGCGATCCTTCCGAAAGCCCGGAGATCGTCGTGTTGGTGGGCATCTCCTGCTCCTCCCCATCGATGAATATCGTCGCACCAGGGGGAGATGTGGAGACAGAAAGGCTCCCGGTATCGGGTTCGGGGTATGCAACCGTGAGGGCTCCCACAAAGGTCTTGTAAAATTCGTAGGGTTGGTTGTCATACGTTGCCGTACCCTCCTCCCCGCTCTCAAGAAGCCCCGTGACATCCCACGTGTTGAGCCCGAAGTACGCACCAAGCGGGGTCCCGGATTCAAGGGCATCGTCATTGAACGTATACTCCGCATCCCTGCTTGTCAGGTAGGCGACCCTGAGCGTGGCCTGCTCCCAGTCTTCAGGAAGTGCGCTTGTATCAAAAGTGATCTCTCCCGTGTAGGATTCGTGGAGCTCCTGGTCGGAGAGGTAACTGTCCATGTCATGCCCCTGGGCGATCCAGTACCGGACCTGGTCCTGGTCGCGGTCATCGTAGGCAACCACAAGGGTCACCGTCTTGATCCTGCCGTCGAAGGAGCCTGTCCCGCCCATCTTCTCGGTCTTCACCTTTGCCGAGACGGTCTGAGTGGTGATCGAAGAAGTCACATCGTACCACATCAGGTAATCGCTGGTCACCCTCGAGCAGTGGTTGTTGACCATGACCACCCCGCTCCCGCCTTTACCGGGGAAGGTATAGGGGACGTTCAGGGTCTCGGTCCCGAGCGTCTGCCACCCGCCTCCCCCATTAAACTCGACCGTGGCAACACCAGGGTAATTGTTCTCCATGTTGCCGATGTAGGTGGCGACATAGAGGCGTGCCCACCGGATTTTCGTGAATTCAGGGAGGGAGAATGACTTCTCGGCCCGAGTGTCGAATCCCGGGTAGGCGTCGATAAAGACACCGCCTGAGACAGTTCCCTCGCTGACCGTCTCGAGCGGGATCCCTCCTACGTAGGAATCTGCGGATGCAGGGGAGACAAGGAGCATTATGCAGAGTGCGATGAGAAGGATGATTCCCGTAATCCTGCACAATGCTCCCGCCGTCACATGACAGCCCGTCATGATCTCATCGCCTCGATCGGATCGAGCCTTGCAGCCCTGTAGGCGGGGTAAATGCCCGAGAGCAGGGAGAGGACGATCGCGATGCCAAGCCCTGCGATGAGCATGGGAGGGGTGATCACGCTGAGCGAGTCCCCGAACAGCCCTGAGAACTCCCCGCCGAGTCGGGAGAGGAGAAGGGGCCGCCCGACAACATTCAGGACCGATGAGAAGGCAAGGCTTGCTGCGATCCCCGCGACCCCTCCCATGATCCCGAGCAGCAGGCACTCGAGGAGGACCATCCGCATGACATCGCCTTCGGCCGCCCCGAGTGCCATGGAGATCCCGATCTCCCGGGTCTGCTCGTAGACCGAGATCATCATGGTGTTCGCGATCATGAGCCCGCCCACAACGAGCGAGACGCCTGCAAAGATGGCAAAGATCAGGATGACGACATCCATGAACCGGTTCACGGCCTCGATCTGCTCAAATGCGCCTCCTGCCGAGAATCCGAGTTCCCGTAAATCCCCGGCAACTTCGGCGACCTCGAGGTGGTCGCCGGTCCTGATGAGTACCGCATCAAATCCCTGCTGCCCGGATTTCTCCGCAGCCACGAGTTCCCTGTCAAGGATGAGTGCGGAGTCGTACCGGTCATCCCGGGGCGAGAGGATCCCGACCGGCGTGATCGCAATTTCCCGGTCCCGGGGCCGCCCTTCGTCATCGTATTCCCTCACCATGACTGGAAACGGCGATCCGATCTGCATCCCCTCGTACCTGCGAAGGTATTCGCCAAGATCCGCTCCCAGGACTGCTTCAGCGGATCCCGAGGTATACATCCTCCCGGTTTCCACGCGGAGGTCCAGCACCTTTGAGATCTCTTCGTCATCGGCTCCGATGACCGGGAGGTAGGTCTGGTGTTGTGACGCGTACGAGTCCTTGAGGATCGCCGAGGATGCCGTCACGTACGGCACGGATCGTATATGCTCCACAGACGAGGGGGTTATCAGGTAGGAGGTTCCATCGAGATTTCCGGGTGTTGCCTCTATGAGCGTGAGGTCGGAGCTTGCCCGGATGGTCTCGACCGCCTGCATCCGAATGCCCTCGCCGAGAGAGACCGTGCCAAGGACAGCCGCGATACCGATCGCGATGCCGAGCACGGTCAGGAGCACTCGCACCTTCCGGGTCTTCAGCCTTCTTATCGCAAGCGTGAGATGATCGAGGAGCATCGCGCTCATGCCACCATCCTCCCGTCTGCAATCGTGCAGATCCGGTCGGCGCGGGCAGCGAGGTCGCGGTCATGGGTTGCGATGAAGAACGAGACGCCTCGCTCCCGGTTGATCTCCCGCATCAGGGATACGATCCCGGCACTTGTTGCAGAATCCAGGTTCCCGGTCGGTTCGTCGGCGAGCACGATCAGGGGATCGGAGACGAGCGCCCGTGCGATTGCGACTCGCTGCTGCTCACCTCCGGAGAGCTCCTTTGGATAATGCTCAATCCTCCCGGACAGTCCCACCTGTTCGAGAAGGACACGTGCCCGGGAGTGCCGATCGCTCCTTGGGACTCCCCGGAAGATAAGCGGGTATTCCACGTTCTCGATCGCGGTCATAGAGGGCAGGAGGTTGAACTGCTGGAAGATGAACCCGACCCTCTTCCTCCGGTGCATGATGATCTCGTCCCGGTTCCGGAAGTTAAGCTCTCTTCCTTCGAACGAGACCATCCCGCCATCGGGGCGATCCAGGCCGCCGAGGATGTGGAGGAGCGTGCTCTTCCCGCTTCCGCTCTTCCCGAGGATGCTAACCAGTTCCCCACGTTCCATGTTCACAGAAACCCCGTCCAGCGCTTTCACGCCGTTCTGGTACACCCTCATGACACCTTCGAGTGAGAGGAGCGTGGTCATGGCGTTGCCCCGGAACTTTTGGTTACCTTGAGGATCGCATTCGTGAGGAGGAGGTAGTCCCCCTGGTCCCTGACCTCAACGTGGTTGTCTTCCACCCTTAAGTAACGGCTTATCTCCTTTTCCTCGATCCCGATCTGGTGCATCTCGTCACCGCCAAAGACATCGTTCCACACCTTCCCCTGGTATCCCGGGAACATGACCGAGAAGATCTGCGAGAAGGATGCAGGGAGGCTCTCTTCCGGGATCCGGTTCACCATAAGGGCATTTCTCCCCGGGATATTCTCCCTGGAATATCCTCCTGACGGAGCAGCGAGGAAGAGCCGGGCGCCGGAAATATCCCTGGCTGGTCCGACCGTCCCCTCAAAGCGGATAGTGCTGGTCGCTATCTCCGGGCTGATTCCGAAACAGCTGTACAGGAGGTCGGATCCCTCCTTGACCCAGATCTTCATCATCGGGTCATGGGAATCTTCCCAGACTACGAGGAGGACAGCGCCATAGATACTAACGGTCCGGGTATCCGTGGCAGTGTTCATGATCGTGAAGGTGGTTGGTGCTCCCGGTGTGAGCGTCGGGACCTCGTACGAATCCATGCCCGTGTAGTAATCGTTCGTCCCGGTGAATCCCTTGTGATCCATGTACCGGGCTTCCTGCTGGAGCGGGAGAATGCCGCGATACACCGCGAGTTCCGGGTACACCGGCTCCTGCCCGAGCCGGCTCCAGGTCCAGTAGACATACAGCCGCTGATACCGGATACCCGCTGACAAGGGGATTTCAGGATTCGTCGCCACCTGCCATCCTTCCCCGGGAGCAAGCGATCCCCGGTAGGTGCTGTTTCCTACTGAGTACCAATAATCTCCCGGGAATTCCCCGGTATACACCGTCTCGAGCGGGCGGTCACCCGCGTAGGTTGCTGCAGCGGGGAGGATGATGACCAGAAGTATGAGGAGCCAGGTAACGTTACGGGAATGCATACCTGCCCTGCGCCTCGTTGTTGGACCTGGTTTTATCCGGGACCTTCTGTTCTTCATCGACAACCACTCTGACCTGGTGGGTCCCGGGCGATGTCGCAACGTTCAGCTTTACCGTCACGGTCTGCCCTGCAGGAATTCCTTCCTTAATGGTGTGCACCGCCATCTTCTCGCCGTCGAGGAAGAGCGACAGCGTGCAGGGACCCGCATCGCTCCCTCCCAGGTTTTTCACATCGACAGGGATGAGATACTTCTGGATGTCCCCTGCTGCCTGAACCGGGATCGCCGAGAGAGGGATTCCTGCAATGAGGAGAGCGACGATCATCATGAGCATCCCTTGCTGGAGAGGTCTTCCCCTTCGCAGTGCGATGAGAACGAGGGCCCCTACAGGTGCGAATACCACAGGGATCCAAGAAAGAGGAGTGCTGGCGGAACCTGATACTGGCGCATCGATCCGGAGCGGGTCTTTGATGCTCACCGAGAGATCCGGCATGTTACCCGTGGTCACCTGTTTCCTGATCTCGTTGTTGTTGGCCTGGATGTCACCCTCCGCAACAACACTGGCGGTGAGTTCGTGGCTTCCCAGTTCCGGGGTCCAGGGAATCTTCACGTCCTGGATGCCGGTTAAGTCAACCGTGATATGACGGGTTGCAATGGTCTTTCCGCCCGATTCAATGACGAGATCTGCCCCACCCGGGGGGATTGCACCATAACTGGCGACCCTTGCAATGATCTCAGCCGTCGAGCCGCTGTATGCGTTTTCAACCGAGAGATCACTGACTGCCAGGTCAACGGGAGTTCCAGCCCCGAAGAGGGGAGCGACAAGCGCGACGAAGACAGGGTGGAGGTAATCCTCTGCCTCCGCGGGGGTCCCGGAGGTGCTGAGCTGCCCGTCACCGTTCAGATCTTTTCCCCGGAGGAAGGAGACCTGCTGCTCACCAGGAGACAGGGTGACCGAAAATCTCTCGCAGTCAACATACCGGGTTCGTTCCCCCGCACCACCCTCTGCATCGAAGGACTGTTCGTTCCCGATGTCCCTGGAACCGGGAGCATAGGTGCTCGTATCAGCCGGTGCATTCCCCAGGAGCTGGCCGTTGAAGAGAATATAGTCGGGCTGACCGTAGTTTGTGGCGAGCAGGAGCGTGGTCAGGGTCGCATAGCTCCCCGGGGCATTGGTAGCGAGGGTATCCAGTACTCCAGTGAATCTCACTTCGGCGGCATCTTTCCTGGTCGGGTTCTTCCCGGCCCATCCCTCTCCGTGGAGGTTCTCATTCCCTTCCGCGATCCAGTACTGGGAGAGGGGTGAGGATGTATCTTCGATCAGAGCGACACAATGCACCGCGTACACCCGTCCATCCAGCTTGGATCCCTCTTCACCCCTGCTGGTCCGAACAGTAATGGCATTCTTCCCCTTGTGAAGGAGATTGTTTCCGTCAAATGCGATCCAGTAGACCCCGTGGCTTGATGCATAGACTCCGGGTGTCTGGTCATCTGTTCCGTAGAGGGTAATCCGATCGAGGGTCTTCCCGTTCACCTCGCATTCGACCCATCCGGAATAATGCTCGGTCCCTCCCCAGACCGCAGTGTAGATTCGGGACCATGCCGGCTCTCCGGCCAGTTCGAACGTATGGGTCACCGGGGGATTCACAAGGCCGTATGTTCCATCGATATGCACGGTTCCCCGGATGACTCCCTGTGCGATCGTATCGACTGCGATGCCCTCCTCGTCATACAGTGCGGATGCCACTGGAATCAGGATGAGGACTACAAGAAGTACGCAGGATAGTGTACAGGGATTATCATATCGCATAGGAAATAATCTCCACTTTTTGCTATTTATTTTTTTATTTTTAATACTAGGTAGAACAAAGTGATGTGATATGTATTTTTCCTTCTCGCAAGGGTCCTCTCTCATAATTTCAGACCTTGTGCGTGGAGATCAGGTTCTGAGTACACGATGGTAGTCATCATGTTGCCATTCAAGCAGATGCGGGGATGTTCCTCCCCCTCCGCCTTATGGGTCAGATGCCGGATTTTTCCAATCCCGAAAAATGGGAATTGATCTAAATCCTCTCACACCGTCTTTTTTCGCCCCCTTTCGGCAAGGTACCGTGCTTCCTCTTCCATTGCCCTCTCCCTCCAGTGACTGACAGTATCATTATACTCTTCACATTGTGGGTTGAACACGAGATCCGTTGCCCCATCCTTCAACCCGATCACCTGCTCGCCTCCCGAGAAGGTCCCGCCCATGAAATCCCGGATCCCGGACTCGACCGCCCGGTCGACATGTTTGATTGCGGATGCGAGGATAACATCCGGCCCGAGATCGCTCTGGTCGCAGTCCACCCCGATCACGTATCTCCCCGGTGCCCGGTTCGCCTCATCGATTGCACCCGTCCCTGAGAATCCGGCGACCGTGAAGATGACATCTGCTCCATCCCCGTACATCTCCCAGGCAATCTCCTGCGCCCGGACAGGATTGCTGAATCCCTCAACCGAGTTCTCCCGAACATACCGTTCTTCTATCACAATGGACGGATCGACTGCCCGGATACCGTCCCTGTAGCCCAACCGGAACCCTTCAAGCACATCGGAATGAGTGCCGAGGATGATCCCGACATGGCGGGTCCTGGTCGCTTGTGCTGCAAGGACCCCGGCAAGGTAGCTGCTCCCGTAGGAGGTGATCTCGCAGGTTCTAAAATTGGGCGGTGAAGATCCCTGCTGATCGATGCCAAGGAATTGGACATCCGGATACTCTGAGGCCAGCTGTGCAGTTGCACCGGCATACGCGAAACTCGCCGTGATGACAAGCATGGGTCTCTTTGGGCTCTCGTTCTGAAGGAGCCCTGCGATCGTCTCATACTCAAATGCAGTGAATTCGTGCGTCTCAAATACCAGGTTCTCCCGGGCAGCGGTAAGCCCCCTGAATGCACTGTCGATGAAGGATTGATCCCCTTTCTCGCCGCCGTAGACAATGATGACCACCGGATCCACAGGGTGCTTCGGGGTTGTCAGGTACAGGGCGGAACCCACGAGGAGCACAACAACGACTGATGCAGCGATAATGAGGAGGGAGCGCCTGTTCATTCCTTAAAAAAACCCCCCACGGTGATATCAATGTTCTGAAAATGGTCCACAGTAGACCTTTTTCACGAGATAGCCCGGCAGGAAAAAAAAAGAAATTGTGTTTTCAGACAACCGTGAACGCACCCGGAAACGTTCCGGAGCGTCCCGCATTGTCAGTGACCACCACATTATACGTCCCGGAGACTGCATTCGTGGGGATCTTCACGATGACGAACATCTTGGTCGGGTTCAGGGTCAGGACTTTGCTTGCCTTGATGTCCCCGGCATGGTCCGTGAGGGCGACTGTGGATCCCTTCGTGAAATCCTCGCCTGTAATGATCAGTCCCACGGTCTTTCCTGCCGATCCGGTCGCAGGCTTGACGGACACAACCACTGGCCCATCTCCATTGTCACCTGATTGGAGAAGGACCGTGAGAGCACCCGGAAGCGTGACTGTCCCACCATCCGGGTTCGTGACCGTAACACTCCATGCCCCTGTGGCTGCCCCCTCAGGGATTGTAAGGGAACCTGTGATCTTCCTCGTCGTGATACCCACATTGTCAGGTGTGAGAGATCCATAGGTAGCATTCTCAAAGACCACCATCGCCCCTTCCTTGAAGCGGTTCCCGGCCAGCGTGAACGAGGTGGTGACACCCGAGTACATCGTTGCCGGGGTCAGTGTAGAAAGCACAGGCGAATTGCCGCCACCGATCGTCACCGCTCCGGGGAGCATTCCGGCCTGCCCCTCGCTGTCGGTGACCACGAGGTCATACTGTCCTGGGGCTGCATCTGAGGGGATCTGGACGGTCGCATGCATCGAGCCTGCACCCATCAGGACAATCCGGCTCCCGGTGAGCTCGTCTGGTCCCCTTGTGAGCTTTACCGACGATCCTTTCGTGAAATCAGCGCCGGAGATCGTTATCGAGAGCGGCATGCCAGCCGTTCCCTTCGAAGGAGTGACGGAACTCACGGTCGGAGGAGGCGTATCTGCATTGGACGGCATCACTTCAAGAGCATTCTGAAGTGTCGCTGACCCTCCATCGGGATTGCTGACCGTGACATTCCAGGGCCCAATCCCGTTCACCGGAAACGTTGCGGTCAGAACGATCTCGGACTCGCTGTTCGTGACCGCGGTGGTGGTAAGCTTCGCTCCAGTTGTACTCGTGAAGACCACCGTCGCCCCAAGCTGGAAGTTGCTCCCGGCAAGTGCGAACCGTTGTAGGGCACCGGCCTTTGTGGATACGGGATCGATGGTCGTGACGATCGGGGCAGGATACTGGAGGACCATGAATGCCCCGGGAACCTTTACGATATTGCCATCGGATGCCCTGGCCACGGTGAGATCGTAAAGGCCGTTCTGGGCCTCACCCGGGATCACGAGAGTGCCCGAGATGGTTGCGCTGTCCACGACTGCAATATCAGTGACCGGAATAACTGCTGCTCCCCTTGTGATATTCGCGATCATATCCTCCGTGAAATTGCCGCCGGTGATTGTGATCGGGATGGTGGAGTTCTTCACCCCATTGGCTGGATCTATGCGTGTGACCGAGAGATTTGTTACCACCCTGACGAAATTCTCCTTCGTGTGGCTGACGATCCCCGCTGCATCGGATGCCGTGAACTTGACGGTATAGGTGCCTGGCAGGGTGTAGGTATGGACCGGGTTCTGCTCGGTACTGGTAGTCCCGTCGCCGAAGACCCATGACCATCCGGATGTCTTTTGAGGCGTAGTATCACGGAATGACACAGTCAGGGGAGCCATCCCGGTGGTGGGGGTCGCGGAGAACGAGAGCGGATTCCCGACCGCATAGAAGTACCCGTCCGAACCTTTTCCATACACCACACCGTTGGAGAACACAGGGAAACCAAAATCGCCCTCTCCAACCTGTGAATACCACATGGTGGTGCCATCCATGTTCAAGGCCAGAAGGTTCCCTTTGTCTGTTTTCCCAAGACCAATATACGCACTATCGTGGGAAATGACGGGGAGTCCTTTCACTCCGGCACCATACAAATCCTTTTCCCACAACATCTTCCCAGTCTTCCTATCCAGCGACACGAGTGTCCAGGAATCCCAACTTCTACAACCACCCATACCTCCACATTGTGAGTAGTGAATCGCATAGCAGGAGAGTATCCAATCTCCTGATGCGACATATTTCGCATCACAGTGATCACGGTAATCAGTTGATTTGGAATAGGACCAGAGTTCCTTGCCGGTGGTGAGGTCAATGGCACGAATCCTGGCAAGCCACCCTTCATTACTCACGAACAGGAAGGTTCCCTCAGCGATTTGGGGGGATCCGACAGGGTAGGTATAGACTCCAGTGGACCAGAGTGCCTTGCCATCCATCATCCCCACTGCATGGAACGTCCACTGGTCATAAAATACATCAGATGATTTTTTGTTTGTTCCAATAATTACCTGGCTGGTCGATACCACCGGCTTTAACCCTACCACATCCTTATACTCCTTGTGCCACCTCTCCTTGCCGGTATGAGTCTGGAGTGCATAGAGGGTCGTTCCGCTCCCTGCATAGAGGTCGCCCGATACAATCCCTTCGCCAATGGTCACTTCCGTGAAGGGATCGGCCTTGGTGACCCGCCATTTCTCGGTTCCTGTAGTGATGTCGATGCCATAGACCGCGTTCCCGGAATTGAAGCAGATAACCCCTATATACCGGGACGGCCGGCCGATATTTTCAGGGGCAGCAAAGCGCCATTTTTCCGAACCGCTCTGGGCATCAAGAGCATACAGGGTTGTCCCGGCCCGAACGTACACGACTCCCCCATAGACTTCTGAAATCGAACATTCCGCACCGGTCGCAACACGCCAGCGTTCCGTCCCGGTTCGCGTGTCAACTGCAAAGAGGGTTGTTCCTCCATCAATATAGGCGACACCGTTGTATAGGACCGGGGGCGTACCTGTCGAGGTGATGCCAGTCTGGAATTTCCAGCGCAGGGCGGGGTTAGGAACGACACTCACGCCGATGTAATTCTTCTTTGCAAGCGTCGAAGCCCAGCCTGGCCCGGTCGCGTTCAGGGTCACTGTGAAGGAACCGGGTGTGGTGTAGGTGTGGACAGGGTTTTTATCGGTTGTGGTGCTCCCATCCCCGAAGTCCCAGTGTCTGCCGGTGGTGTCAGCAGGGAGGGTATCGGAGAATGTGACGGTGAGGGGAGGCTCCCCGCTCCTGGGAGAGCCGGAGAACTCAAAGGTTACCTCGATGTAGTCCGGTTTTATGAGACTCACCGTTCCACCGAGGCCGGTAACAGTCAGGTTGACCGTGTATTCTCCGGGTCCGGGATAGGTGTGGACCGGGTTCTGGACGGAACTTGTGCTCCCGTCCCCGAAGTCCCAGTGCCAGCTGGAGATCGTTTCTGTTGATTTGTCGGTGAACGTGACGGTCAGAGGGGGAGTTCCTTTGAGAGGAGTGGCGGAAAATGCGGGGACCGGGACCTTATTCCCGAATGCATAGACCCGGTTATCATTGCTCCCGACATACACAACTCCTTCGATAACCGCGGGACTTGAGGTGACTTCATCATTGGTATAGATGCTCCAAATCTTCGTTCCATTCGCTGTATTGAATGCGTAGACATGGCGGTCTTTGCTCCCGATATACACGACTCCATCGACGACCGCCGGACTGGAAGTGACCTCCCCATTCGTGTAGGTACTCCAAAGTTTTCCCCCGGTTCCCGCATTGAATGCGTAGACATGGCGGTCTTTGCTCCCGATATACACGACTCCGTCGACAACTGCGGGACTTGAGGTGACTTCATCATTGGTATAGGTGCTCCAAATCTTCGTTCCATTCACAGCGTTCAATGCGTAGACATGGCGGTCTTTGCTCCCGATATACACAACACCATCGACGACCGCCGGACTCGATGTGACCTCGCCATTCGTGTAGGTACTCCAAAGTTTCGCCCCGGTTCCCGCATTGAATGCGTAGACCTGGTTGTCATTGCTCCCCACATACACGACACCGTCGACAACTGCGGGACTCGATGTGACCGCCCCGTTAGTATACGTACTCCAGCGGACCTCGGCTATCGGCTGGATCCCGGAATAATCATATCCCCCGGTATGAGCCGGGTTCGCCCGGAACATCCATCCCTGTGCTGCCGCTGCCGGGAACACCACCACTGCACCCAGCAGGAACACGAGAAGAAGATTGCGGATCTGCGGGAGACCATGCAGGATCGAATGACCGCGATTGTTGATCTGTCTTCCTGATCCCGTACCACGTCTCTCAATCACGAATGACCTATGAAATTGTACCATGAATGTCACCTAACTCCGGGTTATCAGACTCTCCGAGAAGGGTCCCCCTCTTCACATGATACGTGGCACATTGTCCACTGATTGAAATATACCTTATGAAGTGCTTTTCAATGGATGTTCGATCCTCCTTCCCTTACGTGAATGAAGGGACATCTCCAGAAACACCATCCTGGAGAACCCCGTTCTTGCAAATCTCCAGGTGCTGCGATTTCAGCGGTGAGGAAGAAGAATCACAGGATTTATTCTTCAGAATGGCAACAAATATCCAGAAACAGGGTTTTCCAGCCACTGTCACGAGGGATTATTGGTATGCGAAAGAGCAATGCTGTCACATTTTCCAAAGAGCGAAGGGACGAGATGATCGTGGAGATAAAAAATTATTTTTTGCACGAGCGGGAGGAAGATCTTGGAGATCTGGCTGCAGGACTTATCCTGGATTTTGTCGTGGAAACACTCGCACCTGAGTTTTACAACCAGGGCGTCCTTGATTCGTATCAATTCCTGCACGACACCGCGGAAGATCTCTTATCAATCCAGAAATAACAACGCGGTGATACTCGTTGGAATCAGCCAGATGTTACCATTCATAAAAAAAAACGTCCGGTTTCGGAATGCTTTCAGGCGTTCAGCTTTTTCGCCTGATGGTATAGGTACATCCGTGACCGGCAGATCTCTTCCGGTTCACTTTCAAGGGATTCCTCTGCATATTTTCGGCCCGCTACACAGATGCCTGCCCGGTCAAGGGTGCAACGGGTATACGGGAAGCGTCAGTGACAGAACAAAAAAAGTGCCGGGGTTTCCCTTCACCGCACATATACACGGCGGGATGTGGTACCTTCACCAACCGCGTTCGTCACCGTGAGGGATACAGGGTACGTTCCGGGTTCCATGTACGTGTGGAGGGGGTTCTGCATGGTTGCATTGGAGCCATCGCCGAAATCCCAGTGCCAGGCAGTCGGGGTGTTGAAGGAGCGATCCGTGAACTGGACGGAGAGCGGGGCATTCCCAAAGCTCCGGTTCATGGCAAAGACAGCAATCGGAGCATGATCGGGTTTCGGCGGGATCGTGGGCGATCCGGTCACGGTCGGCGTCGGATACACGGATCTCTGCATGATCCTGACAAAGAAGGCATACGTACTGGTCCCGCCGGTATTCGAGACCGAGAGCGTGGGGGTGTATCTCCCTGCAGTCGTATAGACGTGCGTCGGGTTCTGCTCTGATGAAGTGGTCCCGTCCCCGAAGTCCCAGTGCCAGGAGGTTGGAGTGCCGGAAGAGCGATCAGTGAATTTGATGGTCAGAGGGGCAAATCCCATCATGGGGGAGGTGGAGAACCGTGCACGGGGCGCAGGTCCCACGGGATTGACCTGGATATACCCGGTCTTTGTCGCGGTGTCCTCCGCATCGATGTTTCCGGCCGTCAGCGAGACCGAGAACGTGCCAGGGAAGGAGTAGGTGTGGGAGATCGTACCCGTCTCATTTGCCCACACTGTGGTGCCGTCTCCGAAGTCCCAGAACCGTGTCGTAACCACACCGGTCGAGGTGTCAGTGAAGAGCACGCCCAGGGGAGCATCTCCGGAAGTCACGTTGGCTGAAAAGTCAGTGACAGGGGGATTGAGAGGAAGCGTTCCTATCGCATAGACATTGCCGTCGCCGCTGCCGATATAGACCACACCATCGGCTATCGCGGGGCTGGACGTGACTGACCCCCCGACATCAAAGGACCAGAGGAGGTCTCCAGCTGATGCATCGAGTGCATAGGTATGATTGTCACCACTCCCGAAATACACGACCCCGTTCGCCACTGCAGGACTCGAAGACACTCTCCCGCCTGTCGTGAAGTTCCAGAGAAGGGCACCGGTCCCTGCGTTGAGTGCATACATGTTGTTGTCCCGGCTCCCGAAGTAGACAATGCCATTCTCTATCGCAGGGCTGGACATGATACTCCCCCCGGTTGTAAAGTCCCAAAGGAGATCTCCGGTAAGTGCATCTACGGCATAGAATTTCTGATTAGCATACCCGCTCCCCATATAGACGACGCCGTTTGCCACCGCCGGGCTGGCATATGCCCCATACGCACCCTCATCACTGTAATTCCAGAGGAGGGCACCGGTAGACGCGTCAAGTGCGTAGAGGTATCCCCCATACGTTTGAATGAAGACAACGCCGTCTGCCACCGCCGGGCTGGAAAAGATGTTGTGTTCCTCATATTCCATCCGAGGGATGGCGTAACTCCAGAGGAGATCCCCCTTTTCTTCATTAAAAGCGTAGACGGTTCCGTCCATGTTGCCGATATAGATGATCCCGTCTGCCACTGCTGCACTGGAGCTTATGCTGCTCCTGACGGTGGTCCGAATAGGCAGTTTGTACTTCCAGAGGAGTTCCCCGGAATAGGCATCGACCGCGTGGATCTTGGTCTTCATGCCCCCTATGTAGACGACTCCGTTCGACACGGCAGGGCTTGAACTCACATAGTCGTTGCGTTCCATGGTGTTGTAGTTCCAGAGGAATGCTCCGGTCGCTGCATCCAGTGCATAGAGGTTCCTATCATGGCTTCCGACGTAGACTACCCCATCCACCAGAGAGGGGCTTGATGACACAGCGGCCCCTGTCTTGAATGTCCAGAGGAGTGTTGGGATCGGCCTCCTCCCTCCATCGTCATACACTCCGGTATTATTCAGGTCGGATCGGAACTTCCTCGCCTTTGCCGTCGTTGGGTTATCGGTCACAGGCAGGATGATGGCGTTCGACGATTCCCCGGACGTTGGGTCATAGACGGTAATATTGACACGTCTGGAATGTACGACGAACTCCGCGGGGACTTCCATACTGATGTGGTCCGCCTGCAGGTATTGCGTCACCTGCTCCTCGCCGTTCCAGAGAATTGTGCAAGTGGGTGAATATCCCGTTCCATGGACATCGAGCGTGAACGCGGGGCTATCCTCCACCACACTCCCGGGATCAAGATGCGAGATCGAGAGTGATCCTGTGGTCGCCGTATTGGTCACGAGGGTTGCGTTGACCAGCCCGTTCACGCCTATCGTTCTGGTCCCGATAGTGTAGCTCGTTGAGGGAGTGAGTCCTGTCGCGGTCCAGGTCTCTGTTCCTGCGGTCACGTTCTCCCGAAACACCCCGTTGATATACATCATGACGTGGGAGAACCCAAGTGTCCCGGGATCGTTCCATGCCCAGGTGATCTCTGCCCCATTTATTGTAGTTGTATGCAGGTCAATCACGCTCTCCGGCGGGTTGTCAGGGAGCGTGGTGAGCGCATAGAGGGTGCCTGAATCCCCCGGGACATAGACGACACCGTTCGCAATTGCAGGGTTTGAGAATCCTTCTTCATCCGTGGTATACGTCCAGATGAGTGCACCTGTACCCGCGTCCAGGGCATAGATGATACCGTTATAACTTCCGAAATACAGGACACCGTTTGCCACCGAGGGGCTCGACCGTACCGGTTCACCCGTTGAATAATTCCAGAGAAAGTCTCCCGTTGCTGCATCGAGCGCGTAAAGGGTGCCGTCATCGCTCCCGATATACACCACCCCGTCTGCTACCGCCGGGCAGGAGTTTCCATATCCGGTGACCGGACAGTCCCAGAGGTGAGCCCCGGTCGTGGCATCGAGGGCAAAGAGATTGCCTTCATGGCTCTGGAAGTAGAGGATCCCATTCACCACGGCCGGGCTGGATTCGGAGTAATAACCGCCTGTGGTGTAGTTCCACAGAAGTGCACCTGTACCCGCGTCGAGGGCAAAAAGAGTGCCAGCCTGGTTTCCGAAGTAGACGATTCCATTCGCGACGGCCGGGCTCGATCTCACTTCGCTAACGGTCTGATAGTTCCAGAGAAGGGTGCCGGTGGCTGCGTCGAGTGCGTAGAAGTTTCTGTCCCAGCTTCCGGCATACACGACGCCATTGTACACTGCCGGGCTGGAATATAAAGTTCCCCCGGTCCTGTATTTCCAGAGGATGGCACCGGTGGAGGCGTCAAGGGCGGAGATATTCCAGTCCGAACTTCCCACATAGACAATATTGTCTGTGACTGCGGGACTTGACCGTCCACCGCTACCCGGGGATTCCCAAAGGAGTTTCCCGGTGAATGCGTCTATAGCGAGGGTATCATATATCCCGTTGATATAGACAACGCCATTTTCCACAACAGGGCTGGAACTGTAATAGCTCTCCGTCATGTACTTCCAGAGCAGTTCGTTCCCAGGCCTCGTACCGCCGTCATCATAGACGCCGGAATTGGAGGAGTCGGACCGGAACTTCCAGGCCCTTGCATCGCTGATCGGGTCCCTGACAGAGAACATGACAGGGTTTGAGAATTCCCCTGTAGCACTGTCATAGACCGTGATATTCACAAGGGCTGGGTGAGAGATCATCCCTGCTGACACATCGATCGAGAGGTGGCCCGCATCATGGAACTGCGTCATTTGCTCATCGCTGTTCCAGAGGACATGGGAGCTTGCTCCAAATCCTGATCCAACGATATCGAGGGTAAAGCCGGGGCCTCCCACCATCACGTCCGTCGGGTCAAGGTGGGTGATCAGGAGACTGCCCGTGGTGGCGGTATGGTTCACCCAGGTCCCGTTGATCGCGCCCATATCTCCGACGGTCCTTGTCCCGAGGGTGTATGCAGTCGAGGGGAGAAGCCCTTTCGCGGTCCAGGCCTGCACACCCTTCGTCACGTTCGCCTGGAACTCGCCGTCGAGATAGACCATGACGTGGTCAAAGTCTGCATCGCCCGGGTCATTCCAGGCCCACCGTATGAGGTTCGGCTGGAAGGTTGCGTTCGCAAGACCGGTGACTCCTGCCGGAGGAGTTACCCCAGGGGTGACGACAGTCCCTTTATTGATCACAAAATTGTCAAATGCAACGACCACCAGCTCGTCCGCAAAGGCATAGTCATGGCTCCATGCCCTCAACAAGAAGGTGGCTTCACCTGCAGAACTGGAGGCGGCCTGGAAGCTCTGTGAAAGAATCCAGTCGTCGGAAGTCTCGTTGAAGTAGTACCCCTCAAAGAGGGATCCTGTTCGCACCAGCCGCAATTTCCCCTCGGCATCGCTGGTCGTGGAGATGAGGATCGAATCATCAAAATTCGTCGTGTAATGGTCCCCGGGGGTAAAACCATCCGCGATCCCGTAACTTGAGCGTTCGACGGTGTAGATTGAGGATGGCCTTTCAATCCAGAGCCCCATCCTCACGCCGTTGTTCTCTGGCCAGGTGAGAAGGTGGTAGTCGACCTGGATATCAAAATCGCCCCGGAGGGCGTATCTGCTCGAATATCCTGCAAAGAAGTTCTCACCGGATGAATCAGCAGGGAGGGTGATCTCCAGGCGTTGGGCCGTCTCGGTGACATACGGCCCCCCTGATTCGATGACGTTCCAGAGCGTGTCATCGCAGGCATTATCATCGAAATCATCGTAAGGCGGGATACTCTCCTGAGACGCACCGAAAGCATAGAGGTTCCCGTCATCGCATCCCACATAGACCTTACCGCCCGAGACTGCGGGGCTGGAATAGACATTCCACTCTCCCATGGAGTAATCCCAGAGGAGTGCCCCGGTATCGGCATCCAGCGCGTAGAAGCTCGTCTCGAATCCGAGTGCCCCCACATAGACAACCCCGTTCGCAACCGCGGGGCTGGAATAGATTTCATCCCCTGTTGCATAGGACCAGAGGAGTGCTCCGGTCGATGCATCGAGGGCATATACATTCTCATCATGACTTCCCACATACACGACTCCCTCCGAGACTGCAGGACTCGAACGCACGATATCACCGGTCGTGTAGTTCCAGATCAGCGATCCGTCCGATGCATTGAGTGCGTAGACATTCCCGTCATCGCTGCCGAAATAGACTGTGCCGTCTTTCACGGCAGGGCTGGACCCCACCCACCCACCTGTGGTGAAATTCCAGAGAAGCGAACCCGTCTCCGCATTAAGCGCGTAGAGATTCCCATCCTCACTCCCTGTATACACTACTCCTTCTGCAACGGCAGGGCTTGACGCAATCCGTGGACCCATGGTCGGATACTCCCAGGCAGGACTGCCGGTCCCTGCGTCCAGTGCATAGAGGCTCCCGTCAAAGCTCCCGACGAACACGTTCCCGTTTCCGACCGCGGGGCTCGAGATCACTGCATCGCTAGTGGTGTAGTTCCAGATGAGCGACCCGTCATCTGCATCAACCGCGTAGACGTTATGGTCCCATGAGCCGGCGTAGACAACACCTTCCGCGACGGCGGGGCTTGACTGTATCCCGAGCCCTGCGGTAAAGTTCCAGATACGGTCACCTGTGCCGGCATTCAGTGCATAAAGGTTCCCGTCGTTACTTCCGAAATACACGACACCGTCAACTATCGCCGGGCAGGAACGCACTTCGTCACCTGTGGAATACTCCCAGAGAAGTGTTCCGTCCGGAGTAATTCCACCATCGTCATAGACACCGGAGTTGGAGAGATCAGACCGGAACTTCCATGCCTGCTCATCCGATGCAGCCACAGATGCAACGAGAATAAGCAAGAAAAGTACTGTAAGAATGCACTTTGATTTCACGATACCACCTTCCTGAATGTAGTAAGTAAAAACACAGGCGGCCACTATTTATGTATTTCCACCAACACCCGGATAATTCATCGAAAAACCGTGTGAGGAATGGTGACTGGTATGGAGCGGGTCCGAGATTTTCACGAAAGAGTGGCAGGGACGTATGGCTATTCACTAAAGAATACCGCTGTATTCACTATTGCGAATATGACAAGAGCCAGGATGTAGCAGGAGAAGACGGAATACAACGCTTTTCGCATCGGGATCTGATGAAATTCTGAGAGACCCAGGGTGATGAGAGGCTGCAGGGTGCCGGCCTCAACATCATTCACTACTTCAGCCCATACGGTTCCATTGCAACAAAGAATCCCAAACACTGGTTGTTTCTTTGTTCCTCTTCCTCTTTTGGTTCCCGTTTCCCGAATCGGTTTTCGTTTGTTTTTCCATTGACCTCCAAGATAGGTTTCATCAACTTCAACCGTGCCTGAAAAGAGATCGGGAACATCTTTAATCATGGTAAGTCGGATCCTGGTTAATGCTCGTATTACTCGTTGTTTATCGAATCCGGTCTGTTCTGAAATTGAATTTGAACTCTGTTCCATGAGGAACAGATGGATGATTTCTTTCCATTCATCTCTTGAAAATGTCAGGGGTAATTTATGGGGAATAAATTCGTACTTACATCGCGCACAACGTCTCTTCCCATCACTCATTTTGTATAACTTTTTTAAATTGCATTTTAGACATGCAATTTTTGTCATTATTATCCCCGTAAATCATTCTTTATTCTAGGGGCAATAATAACACTTTACCCTACATCAATTGGATAGATTCGAAAAGTTGCACGGGAAATGGCGCATTGAGTTTTGGAATCGATTCGTTTGCTTTTTCTTGTAGTGTCACCATGGCTAATGTATAGGATCGGGTTTTCGCGTTTACAGCAAATTCCTTACACTACCCTGAGTTTCAAGGTTGTCACACAACATCCTTATGATCCAAATCCGATCAACAATCAGGGTTCCCAATGTATTGATGGCAGGCATACGAGCCTGGCCGGGCGACATTTTACCGTGGATATCCCGGTGCGAAATCCACACCCGACTGCCAGAAGACGAATCAACCTTCAGGTGTTTCCTGGTGAACTGGGAGCATCGATCGACTGGAACACGTTTGAATTCACCCCGCTTGAAGAGAAAGTCGTTCACCTTGCCATCACGGTCCCAGGAGGATTTCGCGAAACCGACGATTCATCGACGAAGCCTCATGTAACCGTACTTGCCACGCATACCAGCGGCCAGCTCCTGGGCGGTGCATCCATCATCACGAAGGTGGACTCATGGCACCAGCAGTCGTGTGCCGCCGGGGATGGTGGGCAAGGTTGGGTGACTGGTTCACCAAGCTGGGCCCATGCGGGAATATTGGCCTGATGATCGGCATCATCGCCGGCCTCCTGCTCACTATACTCTCTCTGCGGATCGCTCACCTCAGACCGACACCGATGGAGATCCTCGGGATCATCATAATCGTCTCCTTGTTCTGCTGGGGAGTGATGGTGTGTGTCGCCGTGGTGTTCGGACGGTTCCATGTCCGATCGGTTCTCTGGAGTATGCTGCTTCGTTCCGTTGTGATATGTCTGTTCACGGTAGTGATCGCGCATGTGCTTGGCGCATACCGCTTTGGTATCATCATCGGGATTGTTGTCGGTCTATTCTTCGGATACCTTATGTGTACTGTAGTGATGAGAATGAGAGGGTGAGGAGATGGTGTGTATTCCTGGAGGACCGTGCCACTGTATGGAAGAAACAGCTGACGGTTCCGAATTTTGGGCGTATGCAGGACGTGGATTGGGTGCAGCGGTAATGGTGGGGGTAGCTGCTGGCGTCATTGTGTCGCTTAGCACTCCTGTTGGAGGGGCAATCATTGGCGTATTCATCGGGGTGCTCACATTTTGTATATTTATCGCAACCTTGCTGGCCGAGGAAGGACAGTGCTACGAACTTGAAGGCACCGAGAGCTGTGCTGCCGGGGTGGTTATAAGGGTAGAACAGAGTTTTTCTGACTCTTTGGATCAAGTGTTTTCATTTCTGTCTCATCATAATTGTTTAGATCTCCTGGTGACCTCCTATTATTGGGAGCGTTTGGAAGAAGGGGCCTGCGGTGTGTTCTGCACTGGCGAAGAAGGTGATCGCAATTCTGAGTACGTCCGCTGCTATATCTACGACCCCGCGGTGTGCTCTGCATACAATGGGGGTGTCGCAGGACTGGCGGTCGGGGGAATTCTCGGCATTGCTGCCGGTATCGCAATTGCGGTTGCTATAGGGTGTGCAACAGTTATCCTGTGTTTGTTTGCCATTATCATCGGGATTCTTGTTGCAATTGTCTTCGCTGTGATAGGGGCAATTATCGGCGGTCATGCTGGCCGGGCGTCCGGGGACGGTGGGACTGGGGTTCTTGATACTGTCGCATTACCCGTTGTTGGGCAGCTCCTGATGGTTCGGGGCAACCTTGCCCAGTCTACCCCAGGAGGGGTCAAGATCTTCTGGTTCGTGAACGAACTGTTCCCTTATGGAGATGCAATCACCACAGTGAATGATCCCTACAGTTACTGTGAGATCGATGAAGAGCCGATGCTGGCAGTCGGTGCAGATGGGTGTTCCGAAATGTATTAGAGAAGGTCAATTCATTTTTTTTTTGTTTTTTCTATCCCGCCTGAACTGTGAGAATACACTTTTCCATACTCTCTGGTTCCGGAAGATCCCTGCCATTTTTCAATACCCGGCAGTGGTTCATGGGAGCGGGATAATGGGATAAAGGTTACTATCAGAGTAAGGGCGTGGAAAAAAAGGATCGGAACGAAAGAGATATACGATGTATCCAAATTCCCTGTTCCACCCTGACGTATAACTCACGGTCTTCGCAAACCTGAAGATCGATCCCCTGGCCGTTGTCTGCTGGGAGAAGATGATGTCACTGGATGGTTCGGTGGAATTCCCCCTCGCCTGATGCAGGTGTGCATTCATGGAGGCTCCCGCAGATCCCACGGCAGGTTCATCCCGGGCTTCCGGAGATGAGCCTTACCCTTTCCTGTTCGCTTCGATCATCTGGTCCATGTACGCATTGGCGTTCGAAATGAAGATTTCCGCGTAATTCGGCGCAGGGATCAGGGGCTCTTCCAGCCGGCGGGCTGTCTCCGCCGAGAGTTTCCCGGTCTTTGCGAATTCCATACCTGCAGTCCGGAGCAATCCCTTATAGGCATCGACATGCGGTTTCAACTCATTGTCCTGAAGGCTGGATCCCCACCCACGGTAGATCTCCCCCGCAACCTCGGTCGAGAAGTTCCTGGTCATCCGCCTGATGAGGAGGCGAAGGACCTGGAAATGGCTTTGTTCAGGGAACCCGCAGTTTGCGATCATGAAGAACCTGGGAGCCTTCTTTGGCCCGGACACATGCCGTACCTCGCCTTCCGGATCCTTCTCGAAGTGCGGATCGCCGAGTGGCAGGAGCCGGTCGATGAAGTCCTTCATGCTCCCTGAGACATTATCGTTATGCAGGGGCGTTGCGAAGACGACGACATCTGCGGACTGGAATTGTTTCATCAGTTCAGGCATATCGTCGGCCTGGATGCACGTTCCCGGGCTTTTCAGCCAGCAGGAAAAGCAGCCCAGGCAGTGGTTGATCTTCTTTCTGGCCAAAAATATATTCTCGGTGTCTGCACCTGCATCCCTCGCCCCGGCAAGGAATGCATCCACCATGACGTGCGTGTTGCTCTTTTCCGCATGAGGACTTCCGTTAAATGCGACGATTTCCTATGAAAATATGATTA
>DAWU01000027.1 GCA_002506105.1 Methanolinea sp. UBA275 | reverse complement strand
AGAAATTATTTCAGGACTGTACATAGGAAATCGCGGAAGCGATTTTCATATAAAAGAGGATTAATCGATTCCTATCAGGACTTCTGTGGCCTTCATGACCGCATAGACAGGCTTACCTTCGGCAAGCTTCAGGTTCTCTGCCGAGTGGGTGGTGATGACCGAGACTACCTCGGCTCCTCCCTGGAGGGTTATGACGACCTCGGTATTGACCGGGCCCTTCTTCATCATCTTGACAGTTCCCTTGAGCTGGTTTCGTGCGCTTATCTTCATGAAATTCACCTCTATTATTTCACTTTTAATATACATTAAACAATTCAATCCGGCAGGTCTTCCCGCAATGCTATGTCTCTGGAGGGTCAGGATAAAAGAGATCTGCTAATCTAGAGAATTGATTATGGTCAATATTGTTAACTATATTAATTTATATCATTTAATTTTTTAATAAAGTTAAACATATTACCATAACTTGAAATAATTCGGGGTTCAACATACTTGATGCGACAAACATTTTGAACTGCCCGTCGTCCGGTTCCCGAAGCCACCTCCTCCCTGCTCATTTTCCTGGAAGGAGGATGCCTGGAAGGACCCCCGTTGAGGAGAGTATGACAGCGATCACAAAGCAGATATCGGAAATATACCTGTTGATCCGACCTCTTTTAACCGGAAAGATCGTCAGCACTCTGTTGATTTATGGGATTCTCCCGATCCTGTTCTTCCTATCTCTCTTTGTTGGTCGTTATGAGGTCCCTCCTAGCCATGTTGTCCAGATTCTCGCTGCACCACTGATCAACCTGTTGCCTGATCAGGTGATGCATATCGAGCCCGGTTGGACCGCAGCGGAACAGAACGTCATCTACCTGATTCGCCTGCCCAGGGTGATCGCTGCGGTACTCGTGGGAGCGGGACTCGCGATAGCAGGTGCGGCATACCAGGGTCTCTTTAAAAATCCCCTTGTTTCACCCGACATTCTCGGTGTATCATCGGGGGCAGGTTTTGGTGCGGCACTTGCTATCCTCCTCTCTCAAGGTTCGTTCATCATCCAGGTATCAGCATTCTGCTTTGGTATCCTTGCTGTCACAATTACATATCTGCTCAGTCGTTTTTATCGCACCACACCCTCACTTATCCTCGTCCTTTCTGGAATTATCGTGGGGGCTTTTTTTACCGCACTGATCTCCCTCACCAAGTATGTCGCAGACCCTTACGAGAAACTCCCGGCGATTACCTTCTGGTTGATGGGAAGCCTTGCATCAGTACGGTATACTGATATACTCCTGATCGCTCCCCCCCTCCTCGGTGCGGCGGTGGTCCTCATCCTGATCCGGTGGCGGATCAACCTTCTCGCCGTAGGCGACGATGAAGCACGGGCGCTTGGAATAGATACAAAGCGAATGTCGCAGGTGATCATCCTCTGTTCGACCCTGATCACCGCCGGAGCTGTCTGTATTGCAGGAATCATCGGGTGGGTCGGCCTGGTCGTGCCGCATCTTGGCCGGATGCTCGTCGGCCCGGATTATAAAAAACTCATGCCTGTTGCGTTCCTGTTGGGAGCATCCTATATGCTGATTATTGATGATATCGCGCGAAATCTTACCAGTGCCGAGATACCCTTAGGAATTCTCACTGCTATTATCGGGGCACCGTTCTTTGCATACCTGCTCAGTAAGCGATCGGTGGGGTGGACATGATCCTTGAAGTGGCAAATGCGGGCTACACGTATCCCAGGGGCCCGGAGATCTTTTCAAATATCTCATTCTCACTTGCAGAGCATGAGGTGCTCTGTATCCTGGGACCGAATGGGATCGGGAAATCGACCCTTATCCGGTGTCTGGCAAACCTGTACCGCCTCCGTTCGGGATCGATCCGGCTCTTGGGGACGGAGATGGCCGTGCTCCCGCAGGTAGAGATTGCGAAGAAGATCGGGTACGTACCCCAGGCACACGAGATCATCTTCCCATTTTCTGTCATGGAATTTGTCCTGATGGGGAGAGCTCCGCATCTTCCCGCATTCTCTTCTCCTGGGAGAGAGGACTATAAAAAAGCCGATCAGATGATCGATCTCGTCGGAATCGGGAAGATTGCAGACAAGCCTGTGAATGAGATCAGCGGCGGGGAGTACCAGCTCGCCATGATCGCACGTGCCTTAACCCAGGAACCTGCGATCCTGCTGCTCGATGAACCGACCTCGCACCTTGACTTCGGGAACCAGATACGGGTTCTCGAGATCATCGACCAGCTTGCAGACAGCGGCATCTCGGTGGTCATGAGTTCACATTTCCCGGATCACGCTTTTCTGACTTCTAATAATGTCGCTATCATGCAGTATGGCTCGTTTATGGCCTATGGGCTTGCAGAAGAGGTGGTCACCGCAGAGAACCTGAAGCGGACTTACGGAGTGGATGTCTCGATTACCTACAGCCACGACGTTGCACGTCATGTGTGCGTACCGCACAAGGCCGGATCCTGCCGGTGCGGGGGAATGGAGCACCTGCAATGTATTGGTCATCCTTCTGTGATCGCATCTTCCGGGAGGTAGCTGTACGATGTAAGGTTTTTGGTGCATGTATTACCGGACATTACCGCTACCGTATCGACGAAAATCAGGAACTTCAGGAATGAACGAATATGGAAAAAAAACCGGGACAATCCAAAGTGAACCGCACTTCGATGAAGATTACTGCAGCGATTATCGCTGCCGGTCTCGTCATAGTCCTTACCGCCATCTTCATCATGCCGCTTGTTTCAAGCACACCGGACGTCGGCAAGCATCGCACTGTCACCGACATGGCAGGAAACACGGTTGAGATACCGACCGATATCAACAGGATTGTGATAACCTGCTGTGGAGGAGCAACCCATGAAGTGATGGTCATGGGAGTATCTGACAGGATAGTCGCCCAGCCGGCCAAATGCATCATGCCCCAGCTCAAGGTGATGAAGCCGGGATTCTCCACAGTCACAGATGCCGGGTCCTTTGATGAAGTTAACATCGAACAGATCGTTGACCTTCACCCCGATGTTGTGATTGCCGCAGTTACATCCGAAAAAGGAAACACGAAGATCCGCGAGGCCGGGATTCCGGTTATTACCGTCATGGTCGGTCGCGGAAACATCAGCCAGCTGAAGCGAGAATTCACCATGATGGGTAACCTGCTCGGGGATGAGCAACAGGCAGTGTCCCTCAACACGTACTGGGATACAAAGCTCGCCCTGGTGAAGGAACGGGTTGCAGGGATCCCAACAGAACAGAAAAAACGGGTCTATTACATGCTCGGGAAAACGACCCACACCAACGGGGGCGGCTGGTGGGGGCAGGAGTTCATCACTGCAGCCGGTGGCATCAATGTTGCCGAGGAACTCGGGACGATCCGGGACACCTCGGTTGAGCAGCTGGTCAAGTGGAACCCTGACGTCATCATCCTGAGCAGCAACGAAGGCACATTCATGCCGGTTGGTGATGTGAAGAACAACGACCAGCTGGCCAGCATTGAAGCAGTCAGGAACAACCGGATCTACGAATGTCCTATCGGCTCGTTCTGGTGGGATCGCCCGTCACCCGAGGCACCGCTTGGGATACTGTGGCTCGCGAAAACAATCTATCCGGAAAAATTCGCCGATATTGACCTTAAAGCCGAGACACAGGACTTTTACCGGACCTATTACAGGTATGAGCTCAGCGACCAGGAATACGAGAAGTTCCTCAATCCCCAACCTGCCACAAAATAATGGCGTGAACGAACATGACACCAGTGAAAACAGATCTAGCAAATGTCAAGGTGGGGGAGGAGATCTCCTCCATCGATGGAATTGTTGATGGATATAAGACCTACCAGGTTCTCCGGGCTGGACTTGAACTTGGCCTGTTCGAATGGCTGGATGAGCATGGACCATCGTCCCGGGAGGAGATCGGAAATGCATTGTCCATCAATGGCATGTTTACCAGGAGTTTTCTCCAGACCCTTGCTGAGCTCGGGTATCTCTCAGGGAAGAATGACCGCTTTGGGAATACGGTGAACGCTACCCGCTTCCTTGTCCGGAAAAGTCCGTCATACCAGGGAGACTGGATTCTCAATGCGTCCCAGGAACACGGGCAATGGGACTGCCTGAAGGACACCCTGACTTCAGCAGCACCGAAAAATACCGGATTTTCCGACGGCCCGAGCCCGAAGTTCCTCCGGGCGCTCGCAGAACGATCACTAAGGGGTGAAGTGCAGGAGGTCACAAAAATCCTCACCGGATGGGATGGTTTCTCTTCGGCGAAAACACTCCTGGATCTGGGCGGGGGGCATGGATTGTATGCAATCGCAGCCTGCCAGAAGAATCCCGGTCTCCATGCAGTAATCTTTGACAAACCCCACGTGATCGACCTGACCAGGGAATTTATCCGGCATTATGGTATGGAAGACCGCATTTCAGTCATGGCCGGAGATATAGTCACGGATGATCCCGGCAGCGGGTACGATATCGTGATTATATCCCATCTCCTCTACAAGTTCAGGGCAGAACTACCGTCGATCTTCAAGAAGGTTGAAGCGAGCCTGAAGCCCCACGGCCTCTTTGTCTCCAATCATTGGTTCTGCGGGCCTGTCTGCGGGACCGGATCGTCCGGTGTGAAAGAACTTGACCGGTCCATTCACAGTTACGGACACCCGCTCTGTCACCCGGAAGAGTTCGCCAGTGAGATGTTCAAAAACGGCCTCGTGGTCATGAAAAAGGCCGTCATTACGACAAATTTCGGAGACGCCTTGGTTCATCTTGCAGACAAAGTACCGGTGGGCGAAAGGCGCCTGCCTATCCATCATGAATCGTGTGGGTGCGAATCGTGTCAGTGAACGGTCCTCAGTCTGTTGGGATGGCCCCGGGAAGCACAGAATTTTCGTCTGAATCCGGTGCAATTCTTCGGGATACGATAGCCAATCTCCAATCGCGTCTCGGTGACCAGCTATCGGACATCACGGTCGAACGTGTGGTAATCGGCATATTTTTTATCGGCGTGAAACTCAGTAACGGATCAGGTGGGCTCTGTTTTACTCCTGTCAAGGAAATTCCTGAAGCGGTCTGCTGCCCAAGCTCGCTGAAAGCCCTGCCCTGGACTGGTAAATTCAGGGGACGCCCTGTCACAGACTTCTTTGGTGCGCTCTTTGACAGGAGCCCGATGAAACGGGCTATCGGGATTGCAATTTTGAATGCACTCTCCGCTTCATTTCTCGAACAGAGTCGGGAGCTGGAGTATACAATCGAAAAGGGATCAGATGCTCTCGAGATGATAGAGATTCCCGATGGAGCGAATGTGGTTGTCATCGGTGCGCTTGTTCCAATTCTCATGCGGCTCAAGAAACGGGGATCACCATTCTCCATCATCGAGATGGATCCACGGACCCTGAAGGAAGATGAGATGCCGTTCTGGGTTCCTGTGGAGAGGACGGGTGAGGTTGTCTCCCAGGCAGATATCCTGGTGATCACAGGGACGACTCTCCTCTTCCATTCGCTGGAGCCCATTCTTGCACATGTAAAACCAGGGGCACACATTGTTCTAGTTGGACCTACTGCGAGTATGCTTCCTGATGCGTTTTTCCAGCGGGGAGTACACGTCATGGGCGGTGATCTTGTCACCAGCCCCGACGATCTCCTGGATATCCTCAGTGAAGGGGGCTCAGGATACCATTTCTTCGGAAAATCTGCCGAGCGGATTACCATTCAGCGAAGAGACTCTGCATCCCATGATGCCGGGTTCGTACAGATTCAACACAGAGGTTGAGTCATGGAAAAGAAGAATGTTCACATTATGACAGGCGCGATTCTGGTGCTCCTCTGCATAACCGTCCTCTGGTCCGGCTGCACCAGCACCTCATCACAGCCTTTAGCGACAGAAAAAACGACAAAGACGGTCACGGACATGGTTGGGAGAACACTTCAGGTCCCCACAACGATCAACAGGGTCCTCACGACGGTCCCGATGACCACCATCGCCATGTACGCCCTTGCTCCTGAAAAGCTGATCGGGGTCAATCTCGATCCGAACAAGGTGAACGGGAATGTGTTAATGCCGGAACAATACCGTGTCCTGCCCAATGTAGGGGGATGGTTCGGCAAACAAACCGGGAACTATGAAGTGTTCATGTCCATGCATCCCGACATCATCATCGAAGGAGAGGGCATAGGAGAATTCAGGAGTGTGATTGAAGAACACCAGAAGAAGTTCGGTGCTATTCCTGTGGTGGGGGTTCTGGATGCGCGAAATGCATCTGCGTATGATGAATCGATCTTCTTTATCGGCCGGCTTGTCGGTGCCGAAGAAAAGGCAGCAGAACTGAACGAATTTTATGCACGGGTGTCATCGACTATAAAGAACCGGGTCTCCGGCATACCTGCAGATGAGAAGGTCAGAGTATATTATGCCGAAGGCGCTACTGGGCTCCAGACCGATCCCACGGGATCAGTTCATTCTGAACTGATCGATCTTGCTGGTGGGATCAACGTTGCTGAATGCCAGATTACTCCCGGCATGGGGATGACCCCGGTCTCGATGGAGCAGGTGACGAAATGGAATCCTGAGGTCATCATCGTCAGCGACCCGGTATTTTACACAGGAATCTATGACGACACCCTCTGGCAACCCATCGAAGCTGTGAGGAACCATCGTGTTTATCTTGTCCCACAGTCGCCGTACCCGTGGTTCGACCGGCCACCAGGCATCAACCGTATCATCGGGATTCCATGGACGGCCAAAATCCTGCATCCCGAAAAATTCAGCGACCTGGATCTCCCGGCACTCACACGGGAATTCTACCACAAGTTCTACCACTACGATCTCTCGGACAGCGAGGTGGACAGCCTGCTGGACCCCACACTCAGGTGACCCTGAACAGGTGTGGAGAATGAAAAGCACAGGAGTACAAAAATGGACCGGAAAAGAGAGATCTGCGTCTGAATTCAATGAAATGGCCCGGACTATCTTTGCCCCTGCATACCCGGCAATCGCACGGCAGACGATCGGTTGTTGCGGTTTTGATCGTGGACTGTGCATCGATGCAGGGTGCGGTCCGGGCCACCTGGCGATTGCACTCGCCGGGATCTCGGAATTTTCCATAGATGCGCTGGACATGTCACTGGACATGCTTGTGTGTGCGGAGAAGAACATCCGGAATGCGGGAATGAGCGATCGTATTCGGACAGTCCATGCCAATGTCCATACCCTTCCCTACGAGGACTCTTCGGTCGACCTCGTCGTAAGCCGGGGGTCCCTCTTCTTCTGGGATTCCCCTGACAGGGCTTTTTCTGAAATCTACAGGGTTATCAGGCCTGGAGGCAGGACCTTTCTTGGAGGGGGATTCGGCACACAGGCAATCCGGGAGGAGATTACTGCTAAGATGCGAGAGATCGACCCATCATGGGAAGAGAAGGTGAAAGGAAATATGGGCCCAGCAAAGGATGCAGAACTAAAAGCAGCTCTTAACGCTGCAAAGATCCCGGATTACGAAATGGTCAGGGATGGGTCGGGATTCTGGATCGTGATGAAGAAGTGAGTGGTATGCGTTGTGATATCTGTGCAGTGGGATGTTCCATTCCACATGGAAAGACCGGTCGGTGCGGGATGTATACCTATGATGGTTCCGGGATAGTCGAGCGTTTTCCCGATTCGTTCCTCGCGGCCTTCCCGATCGCCATAGAGACCCAGCCGATGCTGCATTTTTACCCGGGTGGTAAGTTCCTCCAGGTCTGTACAGCGGGGTGCAATTTCCGTTGTGATGGTTGTGTCTCGGAGATCCTCGTCGATCATGCGGAGTCCCTAGCCCTGTCAAAGTCGGCACTTAGTAAGGAGGATGTCATTCGAAGTGCACGCGAACACGGATGTATCGGGATTTCCTTTGCGTTGAACGATCCCATCGCGTCGTTCCCGACGTTCGGCAGGCTGGCCCGGATTGCCCGCGAACAGGGGCTTCTTGTAGGGTGCTCGACCAACGGTTACCTGACTGTCCACTCGTTGCAAACCCTCATTCCGCTCCTCGATTATGTTAATATCGGATTAAAAGGGGCAAGCGACCGCTGTTACCGCTCATGCGGTGCACAATCGGCTTACCCTGTCTTTTACACTATCGCACAGATGTTTCACGCAGCGGTTCACGTCGAAGTCTCGCTGGTCTACCGGAAGGGACAGGAGGATGAGGTGCTTTGTGCTGCCGAGCGTATTGCAGGCATATCAAGAGAGATTCCTCTCCAGTTGATGCGGTTTGTCCCGTTCGGTGATACGACTCCTGGGTCAGAGCCGACCATCTTCGAGAGCGAGCACCTTTGCGACCGGCTCAGGGAACTCCTCTCATGGGTCTACCTCTTCAATTCCCCGGGAACCGCACATCTCACCACCATATGCCCCGAATGCAGAAAAGAATGCATCGGGAGAGAATTTTTCGGGCCGATGGGAGCCCATCTTACGGGGCGTGAAACGAAAATTTGCGAATGCGGGTTCGTCCTGCCTGTCAAGGGAAACATCGAGACCGATGTCTTCATCGAACCGGGGATGATGGGAGGGTACCGGATCACCCGGGGACTCGAGATGATCTGGGCGATACTCGCGTGTCTCGGGGTCGATGACCAGAAAACGCTCTCCCGGATCTGGGGCGAGGTACTCGAGACCGGGATGCTGAAAAAAGAGTTGCACGACCGGATGAACAATATCGATGCCTACCTTGGATTCGTCAGGGATCTTGCGGCCAAAACCGGGCAGGAAGAGGCCGGGAGGGATCTCTGCGGGTTCATCACGACCCGGCTCGACATGATCAGGGACTCAGTGGAGGGAAAACCAAGACCCCGTGTATATTATGCAATGGGACACCCGCTCTTTGCCCTCAACCCCGGGCGGTTCGAAGGGAAACTTGTCGAGGCTGCAGGAGGGATCTACGTGAACCGTGCAATCGGCAGGGAGGGTAAACCTGGTGTGACGATTCCACGCGAGGAGTTTATCACCCTCAGCCCGGACTTTCTGTTCACGTCAGGGTTTCTTACGTCAACAGTCGAAGATACGCTCCGCTACTGTAAAGAACACTCGCTCGATGTCCCGGCTGTCAGGAAAGGCCAGGTCTACACCATGCATCCTTCGTGGGACTTCGGAAGCCCGAGATGGATCCTTGGCCTGATGACCATTGCAAAAACCATCCATCCCGGACTTTTTGATTTCTCAATCGACAAAGAGGCGGATCAATTTTATCGGAAGTTCTACGGTGTTCGGTATCATTCGGTTGCCACCAATAGATCATTCGCCCATGCCGGACCATCCCAGGCTGGAATCGGTGACAGAAGGATAGATTCCGCTGTGATGAGGTAATCAGGAATCATTTTTCCAGGTGACGGTCACGTGTTGCCAGGAAATGCAGATCGAAAGAATCGCGAAGAAGATGAAGGACTCGGACGAGGTGACTTTGTCACCCGCCCAGAAAAGCTTCTGGATATCCTCAGTGAAGGGGGTTCAGGATACCATTTCTTCGGAAAATCCGCGGAGCGGATTACCATCAGAAGAAACCCGGTCTTTACGAAATGATTGACAGCTGACTGAAAAAACGAGGTGGATTATGGATAAGAAAAATGTTGTAATTATCACTGCAATTGCGCTTATACTGGTCGTGTGTGCTGCTGGATATTCTCTGTATGCATCTGCTCACCAGCCGGTATCAGGACAGAAGACAAAGACAATCATAGATATGGAGGGGAGAACAGTGGTCATCCCTCACCCGGTTCAGAAAGTCGTGACAATAGGGTCAGTACCGGTTCAGAATAGTTTCATTTTCGCATTGGGAAAGGCCGACACAATTGTAAATGGGATCCCGGCAAAGTTCGTCCAACAGGGTCGATGGAAATACCAGTATGTCTTTGCCCCACACCTCGAAGGACAACCGGAGATGCAGTCTGCATCTTATGAGCCTAACATCGAGGAGATCATGAAGGCTGCCCCCGATGTCGTATTCACCATGGACCAGGCAACGGTCGATACGCTTGACCAGAGTGGTCTGTCCGTGGTATACCTCTCATGGGTCGATGCAGAAGACGTCAAGGGATTGATGGCATTGATGGGCGAGATCTATGACCGGCAGGACGCTGCCCGAGATTATGTCCAGTATTTCGATGACACGATCCAACGGGTTAATTCAAAGGTAGGGCAGATACCGGAAAATGAACGCCCGAAAGTGCTGTACTTCCAGTACACCGGAATGACGGTGCCTCACAAGATCGGGGACTGGTGGATCATGAAAGGAGGCGGAAGGAGCGTCACCGATGCTCCCCGCCAGACTGAGTCCCTGAAAATTGAACCCGAGCAGATCGTGGGATGGAATCCGGATATCATCATCATCTCAACTCCTTCAGAGATTGGGGCGGTCTACAACGATACGCGGCTGTCGACCGTCAATGCTATCAAGAACAAGCGTATCTATATCACCCCCATGGGAGCCCACATATGGAGCCACCGTGGCATTGAAACCCCTCTGACCGTGCTTTGGGCTGCGAAACTGTTCTACCCTGACAGATTCACCGACCTGGATCTGGAACAGGAGACCACCGAGTTTTACACGCAATTCTTCGGGTATACCCTGACGCCAGACCAGGTGAAGGAGATCCTGTCCGGGAAAGCAAAAATCTAATTTTTTTTTATAGTGAGAATTGCGAATATAGGACATTACATCAAAATTCTTTTCTTGTTATGAGTTCCTCCAGGTGCTGCAACTGCCATTCCCGTTCCCGGAGTGCCGCACCTTCGGCGTCAGACGGTGACGAAGCGTCACGAACCGCAGTGGCTGCATAGAGTGCTGCGGCGAGTGCATGCCGGGGCACATGGGCGGATGCCATCGCCTGGCCTTGCAGCACGGGCAGCGGAACGGGCTGCATCATCCTCCTCTACCGAACGGGCAGCGGCATGGGCCGCGAGGGAAGCCTTCCTGACCTCGGACATGTGAAATTCACCTGTGCGTATCCATGCACGTAATGCTGATATCGCGTCCCGGGGACGGGTATCGCCGGGATACTTCGCTTCAAAATTGGGCAGTACACGCTCGGCGCAGTCAGCCGCCCAGGTTGCCAGGGTTTTATGGTCAGCGTTGCCCGCACGCTCTTCAATTGCCGGGTCCATCCCTGTTTTTACGATTTTTGTTTTTTTCATGCGAAATTTCATCCTTTGTAGATTTCATAGTGCGATGAATGCACTCCATCACGATTGATGTGGATCCTGCTCCTTCCTGGCGATGAAGAACGAATAGCCGTATTCGCGGGAATGCGTGCGGAACACCTCTATCTCCTCTTCGACGGAGGCAAGGAGGGCCTGCGCCTCCTGGTCGCCGGGATGCTCCTTCTTCAGTACAGCCAGCCGCCGGGACAGCGGGGTATAATAGTGATCCCACCAGGCTGCATCAGGAAGTCGCAGAGTATCCAGGATTCTGTACCCGGCTTCCAAAATCATCCCCTGTGCTTCGTCTTCATGCACCATGGCAGGGTATTCCTTTGCAAAGAAGTCCCTGCACTCCTGCGTGGGTGTATGGGTAAACCATACCAGGTCGGACAGGGCTACGTATCCTTCTGGTGTAAGGAGCCGCATCCATTGTGAGAGTGCCTGTCTGAATCCCATGATAAACACCGACCCCTCGGCCCAGATGAGATCAAAGGAGTCATCAGGGAAGGGGAGATCGTCCATCGAAGCACGCACTGTCGTTATCCGGCCGTCCAGCCCCGCCTTCTTTGCCCGCTCGTTCACATCATCCAGGAATGGCTGGTGAATATCAGATGCGGTGATTACTGCATCCGGGCAGAGCCGGGCAAGCATAAGAGTCTGCATCCCTGACCCGCACCCGATATCGAGTATCCGGGGTTGTTCCGGAAGATCGGGGATCGTATGGAATGCACGGGCCGTATATTCATCAAGACCCGGCCCCTGCCTTGGCAGTCCTTCGAATATGGTGAAAAAAATGTCTCTTCCATGATAGGAAAAGCATGTGGTGGTATCTGGCTTGTGATTTTTGGTCAAATTCCTTCTTTCCCTTTACATGCTCAGCCAACCCTGAAGTCTTCATGATCACGGTGTTTCCTAGGGATTCTCCAATGCTGACCATGTGCACAAAGGGTTTAAAACATGATGCAAAATATAGGGTATCGGGTGCTCCGCAGCACAAATATACGCCACCTTTCCATGAGCATTCCCGCGGCACCCTGTTCTGTCCACTTGCGAAGTCCGGACAGTCACCACGAGGTATATCCATGAAACCGAAATTCATCCATTCCATTGAAGAACTCGACACCATGGTCGGGCTCACACCGAAAGAACGAAAAGAAATGGAGAATGTCACTCATACATTTCCGTTCAGGGCAAATGAGTATTACCTCTCCCTGATCGACTGGAAAGACCGGCAGGATCCTCTCCGCAGGATTGTGGTTCCTGATCCCCGCGAACTGAAAGGCGGGGGATGCATGGATCCCTCGAGCGAGAAGGACTATACAAGGCTTCCCGGTCTCCAGCACAAGTATGATCAGACAGGCCTCCTGCTGCTCACGGACGTGTGCGGTGGAATATGCCGGTTCTGCTTCAGGAAACGGCTCTTTCTTGGGTGCGAACGCGAGACGACCAAGGATGTCTCTGCCGGACTCGAGTACATCCGGTCCCATCCCGAGATCACCAATGTCCTCCTCACCGGGGGAGATCCATTCACCCTGGAGACGCAAAGACTGGGAACGATTCTTAAAGAATTGAGGGAGATCGATCATGTCAATATCATCCGGATCGGGAGCAAGATGCTCGCGTATAATCCCTATCGCTTCCTCAACGACCCAGGCCTGATCGATATCCTTTCAAGGTACAGCACACCGGAAAAGCGGATATACATCATGGCCCATTTCAACCACCCGCGGGAGATGACGGATATCACGATGCAGGTGGTCGAACAGCTCCACAGGGCCGGAATCGTTGTCGTCAACCAGACGCCGGTCCTCAACGAGGTGAACAGCGACCCGGACACCCTTACACAGCTCTTCCGGAAACTCTCATTTGCAGGAGTATCTCCCTATTATGTGTTCCAATGCAGGCCTTCTCTTGGGAACCTTCTCTTCCAGACCCCTGTAGAATACTCCTATGATATCATCCAGCAGGCCTGGCAGGCATGTTCGGGGCTTGCAAAACGGGCACGCTTCGTCATGTCTCATGCAACAGGCAAGATTGAAGTCGTGGGAAAGACAGCACACCATGTGGTCATGCGATATCACCAGGCAGCGGATCCGGTGAATATTGGAAAAACGATGATCTTCAGCAGAAATCCCATGGCACACTGGTTCGATGATTACCGGCACCATGGAACTCCCCTCGTGGACCTCCTGCCAGTCCAGATCCCAAAAATGAAGTGGATGTTCTGAGAATAAAGGGACATCATGCCTGGAAATTATAATTCCGGCAAGAGAATACAAATTCCGGGAGGCATTCTCCCGGTTCCGATACCCTATCGGGTCCTCGCTCTCGTTCAGGAGAGGAATTATCTCTTCCAATACCCCATCGAACGGCTTGCCAGAGACATCAAGGCAGCCGGATTCTCCTGTGAACAATGCGGGGAGTGCTGCACACAGCATGTCACCCGTGATATCTTCCTTCTGGATCGCGATGTGACGGAATTGGAACAGATCGATCCCGACTCCCTCGAACCTGCACCGCACCCGGAATTCTGCGATCAGCATGGAACACTGTACACCTCCGGATATTCCATAAGGATGAAGGGGAAGAATCCCGGGACCTGCTGGTTTCTTGACAAAAACAGATGTCGGATTTACGATCGAAGGTGTTCCATATGCAGGATTTACCCGTACATGCTCCGCCGCATGCGTGATCCGGGAGGTAAATTCAGGTGGCGGAGAGTGTCGCGGCCCGGAAAGCACGGGCATTGCCATTGCGATATACCAGATGAGGAATGCCGAACCCTTGCCCGCGAGGTGAAAGAGTATGAGAATGCATTCCTCACGCAGCAGATATCATTTCTCGAGACAATCCAGGAATATTTCACAAGGCACTCTCTCGTGCATGACCACAGCAAGTACCTGAAAGGACTGTTACGAATTTCCCGTGGCAGTCCGGTGACCGTAAGAGTGTATGACGCAGGAGAGCTGGTGGAATACCCGCGAAATACGCGGGTGAGTCCCGGGAGATCCTGAAAGACCGGACGCGATCCCCGTGCATCAGGGAAGGGGAGATAAGGCCACGGTATCACTGATCTTCCGCGACGCCTTTATTCCACGATCAATACATGTCCACCGGATTGATCGCAGTCATCGTTTCGGTGATCATGGTCCCCCACCGGCTCATTTCAAGGAGCACCCGGGTCAGGATCTCCGCCGATGGCATCTCAAGAGTGGCAATGAAATCGTACCGTCCGATAGTGTAATAGTAATTAAGAAGCGTCCCTCCTGCATCGCGAATCGTCTTTCCCACCATCGCATCTCTCTCCTTGGTACTCTTATTCGTTTCAATCGCTTTGTTGGTCAATTTTCCAAGAACAATATACGTTGGCATCAGAAATTCAATAGTGGGAAGGAAATATAAAATTTACGAGATGAATATCACCATGGATAGCCCACGGGATCCTGCACCCGCAGGAGAAGGATATTCAGAAAATGATGAAATCCGGGATATACCCAGGTACGGACCACAGGAACCCCGGCATGTTCTCTCTTCAGGTGATCAGGAGTCCGAAGATCACCCCTGCGATCCCCGCGGCTGTAGCGATCGCCATGGTCTCGAACACCGTCCGGACCACAGGGCGCTTTCCAAGCCTCGCCCTGGCAATCCCGAGCAGGAAGAGGAGTGTGGCAGTCCCTGCGATGCAGGCTATCTTTGCCATGCCAAGCGGCAGGAACGCAAACGGGATGACAGGAGTCATTGCCGCGATGAAGTCCGCGATTCCCATCCAGCATGCATGCACGTACGCGGGGGCTTTCTGAGCTTCAGATGCCTCCTCGCCGGCAACTGCGTCCTCGAATTTCAGAATAGTCCCGGGATCATTCTGGAGGTCGGTACGGATCGAATCAAGGCATGCGCCAGAGAGTCCGGTGCCCCCAAGGATTCCCATCACTCTCTCAACAGCAGCATCGGGGTTCCGGGAGATCTCGTCGTTCCGTTTCTCAGCCTCCACCCGGGCAGCATCCTTCTCTGACTCGAGATCGAGAAAGACACCAGCCATCATTGAGACCGTGGCCGCGATGGCTGCGGTTGCCCCTGCGAGGAGGATCACATCCCCCGACTGGGCACCTGCAACCATTCCTGCGACCAGGCCGAAGATCGAGACCGTCCCATCCGACATCCCGAAGACAATCTCGCCAAATGACTCGCGAAAGGACACCCTGATTTTTTCGAACCATCCGCCCTTCTCTCCCTCACTCATGATCATACCTGCCGCCATCGTTCATCTGTCCCTATGCTGTTCGAAGGATTACGATAAAAAACTGAGGGGAACACTGTGTGGGGTATGTGCTTTCAAGGGATGGATGATAACGACGTGAAGTGGGTCGAAAAAAGCTCTTGCGATATCTTTCCCCACCTGCACAAGAGGGCCCCTGATTGGGAAAAATGAGCACGGGGCAGGGGCCTTGGTGAAGGGTTGTGGTCACATGGCAGTCCATGAACTCATAATTCACTGACCTATGACCTTGGCTTGGAGAGGGCCAGTGCATTCAATATGAGGGAGATCACACGAATTTCTGAGATGCCGTGCACACAGGTGTATTCGCGGACTGATCTCCGGAAAAGCCTGGTCCGGGGAGGTACGTGATGACATCCCGCGAAACCCGGAACCGGGAAAAGGTGACAAAGGAGAGGACCCGGGAGGAGTTGATCTATTCTGTGCTGTCGCTTCCTGTCGAGTGTGACAGCCGTGTGAAACACCTTGTCGAGATCATCAATGATCTCCCTGACGTGTACACGTGCAGTTCCTGCGGGGGACACCCCGACGGAGAAAACCGGGAGAACCCTGCACCGGACGGGTGCTTCTACATCCAGTTCATCGCTGAGCCGACGGAGCAGGGATTCATGTCGCTTGGAATCATCGACCTTGCTGCTCGGAACCTGGATCCCGACTCGATCATGGTCCGAGTCCTGAATACCACAGACTCACCGCGACTTGTCATGTTCCATATCCTGGGGAGATCCGGTGCTGACCCGGATGCCATGTCAGAGGAGATCCGGGATCTCTGCAAGGAGTGGGGAGTCTCAACCAAAGGGATATGGGATTCCAAGAAGAAGACCCGGAGAAAAAAGGCGGCGAAACGGATCCAGAGGTTCCCCTCATGAAACGGCCCGGGATCAACCCCGTGGAAAGTCAGGGGTTTGGGGAGAGACCGGAACATGTACCATGCCATCGCATCGCTGCCCTCTTGACTGCACCACCTGTCACTCTCTTCGATGAGAACCGGCGGAATAGACCGTCAGGGCGCCATCTATTAGTACTCCCTCTTCCCAAGGGTAACTGACTATGCGAGTCCGCGACCTGATCCTCCCAGAAGACAAGGTCTTTTTCACCCTCTTCAAAGACATGGCCGAAAAGATCCGTGAAGCCTCTGATGTCCTCAACGAGATCACTCACGAGCTGCCGAACGGTGTTGAGAAGGGGCAGAAGGTCCGCCAGCTCGAGCACCTGGCGGATGAGACCACCAGGCAAACCTATGAGAGGCTGAATGATTCCCTGATAACCCCCCTTGAACCAGAAGAGATCGCACGTCTTGCCCCCGCACTCGATGACGTTATGGATCGCATCGACTGGGTGACGCATCAGCTCTGCAATTATGGTATTCCCCAGTCCACCGACCACCTCAAGGAGTTTTCGTATCTCATGGTGCTTTCGAGTGCCGAGATCAGCCACGCACTCGATGATCTTGCGACTCTGAAGAAAGCCGACGAGATTGAACGCCATTCGCGGGAGCTGAACAGGCTCTACAATATCTCCACCGAGCTCCTCTCCCGGGCGGTTATCGATCTCTTCCAGACGAGGGATGTCCTCATGATCATCAAGCTCAAGGACATTTACGAGGGGATGGCGAGAGTCATGGTTCACTATAACGATGTCGGGCATGCTCTTGCGGATATCTCCCGGAACCATGTCTGATCACCATGGATGTGGTGATCGTTTCCGGGATTCTGCTGGCCCTCCTGCTCAATGTGGTCAACGGCATCAACGACGCCTCGCATTCCATCGCAACAGTCGTTGAGACGAGGGCACTCTCCCCCTGGAAGGCAAGCATCCTATCGGCGCTTGCAAATTTCATCGGACCTTTTATCTTTACGACCGCAGTGGCAGCAACCATTGGCACTGCCCTCGTGGTCCCGGAGGCGCTGACACCACATTCGATCATCATCGCGATGCTCACTGCGATCCTCCTTGTGGTCTTTGCGACCCGTATCGGGCTTCCGGTCTCGAGCAGCCATGCCCTCGTGGGGGGAATCCTGGGAGCAGGGGTTGCCGCATTCGGCCCCGGGGCACTGATCCTCCCCAAGGTCGTGATGGTGGAGAATCTTGCCATCTCTGTCATGGCAGGATCACTTGCCGGTGCTATCCTTGTCGGCTGGCTGGCACACACACTTCAGGAGGACATCAAAACCGGTATCCTTCTTGGGGCAATCTTCGGTATCTCGATCACAATCCCGCTCCTGATGATCGCAGGATTCCTCGTGCTCTCCGGCATTCTCTCGATCGTAGTATTCATCTTCATCTCGCCGGTCATCGGTTTTACGACGGCGTTCCTCGTCGACCTCCTCGTATCGCACCTGTTTCGCTACTCCCGCCAGAGCCGGATGAAAAGGATCTTCCAGCCGCTCCAGGTCGCAACAAGTCTCTTCCAGGCGGCGGGACACGGGGCAAATGACGGGCAGCACGCAGTAGGAGTCATTACCGCGCTGCTCGTAGCCGGTGGCCTGCTCTCCTCATTCGTCGTCCCCCTTTGGGTACTGGTGCTCTCGGCAGCAGCAATCGCCCTCGGTACGAGTTTCGGCGGATGGAAGGTGATCAACAAGCTGGCAAAGGAGGTTACGAAGATCCGTCCATACCAGGGCTTTTGTGCTGCCACATCTGGTGGAGCCGTCCTTGCCATGGTCACCTCATTCGGAATCCCCGTCTCCTCAACTCAGGTTATGAGCGGCTCAATCGTCGGGGTAGGTGCAACCAGGGGTGTAAGAGCAGTGAAGTGGGAGGTACCACGCCAGATGATGGAGGCCTGGGTGATCACGATACCGCTTGCATTCATCATTGCTTGGTGCGGGTACATGGTACTTGCAGTAGCAGGCATCTCGTGATCCGGGGATATGGTGGGGAAGGCAGGGGGTAGAGCGGGAACGTGGCAGTGACGGAAAGGACGGGAATGTCCTTTCTCTCTCAACGCTGTGTTCCTGTCTTCTTTCAAAAAGGCTGGCTGCAAACCTCATCATGAGGCGTGATTCCTCTGCAGGTGATGTTTCAGGATATATATTCCCCAGATGGCCAGCGCAGCGAAGAGGGTAAGGAAACTTACCGTCGAGAATCCAAACTTGACGATATACATGATGCTTGTATACCAGGCAACAGGGTGCAGGCGGGAGGGATAGGATAGGAGCAGCGTGATCACCCCGGCATTTTCGCAGTAATCCGCGATACCAGCAATAATGGGAGTGAGATTCAGCAGGAACCACTGGCTGTCCCTGTGCAGCCAGCGTGCAAAAGTCCATGAGATTCCGACCGACAGGAAAAGCATGTAGGTGGCCGGGAAGACCATGTCGAGCGGCACGATGTGCGAAAGGTCGAACGCACGCCCGGCATCCCCGAGGGCAACGAGAACGGCATACACGTCATCAGGACCCTGCGTGAAGGTCATATCAAGGATAGTTGCTCCACCCGTGATGTCCTGCAGCGCTGCGATGCCAAACGGCCTTCCCTGGATCAAGGCCAGGAACACCAGCCAGAGTATGAGGGATCCAAGAAGCACCCTGCCGGAAGAGATACAGCAGATGGCACGGGACAGCCGGCGGAGTGGTGTATAGGTACCGTCCAACGGTTCTGTCATTCCAGATCCCTCCATGGACCAGTGTTCCTTCCATGTCCCATTGTGATCACGAGAGATCCTTTCCTGTGCCCTGGTTCTCCCGAACGGAAAGCCTCTTCAGGTTCCGGGCAAACTCCTCCGCACGCCTGATATCATCAGCATCCGGTCTCCCCTTGTTGATTCCCCCGAGATATTTGAGAAAACTGTTCGTGTTGAACCCTGCACACCCGAATTCATCGATGATCGTGTAACCCCTGGACTCCAGTGTTTCCCGAAGGGCCGAGTGGTTGTCCCTGATAAATCCCGCGAGCCGGTCTCCGGGAAACAGTCTCTCCGGGGCCCCGAACGTCGAGAAGATGAAGGCCGCATTCCCGTTCGCCCGCGGCAGCTCCCCGGCAAGGTCAATGAGAGATTCGTGGTTTTTTGCTGAATATATCCATGAACCGAAGCCCACCAGGCCATACTCCCGGAATTCTTCAGGATTCACCTGCTGTGGCGTTTTTACCGGTGCCCCAAGGACACCCGCAATCGCGTGGGCGATCTTCTCTGTATTCATATGATGGTAGGAATATACGACCACGAGTGATTTTTCTGGGAGCGACCCCCCGAGCTCTCCCTCGTTCACCTTCATGTTCTTCCCCCTGTGGACTTCCCCAATCACGCTATATGCTTCCCCGCTGGAGTTCCATGTCCGCCATCCGGAGATCCGGGTGGCGGTACCGCCCCCGGCCTTTCGTTCCCTGTACCATGTTGAGATTAATCGCCTCGACCGGGCAGAAGTGCAGGCAGGCACAGCAGAGCTCGCAACGGTGCTGCCAGACCGGGCGGTTATCCACGATCGTGATGTTGCCGACAGGGCATGCCTTTGCACAGGTGCCGCAGCCGGTACAGTTTTCGGAGAGGGAGAATGACCTGTCCGCATCATGGACGTTCCTGAAAAACGAACCGTAGGTGATACGTTTGACCACTCCCGAGATAGGTGCAAATCCCGGTGGAACGTGCTTGGCGTCCTGGATCTTGCCGGCCATCTCCGCAATGCGTGCATCTGCTGCATCAAGGATCGCATCCTTCTTCGAACCCGTGGGCGGTATGCCTATCGGCGGGAAATTGCCCGGCATTTTTACGGCGAATGCGGCATCGAGCGTCTTCTTCTTCCTCTCTTTGAAGATCCCGTTCAGCTGGTGAAGGGCCGCAACCCCGAGCGCCCCCATCGTCACGATAGCAAAGGTATACCCCGCCTGTGACAGGTTGAGCCGTGCTGCAAACTCTGCCACGATACGGGGGAGCCCGGAATCGTAGACAGGGCAGACGATCCCGACACGTTCTGCTTCCGGCAGGATCTCCCCCGGGGTGTTCCTCAATGATGCAATCGGCACAATCTCTGTCTCTCCCAGCTGCTGGGAGATCTTTTTTGCGACCGCGAGCGAATTCCCGGTGCCAGAAAAATAATAGACAATCGTCTTCATGGTATTCCTTCGTGCCTCATTCTGACCTGTATCCCAGGGGCCAGTCCTGCGTGGCTTTTAGGAAATCCTCCGCGTGGAAAGATCATAAAGAGTGGCACATGGTCACTGCACCGGCACCAGGATCTCGGTTATGATATCCTCGGGTTTCACTTCCCGCGGATCGTTCGGGTAGATCTCCCGGATGGGGCCTGCGATCTGGAAATGCTGTTTTTCAATCCAGGAGAAGAGAGCAAGATAGGTGGTTTCGCAGGTCTCGTATGGTCCCTTGTGGACGGTCCGAACCATCTTTCCGCCAGGGAGGGTATAGAACTTGATATCTCCGCTGCCGGAGACCTTTCCCGCAACCGGCCACACAACTTCAACGAGGGCAGTTCCTTTCTCTTGTGCTTCCTTCACGCATTCAGGGCTTGTCTCGTGGCATACAAAGGTCGGCATCCCCGCAAAGGCGATCTTATTCTCCATGATATACCCTGCAAGCTGCATGAGGAGCTGAGGAATCAGCGTATAATTTCCCGTCTTTTTGATGCCTACCACCTGCTGGGTCGGGACATCTACAATAGTTATCTCTTCCATATGCATCGTGCAACACTCAGACATCGGCTTATTTAAAGGTATGAGACATGCAGGGTGTAAGTATACCCCCTCGTTGCTGCATGACACCAGGAAAACCATCTTGACAATTCCACAAATGAGGAGAGATCACAAAGTATAGTGTGAGAACCCATGCACAAGATATGTGGTTACAAGGCACAGATAATCATGTATTTTTAGTAACCATGGTAATGATCTTCCTACTTCAACCAAAAAGAGGATGTCGAATCATATGATACACGGAGAGACACACTATTCCGACAGGCAGATCATCAGCAGGTGGGCGATTTTCGAGAGTAATCCCGCCATTGGCCGCATCCTGGCCGGCAGGGGGCTCTCCCCGTCTGATGGACACGGAATGATCGGGTATTTCTACGTCGATCACGAGGAGGGACTCAGCGTTCGCATTCACGCCCTGTGCCGAATAGACCCCGGGATACCCCCGCAAATAGTCACGAATTTCGAGGATCACGGTGAGGATTGCATCCTCCGCTACGATGAATTCGGGGAGTTCCGGCTTTTCTCGAATGAAGAGGCGAACAATCTCCTGCTATCCGATGATCAGCGGTGGAACCTATTCGAGGACCAGAGATGGTTCATCTATTACGATCCTGAAAAATTGCACGAGATACGAAACAGGGTGGATCTCGATCAATTCAGGGCTCCCGGGTATTTTGATGACGTCTCCGTTGTGCTCTTCCTTAAGGATGAGAACCACGTCCCTGAGATTGTATGGGTCCGCCTCGAAGAGATGGCAGAGGATGGCACCACATTCCAGGGAGTCCTTCTGAACGAGCCTGATGCAGATTTTGGCGTGCACGAGGGTGATATGATTACGGTTCGTTTCGCGGAGCACCAGGACGGCCGCTATCTGGTTGCAGACCTGGGATAGGGGTAAAAGAGTACTCCTCACCCCGGAATGGCGTGTATATCCCCATAATCCAGGCCACTGTGTAATTTGTCAATTACTTTTCCGACGACGGTCTCGAAGTCTGCGTCAGAACAGTCGATCGTCAGATCGGCATACCTCTTGTAGAGAGGGATCCGTTGATCGTACATCCCTCGGAGGGTCTGCCCTGGGAGGAGGACGATTCCACGGGTCGTGATATTGTTGAGCCGATCTTCCATCTCATCGTACGAGATTTTCAGGTATACGACAACCCCTGTTGATCCCAGGTACACCATTGCATCTCTGCTACACACCACGCTGCCTCCGGTTGCAATTACTGTGTTATCTGGATGGAGGGAGAGGATCGTCTCTTCCTCGATCTCCTTGAACACTTCGGGCCCGTCCTCATCAAGGATCTCCTGGAGGAGTCTCCCGGTTTTTTCCTGGATTGCGATATCCGTATCAATAAAATTCAAACCAAGAGTTTTTGCAAGGATCACGCCCACGGTACTCTTCCCCGCACCGGGCAATCCGATCAGGATGATATTGTCCATTGTATCTCCCTCCCAGCAGAACGTTCAATGATCCATGCGGGTCCCCGCAATCCGGTTCATCCAGGCCTTATTCTTTCCTGTTTTCTTTCAGGGCTTCTTGTATCGTCGCAATAAGATCACCGGGGCTTGATGGTTTTTCGAGGATATGATGGATGAAAATATTCCTTTTTTCAAGATCTTCCCTGACCTTGTCAACAGGGAGACTCGAATGAATGATCACCTTTATCTTTTTCAACCGGGTATCACGGTGGATTTTTGAGAGAAAATCGATCCCGTCCATCCCGGGCAGCCTGATATCAAGGATGATCAGGTCAGGTATGACCCCCTTCCTGAGGGTATCATAGGCTACCTCCGCCGAATTTGCAACAAGAGTATTATAACGGGCGAAGTTCTTCACAAAAAAAGAAAGGCTGTCGGCAATCGTTTCGTTATCCTCGACGATGAGAATTAATGCCATTTCATGTCTCTCTTTTTTTATCGTAGAGAATAACTCTTTCGCACTCTGGTCGGTTTTGTAGTATCCCGAATTAATTTTA
>DAWU01000038.1 GCA_002506105.1 Methanolinea sp. UBA275 | reverse complement strand
CTCACAGGACAGGCTGAACAGTTACACAAACAATACATATTTCCCACTCAGGTTCCGTCTATTTACTACTGTGACCTCACACGAGGGGCCAACAGGATACCTTTGAGCCGCTTCCTCTGAGTGTCCGAATAATAGCAGGTCCATATGATCTCGGTATTGTACGTTGATGATGAACGCGATCTCTGCGACATATCGCGGATATTTCTTGAGAGAGGGGGGGAGTTTGAGGTAGCGACCGCGATCTCCGCACAGGAAGCCATTGATCTGCTCCATCTCGCGTCATATGATGTAATCATCTCCGACTACAGTATGCCGGGGATGGATGGGATTGCATTTTTAAAGGCTGTGCGGGAGCGTTTCGGAGATGTCCCGTTCATCCTCTTTTCCGGCCGGGGCCGTGAGGAAGTCGTGATCGAGGCCATTAATAACGGAGCCGATTTCTATATCCAGAAAGGTGGTGATCCGAAGTCCCAGTTCGCCGAGCTGAGGCACAAGATCCGGCAGGCTGCCCGGAGGAAACAGGCTGAACGCTTCCTCCGTGAATCTGAACGGCGGCTTGCCGATATCATCAATTTCCTTCCTGATGCCACGTTTGCCATCGATAAAAAAGGGGGCGTGATTGCGTGGAACCATGCGATCGAGGAGATGACAGGCGTTCCCGCACATGAGATGCTTGGAAAGGGGGATTACGCTTATTCCATCCCCTTCTATGGCTCAACACGCCCGATTCTTATCGATCTGCTCGATGAATCTGACGATCGCTTCTCACATCTCTACACGAATATCAGCAGGAACGGAACATCCCTCATGGCAGAGACCGCCCTTGCCAATCCGAAGGGACGCAGTATATCGATCCTTGCCAGGGCATGTCCACTCTGCAACGAGAATGGAGAGGTTACGGGGGCGATCGAATCCATCCGTGATATCACCGAGTCGAAGAAGACTGAATACTCCCTCCGGTCGAGCGAAGAGAAATTCCGAGCTCTTGTCGAGCTCTCCCTTGAGGGTATCATTATCACTGACTTCTCAGGGACACTGCTTTTTGCCAACCATACTGCAGGCACCATTGTCGATATGGATGATATCCAAAAAGTCCTCGCAACGAAAAACGTCATCGATTTTGTCGCACCAGAATCACAGGCCGATGTCTTGAGGGATATCACCCAGGTCTCGCAGGGTATTGATGCCTACCTGGTCTCCTACAAGCTCATTACGGCGAAACAAAGGGAGGTATGGGTCGAATGTATCGGGAAAAAGATACAATATGAAAATGCCCCCGCAATGCTGGTCTCGATGCGCGATATAACGGAGAGGAAGCGGGCTGAAACCACAATCCGTGAATCCGAATCAAAATTCACCACTGTCTTCCGGCACAGCCCCGTATCGCTCACCCTCGTCTCGGCAACCAGGGGAACTTTTACTGATATCAATGATGCATTCATGCGGAGCACCGGATTTACCCATGATGCGGTGATTGGCAGAACCTCAGAAGAACTGGGCCTCTTTGTCGACCCGGCCGAGTACAAGGATTTTATCTCCACCCTCAAAAAACAGCGCGAGATACATGGGATGGAACTGAAATGCCGGATGAAATCAGGTGATATCCGGATCTGCCAGTTCTCATCCGGTATCATCATGATGAAAGGAGAACCGCATATCCTCTCGACAGTCGAGGATGTTACCGAACGAAAAAATACGGAGGAGGCGCTCCAGGCCATTACCAGAAGCATGGCTGGTGTCACTGGCATTGATTCATTCAAAACACTCACGAGGAACGTAAGTTCACATCTCGGGGCAGACTGCGTCATGATCGGGGAGATCCAGCCTGACAGAGAGAGAGTCAAAACCGTTGCCATGCTGCTTGATGGAAATGATATTGATAATTTCTTCTATTCTCTCAAAGGTACACCCTGCGAAAACGTGGCTGAGAAGGGATTTTGCATCTACCCGGATAACGCAGCCATACTCTTTCCCGAGAGCAAAGATCTCTCGGACCTGAATATCCAGGGATATGCCGGCACGCCGCTCCGGGATTCGACAGGAACCGTGATTGGTATCTTGTGCGTCTTATCACGCTGTCCGCTTTTACCCTCACATGCAATGCAGGAATTCCTGGATATCATTGCGGTGAAAGCCTCCGCCGAGCTTGAGCGGATCAGAATTGAAAGGGCACTGACGGAGAGCCAGCAGCGCCTTGCAGAGGCAATAGACCTTGCACACCTGGTAAACTGGGAATACGATGTCGCAACAGGGATGTTCACGTTCGATAACCGGTTCTATGCCCTCTATGGCACCACAGCGGAGAGCGAGGGAGGTACACGTATGGCGGCAGACGTGTATGCCCGGGAATTCGTCCACCCTGGTGACCAGGGCATGGTTGCCGATGAGGTTAAAAAGGCGATGGAGACCACCGATCCCGGATACATCTCGCAGTGCGAGCATCGCATCATCCGGAGGGATGGCGAAGTCCGGCATATCGTTGTCCTGATCAAAGTCATCAAGGATGAAAAAGGCAGGACAATCAGGACCCGTGGGGTTAACCAGGATATCACCGAACGAAAGAGGGCAGAAGAGGCGCTCAGACTGGCAAATCGCCAGCTCAACCTGCTGACGGGTATCACCCGCCACGACATTCTGAATAATATGACCGTCCTCCTTGGGTACCTTCACCTTGCAGAAGAGGAACCTGCAAATCCACGTGTTCCGGAATTTTTGCGGAAGATGGAATTGACTGCTACGAATATCAGGTCCCAGATTGAGTTCACACGTATCTACCAGGATCTCGGCACGCACGAGCCACAATGGCTGGATTTGGCCATGATCATTCGCCGCATCAAGGTCCCGGAAGAGATCGCGCTGATCGCAGACGTGGAAAATATCTCAGTGTTCGCGAGCCCCATGTTTGAGAAGGTCTTCTTCAACCTCATCGACAATTCGATCCGGCATGGTGAACGGGTGACAGGGATACGGGTCTCATGCCAGAAGTCGGGTGATGACCTGGTAATTGTGTGGGAAGACAACGGTGTCGGCATTCCCGGAAAAGACAAGGAACATATCTTCGAACGGGGGTTTGGGAAGAACACCGGTCTTGGCATGTTTCTTGCCAGGGAGGTTCTCGCCCTGACCGGCATTACCATCCGGGAGACCGGTGTGGAAGGCACGGGAGCCCGTTTCGAGATTATGGTGCCACAGGGGAAGTGGCGGTAATCGGACCCGGGAGTGGGTGCATCATGGCCTGCACTCTCATGAAGAGGAGACGTGCTCGTTTTCTCCACCACCCTTTTTTTCACTCCTCGGGTCCAGAAGCATTATCCCGTCCTTCCTGCAACATCTGTTCATGACTTCCCGTGCGGATTTCGGAAAACACCACCAGCATGAGGTGTTCTCCGCATCCCGTGCCGCCCATCTCGACACCCCGATGCGGCGGCGACTCTATCACCCTGAACGTCTTGCAAAACGTTACGTGAAGCCCGGGTACAGGGTTCTTGACTTCGGGTGCGGCCCTGGATTCTTCACCCGTGAATTCGCAAAACAGGTCGGGGAGACCGGCCGGGTCTATGCGGTCGACCTGCAGGAAGAGATGCTCCGGATCGTGCGGGAGAAGCTGGAGTCCGAAGTCTGATTTCACGGGTGACCACACACCAGTGCAACCCTGACTCCATACACCTCCCCACCGATCTCGATGGGACTTTCGATGCAGCGTTTACCATATTCGTGGTCCATGAAGTTCCTGATCCATCAATACTTTTCGGTGAGATTGCCGCCCTCCTCAAGCCACGCGGGATACTCTTCTTCTCTGAACCTCCAATCCTTGTCTCCGGCAGGGAGTTCCGTGACAAGATTGCATGTGCGGGAGAGGCGGGATTACATTGTGTGGAGCGGTCCTGGTTCTTTGTCAACCGGGCTGCAGTATTGAGAAAAGGGTGAGAAGGGTAGCAGGACAGGGAGTAATCTCCCCCGGTACTAATAATACTCGTAGATGCGCCCGGCAATGCTCCCCAGGTCCTCTCCCACGGCCGTCATGTCATCCAGCGAAGAGATCGGCACATTGTTGGCATATACGGCGAAAACGATCCGCTTTCCGCTCTTTGTATCCACGTACCCTGCAAGGGATTTTGCAAACAGGATTGCCCGGTCGTTCATGGGATCATAATTGATGCTCGTCCCTGTTTTTGCATAGACATGCCCGCAGGCCGGGTTGTCTACCCCGCAGGACGTGGCAAGAGATCCATCAACACCGAGTATGGGTTGCGCCTTTACGAACCGCTCCGCATATGGACGAGTGTGCATGATGGTGAGAAGGTGCGCCGCTATACGTGGAGAGATACGATCTTCGTTCACACCGCCTGCACCATCCCCAAGCGAGATGCTCATCGTGTCGAGACCAAGCGAGGAGAGGATCCGTCCTTCTCCCTTCATACCCTCATAGAACGAGGTCTTGTTGGACGCCATGGCAAGCAGCATAATATACGAATTGGCATGCATATTCTGGGAGACTTTCAGCGTCAGTTTCACGTCCTCGATGAGCGGGGGAGAGGTGATCTCTGCCACCTTCCTGGAGCCGGAATAGTTGCCCTTTTCAGGCAGCTTTTCTCCGGGATTACCCCCGGTTGCGCGTGCAGTTACGTCAATACCCTTCCGCTCAAGGGCTTCGATAAAGAGGGTGCGGGAAAATGCAGCGGGATTCTTCACGGAGCACGTCTGGTTCACCTGTCCTGCATCAGCGGCGATCGTGCCCGAGACCATGATTGTCCCCTCTGGTTCTTCTGTTATCGCGATTGAGAGAGGCGAACCGGCTGGCCCGGTTGTCACTCTGTTATCAAGGGTATATGCGGCAGTCCCGGGTCGAATCGCAAGGACTGGGGCAGTCCCAGGAACACCGGGCGTGATAATGATGTCGACAAGGTTGTCGTTGATGACAATCGGAGAGAGGACGGGGTCCCATTGATCGGCGGTCTCAAATAACCGGTCATCAATGACCACGTCTGATACCCTGCGAATCCCGGATGCCTTCACCTGCGAGGCAAGATACTCGAGGCCGGCAAGCGGGTCGGTGCGTGTAAGGATCGCTCCCTCCAGGGCATTTGCATCCCCGTGATCGACGTCTGTGTATTCTACGGTATCATCAGGGAGGGTACGTCCGCCCATTGTCAGATCTCCGCTTGCCACCAGAGCAAGGATACCGTCGAGATTTCCTGTATTGTCGACATCTCCCACTGCATAGACCGGTGTGACGAAACGGTAATCGGGTCCAAGCGCTTCCAGTATTGCTGCTGATGAGAAGAGTTTGGTCGTGGAACCAGGGAGAAAGAGTTCATCGGCATTGCGCTCATAAAGTGGAATCCCATTTGCCGGGTCGACAACGATGATTCCCCAACTGGTATGAGCATATTGCGGGGCGCTGGTGATGACCGCGAATTTCTCTTCGAACTGCAAGGACGTGGGAGATACCCCACGGGAGTCTGTGCACCCCGTGGTAAAAAGGAGGAGAATCAGCAGTACGATTGGGATGCATGGTGCAAAGGTCATTATTCGAGAGCCTGGAGACATGGGTATCGTATGCTTATTTCCTAACTGTTCCCTGATAAAGAGACCTTGTAGGAACGCGGAACACAGCACAAACGCAGGGAGCCCCCAGTCACATTATATTGACGATGACAAAACTGGAAAAAAAGGATAGAGAGGATCTTTTAGGACAGTGTCTTTTCACAAATTCCCCACCTTCACCGGTATCTCCAGTGCAGGAAGGGGAGTTTGGCATTTCCGGCTTCGAATGTATCTCACCAGAAACTAGTGCCTTTTTATAAGCATCCCCCTTTTCCAGAAAAGGAGGAGTTCTGATTCCGGCAGATCCCCTGCAATGGTCCCGATGGGGGTCGAAGATACGTCACGCACACTCAGACATGCTCTTCTCAACTCCGGGGAGTTGATTTTGACCAACTCGACACGGCCGCGAAGAACATACCAACATGCAAGGTACGCAAGAAGCTTTCGAACAACACCCGTTTCCAAGGGGAGATATGAACGCACTGAGAAGGATCGCTATTGCCAGGTGAGCACAATCACAAAAAAGGGCAGATATATACCGGATACCTATTTCCTTCTCTTGTTTCTCTGGTTTGCCGCGATCTTCTCTTTTGCGGTCATTGGCGCAGGTTTTGAACTGCCGACCCCCGCGACTGCTCCCGTGGCTGAATTTGTTTCTGTACTATCAGGCTTTTTTCCCTTGCTTTTCTGGTTGCCGCTATCTCTCATAAGGGATCATACGGTGCGAAAGATGATATATATTGGCTGAAAATCCTTTTTTTAGGGGATATATTGGATAATGCTCACCATGCATGGTGTTTTTTTAGGATCGATCAAGGGCAGAGGATTCGGTGATCGGATTATCCTGATAGAAAGAGTTACTCTTCTTGACCCTGGCGCATCCACTCCCCTGCCACCAGGGACCATTCATCAGCAATAACGTTGCGTGAAAATGAAAAGATCAATGCCTTTTCTTCTTCATTTTTGCGGCGTTTTTGTCCTTCAGAGACGCGATTTTCTGTGCATCAAGTGACGCTTCAGTCTTCTTCACGGCAGGGGCTGCGGATGCCTGATGATCCGTTGCCTTGTGCCCCTTTGTCTTTTGTTCATTCTGCTTCTTCATGGCGGGGTACTCTGGCGGCCGGGTATAAAGAGGTACGCGAGTTGAACGGGGATTGGGGAGTCCTCAAGGAAGCGTGAATTTACATCCCCATTTTCCCGGGCAGCTCCCGTGCCCATGCAGAGATTGCATCCCAGTCCCGGAAATCTCCCTCCGGGATCTTCATCATCTTCCCGACGGATCGGACCAGGAATCCCTGATTTCCAGGGTCGAATTTCCCGGCAAACATCGTGACCGCTACAGGCTTTGCCGGGGCCATTGCTTCACCAAGCGCTCCTGCAATCACATCCGGATCACCTGCTTTCGGGTAGACCCGGGCGATACCGGTGACAAAACCGGCAGTGGGAATGTGAATGATGCATTCACGGTGCTTCGCGATAAAAGCAGGCACATCCGCCAGGAATTTTCCTGCGTACATAGGAGTCCTGAGAACCAGTGCATCATACGTCTCAAGCGTTGTGACCGAGTTCATCTCGGCGACCACAACGGTGATTCCCCTATTCTCAAGTTCACGTGCGACTGCGTGTGCGATCTCCGCGGTCGATCCTTTCTTCGATGCATATGCGACAAGAATGCGTGCCGACATGGTTTTCCTGTAAAGGACACTGTGCATTGATGGTATTTGAATCTGCGATCAATGCTGGAGGGACGATCCCAATGGTTATTACGATGTACGGCCTCATCCGCTTTCGGGGGAAACCGCCGCCCATGTCAACGTTCAGGTTTTTCAATTCCCACCCTATCAGGGCAAAGAGGATCAAACTTGCCGCTGAAGCGCGATGCGAACTCTGTGGAAACGAGAATGGGATCGACGATCTCGAGATCCACTCCCTCATCGATGAGGAGGCTGCTCTAAAGGTACCTCTTCGTGATCTGGAGCCGTTCCTGCTGGTTCTCTGCCCCCGCTGCCATCATGATATGCACCGGTTCTCGGCACCACACAGTGAACAGCAGATCCTGATCCAGAGGAGGCGCGAGGATATTCGCCAGAAGATATGCGACCTTCTTGCATATGTGCCAAGATCCTATACACCCCCTGATACCGATATCGAGGAAGTATACCGCGATGCCTGTTCATCCCGTTTCAGGTTTGGAACCTGATCATGAGTCTGTCCGGGATTTCTCCATCTGTTGAATACAATAGGTACCGTCCCTAATAAGCTGTA
>DAWU01000052.1 GCA_002506105.1 Methanolinea sp. UBA275 | reverse complement strand
CTTCCGTATCTCAGAGATGATCGAGAGGCCGAACCGCTTGATCAGCGGGATTCCGGCCTCGATGATCAGGTGGTCGTTCCTGGGAAGCTCGGCGAGCACGGAATGCACCTTTTGCATGTCGACCAGATCAAGGGCAACCTGGAGGTAGGGGGGATCCCAGAGGCGCTGGACCTTGAATCCCATGACGGCATGGGCAGCCCGGTCCTTCTCATAGAGAAGGGTCTTCCGGTCAGGGAACTTCTCCATGGCCCTTACGAGTGCCAGTTTCGTTGCGCCGTAGTTGTAGCGGTAAATCCTGTTGTAGTCTGCAGCGGCCGGGTCCAGGTAGATGCTTGCCAGAATGACCAGCGACTCGAGATCCTGCGTGCCGAAAAGGCCTTCCTCGACGCAGTCTGCAACAGCCTTTGCGACCGCTGCCTGCACCGGTCCGAACATCTCCTGGATCTGGGTTCCCTTGCGAAGGGTAACCTTGGGGATGACCAGCGTGGCCGGCTTGGTAAGAAGGTTCGGGCGTATGACTGCCAGGAGAGGCGTGTGCCCGGCAGAGAGCTGGGACATGGCGTTTGCAAACGCGGCTCCCACGGGGCCTTCCTTGTCTCCCAGAACCAGGTCAACATGGGCCAGTTCGGGCCCGTCACCCACCAGTGCTTCTCCGATAAGATACATGAAACGACTCGTTCTCCCTGTATAAATGTCGCCGGAATATATGATAAAGATATGAGAAATCGGGGATCTTCAGGCCATAAGGCGTCCTGAAACGACCTGTACCGCGTTTCCGGCAAGGATAACCCGATCGCCCTTCACCAAAACCCGGACAGAACCGCCCCGTTCGGAGCACTGGAATCCCGCAAGGCTTGTCTTTGAAAGGCGTTCCGCCCAGAAGGGGCCGAGAGAACAGTGGGCAGATCCTGTCACCGGGTCCTCGGGGATGCCGACCGACGGCGCGAAGAACCGGGATACAAAATCATATGCCGGCATATCCGACGGTGCGGTCACGACAATGCCCCTCGCAGGAAGCGCCGCAAGGGCACTCATATCGGGGTCGAGGGTGCACACATCTGTCGCGGACGGAAGTTCAAAGAAGAGATCGAATTGAGTCTTGCCTGAGAATACCACGGGACACCTGAACGCGGTCTCAATCCCTTCGGGAGGGTCGCATGCGACCACCGGGACCACGGGGAAATCGAGCGCAATTCCTGTAGCGTCCCTGTCTGCAGTCAGGATCCCTGACCGTGTCCGGAACCGGATTTGAGATTCTCCTGCCTCCCTTCCCGTTGCCCAGATGACGAACGCAGCGGCGAGTGTCGCATGCCCGCACAGGTCAACCTCGGCCTCCGGCGTGAACCACCGGAGATCCCACGCTTCGTCGGTCCTGTGGAGAAATGCAGTCTCGGAGTGTTTCATCTCGGCGGCCACCTTCTGCATCCAGGGACTCTCCCTCTCTTCTTCGGTGATGCAGACTGCTGCAGGATTGCCGCAGAAAGGGGTGCGTGTGAATGCGTCGATGATGTGCAGTTCTGCGTGCATGTGTGAGTGATTGTGTACAGGGAGAAATAAAGGATCGACACGGAGTCAAACCGGAAAAGAACAGAGTGAAAACAGGGTGATTATATGTCCCGCATGTATGATTTTTTTAAAGAACTGCTCCCGAACAGCTCAAAAGGCCAGGAATAAGAAAACAGGCAATAACCTTCAGGAGCGACCTTCAACAGGAGGGAAGGATACGGTGTCCGGCTGATGCATCGGATACACTTTTTTTCAGGGAAGCAACGGTGCTGGATCAAAGCATTAAGACATTTTGTAAGAAAATGTGGGGTCGGTGAGATTTGAACTCACGATCGACGGGTCTCTCCGACATGCGTCAGTGCTCCAACGGATCATCATCAGATCAGGAGACCCATTGTTCATCATTCACACGACGCGAAAGACCGCTGGAGCCCGTCGCCATTCCGGACTAGGCCACGACCCCGCAACTCTATGAGGTCGCCTTATGCCGATTTAATGGTTATGCTGGGGTAGTATGTTCTGGAATATTCCGGTGGGGATATATGACTTCGTGATCCACGTGGATAGGATGGATGCAGGCAGCTATGATTGTGGGATTTCAACTTTCCCGCTCCTCGGGAATACCATAGGGGAGATGCTGAACAGGATTGCCCGCACGTATCCCGGGTCCGATGCGCTGGTCTCGGTGCACCAGGGGATACGGTATACCTACAGTGAGTTCCTCGACAGGATGAACGACCTCGCGAGGGGGCTCATGGCAATCGGGGTGGAAAAGGGCGACAGAGTCGGAATCTGGGCGATGAACCATGCAGAATGGGTGCTGACCCAGTGTGCCACTGCAAAGATCGGTGCGGTTATGGTTAATATCAACCCGGCGTACCGGACCTACGAGCTCGAGTATGTCTTAAAGCAGGCAGAGGTCCAGACCATCATCGTCCAGGGATCGTTCAAGACCTCTGATTACATCGGCATGTTCCGCGAAGCATGTCCGGAAATCAGCACCTCGCGCCCCGGGCACCATGAGTGTGATAAATTTCCATTCCTCAAGAATGCCATCTTCATGGGGGAGGAACGCCACCCCGGAATGTTCAGGTGGTCCGAGATTATAGAAAGGGGACGCGAAGTGAGCATGGACGAGCTCGTCGCACGGGAGGAGTCCCTTGATTTTGACGATCCCATCAACATCATGTATACCAGCGGGACGACAGGATTTCCCAAGGGAGTGGTCCTTTCCCACCACAGCATCCTCAACAACGGGTACATCATCGGCGAAGGAATGAACTTTACGGAAAAGGACCGCCTCTGCATCCCGGTCCCGTTCTACCACTGCTTCGGCATGGTGCTCTCCAACATGGCCTGCATGACTCACGGGAGTTGCATGGTCCTCCCGTCACCGACATTCAATGCGGAGGACGTATTGAGGACGGTCCAGGAAGAGCGGTGCACCGCCCTGCACGGCGTCCCGACCATGTTCATCGCAGAACTCAGCCATCCTGATTTTTCGAAGTACTCGATGAAGACCCTCCGGACCGGGATCATGGCAGGATCACCCTGTCCGGTTGAGGTGATGAAGGAAGTGAACCGGAAGATGAATATGTCCGAAATTGTCATCGTCTACGGCCAGACCGAGACCGCGCCGGGCATCACCATGACCACGACCCGCGATCCCCTCGAGCGCCGTGTGACGACTGTGGGACGTGTGTTCCCGCACACCGAGATCAAGATCATCGATCCGAAGAGCGGGAAGATCGTGCCCCGTGGGGAGATAGGAGAGATCTGCGCCAGGGGATACTGCGTCATGAAATGCTATTACCATAATCCCAGCGCCACGCATGCGACGCTCGACGAGAACCACTGGAACCATACCGGGGATCTCGGCACCCTTGACGAGGAAGGGTATGTGAAGATCGTGGGGCGTCTGAAAGACATGGTCATCCGCGGCGGGGAGAATATCTACCCGAGAGAGATCGAGGAATTCCTCCACCACCATCCGAAGATTGCGGATGTGTACGTCGTGGGGGTTCCGGATATCAAGTACGGGGAGGAGCTCTGCGCATGGGTCATGATCGAGAAAGGCCAGGCACTCACCGAGGACGAGGTCAAGGAGTTCTGCCGGGGCAAGATCGCCCATTACAAGATCCCGCGGTATGTCATGTTCGTCACAGAGTTCCCGATGAGCATCTCGGGAAAGATACAGAAATTCAAGATGCGCGAGACCTCGATAAAGGCCCTCGGGCTCGAGGAAGCAGCACGCGTCGAGACGGCGTGATAGGAGATTTTGGGTGAACTGCGATTGGACAGCGAGGGGGAGAATCCCTCTCCCCTGGCCCTCTTCCTACCTGAATACAATAGTCCGAAGGCAGTTTTTAATTAATCCGGTCCAGACCTGCTTTAAAAACACTTAATTTACGTAAATTTTGGGATGCTCACGCGGAGGGGCAAAGCCCCAGGAGCACCATCGTGTTGAGTGCTAACAGTTAGGAAAAAAGAGTTTTTCTCCAGTAGCATTAAAAAACGTAACTGTTCAGCCTCCCAACAACTTTTTTCGATCTGACGGTATATTGTTGCACGATTAAGAAAATAAGCCCAATTGACCGTTAATATTTTATATTATGTGATATAATCGATTATTTAGACGAAATGGACCTGAAGCGTGAAGAAATCCGGATTCTATGTCAAACAAATCCTGAAGCCATTCTCACGCTCATCGAACACTACCAAGCAAAGATCGAACACCAAGAAGCAAAGATCGAACACTACGAAGCAAGAATAGCCCAACTCGAAGCCCGTATCGCAGAACTGGAAGCTCAACTCAACCAGAACAGCAGAAACAGCAGCAGACCGCCCTCGACTGATGGATTCAAAAGACCGAAGAGTCTGAGGAAGAAAGGGGAAAGACCCCCTGGCGGGCAGGTAGGGCATAAAGGCCAGACCCTTGAAATGGCCGACCCAGACCAGATCGAGACGCATACAGGCTCCACGTGTGAAAAGTGTGGAGCATCGCTGGAAGAAATCGATCCAACCACGGTCGAAAATCGGCAGGTCCATGATATCCCCCCGCTGAAAATCATCGTGACAGAACACAGGGTTGAGCATAAAACATGCCCGCGCTGTAATCATAACAATCACGGCGAGTTTCCACCTGAAGTGAAGTATCCCGTCCAATATGGGTTGAATCTGAAAGCCCTCATGGTCTACCTCTGCATTTACCAGCTCATTCCGTATGACCGGGCCTGTAAGACATTTCGTGACCTGTTTGGACGCACAATAAGCAAAGCGACCCTGGTCAAGGCAGTGGCAGAGTGTTCAGAGAACCTCGCCGGTGTGGAAGAGAGAATACGCGAGCTTCTGGTAGGAGCACAGGTACTTCACGTGGATGAGACAGGAATGCGTGTGAACGGGATCCGCGTATGGCTCCACGTCGCAAGTACTGAGATCCTCACCTGGTATGGCCACCATCGGAAACGCGGGTCTGCAGCGATGGATGCGATGCGGATCCTGCCACGGTTCACGGGTACTATGCTCCATGACTTCTGGTCACCCTACTTCCGATATCCAAGCCGTCATGCCCTCTGTAATGCCCATATTCTCCGTGAATTGAAGGGGCTCTCGGAGAATTATGGGCAGCAGTGGAGTGAGATGATGCATGACCTTCTTGAGGAAATCCACAAGGCCGTTGAAGATGTGAAAGAGTATTCTCCTGCGTTCACTCACCAGCAGATCGAAGACTTCGTCGAGAGGTATCGTCATATTATCCACGTTGGACTGGAAGAAAATCCAGTACCAGTTATTTCTGATGGCATTCCGAAACGGGGCCGGAAGAAGCAGTCAAAGGCAAAGAACCTCCTTGACCGTTGTCAGAAATACGAGACTGAGATCCTCTCGTTCATGTATGATTTCACGATTCCGTTCTCGAACAATCTGGCTGAACGTGATATCCGGATGGTGAAACTCCAGCAGAAGATTTCTGGCACGTTCAGATGTGAGGAGGGGGTTTGCTGGTTCTGCAGATTGAGGGGATACATCTCCACGGTGAAAAAGAATGAGATGCCCGTTCTGGCCTCACTGGTGGATGCATTCAAGGGCTGTCCTTTTATCCCTTCTACTGCTCACAGGTCAGGCTGAACAGTTACTAAAAAACAAAAAAGTGAGGGAATTTCCTGGAGAGAATTATTCATCCCGAATTGTCAGCGGCTCTCTTTACAAGCGCTGCTGCTGCATGTGATGCACTCTCAAGAATGGCCTCCTCTCCCGTCACGACACGGTCCTTCATCAGCACTTTTCCCTGGACGATGGTGGTCTTCACCGCGCTCCCCTGGCAGGAATACACAAGGTTTGAAGCATAATTGTGCAGGGGTGTGTTGCATACTGCCTGGGAATCAACGAGGATGATATGTGCCGGCTCCCCGACTGCAAGGATACCCTTCCCGAATCCGAGCGCCCGGGCACCTGCAGAGGTTGCCATCCCAAGTGCCTCTGTGGCAGGGAGGAGTGTCTGTGAATTCCAGGCATGCTTCTGGAGAAGCGCCGCGGTCTTCATCTCCTCGAAGAGGTCGAGGTTGTTGTTGGAGGCGCAGCCATCGGTCCCGAGCGTGACGGATGCACCATCCTCCCTGAGCCAGTGGTAGGGCATGGCGCGGCCGGTGGCGAGTTTCATGTTGCTCGCCGGATTGTGAGAGATATGGACCCCTTTTCTTGCAAGAAGTGCGCATTCTTCACGGTCGAGCCAGCAGCAATGGGCAGCGACTGTCCGGGGGGTCAAAATTCCGCATTCATCGAGGATTCGGACCGGACGTTTGTTCCACTGGGAGACCGAGTCTGAGACCTCTTTCTCTGTCTCACTCAGGTGGACATGGATCCCGATCTTTTCCTTCATCGCAAATTCCGAGAGCCACCGGAGTCCATGAGGAGATACGGTGTACACGGCATGAGGGCCGACCGCAGCCCTGATGCGTGGATTCTGCATACCCGAAAGAGCCGCAACCAGCCTCTCTGTCGCCCTGCATTCAGCTTCCCTCTTCTCATCGGAGAACAGGTCGATGAATCCGTAGGAGAGCATCGCACAGAGCCCCATTTCATCGACCGCCCGGGCTGCATCCTCCATGAAGAAGTACATGTCGTTGAATGCCACGGTCCCGGATTTGATCATCTCCAGGCAGGCAAGTTTCGTGCCCCAGTAGACATCGTCCCCGGTAAGATGGGCCTCGAGCGGCCAGATCTTCTCCGAGAGCCAGGCCTGGAGGGGCATGTCGTCGGCAAATCCGCGGAGGAGGGTCATGGCTGCGTGGGTGTGGGTGTTCACCATCCCTGGCAGTGCAAGGTCGCCGTTTCCATCGATGGATATCGCTGCATCTTCACGACAGGTGCGGGCGATCCCCTCACCGATCGCAGCGATGGTTCCCGTATCATCAACAAAAATATCGTTCGGTTTCCCCTCGACAAGCACGTTCTTTATGAGGAGTGGTCCCCTTGATGCGTTCTTCTCTTTCATGAAAAATTCCCCTATGAGAGGCCCCTGATAATCCGGGAGATGATCTCTTCGGTCCTGTCTTTGTACCGGGCTGCGGATTCGACGATATGCTCGTACGTGAGCAGCTCGTCCGAAAGGCCGTTTGCATAGTTATCGATGGTGCAAAGGGCAGCCATCTCCATCCCGAGCTCCACGGCGAGGGTTGCTTCGCTCCCAAGAGTCATCCCCACGATATCACCTGCGAGCGCAAGATTCCTGACCTCTGCAACAGTCTCTATCCGTGGACCCCTCGTCTGGATATAGGTCCCTCCAAAGAGTGCCTCCGGGATACGTTCCTTAAGCTGATTCGAGAGCCCTGGCGAGAACCCGGGATGCACGTGGCAGATGGCATGATCGTGGATGGAGGGGATGGTCGCAGTGGAGTAGTAGTCGGTCGGGATCACCAAGGATCCCGGAGGTATAGCCCGTGTGAGCGATCCCGATGATCCGATCCCTATCAGGCGGTCGACCCCGAGCAGTGCAAGTGCGGAGAGGTGAGCCCTGTAGTTGATCCTGTGCGGTGGTGTCGAGCGCTGGTGGCGGAGGAGGATTGCAATCTCTCCTGCCAGCACCTCGCTGTTTCCATAAGGGGTATGCACAACTCTTTTCTCCAGAGGGGGGAGGTTCGCAAAGAGGAGGCTGGTTCCCCCGATTATCCCGAGCATGTGCACCCTGCCCCGGTCATCGTTCCCATCATGATGCCTTACACACTATTCGAAGGGAGCCATGTTCTGATTTTCGGTGTGCCTGGGATACCATTCAATACCTGTATCTCCATAGCACCCCCACCTACACGCATGGGCAGGTTCGCAATAGTTGATGAGGACCGGATCAGGAGCGGAGAATGCACAGATGTGTATTTTTTGAGGAGCGAGGCGGTCCTGTCGGCGTCGGGTATACACCCTGAAGTGACGATGGAGTGCACGGCATCCTCGATCCCCGGGGGTTTCGGTATCCTGTGCGGGATTGAGGATGTCACATCTCTCCTCGAAGGAGTCCCTGTCGATCTGGATGCCATGCCGGAAGGATCGCTCTTCTTTCCCCGCGAACCGGTCCTGAGAATCAGGGGCAGATACAGGGATTTTGCACGGTACGAGACGTCGATCCTCGGGTTTCTCTGCCACGCATCGGGTATCGCCACTGCGACTGCAGGTATAAAAGCCCTTGCTGGCGAAAAGTCGGTCTTCTCGTTCGGATCCCGCCGGCAGCACCCTGCGATTGCCCAGATGATCGAGCGATCTGCCTGGATTGGGGGAGCGGACGGGGCGAGCAACACCTGTGCCCCGGAGGGCATCCCCCTCGCAGGCACGATGCCGCATGCCTTCGTCATGTGCTATCCCTCGCCCGAAGAGGCATTTCTTGCATTCGACCGGTTCTCTCCTCCTGATGTGCCCCGCATCATGCTCTGCGATACCTACTGCGATGAAAAGCGTGAATCCCTCTCCGGCGCCCGCTGCGGCGCTGCAGGGGTAAGGCTTGACACCCCACGATCCCGTCGGGGTAACATGCGGGAGATCCTTGAGGAGGTTCGCTGGGAGCTGGATGCAGCGGGGTACCGGGACGTGAAGATCTTCCTCTCAGGGGGGGTTACCATCGACGACATTGCCCGGTATCGCGATATCGTTGATGCATTTGGCGTGGGAGGTGCGATCGCGAATGCACCCGTGATCGACTTTGCACTCGATATTGTCGAAAAGGAAGGGCAGAAATATGCGAAGAGGGGGAAACGAAGCGGCGTGAAACAGGTATGGGAATCCCCCGGAGGGCAGCATACCACCCTGCCTGCAGAGAGTGCCGGCCCGCCCGGTGCTGACCCGCGTATCGAGCCTGTGATCAGGGAGGGAGCGGTCATCTCAAGGGATACGATGGATTCTGCAAGGAACCGTGTCCTCGCAAAGCTCCCTCGTATCAGTGACTACGTGCTGCACCGCGCGGAAGGCATGAAACACGGGAATTGAGGGAAAAAACCGGATCCCAACCCATATTTTCCGGAGGCAGGAAACAATTCTTTTAACCCCCTGCATCATACATTGTAGGCACGGGCCGATAGATCAGAGGAAGATCGCTTCCTTGGCATGGAAGAGGCCGCGGGTTCAATTCCCGCTCGGTCCATCATTTTTGACACTTCTCTCCCTGCATGCAAATCAATGCGTTTTTACCCGAGGCAGTTGTAGTCAGAGTGATACGTTGTGGGACTGAAAGAGTGGCTTATCCCCCAGGATTATATCTTTTTTGATCTCTTCGACAGACTTGCAGCGGTAGTGGTGCTTGCCTCCTACCGTCTCGTTGACCTGATGGATAATTTCAATGATATCAAGGATCGCGTCACACAGATCAAGCAGCTCGAACACGAAGGCGATAAAATAACTCATGAGATCTACGAGCAGCTGAACAAGAGTTTCATCACTCCCCTCCAGCCCGACGAGATATCCTACCTTGCGGCATCACTTGACGATGTGATCGATTATATCGATTCGACCACGAGGAAACTCCATTATTATGAGATCCCTGCCTCCGACTGTTACATGGTTGAGCTGTCAAAGCTGATCCAGCAGTCTGCGGTCGAGATCGAGGTCGCGGTCAAATGCATCAGGAAGATCAAGGATCCCCAGGTCATCGAACAGCGATGCATCGAGGTGAACCGGCTGGAGAACGTGGCTGATGACCTGCTGGCCCAGGCGACCCGCGACCTTTTCAAGACCAAGAACGCGGTGGACATTATCAAGTACAAGGATGTGTATGAATACCTCGAGATTGCCACCGATAAATGCGAGGATGTTGCGAACGTACTCTCAGATATTGCGATCCGGCACTCCTGAATGACCCGCCTTTCCATCTTCCCGGTCTGGCTGAAACGGACAATGAAGTTGAGGATCTGAGCGGATGTATATACCCAGTGTCGATTTTATCGCCCTGATCATCTTCATCGCCCTCGTCTTCGATTTCACCAACGGGTTCCATGACGCGGCAAACTCGGTTTCCACGATCATCTCCACAAAAGTCCTTTCCCCGCAGAAGGCGATTGCCTTTGCCGCATTTTTCAACTTTGTTGCGGCGTTCGGGTTCGGGGTCGCAGTGGCGAGCACCATCAGCAAGATCATCAATCTCGGCATCGTGGACACGAACATTGTCCCTTTTGTCATCCTCGCTGCCCTTCTCGGGGCGATCTGCTGGAATCTCATAACCTGGTACTCGGGTCTCCCCACGTCCTCGTCGCATGCCCTCATTGGTGGGCTTGCGGGAGCTGGACTCTCGGCGGGGGGGTTGGCCGCGATCAAGATAGCGACCGTAAACGTCGTGGTGCTGTTCATGGTCCTCTCCCCCATTATCGGGTTCATCATGGCATTCTTTGTCATGGCCCTTGTCGTCCGCATATCCCGGGGGATACAGCGAATGACGGCAGAGCGGTATTTCAGGAGCCTCCAGCTCCTGTCTGCCGCGGCCTACAGTTTCAGCCATGGTACCAATGATGCCCAGAAGACCATGGGGATCATAACACCCCTTCTCTTCAGTATCGGCTACTTTGGCGCCACGGTCGATCCGAACCATCTCCCTGTCCCATTATGGGTCATCCTTGCAGCACATGGCGCGATTGCACTGGGAACGCTCTCTGGCGGGTGGAGAATTGTCAAGACCATGGGATTCGGGATCACAAGGCTGCGCCCCGTCGATGGTTTCGCTGCAGAGACGGCGGGATCGGCAACCATCATCGGCGCATCGATGGCAGGTATACCGGTCAGCACCACGCATGTCATATCTTCGTCGATCATGGGCGTTGGAGCAACCCAGGGAGCCGGACAGGTCAGGTGGAATGTTGCACGCCGAATCGTGTGGGTATGGATCCTGACCATCCCTGCGTCCGCAATCATGGGATTTCTCTTCTTCTCCGGAATTTTCTACTGCGCAAGCCTCGTGTGATCAATAATCAGACCCCGGGATTTTGGAAAATCGGGAGGCACCGGGCAGAATATGATGAGTAGGACGCGTGATTCCACATGTTTTCGGAATTCTTCATGGAATATGATGAGGTGAGCCGGAGGCAGAAAAGGGGTATTGTTATTTCACTTTTTTCATATCGGGTAAGCGCTGGTAATAGTGGCAGTACGATGACAGGGTGCATTCCCTGCATCTCGGAGCCCTTGCAGTACAGACTGTACGGCCGTGCCGTATGAGGAGGTAATTGAGAAGCCCCCAGCACTTTTTTGGGAAGAGGGCCATGAGGTCACGCTCTATCCGGTCCGGGGTATTCTCCGGTGAGAACCCGAGACGGATGGAGAGTCTCCGGACATGGGTGTCGACCGCGATCCCCTCGTCGATCCCGTGTGCATGGTTGAGCACGATGTTGGCGGTCTTCCGGCCCACTCCGGGAAGCGTGAGGAGTTCTTTCATGGTGCGGGGTACCTCCCCCTGGAATCGTTCGACGAGTATCTGTGCAGCCCCGATGATATGGGCGGCTTTCGAATGAAAAAATCCGAGAGTCCGGATGATCTCCTCGACCTCTTCCTGACGTGCGGACGCGAGTTCGGCGGGACCGGGATATTGTAAAAAGAGATCGTCACGGATTGCGTTCACGTTCCTGTCAGTGGTCTGGGCCGAGAGGATCGTGAGCACAAGGATCTGGTAGGGATTTTCAAACCGGAGAAAGGACCTTGGGGAGGCAGGATCATCATACATCTCCCGGAGCAACGAATAAATCCTGCAGGCGTTCTCCCTGTCCATGGTCATGGGGTAGGGCAGATTCGAACTGCCGTCAAAGCGTCCCAAACGCTCTAGGATGGACCAGGCTACCCTACTACCCCGGGCAGGAACAGATATTGGTCAGGGCCCGGCAAATAAGTTATGGTGTTCGGGCTTTCTTGAGGGGGAGCGGGCTCTTTTTGTCTGCCGTCACGATGGTCCCGGTCTCCCTGCCCGAAAAAAGCGCATCCTCGAGAAGCCCGGGATCGCGGCCGTCAATCACAAGGAGAGGGATCCTGCTGCGCTGGACCACCTTTGCTGCCACCATGTCCACCACCGTGTTGGACCCGGCCTCTATCCCCCCGCATCCGACGATGTCCAGGAGTTCTTTCGGAGTAATCCGGGAGTAGCGACGGGCGGACGGGTCTTTCTTCGGGTCGGCCGAGTAGATTCCGTCCACCGATGTGAGATTCACAAGAAGATCAGCCCGGACACGCTCCGCGAGGACCGCAGCGACTGCATCAGTGGTCTGTGCAGGAGTCACTCCTCCCATGATGACGATCTTTCCCCGGTTCCCGTATTCCACTGCCTCCCCCGGTGAGAGCGCGACTCGTGGAATCGCGGCATCCCCGAGCGCACCAACGAGGAGCAGTGCATTCAGCCGGGTCACCTGGATCCCGATCTCGTCGCAGAAGGCTTCATCTGCTCCCGTGCTCCTGGCAGCCTGAATGTACCGCCGGGCTTCCCCGCCGCCGCCGACCACAATGAAGAGGTCGACGGAACCCGCGAGCCTCGTCAGCACGGGGGCGTACGTGCGAAGGGTATGCGTCTCGAGGGAGGGGAATAAGATTGATCCCCCGAGTGAAAGGACCACGCGTGTCATGCCAATCATTCATTTCTCCATGCTCCACATATAAGTGTTGAAGGTATGCTGCGCTGTCCCAACTGCGGGAGCAGGAATGTCTACCAGATCGCGGGAGGTTACCTTGGCCAGATCTACCGCTGCAAGTCCTGCGGGTACCGCGGATCGCTGATCATGGAATGCGAAGTGCCAAAGGATGCAGAGAATGACAGGAAAGATCCCCGGGATTGAATCCCTGCCATCAGTTTTATATTCCTTGCCTTCGTGAGTCACAACATGCACAGGGCGCTCCAGTGGTCTCCCGCTGATGAGGGTGCAGCGAAGTGCTCCCTCTGCAACCACCGCTGCATGATAAGGAAGGGAAAGACAGGAATCTGCGGAGTCAGGGAAAACAGGGATGGAATCCTCTATGCGACGACCTATGGCAGGGTGAGTGCGGAAGCGGTCGATCCGATCGAAAAGAAGCCACTCTACCATTTCCTTCCCGGGACACTCTCCTACTCGCTGGGGAGTATCGGCTGCAACTTCCACTGTGAGCACTGCCAGAACTGGCATATCTCGAGGTCTGAGAGGGATCCTGGCGGGCTCCCGCACCTCCCCCCTGAGGAGGGGGTACGCCGTGCCAGGGCATCGGGATGCTCGAGCATATCCTGGACGTACAATGAGCCGACCATATGGCACGAGTATACCCTGGCGATGGGAGACCTTGCAAGGAAGGCCAGTCTATCCACCGTGTATGTGACGAACGGATATATCACCGAAGAGGCGCTGCGTGAACTCTCCCCCATGCTCCAGGCATACAGGGTGGACATCAAGGCATTCAGCGAAGAATTTTACAAAAAGGTCTGCGGTGCCCGCCTCCAGCCAGTCCTTGATTCTGCGGTGCTTGCGAGGGAACTCGGAATGCACATCGAGGTAGTGAACCTTGTTATCCCCGGGTTGAACGACAGCCCTGAGGAGACCGGGGCACTCGTGAAGTGGATTGTCGAGAATCTCGGAGAGAGCACTCCTGTCCACTTCACCCGTTTCCATCCCGAATACCACATGCAGGACAGGGGAGTAACCCCGCCCTCCGTGCTTGAGAAGATCTACCGGCAGGCCCGGGATCTGGGCCTCCGGTTCCCCTACCTTGGAAATGTGTTTCCGCACCCGTTCGAGAATACGTACTGCCCACGGTGCGGGGCACTCTGCATCGAGAGGCGAGGATTTTCCGCGGCATTCCGGAATCTTTCAGGACATGCCTGCACGAAATGCGGGGAGACGATCGAGTATGTCGATACACCGGGATGATCCTGCCCCCGGCACACGGTTCCTTGTCGACCGGATGCTCGGGACACTCTGCCGTTACCTTCGTTTCATGGGGTATGATACGGAGAGCGCATCCGAATACCGCGAGGGGAACGCAAAAGAGGATACCCTCCTCCTGATGCGTGCACATGCAGAGGAGAGGATACTCCTCACCATGGATCACGAGCTTGCGAGGAGGGGTGGCGAGGGCGCAATCCTTGTGAAGGAACTGGATGTGTTAGACCAGGTTCGCAGCCTTGCCCGGCAGGGAGTTATTGTCCCTGGGATCAGGCTTACCCGGTGCTCCCTCTGCAATTCACTGCTCCGTCCTGCACGACCGGAGGAGATCAGGCGGTCATCCTATGCACCCAGCGAAACTCCCGGGAAGACGTACTCATGGTGCCCAAAGTGCAGGAAACTCTACTGGGAGGGGTCTCACGGAAAGGATCTCGAAAAAAGAATAAAGGAACTGCTATTGCAGGATTAAGTGGATTTTACTGCTGCTTTCTCACTCATCTGTGCCCGGCGCTTGAGCCAGACAAGGACTTTCCCATCGTACCCGAAACTCTGCATGGGTAGTACCTGGACATCGCCGGGGATGCCTGATACCACTGCCCCCTGGGGGACCATCAGGATCAGGCGGGATGCCGCAACCCCTGGAACAGGTGCAGATGCAGCCATCTCTTTCAGTGCACTGGCAGCCGTGGCACTCACAGTCCTGTCAAAACAGACCAGAACATGTACACCCTGGGAACGGCCGAGCAGTCTGCGGGAGAGAATGAATCCCGCACCTGCCGCTGTTTGGGGTGCGTTCCTGATCTGCCAGCCATCTACGCTCGGGTATAGCCGCTTGAGCTCTCTGCGTACAAAATCATGCATAATGTCTTCGTTGGATCCCATGGCGAATCACAGCATGTGATAGATAGACACTGGTATGGTAAAACAGTTTTGAAACCGGATGAACGCGGATGATCGCTGCTCATCATCGCTGGCATCTGCCCTGGTATACAGCACCCTTATGTGAAGGCATAACCCAGAGATACAATAGCCGGGAATGGACAAGAAGACGGCAGATCTGCCACATTCTGGAGGCCAAAAGATCGGTAATGAAGGTCTTTTGGATCGTTTCGAGGACCCGAGTTTTTTCATCAACCGCGAGCTCTCATGGATCGAGTTCAACAAAAGAGTGCTCGAGGAGGCTGCCGATCAGGAAAATCCACTCCTCGAGCGGGTGAAGTTCCTCTCGATATTTTCAAACAACCTCGATGAATTTTTCATGATCCGGGTTGCAGGGCTCCAGCGCCAGGTCGAGCGGGGTGTACTCACTTCCCCCCCTGACGGGATGAGCCCCTCTCGTCAGCTCCAGGAAATTCATGAGGCCTTAATCCCCCTTATCGAGCAGCAGATGGATGTATGGAACGGGGAACTCCTCCCCTCACTTGGATCGCAGGGGATCTGTATCCACCGGTATGAAGAACTGGACCCGGAAGGGAGGGAGTATCTCAAAGGGTATTTCAGGAAGGAACTCTTCCCCGTCCTCACACCGCTCGCATTTGACCGCTCCCATCCCTTCCCGTTCATCTCAAACCTCTCCATCTCGCTTTCCGTGGAAGTTGAGGATCCCGTGTCAGGTGAGGAGCGGTTCGCAAGGGTCAAGATTCCCACTCACCACTTCCCGCGGCTCATCAGGATACCCGGACATGTGACTCCCGGGAGCCTTCACGAGGAGGTCGACCTCGTATTCCTGGAGGATGTGATCCGGGCCAACCTCGGCTCCCTGTTCCCCGGGCTCCGGGTTGGAGATGCGTACCCGTTCCGCGTGACCCGCGATGCGGATCTCGAGATAGAGGAGGACGAAGCATCAGACCTCCTCACCGCTGTTGAGGAAGGGGTGGAGATGCGGAGGACCGGATCGCCCGTGCGAATCGAGGTGGTGCCCGATATGCCCGGAAAGACCCGGGCGATCCTGGGCCGGAAGATGGGTATCCCCCGGCACATGTTCTTCCCCCAGGCAGCACCCCTCGGTGTTGCAGACCTGATGGAGCTCTGCTCACTCGAGAGGCCGGACCTGAAAGACCCCCCCTTCCTGCCTTCAGTACCGCGATCCTTCCAGAATGAGGAGAGTATCTTCGAGAGTATCCGGAACAAGGATGCGATGCTCTTTCATCCCTACGAGAGTTTCACTCCCGTCGTATCATTCCTGCGCCAGGCTGCACGCGATCCCCAGGTGCTCGCCATCAAGATGACCCTCTACCGGGTGGGTGCGAACTCCCCTGTTGTAAGTGCGCTCCTTGAGGCGAGAGAGCACGGGAAGGCGGTCGCTGCACTGATCGAACTCAAGGCACGGTTCGACGAGGAGAACAATATCGGGTGGGCACGAGCGCTCGAGAGAGCGGGAGTCCATGTCGTGTATGGGGTATCAGGCCTCAAGGTCCACGCCAAGGTATGCTTGATCGTCAGGAAGGAGAAGAACGGGATGGTCCGGTACGTGCATCTTGGTACAGGGAATTACAATGCAGCGAGCAGCCGTATCTATACCGATATCGGGTTTTTCTCCGCAGATGCCGTGCTGGCGGAGGATGTGTCCGATCTCTTCAACAGCCTCACCGGGTATGCCAGGATTGACGGGTACAGGACTCTCCTCGTTGCGCCCCATTCGATGCGAAATGAGATCCTGGCCCGTATCGACCGGGAAATCTCCATGCACCGGGAGCAAGGAGGCGGATGCATCATCTTTAAAATGAATGCCCTTGTCGATCGTGACTGCATCAATGCGCTCTACCGTGCTTCGCGTGCAGGGGTGAGGGTCATCCTCCAGGTACGCGGCATCTGCTGCCTGAGGCCGGGAGTATCCGGGTTAAGCGAGAACATCACGGTCACGAGCCTCGTAGGGAGGTTCCTCGAGCATGCACGTATTTATTATTTCAGGAACGGTGGTTCGGGGGAGATCTTCCTTGGGAGTGCGGACCTCATGCCCAGGAACCTTGACCGGAGGGTCGAGGTTCTCTTCCCTGTGAAAGATCAAGACCTCAAAAACGCGATCCTTGAGACCATCCTCCCTGTCCACATCAGCGATAACGAAAAGACTTCTGTCCTTGGACATGATGGAAAATACGTGAGGAATAAGCCAGCGGAAGGCAAAAAACCCTGGAACGCCCAGAAGTGGCTCCTTGCCCACAGGGGATGCTGGCAGCCCGGGTCAGGGAAGTGCCAAAACCCGGAACGTGACTGAATGATCTCTGAAGGTCTCACTGGGAATGCATTCATAGGCCTTTTGGAATAGGGAGACAACCTTGCAACGGTATTCCCCATGACTCTCCCGCCTCTCTTTCACAGGGCAATAGAAAGATATAACTGGTGCATTCCCTGATAGAATGAATAAAAAAATGATTTTCCTTGCTTTTCAAGCACCATGATTGTGATTGGAATTGATCCGGGACTTGCAACGGTAGGATACGGGATCCTCGCGCAGCGGGATGGCAACGTGATCCCCCTTACCTACTCATGTATCCGCACCTCTCCATCCCAGGGAGAAACACCCGAACGCCTTGGCGTCATTTACGATGCAGTGTCTGCTCTCCTCCTTGAGTATGCCCCGGAATGCATGGCAATGGAAAAGCTCTTCTTCTCCCGGAATGTGACCTCGGCGCTCGGGGTTGCCGAGGTGAGGGGCGTGATCATGCTCGCAGCAAGGGAGAAAGGCATCCCGGTGATCGAATACACCCCCAACCAGGTCAAACAGGCGGTCACCGGTTCAGGGAGGGCAGATAAGAAACAGGTCCAGCAGATGATCACCCGTCTCCTCTCGCTGCCGGAAATACCGAAGCCGGATGACGTTGCCGATGGCCTCTCGATCGCGCTTTGCCACGTGTACACGGCGAGGAATTCCCGATGATCTCACGTCTCCGTGGCCGCATCGTGGGAAGCGGGGAGGGATTCGTGATCCTCGAAGCCGGAAACGTAGGGTTCCAGGTCTTCATGCCGCTCCCGCTTGCCCGCGAAGCCGCATCAGCCCCGGGCGAGGTCGTTCTCTTCACCCACCTCGTGGCAAGAGAGGACTCGGTTGTACTCTACGGATTCCTTGCTCCGGGGGAGCTCGAGATGTTCCGCATGCTCATCACCGTCAACAGGGTCGGTCCCGCCCTTGCAACCACCATCCTTTCGCAGATGACGGTATCCGATCTTGCCGCCGCGGTCATCGGGGGAGACGAGAAATCCCTGACCAGGGTCTCCGGGGTGGGGTCAAAGAATGCCGGGCGCATCATCCTGGAACTGAGGGACAAGATGAAGAAGAGATCCGCCCACCTCCTCGATGGAAAAGTGCCGGGTGCCGATCCCCTCAGGAATGATGCCGAGAGTGCTCTCCTGGCACTCGGATTCTCGGCCAGGGAATCGAGGGATGCGGTCTCGGCAGTCATCTCGGGGATGTCAAAGCCCACGGTGCAGGATGTGATCAAGGCGGCCCTGATTAGGATGAGGGAGCGGTGATTCTCCCGTGGAAGAGGACGTGATTTCACCGAATCCGTGCGAATCAGAGGTGGATGATCCGGCGATCCGGCCGGACAGGTTCTCGGACTTCATCGGGCAGGAGGGGATAAAGGAGACACTCCGCATCGCCATTGAAGCGGCCAGAGCGAGGGGGGAACCTCTCGATCATACTCTCTTCTCCGGTCCCCCCGGGCTCGGGAAGACCACCCTTGCCCACATCATCGCCCGGGAGATGGGATCGGCATTCCATTCCACCAGCGGACCGGTGCTCGAGAAGCCGGGCGATCTGGCTGCACTCCTCACGCTCCTCAAGCGGGGCGATGTCCTTTTCATAGACGAAATCCACCGGCTCCATACCGTGATCGAGGAGATCCTCTATCCCGCCATGGAGGATTTTTCGATAGATGTGATGATAGGGGAGGGCCCGAGCGCCCGGTCGATCAAGCTGACCCTTGAACCGTTTACGCTCGTCGGGGCAACAACCCGCATAGGCCTGCTCGGATCGCCATTCCGCGATCGTTTCGGGCTGGTCACGCGGCTGAACCTCTACAGCCCGGAGGAGCTTGCGATGATCGTGGCGCGGAGCGCTGCAATCATGAAGATCCCGATCCTCCCGGAGGGTTGCATGGAGATCGCAGGGAGGAGCAGGGGGACACCCCGCATCGCAAACCGTCTCCTCAGGAGGGTGGGGGATTATGCCCTGGTACGGGGTGGCGGACTCGTGAACCGCGAAGTCGCTGACCGTGCGCTCTCCATGCTCGGAGTGGACGCCATGGGACTTGACGAACTCGACCGGCGGATCATCAAGGTGATCGTGCAGGAGTTCGGGGGAGGACCCGTGGGAGTCAAGACCATTGCGATCGCGGTGGGTGAGGATACGCGGACTATCGAGGAGGTACATGAACCGTACCTTATCCAGGCAGGATTCATCAAGCGGACACCCCAGGGTAGGGAGGCGACCCCCGCGGCCAGGGGACACCTCACTCACCAGTGGTGGTAATCTCATCTATTCTCTCCCCGTTTGAGGAGATATTATAAATACCCGGAGAGATTATCGGAAAATATACCATTATTCCGCGGAAATTCCAGGAAGCGATCTCAAGGGGAGGAGATCCCGGAACATTCGGAGTGGTGGAGGAAGTATCATGCAGAGTGCATGGAGGGAGACGAATAGAGCGTGTGCAGAGTGTGTGCCGGGGCAGTATTCCTGCTTCTGACCCTGGTAGTATGCGGGCAGGTAACAGGTTCCGATGTGCGGGCAGTTCCCTGCATTATCGGGGCTCCCGGTCAAACGGGAGAGAGCGCGATCATCCTTGACCAGGTATCTCAGGGACTTTCGGAATTTGAGATCCAGGTGCTTCTCCTGGATCCGGCCATCGGTGAGATCACCGCAGTCAGGTTCCCGTCATGGGCAGGATTGAACAGCAAGAGCGGAGTTCCTTCTGATTCTGTCACTTTGAAAGCCGTGGATACGGGAAAGCGGATCAATCCCGGTGACAAGGAAGTGCTCCTTGCAACCCTGACATTGAGGGGTGACAGCCCCGGAACGAGCGTGGTTCAGGTCAGGGTCCTTGGGACGAAAGATGAAGGAGGTGTATTCTACTCGCTCCCCGGGAGAAACGGGACCCTTACTGTCATGCAAAGCCCTATATCGCCGGGTGAATCGGGTGTACCCACACCACCAGTCCCGTCAACGACACCGATCACTACGATTCCCACGGTGGTGGTCCCAACTTCCACGCTTCCCCCAATCACAACATCCCTCCCAACGTTTGTGATCCCGACTGAACCCATACCACCGATTACACCCCTGTTCACCACGGTTCCCACGGTAGTAGTCCCAACCTCCACACCTCCTCCAATCACAACACCTCTTCCGACATCTGTGATCCCGACAGAACCAGTCCCTTCGGGTACGCCACAGTTCACCACAACTCCGACGGTCGTTCTCCCCACAGCCACAACGACCTCGGTTGCACCCTGGTCCCCCGGTGGGGAGACGACGCCAGTTCCCACCCCGTCACCCGGGATCGATGGTGATGAACCGGACAGCGGCGCTGGCAGAGATACACCAGTGGCAACCCGCGGGGCGCTCTGCATCGATTCCATTCCGGAGGGAGCCCTGATCATCGTGGATGGAAAGGAAGAGGGGATGACTCCTGCATGTATCACCCTCGAAGGAGGTATTCACCTCTTACGCATGTCCACCAGTGACGGATATTCCTGGGAGGGCTTCATGTCGGTGATTGCCGGCCAGACCCTCACACTTCCCGCGATTCACCTTGAGAAACCCCGCACGTACGTGATCAGCGTATCCGCGGGGCCTTATGGATCCGTGTACCCGTCAGGGAGCGTGGAGGTCATGGAAGGGGAGGATGCCGAGTTCTATTTCACTCCCAATCCGGGGTACCGCGTCGATGGTGTCTGGATAGATGGGGTATCGCAGGAGCCGTCTTCTGTCGTCAGCTTTGCCTCTGTTTCTGAAAATCACGTTCTGAGCGGTACATTCTCTGAAATTCCGCCACCCCTGGCATATTTCTCATCAAACGTGACCGAAGGGTATGCACCGCTTGCGGTTGAGTTCCAGGATCAGTCCAGGGGAGAGGTAAGTGCAGTACACTGGGACTTCGGAGACGGGACCGCCTCGGAAGATGCTTCCCCCGTGCATGTCTACGAAATGGCCGGGACATACACGGTAATCCTTGACGTGTGCGGAGGGGGCGGATGCAATACCTCACACAAGGATGACTTCATTTCAGTCAGACTGCGTGATCCACTCGTGGCCAATTTTTCAGCGAACGTGACATCAGGTCAGGTACCGCTCACGGTCCAGTTCACGGATCTCTCCAATGGCAACCCCGATTCATGGACCTGGGACTTCGGGGACGGCACCTTCTCCGCGGATCCATCGCCAGTCCATGTGTATGAAAATCCGGGGCTCTATACCGTCCGCCTGGCGGTTGCCAACGAACATTCCAGTGCCACTTTTGAAGAGGTTGACATGGTGAATGCCACTCATGCAGCGATAGGGGGTAGCATTGGGTACATTATGATACAATGCGACCTTGAGGGGGCCCAGATCTACCTTGATAATGTACTCCAGGGGACCATCCAGAATGGAACGCTCACGGTTCCTGTGTATGTCACGGGCACCCCGTTCAATACCATCCGTGTGAAGGACGGCGGGTTCCTGCTCTACTCCGGCCCGGTCAAGGCATATCCTTCAGAGAACCAGACCGTGATACTGGTGATCCCCTCGATCAACACTCGCTCGTTGAACACCACGGCACCACGCTTCCAGGTGCCGAATCTCCTGGGAAATGCGACAGCGTCCCTTCCGTCCATGATGAAGCAGTGAGCGGGTCGGGAACATATTTGGTACCCCCCCAATAATTTTTCTTCCAGGAACGCGTACCTATACTGCATGGAGCCATGCGAGGTCCTTGCACTCTCTCCACGCAAAGTGGCATACTTGAAGTTCCTCCATGGAAAAAACCGCAGTTCCCGTACAGGCGAGATTGCGGCATATTTTAGAGTAGATCCATCCACCGTCACCAAGGCTGTCAATGAACTTGCAAGGTGCGGCCTCGTTGTCCACCAGCCATACCTTGGTGTGACACTCACCGAGGAAGGGAGTGAATGCGCGGAGTTCCTGGTCAGGCGCCACCGGATCCTGGGGCTCATCCTTACTCACTACGGCCTTTCGGGTGAGGAGGCATGCAGGGAGGTGGAACGGTTCGAATCATACGTCTCGAGGGATGCAATTAACAGGATGTGTCATTCACTTGGGCATCCCACCAGGGGGATATGCGGGTCTATCAGCCACGAATACGGCTGTTGCGGGGAAGAACATGGGGACGAAAAAGTTTGAAGGGGTACCAAAATGCGTCAAGGAGCCCGGTTGAATCGCGTGGCAGTGGGAATTCCCGGAGCCCTGTTCTGTATGCTTTTCCTTGTGGGGGCGTGTGCGATGGGATGCATACACCAGGAGCCGCACAATGACTCCCGACTCAATGTGGCAGTCACGGTTCTTCCCCAGGCGGAAATTGCCAGGGAAATCGGCGGCGAGAGGGTATGTGTGACCGTGGTGGTGCCTCCAGGGGTGGAGCCCCATACCTATGAACCCGCAACAAGCCAGCTGCTCGAGCTTTCAAGGTCAGACATGTATCTCAGGATCGGGCCGGGACTTCTCCCTTTCGAGGACAACCTGCTGGAAAGAGTACGGGAACTGAACCCGAAAATCCAGATTGTCGACACTTCTGCCGGAGTTCTCCTGATCCATGGTGATGATCCGTGGGCTGGAGATGACAGCGTGGACCCTGATCACCACGGGACCGATCCCCACATCTGGCTCGCGCCGTCAAACCTCCGGATCATGGCTGCGAACATCGAGGCAGGTCTCTCGATGGCAGATCCATCCCACCGGGAAGAGTATGCCCGCGGGAAGGATTCTTACCTCGCAAAGGTGAATACCACCGATGCGGCTATCAAGGCCATGTTTTCAGAGATGGAAGGGCGTTCGTTTATCGTGTACCACCCGGCATGGGGATACTTTGCCCGGGAGTACAACCTCGAACAGGTTGCAGTAGAGGATGGGGGTACAGAGCCTGGAATCAGGCATTTGACGACGCTGGTAGAGTTCGCCAGGGAGAAGGGATTAATGGTTGTCTTTGCCGATCCGCAGCATTCCACACGGGAGAGCGGGGTGATAGCAGAGGAGATCAATGGTGCGGTGGTGCTTCTGGATCCCCTTGCACCTGATGTTCTTGAGAATATCAGGGATGTTGCCGCTGAAATTGCCAGAAGCTACCGAAGTGCTTCCCGTGGGGTCGCACCATGATCCCGGCCGTTGATGTGAAGGAGGTGTCGTACAGGCAGAATGGGAATCTCATCCTTGACCAGGTATCTCTTTCTGTGCACCAGGGAGACATGTATGCAATCATCGGGCCAAACGGAGGAGGAAAGACCACGCTCCTCAAGATCATTCTCGGCCTCCTCCCCGCGACCCGGGGGGAGGTCAGAATCTTCGGCAATCCCCCTGAAATTGGCCGGTGCCAGGCAGGATACGTCCCCCAGTTCCGGACATTCGATTTCCGGTACCCCATCACTGTCAGGGAGATGGTCCTCTCGGGCCGGCTCTCCCATCTCCACGGGGCGACAAGAAGGTACCGGACTGAGGACCGCAAGGTTACAGACGAGGTACTGGATCAACTCGATCTCGCGCGATTCTCTGAGCGATCCCTTTTGAACCTGTCCGGTGGGGAGCAACAACGTGTCATTCTCGCCAGGGCGCTCGTGGGAAGACCCCGGCTCCTCGTTCTTGATGAACCGACGGTATACGTTGATACCCCCTCTGAAGTCCAGTTCTTCGACATCCTTCAGGATCTGAAGCGATCGATGACTATCCTTCTGGTGAGCCATGATATCGGGGTGATCTCGACTCATGTGACAAAGGTCGCGTGCCTGAACCAGACGCTTCACACCCATGACACGAATGAGATCACCGAGGATATGATCGCCGCCACCTACCATTGCCCCGTGGATCTCATCGCCCATGGACTGCCCCACCGTGTTCTTAAGGAGCATCAGGGAAGGGTGGGGCCATGATGGAAGCCGGGATCCTGGGATACAGCTTCTTCCAGAACGCCCTTCTGGCAGCGGTGTTCGCGAGTATCGTGTGCGGGATCATCGGAAGTTATGTCGTCGTGAAAAAGATGGTCTCAATATCCGGGGGTATCTCCCATGCGGCCTTTGGTGGTGTGGGACTTGGGTACCTTGCGGGAGTGAATCCCATCACCGGGGCATTCGCGTTCACGATCCTTGTTGCTCTCGGTATCGGGATCCTGAAGGAGAAGACATCCCAGAACCTTGATACCCTGGTGGGTGCGGTCTGGGCTGCGGGGATGGCGATCGGGATCGTCTGCATCAGCCTGGTTCCCGGATACGCTCCTGATCTCTTTGGATACCTTTTCGGGAATATCCTCCTTGTACCCGCCTCGGATCTCGCCCTGATGGGGGGTGTGTCTGTGGTGATCGTCGCGGTTGTCGCGCTTCTCTTTACCCAGTTGCAGGCTGTCACATTCGATGAGGAATATGCCCGCGTGATGAATCTCCCGGTAACCCGGCTCTCCCTTGTGCTCCTCGTGCTTATCGCGATTACCGTGGTTATGCTGATCAGGGTGGTCGGGATTATTCTCGTGATTGCACTTCTCACGCTTCCTGCAGCGACAGCCCGGAAATTCACCACAAGGCTTTGGTCGATGATGGTTGTCTCTGTTCTGCTCGGGCTGGTATTCTCAACGGGGGGCCTGTGGCTCTCGTATCTCCTCGATATCCCATCAGGTGCGACAATAATACTCCTCGCGACTATCGGGTTTGCGGTCTCACTCTTCATTCCCCGGCCGGGAAGCTCAGAATAACGTTCCTGCTGAAGGTCTCTGGCAGCCTGGTGTCCACTTCATTGGCAGAAACACCCACGGTTCCGCACCGGGAGTGTTATTGGGTGATTGCGGGAACGAAAACCCTGCACGTGCAGCGACCTATGGTCGCGGCGACCAGAAGAGAGGATGCGGCGAGTGCGGCAAACGCTGCAGGAAATCCCGCCACCTCCGCGATCAGCCCGGCGAAGAATGGAAGAAGCGTCATACCGCCGTAACTTGCCGTGTTGAAAAGGCCCATCAACACTCCCTGGCGGGCACTGATTCCCGCAAGATATGCAAGCTGCGCGATCATCACCATCCCGGCCATCCACCCGATGATCAAAAAGCCCCATACCGAGAAGAATGTGACGACTACACCTGCTGCCATGGCGACTGCCGCCGCCCTGATCGTCGGGACGGGAGGGAGCTTCGCATGCGAGGTGACCAGCACCGCGGCAATAGTCGCGATATTCATCATCGCAATCTCCTGCGACACGATATCCGGGGGTAGATTGGTATACTCAGGATGGAGTGCAGTAAGGGCGCCGGTTATCCCGATGATTACCACTGCTGATACCCAGAGCCAGAAACTTGAAGAAAATGCTGATTTCAGGAGGGAGAGCGTAGCTTTTCCTGTCTCATGAGGAACACCAGGGCGGCCGGAGGTGAACGGCGCCATTCCTGCCGAGAGTGCCAGGGGAATGAACGATGCCGCGGAAAAGAGCACGATCCCCGAGTATGGGCCAATCCATCGCGGGACCAGCCAGCCTGTACCAAGAAGACCCACGAGGAGGCCGAGGTTCATCAGGGCCATGAAATACCCGCTCTGCCGCTCGTGCCCCTCCGCTGAATTCAGGAGGGAAAGTGATGCAGGAACAAAGAGGCCTGCTCCCACCCCTTCAACGACCCTGACCGCGAGAATGAACGCTGATGATGAAGACAATGAGAGCATGATGCCGCTGATGCAGGTGAGGAGAAGTCCGGCCCTGATGAGCGGGAGCTCCCCGATCCGGTCGGCGAGGTATCCCGCAGGCAGGACAAAGAGAAAAGCGCCAAGAAAATACGCAGCATAGATCGCTCCCTGCAGCGTGGTCCCCAATGCAAGCGAGGGGAGGACCGGGACGATGGCGTTGGAGAGCGCCATGATCACAAAGACCCCAACAAACAGGGGGAGGCGGGTCCTCATACCATCCGGTAGTCTTTAGTAAGTTTCTTTAATACTACCATACTATACTCTTTCATGTGGAGTGCGATCGAAGAGCTGGAACAGAGACGCAAGGCGGGCACACTATCAAATGAGGACGCGGACCTGCTTAAAGAGTATCTTCTGACACTTCAGGCAGATCGCAATATGACAGATCGCGGGCTCCTGACTGAATTCAGGATGATCGCGGTATGGGCGTATTATTTCAAGTTCTCCACCATGACCCTCGCAGACATCAGATCTGCCAAATCAGACATGGATTCCCGAGGACTGAAACCCAATACTATGCGGGGATACCTGCACAGGTTTAAGCGGTTTGTGGTATGGTGCGTGAAAGAGAAAGGGTTTGATATTGATCTGGAGAAGCTGGCAAACTTCAAGCTCCCGAAGATCGACAAGAGCACGAAAACCAAGGCCGCGATGCTCTCAACAGATGAAATAAGGGAGATCATCAATGCAGCACGACAACCCAGGGATAAGGCGATCTTCTCTATCCTCTACGAAGGGGGATTGAGGCCGGTTGAGATCGTCACTCTGAATTGGGGAGATGTGAAGTTCGATGAACATGGCGCTGTGATCAACACAAGCGAGAAGACCGGGATGCCCAGGTATATCCGACTCCTCTCGTCTTCTGATTACTTGGCCCGGTGGCAGGCATCCACACCCGGGAAGCGCGGACCTAATGATCCCGTCTTTATCACGGTGAATGCACCACACAGACGGATCAGCTACTCACTCATGCAGTACCAGCTTAAGGATCTGGCAAAGAAGGCCAAGGTAGGGATTAATAAAACAACAGGGGAGGTAGAGAAGGAAGTCTCTCTCTATCTCTTCCGGCATTCCCGGATCACTCATATGATGGAAAAGAAGATCCCCGAATCCGTGATCAAGCTGCAGCACTGGGGTTCTCTCGATACCAATATGCTGTCCACCTATGCGCATGTGGGGGGTGCACATATCGATGAAGTCCTGCTCGATCAAGCGAAGATCAAAAAGGCCAGGAAGAGGGAAGAACGGGATGCCATGGCACCCGTACAATGCCCGACATGCGATTATATCAACGTTCCTGGATCGCACTATTGCAGTGCGTGTGGTGTTGAGTTAACGGAGAAAACCAAGGCCAAGAAGTCCACGATGCTGGATGTGCTATCAGACATGGCAAAAGAGGATCCGGAAGGGCTGCTCGAGGCATTAAGGAAACACAAGAAATCAGAGTGATTTACAAGGATCAATAACATTGACTATTTTTTCTGATATTTCTTTAAATCTCTCTTCTTTTTCTTTTTTCATGGTTTCCAATACTTCTTTTATTAATGGTTGTGGATCCTTCCCGGTATGTTGTGTAAACAGATGTTTACATGCCTGCTCACGATCCAAACTTTGTGATAACCATTTGTGATACTCCTGGATTCTTTGAAGAAGTTCTTCCCGAGTTAAAAATAACAGAGGATCATAGTAATCGGGGACGCGATAAAAAACTGGGGGTTTCCCACGATGCCCTTTAATTCGTTGACATTCCTTTCGCTCAATAATTTTCTTTTGTGATAAATCAATTAAAAGTCGTGTTACAGTACGAGCATTTTGGTTTTGAATCTCATTAAAAATATCACTTGCACGAACCCATCCACCTTGCCATTCATTAGGAATTATTCGGGATTTTTCTTGTGATTCTCTGATCTTCAATAAATATTCTACAATTTGCCGTGCAACTTTTCGAGTATTTTCACTTCGAAGTGATGAAATATAGGTTGTTACCCGCTCTGTAACTTCATCATCAAATGTTGGCATTTTCTTACATTGAAATGTATTCTAATTCCATAAATAGATTAACGGACACTGAATAAGAAAATATAAATATAATATTATCTTACATTATGGTAGAGAATCATGACCCGAGTAAATTTAGGTATTACACTGAACGACCAGGTATTGAACCACGTCGATAGAATCGCAGAGGTGGATGATATACCTCGATCTCGCGTGATTGAGCAGATACTTAAAGAGAGGTTTGGAATCTCCTCACCCCTTCAGCTTGCAGGCCAGGGTGAGGAGTGATCGGCACGATAGGCGGCGATCAAAGTGCTAATTGGCAGTACTAAGTCAAAAGGGTATTCCTTGCCCTTACGGGTATCAAGGGAGGACATATCGCACTTACCACCCCTCGAGCGCATTTATGCAGAACATTTGATCCGGACCAGACCGGGAGAAGTGTTTCTTTTAATCGATGAGGATGGTGAGGGCTATTGATATCACGAGCATCCGGGAACCCCGCACTCAAAGCTCAAGCGCTTGTCCTTGCCGTTGAGGAGGGGGATCTTTCAACGAGGGCACAGTGGGTGCGGTGGTGTGATGAGTTTCATCGTCTTCCCGGTGGCCTGAAGATATGGACGGTCCGGCAGGTTCGGCCATTCCTTGGGGATGAAGGAATTTCCTATATTCTGCAATGGTCATCACAAATGGTGCCGGCATGACCTCCATACCCCGCCCCGTCGATGCCATCCCGGAAAACAGGGAGCAGGTGATCGCCCTTCTTAATCACGTCGGTTTTGATGAGGGACAGTTGACACCCGATCAAAAAAGAGCCATCCGAAGACTTTACAACCTGGATGAGTATGGGGGGGTTGCCAGGGCTCTTGAGGGGGGCGGGCGGTATGAACAGCAGTGATACCCTTAACCCCTATGTAGAGCGTGCTGCCGTCGTTGCTAAACTCGAGGATTTACGCACCATGGAAAAGACCGCCTCTCCAGACATGCGCCTGGAAATCTCATACCAGATCGGTAGGATGGTGAGCATCCTGCAACGTCTTGATGGTGCAATCCTATCGCAACCCACCGTTATGGAGCCGTATGCCGTCGATATCTCCCCCGCTGCGACTTACCAGGAACCCGATCCCATAGAAGAGGAGGCGTTGCTGCAGGCAGAACGAAAATTACAAGAGCAGATCGCGGAACGGGACCGGCAGGAACATCTCACACTCTCATGCCGGGACTCTACACGGGATTGCCGTTTCACCGATATTGGTAATTCAAGGCGCTTCACAATCCGGTATAAAGATCACGCTCGATACTGCGCTCCCTGGAAAAAATGGCTGATATGGGATGGGGTCCGTTGGGCTATCGACGATTCGGATAAAATTGTGGCTTTGGCAAAGGATACCGCCCTCCGAATAGCTGATGAAGGGAAGATCACCGATGATGCGGAACCGATATTCCGTTGGGCTGCATCCTCACAGAGTCACCCCCGCATCAATGCGATGATCGCGCTCGCACACCCCGAGCTTGCAATTCTTCCCAACCAGGTAGATGCAAACCCCCACCTCCTGAACTTCCCGAATGGAACCCTCGATCTTAATACCCTCAAGTTCCGGGAGGAACATCGCCGGGATGATTTCTGTACTCGGGTCATGGGAACGGGATATGATCCCACGGTCACGTGCCCTTTATGGCAAGACCACCTGCGCACCGTGTTTGCAGGGGATGAGACGTTCATTCACTCCTTTCAACTGATGTGCGGGTATAGTTTGCTTGCAGACAATCCCGAACAGGTCCTTTTCGTATTGCATGGCAGCGGGAAAAACGGGAAGTCCGTCACTGTAGGCGCACTCCGTAAGATATGGGGTGATTACTCGTGGAACATGGCCGCCGACACTCTCATGGCCCGAAAGTATTCCGACTCGAGCGCCCCTCGTTCGGACCTGGCAGCTCTGCAGGGCGTCCGCCTGGCAACTGCGTCAGAAAGCGATGACGGCACCAGGTTGTCAGAGGCAACGGTGAAGATCCTCACTGGCGGCGACGATGTGATGACCGTCAGGCGCCTCTACTCGGAAGAATTTACTTTTAAACCAGGAGCGAAGGTGTGGTTGATTACCAACCACCTACCCACGGTTCGCGGCACCGACGAGGCGATATGGCGCCGTATCTGGTTGATCCCGTTCAACGTCACCATTCCCGAGGAAAAACGAGATCCCCGGATGGGAGAGAGGTTGCAGGAGGAGGCGCCCGGGATCCTGAACTGGTGCCTGGCTGGATTCCGGGAGTATATCAAGGCGGGTAAGTTAGTGAAACCGGAGATTGTCGCACAGGCAACCGATGCATACCGGGAAGACCAGGATGTATTTGGTGACTTCCTTGCAGATAAGTGTGAAATCGGCCGGGAGTATGAATGCACTTCAAAGGATCTATTTCATGCATACCTGCAATGGTGCGAAGTCAACGATGAGAAGGCATTCGGGAAAAGAACTTTTGGTATAGCTATGACCGAACGGTTCGGAAAGGCAACCGGAGCAAGGGCAAGGGCATATCATGGTGTGAAGTTACGTGAACAATGCCCCATTTCTAAAAACGCCCAAATTGAGCCCCATGACAGAATAGGGCCTCTTGTGACAGATAAAACTGAATTTCCGGAAAAGTCCCCACAAGGGAAAGTTGAAACACTTTCCCCCTTTTCAGTTCAATCTGTCTCATCTGTCACAAAACCGGAAAAATCGAGATCTGATCTTATCAAAGAGTACGATCTTCCTGCCGATCTCGATCTGAAAGGATACGTCAGGTTCACAGTGAAGGATGCCCGCTGCCTGTGCAAAGGATGTGGAGCTCCTGCAATGTGGCAGGGACCCGACAAGGCATTGCCCCGTCCACTCTGCGATCTGCATTACAAGGAATTGACTGGAGGCGATCCCCCATGACCCGAAAGGCCAATCTCCGGCCATCACCACCACAGCGTGACTTTCATTTTCGAGCGCAACTCCCACGAGATGGTGGGGGATGGAATGTCCAGTATCATTGCCATTCCTGCAGTTATGCGTGGCGAGGGCGACCATTACCGGACGGTATCGCCAAGTGCCCGGCATGTGGGGAGACAGTGAGGATCACATTTTCAGTGAACAGTACCCCCAGAGAATACCAACCGAGAAATAAAGGTGTAAAATGAGCAGAAGTAAAACATCCAAACGGACCCTCATCGCAGAGGAGCGCCGGAATAAAGCGATCGAATACCGAAAGGCAGGAGCATCATATCAACAGATCGCCGATATCCTGAACACCACCCCCTCGAATGTGCATAAAATGGTCTGCAAGTCATTAGAGTTGATTCGGGAATGCACCGATGAGAACGCCCAGGAAGTCCGGGCCCTCGAACTGGAACGTCTTGATAGACTTTTTTCTACGGCATATCGGGCAGCAGTCATCGACAAGGACACCAAGGCAATTGATCAAGCCCTCCGGTGCATGGAGAGACGGGCCAAGCTCCTTGGACTCGACATGCCCGCAAAGCTCGCACAGACCGACAGCCAGGGAGGAGATATCGAGGGATGGCAGCACCTTCAGGCGGTGGTCCTGCAGGTCCTGGAACCACATCCCGAGATAAAGGGTGTTCTTATTGATCGACTTCTCCAGGAGGAGAAATGAGCATCGAGGCTGCCCAGGTCCTGGCCCAGGGCCTTGACCCCGTCAGGTTCGCCAGGGAGAGCCTTGGATTCGATCCGGACCCCTGGCAGGCGGGAGTCCTCCGGTCCTCCCGAAAGCGTCTCCTGTTGAACTGCAGCCGTCAGACCGGGAAGAGCACGATCACCTCGATAAAGGCACTCCATCGGGCGATCTACTTCCCCGAGAGTCTTATTCTCCTGATCTCTCCGAGCCTCCGGCAATCCTCCGAGCTCTTCCGGAAGGTCACGGATTTCATCGAGGGGATGGAGAAATCCCCGCGCCGTGTGGAAGACAACCGCCTCTCGTGCACGTTCGCGAACGGATCGCGGATTGTCTCCCTCCCGAGCAAGGAAGGCACGATCAGGGGATACAGCGGTGCCTCCCTTATCATCGAAGACGAGGCCAGCCGGGTACCGGATGAGCTATACCGGAGCATCCGGCCGATGCTCGCAGTCTCTGGGGGCCAGCTCATCCTCATGTCAACACCTGCAGGGAAGCGGGGTCATTTCTTCGACGAGTTCAATGACGGGGGATCGGTATGGGAGCGGACCATGATTCCCGCGACGCAATGCCCGAGGATCACCCCCGCCTTCCTGGAGGAGGAACGCCGGGCCCTTGGCGATCGGTGGTTCAGGCAGGAATACCTCTGTTCATTCGAGGAGACAAACGACCAGGTCTTCAGCTATGACTACGTCATGGGGGCACTCGATGACACCGTGCAACCCCTCTTCCCATCCGATTCACGGGCCTCCTCACATATCATCACGGGGGATATCGCCCCCCTCATCAGGAGCGGATCAGCATGACAACATACCCATTCATAGGAGTCGATCTCGGGCAGCAGAACGATTTCACGGCGATTTGTGTCGTGGAGGCCACACCGACCATATACGAGATCACCACCCCCAGCCAGGACCCGGAGTATCACAGGCCGATGGAATCGAAAGAGATCATTGAATCCACGCCGATCTCGCATGCCGTCCGGCACCTTGAACGGGCGATCGGCATTCCCTATCCCGAGGTGGTCCGGAAGATCATTAAACTCCAGAGAACGCTCGGGGGACGAGGAATCCTCGTCGTGGATCATACCGGATGTGGGAGGCCGGTTGTCGATATGATGAGGGAGGTTCCGCTCGACCCCATCGCTATAACCATCACAGGGGGAGATGCCATGAGTCACGACGGTATGGACTTCCGGATTCCGAAACGGGACCTGGTGGGGGCCCTCGTGGTCGCACTCCAGACGCACCGCTTGAAGATCGCCAAGTCCCTCCCGGATGCCGATACCCTCACCGCCGAGCTCCTGAACTTCCGGGTAAAGATCAGCGAGCGAGGGCACGATAGTTACGAGGCATGGAGAGAGGGACAGCACGACGATCTCGTGCTCTCTGTAGCCCTCGCGGTCTGGGCGGCTGAATACATGTTCACCCAGAGGGAGACGGAGATTTTCTCATTTGATGACATCCCGTATGAAATCAGCCCGATTTAAGGAGGTGGGAATGGTCGATGATGTGCACGGTCTCAAAGGATTCCTCAATCCGATATGCACGGAGATCACTGTGATTTCCATTATTCCTAGGGGAAATTCAGATGGCGGGCGGCATTCATCCCCTGCCCCGCCCGTTCTCTCAATAGAAACGCCATTAGACTATAGAGAACCGCCATGAGAACATGCATCGAAATTACGATTACCTTCCGGCAGGTCGCCGGTTGTCATGACATGAAAAAAAGGAGATAAAAATGAGCTCAAATCCTACGATAACCGCAATACTGGTCAGACTTGAAAAAGACCAGGTTGAACTTTTCGACAAATGGAAAAAGAAAGGGAGTGACGAAATCGACGCCATCATAAGCGCGATTCGAGGAGAAGCGCCTCCCCAGCCTCCACCCAAAGCAAGCGAATCCAAACGAAGGATCTTCCAGGAGAGCAAGGGGATAACCCACCTGTCAGAGATCGAGATCAAAGAAATCATCCGGAAAGAATCATCGCGATTCGTTCCGCGAAATCCCGGAGACCTGAAGGGATCATTCAAGCGTGCATTTCTCAAGCAGGGCAAGACTCCCGAGGAAGCGGAACGCATGGCCGATATCGCTGTGGCCAACAGACGCGATAGCGGGATCGTGATCCGATGACGGCTACCACATCGCCCCTCCCGGTTCATGAGAAAAAACCTCGCAGCCTCCAGGACGCGGAAAAAGAGTTTGAAAAATACAAAAAGATCGAGGAAGACCTGCTCGCAGAGCTGGAAGCCCTGGTTACAAAGGTCGAGGAAGAGGAGGCCGGGGTTGGAGATCGGATCCTGGATGCTAAGCTCTCCGGTGGAGATGCGGACGCTATCAACCGGGAGATCACACACACTTGGCTTGAGGTGGACAGCACACGCCGGGCTCTGAAATCAGCCACGCGGGCCCGGACCATCGCAGAGGCGGGTGTCCTGCATGCACGCGCCGATGAGAAGAAGGAAGAGGCGGCGGTGCTTCGGGAAGAAGTTAACACCCGCATGCAGAAGACGAACAAGCTCCTGCAGGAACTTCGAGAGCATGAGGGTGTATTATACCAGGCACCGATCCCCGTCCACCCATCCGGCGCGGGATATGAATACAACAAGCCTCCCACCCGGTCAGGGGAGATCATGATGCAGGCCGTAGAACTCGAGACCGAAGCGAAACGCATGGATGAGGAAGCCGCACGGATTCGGCAGCGGGCTCAGGCAGAATATGAAAAGAAGGGGGCGGGATGATGCAGCCTGATACCAGAGGGGAAGATCCCAAAGAGGTGTTCCTGGCGTTCTCCCGCGTAATTGGAGGGCTCTGCATCGCATATCACGATAGATATCCCCTCATTCCTCCGGAAACCATTGGGATGGTGATGACGGATTTCGGTAAATACACAGTAGAAACCATGATTCCGGAAATCCAGGCAATGAACCAGAGAGATCCGCAATTTATACCATTGTTTCAAAAAATGGGGGAAGACCTGGCCACCCGGATTGGTGCCCGGTCCAAATATGATGAGACCCTGCAGGAACTAACCGCAGCGGTCTGCGGAGGTGAATGATCATGCCCGGCACACAAGTAGGGGGATTCTACTGGCAATTGGGACTCGTGGGGACGATCCAAGACGATCTCGCAAAGGTAAAGAAAGACGTTGACGGCTTCGAGACATCGACCAAGAAGGGCGACGAGGCGGTGAAGGGACTGTCCGGATCACTAAAGCAGAATGCCAGGGAGGTTCAACAGGTCGGAGCGGGGATAGCTGCCACCGGGTCCGCGCTCGTCATGGCGGGGATGGCAGCGGATACCGCGGGCGGATCATTTGAGGGACTGTCACAACCCCTGATTTTAATCGGAGGAGGTATGACCGCGCTCGGGAGCGCTACCGCACTCACCACCACGATTACCAAGGGATTCGCGGCATTCCAGGCGTCAGAGATGATCACTAGTCTCAAGGCCGCAACTGCCGCAATCTGGGCGGAACACGCCGCATTAGTGGCACTCGGAGCCACGACAGGAATAGGTCTTGCGATTGCCGGGCTTTACCTCTTCTATCGCGCGACGGAGGACGCGACTTCCGGGACGAAGGCCCTGGAGAAGCAGATTAAGAACCTCAACTCCGAGCTCGACTCCTTAAAATATGTCCAGACCTCGATGAACGAGCAGCTCCGGGGATCGCAGAATGAGTATGACCGGTTAGCCGATGCCGTTAAGATCTATGATGAAGCGATCTCCGATGCAACGAGAGATATCGAGAGGATGAAGGAAATCGAGGAGGATCTTCTCGGGCTGTCCCTGGACCTCGAAGAGGCGAAACTCGATGAGGCCGACGCCATCGCGGAATGGCAGAAAGCCGCAGCTCTCGGAGATGCAGAGGACGAGAGGAGGGCGGGGATCGCGGCTGGACGTGCAAGGTTGAGGGTCCAGGACATCGAGGACCGGATCAAGGCGGAGCAGGAGGAAGCAAAGGGTCTCTACACCCCTGAAGAGAAGAAGGGTCTGGAGGATGATAGGACTAAAGTCCTGAATGAGCAGAACCGGCTCCAGCAAGAACTCAACGAGAAGAAGAAGCAGGAGGAGGAGATCGGCGACCGGATCCGGGAAAAAGATTTCCAGATGAAACTTCTTGAATGGTCAAAGGCCGGGAAACCGCTTACTCAAGAAGAATACACGGCGTTCACCGGAGAGGAGGCCCCCGAATGGATGAAGAGGGCGATAGAAGGAATTCCCAAGACATCAAAGTTGGGGTATTTTGACTGGTGGAAACAAGACATCGGGGATTATTCGAAACCCCTTGCACCCCTCGGAACGGAGATCAAAAATCCACTCTTTAAAGATATCGTCATTAACATCACCGGGACCGTGAGTGATCAGACCATCCGGATTCCGGGGCCGGAGCTCGGAGTCAAGGCGGAAACGATCCTCGCAGGGTATCGGAGGTAGAGAAGAGATGGCATTAATACCAGGTCAAAAGGTGTTACGTGTCAGGGTAGGCAAACATAGTCGGCTCATCCCTCTGGCAGGAGATGACACAACATCCGGCCGCGTGTTAGCTAATCCCAGGGGGGCGATATATAAATCAGAAAACAAAGGGGAAACATGGGGACAAATAAGAACTACTGACTATGTATTCGTCCTGCAATATCTCGGAGCCGGAGAAGTAATTTACACCTCTTATGCGTCAAGCAGCATAATTTACAAGAGCACGAATTACGGGGATTCTTGGAGCACCGTATATACTCACACTCGGAATCTCATTTCTTTAGTAGATCTCGGAGGTGGGATCTTATTAATGGGTGAAGCTGGACAAACCGGGGTTAATAATGCATCCGTCCTCAAAAGCATAGATAACGGTGACAACTGGTCCTTAAGTGGAACAATAACCAGGAATGACGGTGATGCGAATATTGTCATTATCCGGTCGTTATGCTTGATGGATGACGGAGGGATAGTTGCCGGAGTAACTTCGACCTATAACGGTGGATCAAAAGGATTAGTCTATCGGAGTTATGATCAAGGGGCGACCTGGAGTTATGTCACCACAATCATTACAGGGGCATACCAATACGGATTCACAGGCATTATCTCCCTTGGAGCAGGCGTATTATTAGGATGGGCTTCGCACGGATTATATAAGAGCATCAATTACGGATCAACTTGGACTTCAGTCGCCGCATCAGGGAATTGTGTTATACTGGCTGGCTCAACCCTTTATGCAGGTATCGGGGCGTCCATTTATAAAAGCGAAGATTCCGGGGATACTTGGACAATCCTCTACAGTTTCTCCGGATCGGTTACTGCTTTAGAATATTTGGGTTATGGGGTTTTACTTGCAGGAATTGCGACTTATAATTTATTGTATAAGAGCACAGATCACGGGGTTACTTGGGCTATGAAAGCGGACTTCGCCAACGCAGAATTTTTAAGTATTGAATATATAGAGGATGAATATTAAGGGATGGACTATTTTTTTTTTAATTTACGAGAGTTAGAATTATAATTTGAAAATTTTATCATCGACATAGGCCGGATCGGATTCATCCTCACCCGAAGAGGGGGCGCCCTCCTCATTGGCTACCAAGTGCTCCATTATTTCCGCCATTCTTTGAGTGTTTTCGGAAATATCCCCCAGGGCATCAACCACACCCCACATTATGAAAAAACCACCTAATGAAGTTAAAAACAGGAATCCGATTGAATTATTAAAAAAAAGGGCGAAGGCCCCACCAACTATCCCGATAATCGCGCCAAGAATGAACCATCCACGAGGATCTGCCATAACCACATACTACTCATAAGGAGAGAAATAGTTTCTTCACATGAAAGTTTTACAAATGTAAATTTTTGGGAGGGATCATAACAACCATCTCTCCATCCAGGGGTATATCATTCCTGTGCCCGAGGGCTTTTGCCTCTGTAGGGCCATGGCGGGTGTCTCTGGTGGCGTTCTATGAAAGTGGGTGTATATGGTTGAAGGGATACCGTTACGATCTGATCTTGACATCGGTCCTGCGCGTTCCCTTTACAAAACTATTATATACGGGTAAAAAATTGCCAAGGGTTGACAAAATTGTACTAAGCTTTAAAAGCGAACTCTCACAATAATTTTATTAACCCCTTTATAAGGGGACAAGGGATGATTGAGACGCCCTTAACGTCTCCATCGTCCCAGTGTCGCAGAAGAGATAATCCTTCCAGATTCTTTTTTGCGACAATGAGGTATAAATCTTCGCCTCATATCGACTGACGAACATTGAAAAACAGAGGTAAATGCCATGAAAATGGATGAAGCCATTGTTTTCGATATCGGCCTCTTTGTCGCCGCGTGGATAGCCATATCATATACTCCGCTCCTGTGGCTGGGTGTAATCATCGGGATATTTGCTATCCTTCTCATGTTGGCTATAATCGACGGTATCGATCAGAGGAAGACGTTCTCATATTGAGTGAGAACCGAATCTTGAATAGCTAAGTGAACACAAGGGGAGGAAGATCCCCCCTTGTAAAATAATCTTGAGGGGATTTATGAAAGAATTTCAAAAAAGAGCAGATATAGAATGGATTTCCTTCGAAAAGGGTATCCATGATATTACAGTGATTCGAGGGAATATGGAAGATATCCTCTGCGATATTGCACTAATGGTCGGATATCCAGATATTGTTGAGCAATTCAAACAAATCAGAGAGGCATGCTGGAAACAAGGGAATTTTTAATTCCACTTTTTTTTATATACTTCACAATTCACCAAAGCAAGCGATCTCCTGCCGTTTTACCATTCTTGCTTAATATATCGTTGTTTGAACGAATAGGCACCATATGAATATTTTCCACGGGAAGTATAGGCAAAAGCAGCCTTGTTCACTGATGGATCCATCATCCAGGCCCAATGGGGTCTGCTCTTTTTCCAGGTGTAGAACATTCTCCTCGTAATGGTTGTAGGGGATCCATTACTCGGAACCATACAGCAATTTTCAAGAATTGTATTTGAATGGTAAATAGTCCCAGCGCCAGCCATGATTTTACTCCATCTCACCGAATGCTGATATAATACTTGATCAAAAACAACAGGAGGTAGATGGCGCTTTCTTCGTTCATTATTGACCATTCCCAACATTAACCGATTGATACTGTTAACGTGAACGTCCCTTCTCTGGTGAGGACTCTTACCAGAATGCCTAATATTTACCCCAAAAAGCCGTTTTATTGTCCTTCTTATTGTGTTGAGGATTCTCATTTTTCTCAACCTTAATGAAATCTTTTTTCTTCACGTTCTCGAATTGTTGACGATATACCGGATTAAGATCGACTATCACACGGCAATCTAAAAGAGGTTTATGATATTCCCTCCAATGGCGAAGGTGGATACCCATAATTTTACTAATGTCTCTCAATAACGCCTCACATGCAGAGGAATCGTGCATGAATTCGTCGAATAGGGCATCTATTTTTTCAGGAGTCATGAATCCCCATCCGTTTAATAGGATATAGTATTTAGGATGCTATTTATTCGTCATCTAGGGGATCTAGGGCGATTATGACTATCTTCTTACCAATCCATTTTGTGGGGAGGTAAGCGTATCCACTGGTGCCAGATTTACCCACTATTTTCTCTAGCATTTCATATCCTTCGACTGTTATCTTCCGCGGCTTGTTCATCAACAATATATTATATGGGAAGGATTAAATAGCTATATACAATATATTATATTGTAACAACGTGTTACAAACAATGGTGAAGAACCATGATCGCAGAAGAGCAGAAACCCAACATGGCGGGCCTGACATCAGCTACAACCCAGAGCCAGGGAACCGCCACCAATGGTATGGAAGTCCGAACACAAAGCACCTTCTCCCGAGCTGGCAGTATCACCCTGGAGAAGCAGGCGCTTAAGATTGACTATGAATCCTTCGGGCAGGCTCATACCTGCTATATCTCTGGAAAGGGGATCCGGTCAATCACTGGACCGTCACAATTTCCTGCAGATGTGGAAGAGATCACCGAAGGCATCGATAGCACAATAGTGATCGCACAAATCGGTAAGGCATGGCGGTCCAGGAGTGGCCGCGCCTTGGTGATCCGCACAGTGCAAAGTGACGGGGATCTCATGGTGCCCTGGTCGCAATTCCGCAAGGTAATCGGAGGTCAGGCGGCAAAGGCAATAATCTCCAGGTTCAACCCACCACCGAAACCACAGCCGCGGCCAGTGGTGGAGACGGGCAACAACATCTCCCAAGGTCTTGCGGGGGGGTTCTGAACCATGACCCTTGAAACGATATACCCGCCCGAAGTGCAGGCGGTCCAGAAGGCACTCCGGGACCTGATCAGGAAGACAGTTGAGAACTATCTCAACTCCGAGGAGGGGGAGGCAAAGATCCGGAAGGCCCTTGGGAGCTTCGTTGAGAAGGAAGGCATCGAGGGTATCGAGGTCATAGCTTGTCCCTTCCATTGCCAAGAGCGCGATAAGGGGGGCGGGGAGGAGGAATGACTGACTCTCCCCCCATTCTCGGGATTTACCAGCACGTGCACCGCGACGAGGGACCAAAGTATATTGACTCAATCGAGATCGGCACTGCCGGGAAGGGTGGTGCGGTAAAGGTATTCGGCAGCCTCGATGACCCGGAAGGATTCGAGCGCCGGATCCGGGAGGCATTCAGGTTGAGGGAGATCGCCCAGGACCTGCACGCCCGGCAACAGCAGGGGGCCACGGCATGACCTGGTGGGTATGTACTGATTGTATCCCCGGATGCCGTCTGCAGGGCAGCAGTGACCCGGAGGACCCGCCAAGGGGATGCCCCTGGCATCATAACAATCCCGAGGATCCCAATTATGCGAACTGGCGGGAGGCATCATCATGACCGATTCTTTTTTGCATGACCTGGACAGAGCACGGATGAGGATCCGCACCCTGGAGGCAGAGGCGGATGCGTGCACTCACACGGGCCGGGAAGTCATGGCCGGCGTTTCTCGAAGGACTGCCCGCCTGCTCCGGGCGTTGTGGGGGGTGGATTGAATAATAATGATTTTTTATAACCGAATTCGGGTTATCATTGCAGAATCAATAGTAATCCTTTCATCACAAAGTGAAAATAAAACCTGGCTCCTATGTTGAGAGAAAGAGGCCAACTCAACTATCATATGGTTTTCTTTTGCTCTCTGAATAGCAGGAGCAAAATCGCTATCTGCGCTGACTATTATAGCTTTATCCACTTTCCCTGTTGCACTTAAATCAGTCAGATCGATTGATAATAGAACGTCTACACCCTTCTGTTCAAATTGTTTCTTTGGATTATAGCTTCTTTGCAACCTTCCAAGTCTGATCTCAAATCTTGGATGTAGTTTCAATCTTGATGTGAATTTGTCGAAATCAGATTTCATTTGCCGTTCTTGAGGTGTAGAGGGATTGCTTTGATAGGGGGGGCACATATAATAATAAGTCCGAAATCTTTCACACCCCTGGCATAGTTCATCAGAGAATTTTAGAAAGTCAATTGGTTGATCAGAGTAGTATCCATGAAGCATCGCCCGGACATATCCCCCATCGATAAAGATACATGCCCGTTCTGATGAACTCATAATAGAACCTTGAGGGGGTATAGAGATCCTACCGTCCCAAATTCATTCAACAAGGAACGATAGGTGATATAGCACATACAATTGAGTATGTAAGACATATATATTTTTTCTAGGGGAATCAGGCTGTTTTGTGTAGGCACTTGCATCCCGTAGGAAGATTATCCATTCTAACTTTTTTCTTTATAAAGAAAAGTGTTGATAGTATTCAAATTGCCTACTTTATACCATCCGGTAAGTCTCCAGGTTCATTGGGGAATGGGTCTCGATATGGTAACGCTTGTAGAGGGAACTTGCAAGATCAATGGTGTTATTCTCATCGCCATGGATGGTGAATATCTTCTCGGGTCTCGGCTGGATATGGCCGATATAGTTCATCAGCTGCTTCCTGTCGGAGTGACCGGAGAACCCGTCGACAGTCACTATCTCAAGATTGATTACAATCGTCCCCTTCCGGCCGATGGGCACCTCTCTCCAGCCTTTCTGGATCCGCCTCCCGAGCGTCCCTTCTGCCTGGTACCCTACGAAGACAAGGGCGTTTTTCTCATCGGATGCAAGATTGCTCAAGTATTCCATGACCGGGCCACCGTTCATCATACCGCTCGTGGTGATGATGACGCAGGGATCACCATTGATCACCTTCTCCCGGAGCTCAGAGGAGTCTACCTGGACGAAGCATTCTGCAAGGAAAGGATTGAGTCCCTCCTTGAATATCTGGTTGCGGAGATCGCTGTTCAGGTACTCGGGGTAGGTGGTGTGGATGGCTGTCGCCTCCCTGATCATCCCGTCAAGGAATATCTTCACCCGCGGGATCTTCTCCTTCCGCATCGCCTCCTCGAGGGCAAGCATGACCTCCTGTGACCGGCCGACGGCAAATGCGGGGATGATGACCTTCCCGCCACGGTTGATGATCGTGTTCACCGTCTCGTACAGTTTCTCCTCTGCTTCGGCTCTCGTTGGCTGGACATCGCCACCCCCGCCGTAGGTACTCTCCATAAAGAGCGCCTCGAGGCGGGGGAACGAGTTGGTTGCCGGGTTGAAAAGGCGGCTCTTGCTGTAGTTGAAGTCCCCGGTAAAGGCAATGTTGTAGAGACCATCACCGATATGGAAGTGGGCGATGGCCGAACCCAGGATGTGCCCCGCGTTGTGGAATGTGAGCTTGATATCGGGGGCAATATCCGTGACACTCCCGTAGTTGAGGGTGATCGAGTGCTTGATATAATTCTTAACTTCGTTCGAGCTGTACGGGATTTTCCTGTCCTCCTTGCTGACCACGTCAAGGTAGTCGAGCTGGAGCATCGCCGCGAGGTCGCGGGTTGGCGGGGTGCTGTAGACGGGGCCATCATAGCCATACTTGTAGAGCAGGGGTACAAGTGCACAATGATCGAGGTGTGCATGGGTGAGAACGACCGCATCAAGCTGGCTGAGCGGGTTAATCTCGGGGACATACAGATACGGCGTCCCGGCATTATTATCAGGTTTCTCACCACAATCGATGAGAATCCTTGATTCGGGGGTTGAGACGAGGAACGCCGCTCTTCCCACCTCGCGACAGCACCCGAGCGTGGTGACCCTCACCCACTGGTCGCGTGCGATGATATCCCTGTGTATCCTTCTTCCGATGGTCCGCAGGAATTCTTTACGCTCCTCGTTCACGGATCGGAGGTACTGGCGGACCTGCTTGACAGTCCCGCTCTCTATCGGAGGAGTCCTGACCACCTTGGGAGTCCACCCGATGTGCTTGGTGATCTCCCGCAGGGTCGTTCCGTTTTTCCCGATCACCACGCCCGGTTTTTCGGCCTCGATAAGTACCTCGCCGGTATCTGCATCAAAATAAATATCAGTTATACCGGCATTTTCTGCAACCACGGCACGAATATCCAGGATTGCCTTTTCAGGGTCCTCCAGCACATTCGGCCGGACCACGATCCGCTTCCTCAAGTCCCTTGCAAGGATCTTGATAAGGTCAGCCTGGTCTGCAAACTTTTTGGGATCATCAGTATAGATGACCAGTTCAGGCCCCTCGAATTCTACATCCGAGACGGAAATGCCCTTTGGGACCTTCTCATTGATCTTGTTCTTGAGCTCTTTGAGCCTCTCTTCAATAAGCATCAAAACCTACCTAAAAAAGTATTATGCGGGGAGGGCCGGGAAGTGCTCCCTGACTTCCTGGTCTCCGATCTCCCTGTATGCATCCTGTGTGATGACCACCACGTGGATCCCTTCTCCGGATCCGGCATCTCTCTTCATGGCCGAGCGCACCGCCCGGACGGCCAGCGATACTGCCTCATCCTCATTCATATCCTTCTTGTACCTGTCCTCAAGCACACCGAAGGCCATCGGAGAGCCGGAACCTGTTGCTACCATCTCCTCCTCGCGGGATGCACCGCCCATTGCATCCACGGAAAAGAGCCTGGCCCCGTTCTCGTCCATGCCACCAACAAGGAGCTGTACATAGTAGGGGTAGTAGCGGTTCTGGTTCAGGATGTTCGAGAGGAGCGTGGCAACCGCGCTCACCGTCATGGGTCTTCCCCTCCGAATCTGATAGAGGCTGCACTCAACGGTCATGAGCCGTGCAATCTGCTGCGCATCTCCTACCCCGCCAGCAGTGGTCATCCCGATCCTTTCTGCGATCTGGTAGATCTTCTTTGCTTTCTTGGAGGCGATCAGGTACCCCATGGTCGCCCTCATTTCGGACGCGAGAACGACACCTCCCTGGAACACCAGTCCGACCGTGGTGGTTCCTTTCAGTCCTTCCTGGTATTGCTCATTCATATAAACACTCCAAAATATTCTTTAAACGCAATTAAAATGCTCAAAAGCGCTTCAGAAAGTACAATGTCCTTTTAAAATTTAAAAGTTGTTATCAGGCGCTGCCGCCGCACAGTGCTCTCACAAGATCCCTGTCGAAGAGCATTGCAACAAGTCTCTTGTCGCCGTTGACCACCGGCAGCTGGTCAACCCGGGCCCTCTTCATCTTGAGAGCACATTCGCTCACCTCGGCATTCATGGGCACAGAGATGACGCTCTTGACCATGGCCGCCTTGACAGGCCTGTTGGGGAGCTGGATCTTGGAGATCCCGTAACTTATGGTATGCATGTCACGGATGCTCTCCCATGTCCATTCGTCATCATCGGTCCCGTTCGAGAAATCACTCACCTCGACCATGTCCTCGATAGATGAGTGGCGTATCAGGTCGCGCTCGGAGATGATGCCCTGGAGCTTGCTGTCAGCGTCAAGGATGGGTATTGCTTCGAACCCGGAGATCTCCATAACCCGTCCTACAAGTGGGAGGGGGGTCTCCTCCCAGATCGCAAATGTGGGGCTCGTGTACCGGTCCTTGATCTCATCCTTGATCTTGAGCTGGGCAAGTGCAGCGACGAGGTCTGCGACGGATATGAGCCCAAGTAATGCCCCGTCTTCGATAACAGGGAGCCTGCGGACTGATGACCGTATCATCCGGGCTGCAGCCTCCTCTATGGTTGCATCCGGGCCGATGGTGACGGGATCTCCTGTCATCAGGAGCCCGAGCTGGGTCTCTTCAGCCTTCCGGAGCAGGTCTTTTCTGGTGATGATTCCGACGAGCTTCTCATCTTTCAGAACAGGAACACCCGATATTCCTGTGCGCTTGAGGATCTTCAGGACATCATCGCGGTTGCCCGGTATTTCCACGCTCACCACGTCAGAGGTCATGAAGTCTTTGACTTTCATTTCAGCGATGGTCTCACCACCAGGACTGCAACACTGCTGTTCCCGACTACGAACGAGCTGACGCTTCCCAGGAGGAGCCTGTCAACCTCGCTCTTTCCATGCGACCCGACGATGATAAGGTCAGCGCCAAGTTCCCTTGAGGCTTTGACGATCTCGTTCCCCGCGTGGCCCTGCCTGATGTGGGTCTCGAGGGTGACCCCTTTTTCAGACGCCATATCTTTCGCTGCCGAGATGGTCTCCTGCCCCTCCTTTTCAAGCATGCTGTACATTATCTCCCAGGTGCTGTCCATGGGCAGCGAGGAGAACAACCCGGTCTCAACAACATAGACAACGTGAACCCTCGCTTTCCATAAGTGGGCCTCTTCAAGGGCTATTTCGAGCGCCCTTTTCCCTATTTTTGACCCGTCTAAAGCGACCAATATCTCCGAGAACATAGCTACTCTCCAAAACAGTCTCCCTAACAATTTTATTTTACAAATTAATAACTTTTCTCACGATATTCCCGGGACCGGCACGGTGTACAAGGGTTCCGATCATATCGCGGCTGAGAATAAGGTTGGATCCTTTGGGTTCGATGACAAGGAAATTTGCCCTGTTCCCTTCTTCTATGAAAAAAGAATCGGTAAAGAGCGATGAGCCAAGTATGGCAGCGTTCAGCGCGTCGCGCGGGGATATGTGGTAGACCGTGGAGAGGAAATGGGTCTCCCTCCACATGTCGGGTTGAACACACATCGCATTATCAGTGCCGAGGATCACAGGACATTCAAGGTCAAGAAGGGTCCGCACGGGTGGATGATCCGGGGATGATGCCACGCCGAACCTCCAGTTTGCCCGGGGGCAGACTGCCACGGGAATCCCCAGGTCGGCAATCATGCGCAGTTGCATACGGCTGGCGTGCGTGCAGTGGACGAGGAGATCGGGATCATACGCCAGTGCAGCATCCACATCATCGTCGTCTCTCTCACCTGCGTGGAATGCCACGAAGCGCCCCTGTTTCCGTGCCTCCCGGATCATTGCATCAAGCCCTTCGGCAACGTCCCTGGCACTGCTGATCCCGAGGCCTTCGGCAACTGTCTCACCTCCCTCCCTCCCGAAGATAACCGTCCTTACGGGGAGACCGTGCCCGGCCTCTCTCATCGCCTCCACTCCGGAAATCCCCCCCTCCCTGAAATCCGCACACCCGGCAGTTCCAGAGTCGGACATGGTTCGGAGTGTAAGGTGTATCCCTCTCACGAGATCCTCATGGGTTGATGAACGGAGGATCCTGTGCTTGAGGCCGTCGGGGGGCCTGACAAGTTCATCGAGACTTCCGCCCGCTGGCACATCCATGGCAATACTGTCACCGAGATGGGTGTGGGCATTAAAAAATGCGGGGCATATCCAGGGAATCATGTCCGCGCTGCCGGATATGGGCTCGATACGATGGATGATCCCATCCCTCACGCTGATCGTCACAGGCGCTTCATCGAGGCGTTCTCCAATAAGCGCCCTCCCTTTCACGAGGAATTCAGAAACGGCCATGTGTGCTGACAGGCTTTTATATACTGAAAATGAGAAATATGTTTGTATGGCAAAGAAGGCGGGTGGAAGACTTATCTCTTCGGCGGGATTGGTCAATTACTACGAGAGCGAGGATAAAAGGGCATTCCATATCAGCCCCTATGCGGTCGTTGTAGTCTGCGCTGCAATCGGGGTAGCAATCCTTGTATTGAATCTGATGTACTGAAGCGTAACTCATACTCCTTTTTTTCATCTCTCATTATCCTCTTCCACGGTAGTGCATAAGCGACCCGGATAATTATCCGGCGATATATATATAGCAGAGAAGGCGTAATCACCCATTGTCGATGTACCTGATCATTCGTTGCCCGGGCTGTCGCACGTTTGGGTACGTTGACCGGTTCCAGCAGTGGAAGCTCTGTCCAGTCTGCGGTGAAGCCATTGAGGTCAGGGAAGCCCCGGCGTACATGGAAGTTGACGAATATAAGGTCGCTGAACGTATCGTCCTCCAGCTCGAAGAGTATCTCCACGTACACAGGAAAAATGACCTTAACGCCGACGAGATCAGGGCGCTACGCGAACAGTACGCCCAGTGGATCAGGACGAAGGCTTAAGTCTCTCTCACCACTTCTTCCCGCACGCCGGGCAGAGAAGGGTGATCTCATGGCCGCATTTTGGGCAGTAGAGCCCGGTCCGCTCTTTGTATGATAATGGCGTCCCGCATCTTCTGCAGAGGATCTCCTGCTCGTAGCCACACTCATGCATGACCATATATGGTGGTATTGAGGATGGGTGTGTGAAAAAGGTTTTGGGAGCAGGAGGGGGAGGGGGCCCCCTCCTGCGGGGGAACCAGGGGCGGTCCGGAGGGGTGAAACCCCGCCGGTCAGGTGGATGCCGGGAGTCGATGAGCAGGAGCAGGAGGGGCCCCCTCCTGCGGGGGAACCC
>DAWU01000045.1 GCA_002506105.1 Methanolinea sp. UBA275 | reverse complement strand
CTTCCTTCTTCTGGCGAAGTCAGGCAGGAGGCCTTCCGGCGCATGGGAAGCCTCACGCGGTGGATCGAGGGAGAGGGAGCTTGAGGATTATCAGTTCGGAACTAACATTTTACAGGAATGGGATGAGAGAAGTCCTGAAAATGTCAAAGAGTGGTCGCACACTCGATCACAGAGTCGTTGAGACTCCGGATCACATATAGGATCCTGTCTTTAAGCGTATCAGGGACTGAGAACCAGGAACATGGTGCAGGTGCCCCGGTGATTGCCCGGAAACGGTCATTGAGATACTTTGTTATTTCCAGGTCGACGAACTCAAGTCCTCTCTTCTCCTCGTCAGTAAGACCGTGCCCCTGTGCGATCCTGTCGATCGAAAGAAATGTGAGGTTCCCCTCTTTTACAATAATGACAGGATATTTCCTCCAGATATTCTGAATGAAATCTGCCATCCATTCCTTCTCCGCTCTCGAGGCATAGCATTCATCGATTGAACGAAGCGTAGCGGTTTTCCCGACTTCGTTTACGATGAGAAGCATGTAATGCGGAGATTCTCTCTCGATGAGTGGATCCCAGCTGATGATGCTCACATTCGGCACTGGCCTCATCTCAATGGGAATGGGGGTTCGCACGGATTGTGCGGTGACAGTGAATTCCAGCGCCAACACGCTGGCACAGGGGATACCAAGAATACCAATGATGAGCAGGAACACAGGGAATGAGAAACTGTGATTGTTCTTTTTCATGGCTATTCATCCTCTCTTATCTTCCTTCAGGATTCCATAACGGAGGACATCAGTCACCCTGTTCCTTATAGTCCTCTCATCGGAGTATGATAGAAGGAGAACTCTTACCGGAAATAAGTGTTGTGGGGATGAGCGGGGAATGTCTGCATGGTGCCGGAGGGTGGTATGTCACCGGAGTCTACCCTTCCAGGACCAGGCCGGGCACCTCATCCATGCTTTTTATCGGGCCAGACGAGAGTGTTCACAGTCCTATGAACATGATGACCCTTCATAGAGCTGCCTACGGAAACTACATATGTTCTCATGAGGAGAGATCATCAGGATGATAAACCGGAATGAAGTCCTTGCCACATTGAGATTACTTGCAAAGGACCTGAATGATCGCTATCATGTGGAGAAGATCGGAGTATTTGGATCTGTTTCAAGGGGGGAGCAGAAGGAGGGGAGTGATATCGACATACTTGTGGAATTTTCCCGTCCGGTCGGATTTTTCACCTTCCTGGAACTGGAAGAATTTTTAAGTTCGTCATTGGGTGCAAAGGTGGATCTCGTCACCCCTGATGCCCTCAAACCTGCGCTATCCGGACGAATCCTGTCAGAGGTTGCATATGCCTGACCGGGATCGCACAGATCCCTCCCTTTTTCTTGATGATATCGTGGTTGCTATTGATCGTATCCTCCTGTTCACTTCCGGTATGACCCGGAATGATTTTGGAAATGATCTAAAAACCCAGGATGCTGTAATCAGGAATCTGGAGATTCTTGGTGAAGCCGTGAAAAATTTGCCGGAAACGTTCAAGGAAATGTATCCCGAAGTTCCATGGGCACACATGGCCGCAATGCGTGACAAGCTGATACATCATTACTTCGGTGTGAGCCTCGACATTACGTGGGTCACAATTACAGAAGATATCCCTGGAATCCGTCCGGTTCTCCTGGAAATCCGAGAAAAAATGAAAGGACCGGCTTGATCCATCAGTCTCATTATCCTGGATTCCTATTCTTGAGAGAATAACGATGGACCCGCTCACAAGGAATACCCGTGAATGGTTTCAGGACTGGGCGAACGAATATGACAGCACGCTCGGAAAACTCGGGAGACATCATGCAATGCTCGATCTTGTCGTGAAAGAGTCTGGCGTAAGGGATAATGACAGTATTCTTGATATAGGGTGTGGTACAGGACTTCTCTCGTTAAAATTCCTTGAGAAGGCAGAGTGCAGGATTCTAGCAATTGACAGCTCGGCCCAGATGCTCTCACTCTTCCAGGAAAAGATTCGGAAATTCAATCTCTCACCACACATTTCATGCGAACAGGTGTCCGCGGAGCAGATGGAGTTCAATCCCCGCCAGTTCGATATCATCGCCGCGACGGTCTCGCTCCATCACGTGAAAGAAAAAGAGCCCGTGATTCAGAAAATATACGATTTCCTGAAGGATGGCGGGAGGTTCATCATCGGGGAGATCGACATGGATACCACGGGCGACAGGGATGATCCGGTGCGGTTAACGCGGATCCTGAAATACCTCACCAGCGAACTTGAACTCGCAATGAGGGAGGGCGGTGTTCAGGCATTCGAGAGGATGTACGACAACGGGAAGAAGCATATCCTCAACGATGGCGAATACTGCATCGGGTTCGACCAGTGGGCGGCACTCTGTAAGGATGCAGGATTTGCGCATGTCGACATCATCCCCGTCAACGAGTATGAATGGTTCAAGGTGCTCGTGGCAACAAAGTAGGGTGCGGGGATTTTTTAAAAAGGGGAAGTCCCCCCCATCCCGGGAAACGCGGTTACCGGGAAATTCTTTTGATGTGTGATCAACTCTCCTGTCCGCCGATAGGCATGAGGGAAGGAAATTGCCCCTGTATAGCGGCGCATGAAGGATCACCATGCACATATGCCGGGCAATCGTGACCCCCATCCCTCCGGGCAAATTACTATTATACCCCTCGAACCATGAAGATTCAGCCACAAAACGTGGCATAGGGGGAATACAGAATGTTGATGTCAGAGTTACAAAGGGAACACGAGTTTGTAGAATTTGGAAATCTTCGGGATCGCGAGGGCCAGTACGAACAGGCGATCGCCGCGTATGACAGCGCACTCCGGATCGATCCCGGGGATGCAGATGCGTTGTTTGACAAGGGAGAGACCCTGGAAAAGATGGGACATCTCATGGAAGCACAGAAGTGCTATGCCCTTGCAATGGGTATGTGGAACGGGTACTGACCACCCGATTTTCCTTCATTTCTCAGGAATATTCCGTTACCTGGTATAGTGAATCCAGAAAAAGTAAGGGATGATGTGTTACACGTGCTGCAGAGGGGCCGCCCCGGTTCCTCTCTGCAGGTTCACTACTGCGGGGGGCAACTCGATCCCGAGTGTCTCCATGAGCACCTCTTCGATGGACTCCACCATTACAAAGGAGAGGTCGCTCCGTACATCGACTGGGATATCCTCAAGATCCCTTGCGTTCTCCTTCGGCAGGATCACCTTTCGTATACCTGCCCGGTGAGCGGCAAGGACTTTCTCCTTGATACCTCCGACAGGGAGCACGGCGCCAGAGAGCGTGATCTCACCGGTCATGGCAGTTCCCGGGTCCACGGTCTTTCCCGTGATCAAAGACGCCAGTGCCACAGAGAGCGTCACACCTGCGGAAGGACCGTCCTTGGGGGTTGCCCCTGAAGGCACATGGATGTGCACATCGGTGGCGATGAAGTCAAAACTCGTGAGGGTATGCATCAGTCGTGACCGGACAAGGCTCAGGGAGATGGTTGCGGACTCCTTCATTACATCGCCGAGCTGGCCCGTCAGGGTGAGTTTTCCCTTCCCGGGCATGAAGGTTGCCTCGATAAAGAGTATATCGCCCCCGGCCGGTGTCCAGGCGAGGCCAGTCGCCACACCCGGGACAGCCTGCTTCCTCGCCCCTTCCTGCCTGACGACTTCTTTTCCAAGGATTCCCGGAAGCATGTCTGACCTGACCACAAAAGGAAGGTCGGCCGTGCCTGATACAATCTTCTCGGAGACGTGCCGGGCAATATGATCGAGTTGTTTCTTCAGCCACCGGACGCCGGCTTCGCGGGTGTATCGTTCGATGACAGCCCGGAGTGCCTCGTCTTCGATAACCAGGGTACCTGCATCGAGGCCGTGCTCTTCGAGCGTTGCCGGCAGGAGATGATTCCTGGCGATGGATACCTTCTCGTTCCCGGTGTATCCTGAGATCTCGATCAGTTCCATCCTATCAAGGAGGGGTGCCGGGATGGTGGAGAGGGTATTGGCCGTTGCGATGAACAGGACTTCGGACAGGTCGTACGGGACCTCCAGGTAATGGTCAGAGAACCCGGCATTCTGCTCGGGATCAAGGACCTCCAGGAGGGCGCTCGCGGGATCGCCCATGTGGGAATACGAAAGCTTGTCAATCTCATCGAGGATGAAGACCGGGTTCTTGACACCCGCCCTCCGTATGCCCTGGATGATCCTGCCGGGGAGAGCCCCGATATATGTCCTCCGATGGCCCCTGATCTCAGCCTCGTCCCGTATCCCCCCAAGGCTTATCCGTACGTACTTGCGCCCAAGGGCATCTGCAATACTCTTCCCGAGACTTGTCTTGCCGGTCCCGGGCGGACCTGTAAAGAGGAGGATCGACCCCTGCTTCCCGTGTTTCAGCTTCATCACCGCGAGGTGCTGGATGATCCGCTCCTTGACCTTCTCGAGACCGGTATGGTTGGTATCAAGGACTTTATGAGCAACAGCGATGTCGACGCAGGGCTTCTCCCTAGTTACCCAGGGAAGGTCAAGCAGCGTATCCAGGTAGTTCCTGACAATCGAACTCTCGTGGTTCTGGCTGCCGCCGGACTCGATTTTCCTGGCTTCAGCCAGAGCCTTTTTTCGGATCTCATCGGGCATATCTGACTTCTCGATCCGTTCGCGATAACTCCTGTCGGCGGAGCTGTTCCCGTCACTGTCGTCAAGTTCTTCCTGGATAATCTTCAGCTGCTCGCGGAGCATGGCCTCCCTGTTCGACCTCTGCACCTTCTCGGAGATCTTGTGCGCCATCTCTATCCTGAACGTGATGTTCTCATGCAGATTCCCAAGGACTTCGAGGAAACGCTGCCCGCGCTCCTGTTCAGAGACTGTCTCGAGCACAGCCTGTTTCTCTGCGACAGGGACAGGGGCAAACATCATGACATACCCGATGACATGGTCAATCGAGTCCATTGCATCAATGGGGTGTGTGAAACGCTCTGATCCCTGGAAATGGCTGCTGATCTCATGGAGGGTCTGTTTTATCCCATCAAGAAGCGCCTGCCGTGTCGCGTTGTCAAGGTCGGAACCACTCTCCAGGGGAGTGCAGGTTGCATAGAACAGCCCGTCTCTTTCGTGAAGATCCTCAACCCTGGCTCTCTGGAATGCGAGCGCGTCGACCACGTATTCATCCTCGCCAGGCTCTGCGGCGGTCACCGTGACAAGGCATCCGACCGAGTATAAAGATTCGCGTGTAACCCCGCTCTCACTTTTCATGGCAAGCGTGAAAACCCGGGCAGATCCGCCATGTTCAAGTTCAGTGGCAAGCAAAGCGCCTGTGCTCTTCTCGACGTTCAGTTTTGTCCGTATCCCCGGAAAGACCACGGTCCCGGACAGAGGGAGCACGAGATATTCATGATCCCTATCGGTGTCGGTTTTTGTCATTGTCGGCATCCTATTGGAGAGGGCGAATGGTTTCTAAAGATCCCGTTCACAGCCGGGATCACCCGACCTTCATGAGTATCCTGACAAGGACATTCATTTCGTCCTCATCGAGTGAATCCATCATTCGTTCTATCAGCCTGGAGAGGGCGAATTCTTCGGCCCTGGCGATCCTCCGGCCCTTCTCAGTAAGGCGGATATACAGGACTCTCCCGTCATGTGGGCACCGTTCACGGTATACACACTCCATGCTCTCGAACCTGTTGATCATCTCGGTGATCGTCGGTTTCGAGTTCCTGGTGATCTCCGCAAGGCGGCTGAAGGTCACATCGCCATGTTCGTCGATTATCTTCAGGTACCCTATCTGTTTCACCGTGATGTCGGGAACCCCGCATTCGGAGAGGATAGCACAGGAGGTCTCATTCCGTAACCTGATCAGCTGTTCCAGGCTGATCAGGAGTCGCTCCACCTTTTCCGCCATGTCCTCTTCCTGTAGTTAGTTAGGTTTTACCTAATAATAAGCTTGGGATATATGCAACGAGCCATCTCCCCTTTCACTTCCCGCGGTTCCTCCTTTTCAATGCTCGTTCAAGGACCAATCCTATCCCCGGGGTACTTGAGCCCGTGACACAGGATTATCATCATGAAAAAACCCGGGGCGGTCCTGGCAAGAGCCTGGAAGATGAGCGATGAGACCAAAAAATGGGTGACATTCAATCACACATCTAATAACCCGGCACCTCTCCTGAAGCAGAGTGCAGAGGCAGAAGAGAATGAACTGCTTCGTCTCAATGCCTGGATGCTTCTATGAGATCGAATACCCACCTGGTGAAAGGATGTGGAAAAAGATCCACCCCTGTATGAACGTGGCTTCCCTCCCCTCTTTTGTTCTCAATAACTATTTATCCTGTCAGATATCACTTTCTTTTGGGAAACAACAACATATCGATGTAAAATCATGAAAATGGGGACATTCTTACCTTTGCGATATATCCCGATCGTGTTTTGTGGTATCGGGATATCCCTGTTTACCCTCTTATTCCTTTTTATTACCTATCCCGCCACCTGCGCACAGCTTGAATGGCTTTCAGGGGGTGCATTCAGATGCGGTCTCGGACCGGGAGCCTATATCCTCGCCTTTGCACTCGGGTTAAGCCTGATTGTCTGGATGTATTTACTGTACTCCGCGTTGATGAGTTCTCTTGAGTATTCGTGGGATTGATCCCGGATGATGAAACCCTGCAGGAGAGGGCAGGCCACGTTATTCCAACAGACCTCTCTCCTCCCCCGCGAATCGTTCCCTATTCCCTCCGGATACTTCTTGTGGAGATCACCGTCATCATATCCCTCCTCCTGACCCTGATTGCCTGGTATCCTTCCTGTGGGAGCGAGTCTTCTGTAGTATTTCTTTCAGGGGTTCAGTGATTGGCGTATCAGAATCAGGCAACACCGTTACCATTCAGGCGACATACCAATGAGCATGTTCGAGAGTCAGGAGAAACGGGTAGTGATGAAGCCCTCAATGTCGCCGGAAAATTCCAGCGTCCCTCGCTCTATCTGTTCTGTCAACGCAGGCAAATCACGAAAATCCGGGTGTGCAACCAATGTATGCGCAAGAATCGAATCAGCTCCCCTGGTGGTTTCCGGCATGCGGTATTTCTTCCATCCACTCTCCCTGAACAGGTTCCAGTAGTGTACCTGGACATGTTTATTGTAGCCAGCCAGCCAGACCTCGAAACTGCAGGTCTCGTGGAGGAACACGATCGCGACCTTCAATTTACGCGATGTGAATGACATTGGGGTGAAGGAAAAATATGTCATATCCATGTATCCGGGATAAAGGTTCCCGGATACGGCGTATTCAGGATACTTGTTCTTCAGGTATACCCGCAATTCCATCAGGTATTCCATCAATCCCCTGTATGCCTTCCTGATCTCTCCTTTTTCCATCTGTGACCGGTATTCGTCCATGCATTCGTGAAAAGGATTCATGGGTATTCCTCCATCAGGTTGTCCAGGAGTATCTGGATGTACCATGAAAAAAAATCCTCCCTATGATCCTCGCCTTTGTGCGGCACCTCCCCGGATCAGCACAATATAATGCTGCATAATTCTGCGTTTCCAGGCCACACTATTTCATCACCATGCGCGGAATAATGAAAATCCGGCGTTTTCCGGTTCAAAGAAAAACCAAAGGTATTTGCCTGGTTTATCAATTCCCCTGATTATTAAAGACTTTAACCCCTTGCAAACAGGAAAAGTTTCCGTTTGGCAATCCGGTCGTAAAGCGTCTGACAGATGCCAAAAGAGACCCGAAAAATCTGCCTTTGACAAATGACTATAAATACAAGAAGATAAAATGAGAATTTTGTTGGTGGACCGTGTAGCGGACCCCGCCAGCCTGAAAAAGCACTATATTATTCAAGGTGGATGCAATATAGGCATTACTGCAAGTTTTGTATGACGGGGCACTTACCGGTGCACCACGATGAAATATCACGTTGTGATATATAAAGGATCGGATCGCCCGGGCGAACAGCCCCGTCACACTTCTGGAATATTTCCTTGTAGGTCTTCCTTATTCGATTTCTCAACGCTTCATGCGTATTTTACTTCAACGTGGGTCATGTCACGAAGCTCCTGATGATGGCGACCGGGTATACCGCAATGCCATTCGCCATCGCCTATACAACCACATCGGATCATATGCAGCGATCATGAAAGGATGCACGTTTTTCGCGGAAGGAGCGGTTGAGGATGTGATCACGGATGAGAATATGCGGCATGCATGTGGTATCGATGTCTGCATAGTGACGATGCCTGAGACTGGATAAAGGACCTATCATTCCGAAAAAATGAAAACTCCACTGATGAGTCACACTTGCCGGTTTTCCGACTGATATTTACGGTATATGGAGTACCAGCATTATGTTATAGGTGGAAAGGAAATTTTGCATATGCATTTCCCGCGAGAGAGGTGACAGGGAAGAATCTATGAAAGGGATGACTATTGGCCTGAAAGAAGCTATGCAGCTGATGTTCGGACATATCATTCCGCTCCCCCATGAGGATGTGTCCCTTATACACTGCGTCGGCCGCATTGCCGCCTCCGATATCGTAGCCCTTATCGATTCACCATCCACCGACACCTCGCGGAAGGATGGCTATGCAGTCATTTCCGATGAGGTTACCGGGGCCACCTCAGATCATCCTGTCAGGCTCCGGGTGCTCGGGGTCATGGCAGCAGGATGCGAGCACGACTTCTGCCTCGAACCAGGTACCGCGGTGAGAATACTGACGGGAGCCCGTATACCGCCCGGTGCAAGTGCCGTCGTTTCCGATGAATTTGTGAAGAAGGGGGCTGATGAGGTGCTGATAGAGAGCTGTGCGGAGGCAGGAAACATCCTCCCCCGGGGAAGCGATGTCACGGCCGGGACGTGCATCCTCAAGACAGGTCAGCAGATCTCCCCGATCATGGCAGGGCTCCTTACTGTGGCCGGGCACAGCACGGTCCCTGTCTACCGGAATCCTGTCGTGGGGATACTCGGGACCGGGGACGAGATTCTTGCCCCTGGCCAGCCCCTCCTGGACGGCAAACTTTATGCAAGCAATATCATCACCCTCGCCGGATGGTGCACGAAATTTGGGATGACTCCGTCCCTTGCGATTGTCAAGGATGATCCCTCTGCGATATGCCATGCTGTGAAGGAAATGGCTGCCCGCACCGATGCTCTCCTCACCAGCGGCGGGGCCGGGAGGGGAGATTACGACATGGTGGCCCGTGCGCTCGGGAAGATTGGATGGAAGGAGGTGTTCCACCGGATCCGCATCGGGCCCGGTAAGACTGTCGGGTTCGGGTTACTCGGGGAAAAACCCGTCTTCATCCTCCCCGGAGGGCCCCCCTCCAATGCCATAGCCTTCCTGCAGGTTGCACTGCCGGGGCTCCTTGCGCTGTCCGGCCATCCGAACCCAGGTCTGCGTACGATCAAAGGAAGGCTGGGATGTGCGCTCATGAAAGGGGATATCGACTGGACCGATTTTTTCTTCGGCACCATCACGTTCGAAGATGGGTTGCCGGTCTTCAACCCGCAGAAAAAACTGAGCCGCCTTGCGACAATCGCGGGTGCGACTGCGATCGCAGCAATCCCCGAGGGATACGACCATCTGCCTGAGGGCTCGATCATTGATGTTCAGGTGCTGGACTAGTGGTCAGGCACACGAATCGGAGGGAGTGGTCGTTGGACCGAATCATTTTTTCCTGTGAACAGTGATCCGCCATGCCCCTGTTTCCGGACGCTCAGATCCGGGGATGGGATGATGTTGGGTATACCGGGGGTGCATCAATCGAACAGCCACGTCTGCAATTCCCTTATTTTTTTCCCTGCATGGACATCCTGATATCATCGATGTAATCCAGCAACTTGGAATGATACACCTCGAGAAGCATCCGTGCATCCCTCCCTGTATTGCAGGAACAGGCCGGAAGCCCTATCATCCGGATCTCTTCCGGGGCGATATTGTTACTGTCATAGATTTGATCAATTGCAGAATAGGTCCCTGACATCCAGCCAACTATGTCGTAATACCCAGGACTGTCCTGGGTGGTCAAGAGCGTTTTCATGGCATTGATTCGCTCCTCCAGAAGCGCGATAGCCTGTTCGGGTGGAATTTTGAGGTGGATCATTCCGGTCTATCCAAGAGAGTGGTTCAATGGGGAGAGGGAAAAATGTTATGAGATGAGAACGGGCTTTGCATCATAACTTGTGTGAAAAGAGTTCGCAGGAACACCCAGGGAACCCTTGTGTTACTTCGTAGAAGATCCGTCACTCATAACCCTGAATATGTGGATTGACTGGTCTTTCCGGGAACAGCGTCCGGGCTGTTCGTCCTTTGCTTTATCTGAGACGGTAACTATCATATCGTCTCCAAACCAGGAGATCCCTTCAAGGTTGCAGTACATTTTCCGGCCTTTCTCATCACGGGGAAAGAGGAGTATCTGCCCATCGTTCTCGAACAGGGTGTCCCATCCATCAGGATCATCGCGGATGCGCCCGAACCATAACGCAGATGACACCTGCGAGATGACCGAAAGTGTGCCGTTCCGGACATCGAGGCCGGTGTAATCCCCGAATTGGACCGTTTTTGGGAGTTTTATGGTTCCTGCATGCTCCCATCCCTCATTTTCCATATAAAAGACCTGGATTCGGCCTTTTCCCGGTGTTGCTCCGGTTTCACCGCTCCTGCAGCCATTTCCTTCGCACAGGCCGAGCAGGTACTCCTTTCCTCCACGCTCCAGGATTGCGACTCCCTCGAATCCCTTGTTTCCCCCACTGAGCGGAAAATCCAGCCAGTCGCTCTTTATATATGCAAATGTATCATCAAATACATCGATACGCGGCATAATGAGATCTTTTTTCCGTTCGGTCCCCTCGATCAGGCAATACCACCGGCTGGCAGACGGGTGATACGTGAGATCTTCATACCCGGTGGCGGTTCCTTTCAGATCGAGCATGGAAGGAGCATCTCCATCGGTGAGCCAGTCTGGTCTTGCGCGAAGGAGGCAGCAATTGTCATCAAAGATAACGTGGAGAGCACCACCTCTCAGGAACACACCGCTTGCCTCATAGCGTCTCTTTTCAGTATCACGAAGGAGATCGCCGATTTTCACCTCCTGGACTAGTTCAAGGGAGATTGTGGTATCCTGCTTCATCGCGTTCACACATGAGAGAGATGATCCTGTGCAGTTCTGAATGGAGTGATGTACCCTGAAAGGAGAAAAGCATCCCTTTAGCTCTGGGACATGGGCTTCTGATTGAACAGAGTATCGCATCGTGACCCGTCACTCCCTCTTAAAAAAGAACCAGTATGAGAGTTCGCACTCCCTCACGTCCTTTTAAGACGAACGAATCCGGAACATGATGAGTTGAACACGCTCCATCAAGGGTATTTAAATACCGTTGCATTGAACAGGCAACCGAGACTATGAACCACCCAAAGATTGCATTGCCTGGTATTCTTGTTCTCGTGTGGGGCATCGGACTTCTGATCAATCCCTGTAGTGCAATAGGATCAGAACCATATGGTAATCCAGTGATTTTCAAGGGGGAAGCAGGTGAACCCGGGCTGTTCCTGGCAGCAGCGTCAGGGGAGGTGTCCGGACTCGATGTTCTCATGCAGGAGGCTAAATCTCTTGCGTCCCTCACGTATGTTCCTTCGGATCAGAACCAGGGGGTATCTCAATTCGAGTACGTTCGATCGACAATTGGTTCTTCAATGACACACCGTGCTGGCCATGCCATGCGGTTTGACAGGACTCTCATGAGCAGGACCTTTGGGATACTGCGGACCACATGAACATGGGCTATAGAACTAAACGTCGAGAAATCCGGGTGTGAGAATGAAAACCTGCCGCGGGGAGTTCATGGTTTTCTTATGGCGTAACCCGCGGGATAAATGATGAAGCCGGGATTGAATGTGCAATGCCACCGGAAACTGCATGTTCTCTCAATCCTCCCCGTCACTTTTGATTCCCTCCTGGACCGGACTTATTCCCCTGTACTAACCCGCTGGTACAGAATATGATCTGGATGAATTATGGTAATTCTTTATATAGATGAATTCAGATGAACAAGGTGAGGTAGATGATCCGAGGTGCGACCAATGAAAAAAATGTTCCTTCTCATCCTTGTGCTCATACTCATTCCATTCAATGTGGTTGCGGCGAGCAATTACAGACCCATGTTTTTCCCTGATACAGCGACTGCCTTCAAGGTCCCTGCATGGAGAAGTTGGTATTCGCCATCCGGAAACGGTGATCCGGACTCACTCAAAGTACCCACCCAGTGGTATTCTCCCACGACAACAAACTACACCGAGTTCCTGGAAGTCCCGGGATGGAAGACCTGGAACTCTCCATCCACCACCAACTACTCCGCATCGCTCAATGTCCCTTCATGGAAGAGCTGGAAACCCTTGAGTTTCCCGGACTGGGACAAGGTTTTTTCACTCCCGTGGAAGTAATAGAGTACGAGCGTCCGTCGTCACAAAAAACATTTCTGGTGCACTGCCATTCACTCCGGATAGTATTGACGAGCCCCTTGCAGGTGGACGCATCCGGCTATGTGTCATATGAGAGGTAAGAACCAACCCTTCATGATCCCGGCAGGGATGAGATTCTCCCAGTCCGGATTCTCGGTACCTTCTCTGCCGTAGAGGTCTTCGGAGAAGACTAACGACAGGATAGGGGTTTCAATGCATTGATTGAATCATTTTCACGATGGTCAGGGAACCTTTTTCATATCGCTTCATCCACGGACACACATGGAATTTCCAAAGGGGCCGATGTGCCAGAGCTGCGGTATGCCTTTTTCAGGTGAGAAGGATTACGGGACTGAACTGGATGGAAGCAGGAGTAAGGACTATTGTTTCCACTGCTACCAGGGAGGTAAGTTCCTTGATGAGGGGATTTCCCTTGGTGAGAAAATCGAGAAAAACGTGAAATTTGGCGTCCAGATGGGAATGACGGAAAAGAAAGCACGGGATATGTGCGGGACAATCCTGCCAACCCTGAAGCGATGGAGGAAGGAGTAACAGAATTTTTTCCCGGATCTTTTCGAGTTCCTTGTGAAAGCCCAAGGTGTGTATTATTATCAGCAGGTGATTAGAATATCAGGGCTTATCCAAACAACGGTTTTTTTCCTGTATCCTTTTTTAGGGGATATGTTCCGGAAGGACGAATTGTTTAAAAAAATGGCGGTAAAGAGGGAGGTATAAGCATCCGGAAATCCCATACACTAGAAGAGATAACCCATGGCAGAACCAGATCAATCCCAACTCCCTTCATCGCAACGCCTGAAGATCCGGAAGTGGATTCTCATCATCACCTTCCTCCTGATCCCTGTCACGATCTTCTATATCTCACCGATTGTCATCATGATGGGAGCATCTGAGGGGATCGTCACAGGTGCATTCCTGCTCTATATCATCCTCTTTGTCCTCTCCCTCTTTGCAGGGCGGATCTGGTGCGGGTGGCTCTGCCCGATGGGTGCATGCCAGGAACTCGGTTCCCCTCTCATCAAGAAGACTGTGAAGGAGGGGTGGCCCAACTGGATCAAGTACGGGGTTTCGGTACTCTGGATCGCCGCGATTGCAAGAGCATTCCTCGCAGCAGGGGGAATCAAGGGTATTGATCCCTTGTACGGAACGGTACAGGGCATCTCGATCTCATCCGTGCAGGTCCTCATGATAGTCGTGATGATCTTTTCGGGAATCTTCATTGTTGCGTTCCTCACCGGCAGGAGGGGATTCTGCCATATCCTCTGCCCGATTGCAGGCATCATGGTTGCCGGACGAAAGATCCGGAACTTCGTGGGCTGGCCGGCTCTTCAGCTGAGCGCAGATGAGAATCTCTGCATCGACTGCAACACCTGTTCAAAGAGATGCCCGATGGGACTTGACGTGCACGGCATGGTCCGGAGAGGGAAGATGGAGAACGCTGACTGTATCCTCTGTGCAACCTGTGCCGATGTCTGCCCGAAGGGAGCAATAGAGTATTCTGTGAAAGGGAATTAACTTCCATCAGGTAGGCCCAAGGGGAATTGCGGGGGAATCCTCAGGGATACTCCATTTTTTTAAAAATACCTGCATTAAGGGGGATTTTTACCCGAAAATCCTCTCTGGATGCACCCCGAAAGGCCCCGATATCGGACTTCGCGTATGTGCAGGAATGTGACCTCTAAAAATTACCGGGAATAAACAGGCAGATTCATAGGGCAGGGTGTGATAAACCCCTCGTAATATGCGGTCATATGCCCTTCCATTGCGGTATTTCCTGCTCCTTCTTGCCATTATCGGTGTGATGATTGGGGCAGTGATCGTTGCAGAGATCCTTGCAACAGAGAGTATTGCCCCTGATGTGACAATTATCATAAAGAGCCCTTTTGTGAATACCATTTTTGAACAGATCTTTGCGACGCTGGTCGTTGCTGTTCTTATCCTGATCATCTATTCGATAGGGTATACGCGATTGTCAGGAGGATCCCTGATGAAGCATCCCGTTTCACCGCGGTCAGGATTTTTTCTGTAATCCTCATCGGGCTTGGACTCCTGCTCGGGCTGATGGTATGGGTCGATGACCCGAAGGAGATCGTGCTTGTGATTGGCATCATCTGGGGGGCCATATTTGTAGCCCTCCGAGGCCTGATCCAGAACATGGTCGGGAGTCTTATCCTGATGGTGACAAGGATATACCGGATTGGGGATCGAATCCAGGTTAAGGGAGTATATGGGACCGTCATGGATATCGGGGTATTCCGGACCACCCTGATGAAACTCGATGAGGAATCAGGGGACCATCCCACCGGCCAGATCACCACGATTCCGAACGGAATCCTCTTCCGTGAGACGATCACCAACACGAGCCGGGAACTCTCCTTCAGGGGCGATGAGATCCGGATCACGCTTCCCTTTTCCGCCAACATTCAGAAGACGCGGGAACTTCTCGTCGATATCGTCAGCAGGCATACTGTTGAAATCCAGGATAAGGCAGCCAGAGAGATCGAACATATGAGTGACAGAAAATATCTGCCGGAGTTCGGGACAGAGCCGACTGTTTTCGTTCATCTCGACAAGCACCAGATACTGATGGTGGTGAAGTATTATACCGAATCATCCAGAAGAGCGGAGATCAAGAACGGGATTGTAGAGGAGATCTCTCAGGTCATCCCTGGAATTCTCGACGTTGAACGGTAACGTGGATCTCCCCATGGAACTTACCATAAAGGAATCATAATGAGAATTCCCAGGGGGAATCAGGATGAACACGGAAATGAGGCGGAAGAGTGGTTATGGGACAACAGAGGGAATGAAAATTCGTTGAGATCACCAGGACCGGTATGGTAGCATGCAGGATACTGCATGCAAGTGATATTTGGATATTCAGCACAGGATTGAATGGTACATTGTTCAATTTTTTTTTGGGAACCCACGTTTCGATCGGGAGCCAGGGGTCTACAAAACTGTTCTCAATGAACAGCCAGCATCGGCAAACATGATCTCAGCCGAATTGCTATTTGCGGAGATCACCACGCCGTTGAGAAAGTCTATCGTCGTGACAGGCTTTCCAAACATGCTGTACACGATTGGGAACAGGGTGATGTCGTGAGCAATGACTGCAAACATATCTCCATCATTCATATGGTGGAATGAGAGCAGCCGGTTGATGAGGGTCCCGGAATACCGGAGGGGATCCTGCATGATTGTCGGCGGAATCTCCCCCAAGAGCCATTTTTTCATGAGTGGCTGCCAGCCGATTTCTTCCCTGAGTGCCACGAACAGTGAAAGATTGACGACCGGCTCCTCGATCTCCGTGTGGAACTCCACCATCTGGATACGTTGTGCAGAGGAATAGCCTTCCGCGATGCACTCTGCGGTCATCCGGCACCGGCGTGCTATGGTATGCCCGAGAAAGAGGCGCCTCCCGGGAACCACGGTGTTCAACGCTTTCCCGAATTCAATTGCCATCCCGACCCCTTCGGGGGTGATCTCAACCGTGGGACGGATGTGCTCGGGGACTCCCTGGAATGAATCCCTCTTTGAGTGGCGGAGCAGAAGGATCGTCTTTCCATTCTCTTGGGTGTCGTCAAGGAGATCAAGGACATACTTACCGGGTTTCATAGGATCATGAATCACTAGTCTTCAGGATTTTTTTCAGTGTATCTGCTTTCATTTTTCGATCCCCGATTTGGGCACCTGCAATAGCATCGGTTGCTTCATCCAGTGCTTTTTCGAGGTCGTGAATATCACGCAGGGCTGCTGTCCTGCAGAAATAACTCTTTGACCTCCCGTCATCAAAATTCTGGATCATAGTTACAAGCAATCCCCTCCTTCTTGTCTGTTGTTCCAGGTATTTCTGAACTCCATGTTCCCTGATAAAACGCAAATTGGACATGATTTTCCTGTAAGGGGGGTAGGATGATGAGGGTTTGACCTGCTGGTACTCATCCTCGCTCTTGAATTTCTTACAGGGGAACTCGGAACATTCACCGCATGTTTCCAGATGCTTCTGCTTCACGCAGCATGTTATGAAAGAACAGGATGGATGCTTGTTGAAGAAATCAGGCCCTGCACATCCGGGACAACGGGAAGTTCCCATGGTGAAGTATCGCGGACATAACCCGCAATCAAGGCCACAGCATGCAATCGTGGGATACTTCTTTTCCGTGATGTTCATTGCATTACACTTCATGGATAGTCGTATTTAATACACTACCTCTTGCCGGGGAATCCCTCTGATCCGGACCGGTGAACCTCATGATACGCGGGTATCCGCAGATCATTTAAGAAATCATTAACTCCCTCCTGTGGAGATCTACATTCATATAGGGTGACAGGTGAAGTATGAAATTTCCCATTATCATGCTTGCGTGTTTTTTTATTGCTCTTCTCGCAGTTGGTTCTGCAGGGGAGATGATCACGAACTCGATCGATGAAGAGAATAGGATAAAGGTCCCATCAAGGATGCGGGATCTCCAGGCAGGCATCCCGGTCAATCCCCCTTGGGATGATGATTCCGGGACAAAACTCGTCCTCCTTGGGACTACTGGAGGGGTGACCTGGTATCCCGGAGTGGACAGTGCGAGTTCTTCTTCAGCTCTCCTGGTCGGGGATACACTCTATATTATTGACCTCGGGCAGGGCTCCACGTCGAAGCTTGCTCAGGCATTCAATTCAAAAACGAGCGATTCCGGCACATCCACGTTCCTTGAGAATGCGAGAGCGCTCTTCTTCACCCACCTCCACCAGGATCATATTGCTGATTATCCCTCTCTGCTCCTGATAGGTCCCGGGACCGGACTCGGGACAAGGACAGATCCCGTGACAGGGAATGTCACCATTGTACCCCTTGTGGTCATCGGGCCTGCAGACAGGGGAGCCCTCGAGATCGATAAGTCCTACTACATCGACCGGAAGGGCACCATCATCTATACTGACAGTGCGGATCCCTCGCAGGTCACCCCGACACCTGGAACAAGGCAGATGACGAACCTTACCTGGCAGGCCTTTGCCCAGACGATCAATGATATGACGCTGGACAATGCATACCGCGATTTCACGAAACTTATCGAGATCAGGGAGATTGGAGGCAATCAGCAGGGAGACATCTACTTCCCGGTTCCCGATGTGGATCTTGCCAACTCCACAACATGCGCTGCGATGGATCCGTTTGAGGTATACAGGGATGGGAACGTGGTGGTGACCGCAATCCTCGTGGACCATCACCAGGTGTTTCCGGCGTTCGCCTACCGGTTCGATATGAGCGACGGATCAGTGGTTTTCTCCGGCGATACCGGACCGGACACCCGGGGCAACCTTGAGAAGCTTTCAGAAGGGGCTGATATCCTGGTGCATGAAGTCATCGACAGAGCGTGGATCGATGAGAGGATGGGTTTCCCCAATGAGACATCCCCTGCGTATGCATTAAAGACGCACCTGTTGACCGCCCATACGACGATCGATGCAGTAGGTTCGGTCGCAACAAATTGCAGTGTTGACACGCTGGTACTCAACCATATCGTACCCGGGAACACTCCTGATTCCCACCTGGAGCAGGCGAAGGCAAACTTCTCCGGCAGGTTGATCATCGGCAAGGACATGATGATGATCGGTATCGGGAAGGATTCCCCGGTTCATTCCCTGCCCTGAAAGGATCGGAAAACTGAGAATATCCAGAGAACACCCATTTTCGCTATTCCTGTAAAAAAATCATCCAAATGTTGCCTCCAAATCAAGAAAAGATTTTTTCCGAGAATGTGGTTCATGGAAATCTGGCTCAAGGCTCATCTGCCTTTTTTTGAAACACCCCAAGTGAAGGAGAAAAACAGGATAGAAAATGGATTTTATCATGTGATATGATTATTCTTACTTCCACTCATATCCATGCCAATACTAACCCCGATTTGCGATTCCGATACTACAGGCGGGCAAGGGGCAAAAAAGGCTAAAAAACACATGCATATATGCCAATCGCAGTATGGAAGAGTGAAATGAAGAAAGAGGTGCACCGTTCAGCGGGCGGCGCCGGCCTGAAAAAGCACTATACAATCAAGGTGGCATTATTATAGGCAGAACTCCAGGCTTTGAATGACGGAGCGCTTCTCGGTACACCTGAATGAAGTATCGCACCGTCATATAAAATATGTTGGTTGGTATCAACTATGCCGACCTGAAGACCATCCGTGAAAAATCCTTGATGGATTGTCTGTTCCATCGATTCAGAACTTCCGAACAGAGTATCTGCACACAGACCCCGTGGGCATTCGTTGGAACGATCAATAGACCATCTCCACTTCAAATAAGGACGGATTGATAAGAAATTGAAAAACCGATTCCTCCAGGGTTACTGCGCGCCAAAAAACGTGGGGAGTGGTCTTCTTATACCTCTGAGATGACGAGAACCCTCCATTCTGTTCCATGAAGTCCGACTGTGTCCCAGAAGGTCTCCTTCGAGACAATGCTCCCGGACCCTGTGCTGTAAAACGAGTACGTATCATACCCCGTCCGGTTCACAGAATAGAGGCGGGCAAGCTCGATTATCTCTGGGAATTCCGCGAAGAGGGTCTCGTTGAAGGTTTCCTTTCCCACTTCCCGCGGGTCAGGATCGTAGAGTATCCGGCCGTCTGTCTGTGCAACCATCCAGGCATAGGGGGTCCTGTCCGTCTCGGCCTCCGCAATAGGCCTTACCAGAGCATACGGTGAGAACGCCATGCTCACGACTCCATTGAACGTCCCTTCAGGAGAAAAAACCGGGTGAACGAGCACCGCCCCTTCTCCACCCTCGGCGAGTTCGATGAGATCGCTCATGACAGGTTTTTGTATGGCAAGGGTGTGTCTGACGATCTCGAATCCGGAGAGGTCCTTCCCGATTATCACCTTTGCGGTATCAGGCATGGCCGCAAGCACGATGCCATTCGGATCATATGTGATGACGTTGATAATTGAAGGGTTTGAGGCTACTGCCTGGAAGAGGAGTGCATCAGCATCAGGGCCGGAGAGTCCGGTCGTCACGAGTGCGGTCGCTGTACCGGACATCGTGGAATCAAGCGCATGGAGGGAATCCTGGATGGAGTTCGTCACGTTCCCGAGCCTCTCGAGCATGGCCTCGTGATTGGTGAGGGAAGTCTCGACGGATTTCTGCTCCTGCAGGCAACCTGATCCGAGGATAATGGCAAGGACTATGATCAGAAGTGGGAGATAGCCTACATTGTTCATAGAGGATAAGGTATGAGGTCTACCGTTTTTTCCTTTATGATCCATGTATTGCGTCTGGCACAAAGAGAACCATGGCGGATAGGGGCGCTCACCCCTCCCTGCACCTGGAGCAAGAGACGGGAGATCACCTCATCATTCCTCTATGTCTATCCTGATGCTCGACGAACACTTTGAACATTTTACCCGCACGGGTCTCCTGGATGTTCCGAGAAGGGCCAGCTTTGAACCCATGTAGGTCCACTCCCATCCGCAACGGTGACATTTCACCCGGATACTTGTCAGCATGTGAACATCTCCCGTTCCCGGTGTTTTTCAACTGCATGGTTGCCCGGAGTTGAGATGATGTGAGAAGGATCCGGAGATCCTTTGAGCTCAGGCCGGGTGAGGAGTGAAAGTGAAAAGGCCAGGAATTCCCTTACAGTACCTGATCATATGAGCATTGTTCACGGTTGTTTTTGGAGTGAATACCAACCAGATATGCTGACATGGCACAATCATTCACTAGGATATCTCCCGTAGTGAGGCGTAACCCGGGAGAATGATAGCAGGATTCCACAATATACAAACGTGGAACCAAAATAGAAAACAACTTTTATCGGTCCGGATTTCGTATCATCAATGCTGGTGCTTTTATGAGTACTCACGGCCGATCGCGGGGTGCTGAACAACGCCGGGACGAGGATGCCGATCCGGCAATCCTGCGTGAGTCGCATTCCTGGAGAATCCTTTCTGATAATGTTGCAGTCAAGAGGATGGACCGGTCCTCGTTCATCCATCACGAGATGGCAATCCCCGTCGGAATCCGCCCTTTTTTCAACCTTGAAACCATGGTGGTCGGGGAGAAGAGGCAGGTCATCCTCACTCATGGAGTCATCGAATACCTGGCGTATTTCGAAATGCTGATCGAAAAGAATCCGAGGACCCGCCTTGTCTGGAAGAGCGATCTCCAGAACCTTATCCAGGATCGGTTCCCTGCATGGACGGTGTTCTTCAAGACCCATGCAGAATCCGACGATACGGCTCCAGAGATGAAGATCAAAAAAACCCGGTCACCGTCAAAGTTCCTGCTCTTCTTCGAAGAGGAAAAACGGTCTTCCCGTTCCCTTGAATTACTGAAAATCTATTCCCGGGAGGAATTGAAAGATACATTCCAGATCACCGATGCCAACATCAGGAATGGAATCCATATACCGAAGGATACTTCTTCCGTGTGGCTCTTTTTAACCGAGGAGAGAAGCCCGGATGGGATCTCCTTCCGCAACCATTTTGACGGGCAGGTTCTCCAGCTTGAAGGTCAATTTAAGGGAAAGATTGGCGGGCTGATCACCAACCATGAGAGCGAGGGAAATGAGATTGTGGTGCTGTACAGGAGAAAAAAACGTGATCCCGGGTTCCGGTACGTTGGCAGGTTCTCATACCACACCCATACACCGGGGCAATTCATCGGGGATCTGACACGGTTCATCCTGTATCCCCTTGATGTGGTTCCTGAAGGAACAGGTGATCTGATCGCAGCCGGATCCTCTTTCGGTTCTAAAGAAAGATCCAGTGATACCTGCAAAGAACAGGATCCGCTGATAAGGATCCGGACCATCAGGAGTCATGGCACGAACTGTGCCGTATGTGGGTTCAGTTTTGCGGAAAAGTACGGAACATATGGCGAGGGATCTATCGAGATCCACTGCCCGGACCCTGTATTGAAAGGAGGGAGGGACCAGGAGAATGGGTGTGTTCCCATCTGCCAGAACTGCCACCGTATGATCCATAAGGCAGATCCTATGCTCACGATAGAGGAACTGAAAAAGATCATTCGCTGAATATTTTCCGATGCTTCAGGGAAGAGATCCAATAGAAAAAAAATCATTGACTGACAGGATCTTTGGAAATATTCACCATTTTGACATATTAACGAACCCTCTCCATTTTATGGGGGCTTTCCAACCCCACATCCACTTATGCGATGCACGCCGCCACCCCCGAAGGGGGGCCTCGGCGGCGGTTAAGTGACTGGATTGATAGGGAGAGAACGACCTCAATTCATTTCCCCCCATAACACAGCGAAGAGGCATTATTATTGAAACGGCCAATTTGATCTCCATGAAATGGTACCACCTCACCCCTGTTCAGTGGATCATCCTCATCGTGTTCATCGCTATTGTCAATTTGTTCACGATTACCCAGAGGTATATGGTACCTGAAATGATCAAGCCGCTGGCGTACGTGATGGTTGTTATCGTTCTCTTCCTCGTCTTCTTCTTCATAATTCGCCCTGATGAACCCTCCGTCCTCTCACAGACTCTCGCAATAATTCTTGGAGTGATAGCGATTATGCTCATCATTATCCAGGATGTGATCATTGCATTCAACCTTTCGTGGAAAACAGTCGTGATTTTCCTTGGAGCAATCCTCGCCCCGTATATTGATGCATACCTTTACAGGGTGCTTCGGGTCGGGCACCGGTCAGGATGACATGTGCATTTTTTTACCGTCAGTGGCTCGAATCTCCCGTGAGATTTTTGAAAAAACACCGTGGAAGAGGAGCCTTGTGGCATTTTACGGGCATATAGCCCTTGGAGCACAAAAAGTTTTATATACTGGCATAAGGAGAGTACAATTTACCTGTTTTCGGTCAAGGTGGCACGGAACGAATCAGGGGCAGGCAAGAGGTACCAAAGACGAAGACTGAGATCCTGGTTACCAGGGATCCATGGCAGAGATTCGCTCCCGAAAAATCCGGGAGAGTATACGATTTGAGAGCCATGTGGCTGGAATTCAGTGTAAATCCTGGTGAACCTATACATCGAATCAATCCGGGTATCCCGCTCTCACAAATCCAGCAATAGACGCACTGCCCGGGCCCCTGAATTTCTCCATACCCTCGCCACCCTTGACCGGAAGGGGGGCACCTATGAAACACCATGATAATGCGAGAGTAATAACGGGAATCTGGTTCCTGGCACTCGTCATCATTGTCATACTCCTGGTCGGATTCGCTTCTGCGGAGGAAGATGCATCAGCGCTCACCAGGCTTCAAAAGATCAGTGATGGAGGATTTGGGGACCCGATGAACAATTATGCATGGTCCGTTGCCGAGTTCGGCGGGGACCTGTATGTGGGAACCGGGCGGAACATTCCCTATTTTGTGGCCCAGGCAATGAAAGCGGAGGGAGCATTCCCTGAAAACTGGACGCTCTCCTTCCTGACGACTCCGGCTGGGTCGCCTCCACCACCGCTCGTCCTCCCCAACCACACACTTCCTTCGCAGGAGGAGACAGTTTTATGGTCGGACGATATGAGGGGCGAGATCTGGAAGTACCACGAGGGATTCTGGACCAAGGTGCATCAGGCATCCACGTTCGTCAATCCTGCAAACGGATATACCTACCCGGAGGGGATCGGGTACCGTGCCATGACCACCTTTACTGATTCCAACGGGGCAGAGGCAATCTATGCAGGTGTCGGATTTGGATTCGGGCGGACTCTCCTTCTACGATCGACTGATGGAACGACGTGGGAAAAGGTGAACACGGACAGCATCCCAAGCAGGGACACGAGGGCGATCACATCGCACAATGGAACGCTTTACGTGGGAACCGGCGACGGGATCTTCGCATCGTCATCTCCCTCCGCCACCACGGACACCTGGGTGAAGGTTGCAGACTTCCAGACGGCTTCCTTGAGGAGCTTCAACGGGTACCTGTATGCGGGGACCGGAAATCCCATCGGCCCATCAGAGACGAACGGGTTTGAGGTATGGAGGAGCACGACCGCGGAACCTTCTGGACCCGGTGACTGGGTAAGAGTGGTCTCCGGGGGAGCCGGGGATGCCTGGAATGTCCTTGGAGGTACGATCCGGGAGTACAACGGCGATCTCTATGTTGGGTCGATGAACCTCCCGTTTGCGACCGGTACCGAGGGTGTCAAAGGATTCGACGTGATACGGGTAGATACCGGAGACACGTGGGAACTGGTCGTCGGTGACGAGGAACCAAAGATCCCGACCGACCCCCGCGATCCCCCTGTGAGCGGCTGGCCGTCAGGGTATGCCAATCCCTTCAACCTTTACGCATGGTCCTTCGAGGAGTACAACGGGAACCTCTATCTCGGGAGTTACGACATCTTCTCCATTGCCCGGTTTATCGACGAAGTCCCCGGGGGATACGAGATTCTCATGGCGGCAATCACTTCACAAGATCCCCCGGAAGAGGACGAATGGCACCAGGAGACAGGGGCCTTCCTGATGGGACTCATGGAGATATCCAATATGCATGAGTGGAATATGGACAGATCCTACATTATCTCCCTGGTCAAGATCCTGGCAAATAACTTTGGGGGAGCAGACCTCTGGACGAGCCCTGACGGAGAACACTGGGTTCCCGTCAACCTGAACGGATTTGGGGATCCGAACAACTACGGGTTCCGGACGATGCTCACAACCCCGGAGGGGATAGTCGTAGGAACTGCAAATCCCTATACAGGCTGCCAGGTCTGGGTGGTGTCCTCCGGCGAGATGAAACCTCCGGCGAGTGTGAGCGATCTCCACAGCACCACCAGCGAGAAGGACTCTATCACCTGGACGTGGACGGATCCTGCATCTGATGACCTCTCCCATGTCCTTGTGTATGTGGACGGGGGATTTCGGAAGATTGTGCTGAAGGGGACCGAGACCTACACCGCCACCGGGCTTGATCCGGAGACAGCCTATACCCTCGGTATCAAGACCGTTGGTAAGAACGGAAAGATCAACCAGACCATGGTGACCGACACAGCATGGACGATCCCGGCTTCCAAGGGTTGGAAATTCCGATCAGACCTTGAGAATTCCGGTGTCTATGATGACGGCGGGACAAGGCCGGACGGGACGCTTCTCTGGAACTTTACCACCGGGAACGAAGTGGAGTCAACCGCCACGGTGGCAGATGGTGTCGTCTATTTCGGGAGTTATGACAACAACACCTACGCACTCGATGCAGGAACCGGCAATCTTCTCTGGGATTATCCAACAGGAGACTGGGTGGAGTCAAGCCCTGCGGTCGTGAACGGGATCCTCTATGGTGCAAGCTGTGATAAGAATGTCTATGCCCTTGATGCGGCAACAGGATTGCACATCTGGAATTACACGATGGGGGACTATACCTATTCCAGCCCTGCAGTAGCACACGGAGTCGTCTATATTGGAAACAGTGATGGGAATATCTATGCCCTGGATGCCATAACCGGAGGCCAGCTCTGGAACTACACGACAGGGGACTATGTGTATTCCAGCCCGGCGGTCGCTGACGGAGTCGTGTATATCGGAAGTTTTGACAGGAACGTCTATGCCCTGGATGCCATAACCGGAGGTCTGCTCTGGAATTACACGACCGGTGATAGCATCGACTGCAGTCCGGCGGTCGCTGACGGGGTCGTGTATATCGGAAGTTTTGACAGGAACGTCTATGCCCTGGACGCAGCAACAGGAGCACTCCTCTGGAATTACACAACCGGCGACGCTGTGTTCTCCAGCCCTGCAGTCGCACATGGTGTCGTCTATTTCGGAAGCGATGATAACAACCTTTATGCTCTTGATGCAGAGACGGGAACCCTCATCTGGACCTACGAAACCGGAGGTGCGATTCATTCCAGCCCGGCAATCGCGAACGATGTCGTCTATGTCGGGTGTTACGATAACAACCTGTATGCCCTGGACGCGGCAACAGGAACACTCCTCTGGAGCTCTGTGACCGGGGACGAAATATATTCCAGCCCTGCCATTGCAGATGGTGTCGTGTATATCGGGAGCAGGGATGGTAACCTCTATGCTTTCGGCTCCGCTCCCAAAATCCCTCCCGAAAGCGTCAGCGACCTCCATGCGACCTCCAGCCAGCTGGACAGGATAACCTGGAACTGGACCGATCCGGCAACATCTGACTTCTCCCACGTGATGGTGTACCTGGACGGGGCATACCAGGAGGACGTGGCAAAAGGAATACAGTCCTATACTGCCACGGGGCTTACTCAATCAAGGAGCTACACCCTCGGCACAAAGACTGTCGGAACGACCGGGCTTATCAATGAAACCCTGGTGACCAGCACCGCATGGACCGAGATCCTTCCCCCGATTGCAGACTTCTCTGCCATCCCGAGGAGCGGAGACGCCCCCCTCTCTGTCAGTTTCGTTGATCAGTCGTCAGGCTCTCTGCCTCTCTCGTACTCATGGGCTTTTGGGGACGGATCCACCTCGACTGAGAAGAACCCTGTGCACGAGTACCTCTCGGGCGGCTCCTACACCGTGAATCTCACGGTCACCAACATTGAGGGAGAGAGTTCGGTAAGCAGGATGGCCTACGTGATCGTGGGGACAGTTGCCCCTCTCAAGGCAAACTTTACCTCCAACGTGACCAGTGGTACTGTGCCCGTATCAGTCCAGTTCAGCGATGCTTCGACCGGAAATCCTGGTGCATGGTCGTGGGTCTTTGAGAAGGACTCCTATTATCCGATACGGGACGCCGGAACCAAGGAGGCAGTTCCCTATTATGGCAACGAGTTCTCCTCCGAGAAAAATCCTGTCGTGACCTACACGGACCCGGGGAACTACTCGGTCACGCTCACGGTCAGCAGGACAAATGAGACCGATACCATCACAAAGGAGGACTATATCCGTGTCAATCCCCCGCCGCCCGATGTGGATTTCAACGCATACCCTCATGAGGGGAACGCTCCTCACGAGGTAGAGTTCTGGGAGAGCGTTCCCTATGCCTGGTACTATGAAGAGTTCATCTGGGACTTTGGTGACGGGACGAGCGGGACCGGAAGCTGGCTCTACCACACATACGAGAATCCCGGCCTCTATAACGTCACCCTGACCGTGAACAGCGTGTACGGGTCAGGGTCCCTCACAAAGCCCTATTACATCAATGTCACACAGTCCCTTCCCCCCGTTCCGGACTTTGAAGCCACACCGGTGTCAGGAGATGCTCCGCTCTCTGTCATGTTCACAGACACCTCTGCCGGGATCATCACCACCAGGTTCTGGGACTTTGGCGACGGGTCGTCATCCTGGGAGAATGTGACATCCAGCATTTCTCATACGTATCCGTTCCCGGGTTCCTATACCGTGTCACTTATCGCCGGAAATGAGGGAGGTGAGGCGTCAATCACGAAGATTGGGTATATCCAGGTGGATCCATCAGGCACACCACCCGATGCCCGCTTCTCCACAGCACCCATGATGGGATATGCCCCCCTTACCGTAAGGTTCTCAGACCGCTCGACAGGTAGTCCGATCGCATGGCAGTGGGACTTCGGCGACGGGAACACCTCTTCAGAGCAGAACCCGACCCACGTTTATGCGACTGCCGGGAGGTATATCACGAGGCTGACGGCATCCAACAGTGGCGGGAGCGATTCGTTCACGTCGTATGTATGGGTGAGGCCGTCACGTGTGTTCCCCCCCTATTCACCTCCGACTACCCCGACCCCCTCTGTCACCACGACCCCCACAATCCCGCCTGGACCGGCAACCCGGTCTCCGGTCAGCTTCTTTGCCATGAACAAGACCTTTGGATCCTCCCCGATGAGCGTTCAGTTCACGGATCGATCCTTCAACGGCCCGACCGGATGGCAGTGGGACTTCGGTGACGGGCAGACATCAACACTCCGGAACCCGGTCAATACCTTCACGGTGCCAGGGACATACTCGGTCTCTCTCACCGTCACAAACTCTATTGGTGAGAGTACAACCTCCCGCCGCGTGATCGTGCGTTGAAGAAAAAATCTCATTTTTCTCAATGTACCCCCTATTTTTTTCTTCGCATCCTGCATATACGAAGGAGTAAGATCTGAGTGAAAAGGGGAATATGGCTATGAAAATGGAATGATCCGGGACTTCACGCTCCCGCTTCACACGGCGTATACATCCCGCTGCTTACGATATATGCCACTCCATCGCTCCCCCTGACCAGCCGGCAATACGCTGACTTGTAATAGACCCCGTTCTCTCCGGGAATCATCCAGATATAGTCAACCCATCCACTCCCGCCGACGAGCGCCTTCTCAACTATCTGATCGCGGAACGGAGTGCCGGCAACATCAGTCTTTCCCTTCATCTCTGCTCCGACCAGGCGGGGATTGTCGGCTTCGGCGACAATGGTGACATTTGTGTCGTATACAAAGACATAGAGAGCCCTGTTCTCACGGTCCCAGAATGGGTGCTCCCCTGCATTGATCCGGGCAATTGTGCCGGGAGTGTCTTTTTCCAGCTCATCAGCGGTGAAGTTCACGAGCCCGGTCACCTGCTCCCTCGAGACCGGAGGATTCTGGACACAGGAGACGCCGAGGTAATGGTACATGATTCTCTGGTACTCGGTGATTCCTGTGTCATCCGGCTGGTCGCGGAGTGTGTCAAGGGCTTCCTGGAACTCTGCGACGTACTGGTCGGAGGTGTTCCTGTTGAACGCAAAATAGTGATCCTGGGATTCGAGTGAGTATACGACCACGAAATAGTTGGGATCTCCCGTTACTTTCCTGCTCATGTACCTGCCCGCCGCCTCACCATAGCACCAGAGATCGATCGCCTTCTCCTGTGCTGCGGAGATGAGGCTCGGGGCAGTCGGATAGGCATAGATCTTTGAGGCGTTCACCCTGAGTTCGAGGAGCTGGAGGTGTGCCGAGTCGTCTTTCACGACGCCGATTGTGTAGTGGTTCAGATCGGCAGGTGAAGCGATTGCCGGGGGATTATCCCGGAGTGAAAATATCACTTTTCTTTCAGAGTCGAGCGGCCCAGCCCACTTGAAGAGGGGCTCCCTCTCAGGGAGGCGGACTGTGGCGAATACGGCGGTATTGTTGCGCAACAGCGCAGTTTCGTAGGCCTTTGACCAGGGTAGTACCCTAATCGTGTCGGAGGAGACCGGGGCATCCATCTCGCGAAGAACTCCCCGTAGAATATCCACGGAGATGCCTTTGATCGTCCCGTTCTCCACATAATTGAGCGGGGGATAGTCCTCGCTGACAAACATCATGTCTGCAGGAAGAGCGGGGGTGGGGGTGGTCGTAACCACGGGGCTCTCCGGGGCTTTCGTTGACGTGCATCCTGCAAGAATTGCAGCACACAGAAGTACTCCTATACAAAGGATGAAGGCAGATGATTTCATTTGATACCAGCCTGTATGTGTGGTTCCATCGTCCCGCTCTTATTCATTGCGAAGTTTTTCGGGAATGCCCGCGAAGGATGGTTCCCGCAAGAAGGATCGTCTCAAAGAGAGCGTTCCTGTATAGTGAAGGGGAATCCGGACACAGGAACCTGTTCTCATGCATGGAAAATATTGGGATTTCCCATTTCACGTGTGAATCTGATTCCTGGAACCATCAATCAATGAAATGATCTATAACGAGGATAATGACGATGATGGGGATGAGGATCATTAGCCCGAGGCCCCACCAGGGGATCATCGTAAACACCACAATCCGAATCCGCGAGAGGATGAACCACAGGATAGCGACCGCCGCCAGTCCTATCGCCAGCAGGTAGAGTGTTTCCCTGAAAGTTCGCCTCATCGTATGCTCCAGCGGTTAAGAGACGTATGGTCGGGAATGATAATAATGGTCACGCGATCCTGTCCTGAATCCAGCAAGGGAAAAAGGAAAAAATGTGAGAGCCGGGAGCAGCCTTTGTGACGGTCTTTCCCGGGTTCCATGTCCTGTACGGATATACTCATCAGGTTCAAGGAGAAAACTGGGTGAAGCGAAGAGATGGACGCAATTGTTGCAGAGCACCTCAGGAAGTCATTCGGGCCGGTCCTCGCAGTCGATGATGTCAGCATCACCATCCCAGAAGGGAGCATTTACGGGTTCCTCGGTCCGAACGGGGCGGGAAAGACCACCACCATCAGGATGATTACGGGAGTTCTGATCCCTGATGCCGGGAGCGTGCAGATTCTCGGGACCGATGTGCAGAGAGAACCGCTCACCGCGAAGCTGAAACTCGGGGTCATTCCCGAGAACAGCACGGTCTATAGCGATCTCTCCGCCGAACAGAACCTCATCATCTCCGGAAAGTTTTACGGGATGGACAGAGCGGTCTTAAAGAAGCGTGCCGGGGAGATCCTGGAGAGGCTTGGCCTTTCCGAGCGGAAAGATGATTTTGTCCGGACATTCTCGAAAGGAATGCGACAGCGGATCAGCATCGGGTGTGCGATTGTCCATTCCCCGCCTGTGCTCATCCTCGATGAGCCGACCACCGGGCTCGATGTGTACAGCCGCCGGCTCGTGCTCGATACCATCCGTGAGATGAACCAGGAAGGGAGCACCATCCTTCTCACCACTCATAATATCGAGGAGGCGAATGCGCTCTGCTCGATGATCAGCGTCATCAACAGGGGCAGGATCGTCGCTACGGAGAGCCCTGAACGGCTCAAGAAGACTTTCGATACATCGCGGTATGTTGAGGTTGCGTTCGACCAGGGAGTTGAGGCCGGCCTCTTTTCAGTACCCGGTATCACAAGGGTGGAACCATGGGGGGACAAGTGGCGGATCTTCACCGAGAATCCAGATGCAGCAGTAAAATATCTCGCATACATTGCAGAGCAGGAACACCTGATGATCGTCTCCATTGCGACCTCGAACCCGACGCTCGAAGAGGCATTTGTCCACCTGACGGGGGGAGCCTGACCTGATGGACTGGAAGACCTTTTTCCGGAGCATTGTGGTGGTAGCCGAGAAGAACATGCGGATCTATTACTTCAAGGGACCCGTCGTTGTCTTCGGGCTGCTCTTTCCCCTGATCATGTTCCTCACGTTCTTCATCGGCCGCGACCTCGATCTCATCCCGTTCTTCCCGGGATTCCTGGGGATGATGCTCTTTTTTACATCGTCTTCGGTCGGCCCTCTGATCACACCCTGGGAGAAGCGCGAGAAGACCTACGAGCGGCTCATCTCGCTCCCTGTTATCCTCGAGAGCGTGATTGTCGGAGACCTCCTGGCAGGGGCGATCTTCGGTATCGGGATCACGACGATCGTGTTCACCGCCAGCACCCTGCTCTTCCATATTCCCATCTTCAGCCCCGGGCTCCTCTTCATTGGGCTCGTGATCGGGTCGGTGGCATTTGCGGCACTGGGCACTCTGCTGGCATCGCCGACAACCAACAATCCATCGAACATCATGATGCTCTCGAGCCTCGTCCGCCTCCCGCTCATCTTTATCTCAGGGATCTTCATCCCGCTCTCCCAGCTGAGCGGACCGTTCTTTCTCCTCACCTCGCTCTCCCCTCTGACGTATCTCGTCGACCTGTTCCGCATGGCGCTGAACGGCGATGCAGTGTACCCTCCCTGGATTGACATAGCCGTCATATTCGCCGTGATCCTCCTGTTTATCTGGGCTGCGAAGGTCATCCAGAAGAGGAACCTGGTGAAGGGGATTTAAGGATTAATCCCACGAAAGTCGTTAAAAATGAGATCCGGTCAGAGGAACCGGATGATATCCCAGTTCTCCGGGAGCATCTTCTCCCGTTTTGGTTTCCGGCGGGGTGCATCCGGCAGCGAGGAGTGCTGTGATCACTAGGATGAGTATGAGAATGGTACGGGTGGCTGATATCATCCTGGTGGTTGGTGCAGAAAGAGAAAAAAGAATAGTCTTTAATTTTGAAAAAGCAGGAGAAGGTATCCCGGTTAAACCCGGACACCATTCCAGGGGTATGTTGAGTTTGCGAGATCCTCACCTGTGTTCGCCCACTTGCCGGTGAACGAGTTTTTGTCGGCAGACATCACGAATTCGAATGTACCCTCGTATGCATCTTCTCCATCAACTTCGGACCAGACTCCGGTAAGACTATTTCCCGTTACGTTTCCACTGATTGTGCCATTTCCGACCTCGTAAATCCCTTTCACGGATGAGCCGGTCTGTGTGATGCGAATGACATCGACAGACCAGTTTGCGTCCTCGGCCCATGTAGTATTCCATGTCCCTGTCCAGGACAGAACCGGGGCAGCTGTAGTGGGAACTGCGGTTGCCGCGGTGGTTGGGATGGTGGTCGTAACAGCGGGCGTGCTTGGGGTACTTGTGCACCCGGCAGCAAGTACAAGGATGCAGGCAAGACCTGTAAGAATCAGGGCAGTGCTGAGTTTCATGAACATACTCTCCAGTAAAATTTCCCTTAACCAGTTGGTTTTATCTTTATTAAGTCTCCCGGAATTGATGTGACCGATGACAGGTTTTCCAGTCCGGAAGGGCAGGGAGAGAAGAGGATGGAATCAGGGAGATCCGGAAGACCAGCTCAACGGGATGGTAAATGTTCCGATAAAGGTCGTGTGAGCGGGGAGGAGCACCATGCGGGAGATCCTCCCAGACCAGATAGTTCATCCACGGGCCAATCTCTTGAGAGGGGGATCCCCCATCTCTCGCTCCTCTGTTTTCGTCCACTAAGCGGTACCCTGCAACCCGCCACACCCAATGATTACGGCGTGCAGGCAATTACCGATCATTTCTCATGGCATTCTACACCATGATAAGAGGAAATATCCAAAAAAAGGAGGCAGTTATATTGACCAATTGTCAGGAATTATTCAACTTTTTTCCCGGCATGTGGTCCGGGAGTACAATCGAATATTTCCGTGATTTTCAGGATCAATAGTCCCTTTGCAGGGTAATGTGGGCCTTTTGCTTTTATCTGCGCCTTGATCTTTTCATACTCCGGGCCGCTGGTTTTCACCGTCACGCTCCCCTTGATCTGGAAACAACGCTTCTTTTCAGGATCCCATATATAGAGTGCCAAATGGGGATTTTCCCGTACATTTGCGAGCGTTTTTACCATGTAATTGTCACCGATCCAGAGTGTGTCATCAGCAACAATCTGCACCGTTGCTATCGGTGCAACATTGGGAATTCCATGTTTGGATGCCGTGGCAATGGCATAGGGCTTTGTCTTCGCAAATACTTCTTTCATTTCCGCAGTGAGTGATACCATCGTGTTCCTTCCTTTCATTCAAGCATGTGAGTGCTTTTACCCTCTCCTGGTATGTGTATAGGGATATGTGTTGTGTTTGATGGATCGGGTCTTTGGAAAAGAATCCGTGAAAAATTGCAGACTGTGTGCCGGAATACCTGACATGTGAATGAGGCCCCCCGGAGGGGAAGGAGAACATAATCACGTATACCCCGATCCTAAAGATCTATTCCCTGGAGCAGTTGGGCGAGAGGACCCCCGGCTCTCCCTTCGTCAACTCAGGCAGGTTGTCCGAAGTCGAGACCTGTTCGCAGCCAGGAAATAGGGAGAAAAAAGGGATTCACCGGTCCCGAGGAGACTGGTCCATGACAAGGAAATCGAGCGCGTTCCAGCCCAAAGGTTCCCGAACAGGGTGTCTCAGGACCCCTCACTTTTTCTGATACTTCCTGCCCACAGAAAATGCCTTTCCGACTTCGTTCCCCACGCCATAATAGGTCGCCTGGGCATAGATGATCGGTTGGATTTTCTCAATATCAGGCCTTCCGTCCTTGATGCACGACGGGTCCGCATGGGTCTCAGCCACCTCGCCGATCACCAGCATGTGGCTCCCGCAGTCTACTGCCTGGAAGAGCCTGCATTCAATATTGACCGGGCACTCCTCCGCAAGTGGTGCAGTCTCCAGTGTTCCATATGCCGAGTGGAATACCTGTGACTTGTCCTCGTGTGATCCTGAAACTATACCACAGTGGTCGGTCTCGATCATCTGGGCAACAGATGGCACGTTCAGGGAGAAGGTTTTGTGCTCCTCAATCCCCTTCCAGGTATACCGCCCCTTGTTGATGGCAACGCAGACCATGGGTGGCGCCATACAGGCGACGGTCGCCCAGGCAGCGACCATGTAATTGGGTTTACCCTTCACCATTGCACCCACGAGAACGGTAGGCATAGCACTCATGTAGGGCATCGGACCGATCGTGATCTTCTTCATACATACTTATGAGAAAGAAATGGGTTTAAAGATCACTCTGGGCTATTTGTGTCCCGGATGATTCGTGTTACATTTCCTCATCTGCAAGGTGGAGTTCTTCCTTCATCAAATCAATCCAACCCCTCTGTTCGTATATATCTCCGTCTTTTCTGAAAAGGACGAGATTCCTGGTGACCGGATTTGACTCGATGAAATAATCTTCGGGAATCTCCTGAAGGAGACGGAGAAGTGTATCGACCCGGATCAGCGTACACTCTGGGTGATCGAGTATACCGGAGTGAAAATTGGACATGATTCTCCCGATTGGAAACGCTGTTTGCTCCCTGGTGTGAGGGAATCCTATGTTACATGTTCATCGATCCGATCATGGATGGGATTCATCGCAGTATGATTTGCGTTATTCGTGTGAACCCACAGGACTGTACCGTTAGGTTCTGATTCCCATTGGAATGTGATCATGAAGAGCATAGTCTGATCCCCATTTTTCCCATGTATTCTTTTTCCGAGATATGGTATACTGATTAATAATAATCCGTTCTACTAAAAATTTTAGTAAAAAATCGGAGAAAAATCACCTCACTCCCCTGACAGCACAAAATCCCCAAGAAATCTCATCCTCCGTGAATATTTGAAAAATCTCCTTATCCCATGGTGAATGGTTATTTTCGATGGGAATCATCCATTTCCCGAAGAAAGAGGGAAGGATTGGGGGGTCAGGCCGTTGAATGGTATTCCCTCATGGTCTCCGCCATTTCCCGGAGGCGCAGATCCACCAGGGAATTGACAGAACCCTCCTCGAAGGATCCATCCTCCTTCCGTTTCCCGGCCTTCATTCCCGTGAGCACTTCTATCCCCTCATCGATGGTGCTGACCGGGTAAATGGTGAATTTTCCTGCTCGTGCAGCGTCGATGATCTCATCCTTAAGCATCAGGTTCTGGATGTTGCTTGTCGGGATCATGACTCCCTGTTCACCGGTCAGCCCCTTTGCCCTGCACACCTCATAATATCCTTCTATCTTCTCGTTGACTCCGCCGATTGCCTGCACCTCCCCTTTCTGGTTCACAGATCCGGTGACCGCGATCGCCTGGTTAATGGGAATACCTGATATGGCGGAGAGGAGAGCATAGAGCTCGGTGCTCGAGGCGCTGTCGCCCTCGACACCCTGGTAGCTCTGTTCAAAGACCAGCCTTGCCGAAAGTGCGAGGGGCTTGTCGCGGGCGTACCGCTCGTTCAGGAACCCGGAGAGGATGAGGACACCCTTGGTGTGGATCGGGCCTCCCATGGCAGCCTCCCGCTCGATATCGATGATACCACCACGCCCGATACCGATGCTCGCAGTGACCCGGTCCGGGCGCCCGAAGGCGATATCCCCGAGACCGATCACCGCAAGGCCGTTCACCTGCCCTGCTTTCTTTCCCTCAATGTCTATCAGGAAGATCCCTTTCGTGATGTACTCCTGGATCTTTTCCTGGATCAGGTTTGAACGGTAGATTCTCTCATCGAGGGCTTTTTTGACATGCCTGTCCATGATAAAATCGGCGTTGTCCTGTTTGGCATAGTAACTGGCTTCCGCGATGATGTCGGCGATGGTCGAGAACCGGGTGGTGAGCTTGCCCTGGTCTTCTGCAAGACGTGAACCGAACTCAATGATTTTGGCAACCGCAGACTTGTCCATGTGCCGGTAGTTGTTTTCTTCACAGAGTCCGCAGATGAAAGATGCATAGTTACGGACATTTTCGTCAGTGCGTTCCATGGTGGTGTCAAAATCCGCCCTGACCTTGAAGAGTTCCTGGAAGTCCGGGTCCATGGTATAGAGGATTTGGTTGATCTCAGGGGTTCCGATAATGATCACTTTGAGGAAGAGTGGGATGGGCTCGGGCTTGATTCCCTTGGTGGATATGAAACCCATCCGTTCAGCGGGTTCCTCCACGATTATCTTGCCGGTCTTGAGCGTGGTCTTGAGCTCTTCCCAGGACATGGCATTCCTGAAAAGATCTTCGGCCATCAAGACAAGGAATCCGGCGTTCGCCCTGTGGATTGAACCTGGCCGGATCATGGTGAAATCGGTGGTCACCACACCGTACTGGAGCTCTTTCTCGATCTTGCCAAAGAGGTTCAGGTACGACGGATTCTGATCAAAAATGACCGGTGCACCATCATTTCCAGAGTTATCGACGATTACGTTGATCTCGTACTTCCGGAACAGAAGTTCTGGATTCGGCAGGGTCTGCACCTGTGATGGCTGCGACGGTTGCGGGGGTTCCGGCATGAACTGGGGAATATGCTCGATGATATCCTTCTGGACCGAGTCTATGTAGTCGTTGATCTCCTCGACATGCTCGTAGGTGTCTTTGAGAGATGCAATCCTGTGACCGATTGCATTCAGGACCACATCACGATTCAGTTCCTCGATGGCTTCACCCCCTTTCTTGTCAAGATCCCGCATCTGCCTGAAAGTGTTACGGAGTTCGACGAGGAGCTCTTCTTTTCGTTTCTGGTACTGCATCTGAACTTCAGGGGGGAGCTTGATAAATTCCTCCTGCTGGTATGGTTCACCGCTCTCCTGCAGGGGAATGGTGAGCAGCCCCTGCGGGCCAGGCTGGACGAGAAAGCCCTTCTCCTTTGCGACCTCATCCATATGGAGCAGTGATTGTGCCTTCTCATTCTCTATCTCGCGGATTGCGGCATCATGACGGCTGGCATAGTCCTCACTCTCAAAAACCATCGGAATGAACCTCTTTGCCTCCCTGATGAAGGCAGCCATATCCTCCTTGAATTGTTTTCCCATCCCATTGGGCAGACGGATGGCGTTGGGCTGGTAGGGATTGTCAAAGGAGTTGACATAAATCCAGTCATTTCCCGGGGGTTTGGTCTTCGCGAGTTTCTGGATAAATTTACAGACCGCTGAGAGTCTCCCTGTGCCATGCATGCCGGAGACGAAGACATTAAATCCTTTCTCATCGATATTCAGCCCGAACATGAGTGCAGAAAGGGCCCTCTTCTGGCCGACGATCTCTCTCAAGGGTTCCAATTCCTTCGTGGTCCTGCACTCAATCGTGTCTGTATCGAACCTTTTCCGGTATTGTTCAAGGGGTAATGTGTTCACCATGTCTTCATGATCTCCTTACGCAGAGGCATCGCTCCGACAGTATATCAGTCTTCTGGGATGAAGGCTTCATACATTCATTGACACTGGTGTTCAACGAAGTGCCCAATATCCCATGCGGGAACGATGAGGAGTGGTTTCCAGAAGACAAAAGAGAAGGAAAATGGTAAATGCGTTGATACCGCTCTTTCCTTGCGGCACCATGATGTGAAGGAAGGCCAGTATGTGATGCGGATATCACTGGGTTGAGGAGAAATGGAGATACGCGTTGTCAACCTTAAGGAGAAAGCGGATCGTATCCATGACCTGCATGCCTATAATCTCATCGCCAGGATGAACAATATTGACTTCAAACTCGTCAAAGCAAAGCGCGAGTTCATCTGGCACAGACACGATGAGACCGATGAGGTGTTCCTGGTGATCGAGGGACAGATGAAGATAGCCCTCCAGGACAGGATCCTTCACCTTCATGAAGGGGAGATGACCGTGATTCCCCGTGGTGTTGAACATAAGCCGATTTGCGATACCGTGTGCACCGTGATGCTCATTGAACCCTCTGGCACCCCCAACACCGGGAATGCCGGAGGATTTCTCACCGATACCAATCTTGAATGGATCTGATCCCTATTTTTAGTGAAATGCCATCCGGATCCGGACACGGTTGGATGCTCTTTCCGAACAAGCGGATTTCGTTGTATTCTCAGGAAAATACCTGGTATTGAAGGGAGGGAAATCTTCAATAAAAAGGAAAAAAATTCTCTGTTTCTCCCTCAAATGGCAGGAAATGCAGGCTCCTGTCCTGCAGTGACGGTGATCAGGTCCTCTTTGATCTCAATATCGCTCTGTATCCTTCCTGTTCTCGTATCGATCTTCATCACCTTGAGGCTCACCGTGTATGTCCCTGGATTCCGGTACGTATACGTGACTTCCCGGCCAATTGCCCGGAAATTGTCTCCGGTGTCATAGATAAAGAACGCCGCCTGGCCGAGCGATTCGTCCTTGAAGGTGACCGTGAGCGGGGCTGATCCGGTCACAGGCGACGCAGAAAATGCTGCAAACGGACCTACCGGGATGACCTTGATGACCTCCACCTGCCTCGTGGCTGTGCTCTTTTCGGTGGAACGCGTCACCGCATCGAATTTCGCGATAGTCTGGGTAAGGGTATATGTCCCCGGTGACCGGTAGGTATGAGTCGCATCACGTCCCATTGTTTTGAAACCGTCACCGAAGTCATACACGATCCTTGTGGGATCTCCTGTCGACATGTCGGTGCACCGGACTGTCATGGGTGCGGGACCAAATCCGGGATTCACCGAAAAGTCAGCAAAGAAGGGGGGTCTCTCGCGGATCCTGATAAAATGGACCTTCTCCATTGTGTTGTTCTGGCAGGCGCTGTTGAAGAGCGTGAGACTGACCGTGTAGTTCCCGAGCGCTGTGTAGGTGTGGACCGGATCTTCCTCTTCAGAATACGTCCCGTCACCGAAACTCCAGTTCCAGGATCCTGCAACGCCAATATGCGAACTCGTAAACAGGACGGTCAGCGGAGGGGCGGAAGCTTCCGTCACATTCGCTGAAAAATCTGCAATCAGCGGTTCTTTCGGGGCGGTGAGGTTTGCATAGAGGTGGATGGTCTCATCTTTGCCCGGGAACTCGTGATTCTCCTGGGTCAGGGGGAAGTACCCGCACTTCTTTATCGTATACGACCATACTGGCGTGCAGGAGGTGCAGGTCTGGACGAGCAGGGTCCCATTCTCAATCGTCCCTTCGTACCAATCGCCGTTAAAGTATACTTCTGCCCCATCGACGTTCGAATGGATCATGTAGTACGCCTTCTCGCCGCCGACGGGGGGGATTGGCTCCATGGCAGTGATGTACCCTTCTTTCATGAGCGTGCTTGAACCGGCATTGTTGCTCACGGTGAGCGCAACGTCATACGTGCCTCCCACTATGTAGGTATGGACCGGATTCTGCTCGGTCGAGTTTGCCGTCCCGTCACCGAAGTCCCACTGGTAGGAAAGCTCCTGGCCTGTCGAGGAATCGGTGAACTGGACGGTCATCGGGGCCAGTCCAAATGTCTCGTTTGAAGTAAAGTCAGCGAAGGGAGGAGCGTCCGGGGATTGACCGACCGCGTAGATATTCCCGTCAAGGCTCCCGAAGAAGACGGTACCATCCGCCACAGCGGGGCTTGAAAAGATGGGAGCTCCTGTCTCGAAGTCCCATATCTTCTCCCCGGTAAGGGCGTCAAGTGCATACAGGCGGTGATCCCAGCTTCCCACGTATATGACATCGTTTGCATAGGTCGGACTGGAATAGACCACGCCGCCGGTGGTATAGTTCCAGATCTTCTCCCCAGTGAGTGCATCAAGTGCATAGACATTGTTGTCGCAGCTCCCAATGTAGACAACGCCGTATGCAACCGCGGGGGAGGATGCCATCTCTGCATCGCCCCCGGTCGGGAAGATCCAGATCTCTTCACCTGTCAGGGCATCCAGTGCATACACATTCTTGTCCCAGCTCGAGACGTATACGATACCGTCTGCTACCGAGGGGCTCGAAGATATCACACTTCCCCTGGTGAAATTCCAGACTTCTGCACCATTCGATGCATCCAGGGCATACAGTATCGTCTGGCCGCCCGTCACATACAGGACCCCGTCAGCGACGGCGGGACTTGAATCGATAGAAGGATATTCCCCGAGCGATGCGTTCCAGAGCTCAGCCCCGGTGAATGCGTCGATTGCATAGAACTTATCGGTCAGGCTCCCACTGTAGACGACACCGTCCATCACCACAGGGTCTGCCGTGACCCAACCCCGCATGGAAAAGCTCCAGAGGAACGTCCCTGTCTCCTGATCGAGTGCGTAGAGGTTATTATCGTAACTGCCAATGTAGACGACACCATTTGCAACCGCGGGACTTGTAAGGACCCGGCCTCCTGTCGTATAGGTCCATATCTCAGCCCCGGTTTCTGCATCGAGGGCATACACATTGTAGTCATCGCTTCCGATATAGATCACATCATCGACTACTGCAGGACTTGAGTATATCCGATCGCCGGAGATATTCATCCAGATCAGGGTGTCGATAGGTGTGATACCCCCGTCATCATTCATCCCGGAATGCCAGGGATCTGCCCGGAACATCGTTGGAGTGTGATTTGCGGCCCGATCCGCATACACAGAAGGGACACTCAGGGCACATGCCCAGAGACATACGATAAAGAGAAGCCCTGCTCCCGCTCGTAGAGACGCACTGCCACCTTGATTGTGCATGGCTGGAGTTATTGTCATGATCGGATATAATTACGTATCCCCCTATCGGAAGCTTTTTTTAGGGGATTGATTGAGGAATATCCATCAACGAAATTCCGGTGTGTGCATGCAGCAGTGCATTAAAGAACCATGAAGCTGATTCAATCCGTGTCTTCCGGACGCAATGCCGGGAATCGCGGAACGGAAAGCCATGCACGGGATTAGAATGAGCCTGATGACCTGCAGGATGCTGTGTTGGGAGTCACCATGATCCGTACCACCAACCGCTGGCTCCTTTTCATCGTGATCGTGATCATTGCCGGCGGTCTTCTGGCAACCGCCTGGACCGTCTACGCGGAGGACCAGAAGTTACGCCAGGAGCTCCTTACGAAGAGCAGGCTTGTTGAGGAAGGAATAGATCCCGGGAATGTCGTAATGATGACAGGGACGAATTCTGACCTTACTTCTCCAGATTACCTCGCTGTCAAGGAAGAATTGATCCGTGTCAAGGCTGCTGATCCGCTCATCCGGTTCATTTACATTATGGGGATGCGGCCTGACGGGGACGTCATTTTTCTGGTCGATTCCGAACCTCCCGGATCAGAAGGTTATTCTCCACCCGGGCAGGTGTTTTCCGAGGTCTCCCCTGTAGTCCTGAATTCGGTGCTTTCGGATCGGAAAGAGTCCACAATAGGCCCATTTACCGATCGATGGGGTACATGGATAAGCAGCATTATCCCCGTTGTCGATCCCGCAACCGGCAGTCCCGTCGCAATATTCGGGATGGACATTGATGCACGTGACTGGTATGCAAGGATAGCCATGGCCTGCCTGCCGGTGCTTATTGGGATGCTGATCCTCCTGCTTCTTCTGCTCATCTTTACCTATATCAATCTCCGGAATGAGCAGGAGAAGCAGATGCTTGCACTCTCGGAGAAGGCCGCCCGGCTCTCAGAGTTGCGACTGAAGCAGAGCGAAGAACGCCTCCGCCTCCTCGTCCAGAATGTCAACGACGGAATCATTGTCCATACTATGCCCGGAGAGGGTCTGTGGAAGATCCTCGAGGTGAATGACAGGGCAGGCCAGATCTTCGGGTATACGGGAAATGAACTTTTAGAGATGTCTTTTTCAGACATTATGGAGTCAGGTTCCTGGGATCGGATAAGGTCTCTTTCAGCCGGGCTCCTGGAGAGAGGGCACGCCATCTATGAGACCGAATGCAGGAAAAAGGACGGGCAGCATCTCCCGATTGAGATCAGCGCCCGGCTCTTCGAGATGAAAGGGGAGCCGACCGTGCTCGCGGTGATCAGGGATATTACCGAGAGGAAGATGCTCCAGAAGGAGATGGAATCCCATACCCTGGAACTGATGCGGTATTCCAATGCCATCAGCGAGGCAAACGACAAGCTGAACCTGATGAACCGTATTATACGCCATGACATCAACAACCAGCTCACCGTGCTGACGGGGTATCTTGAGATGATGGAGGAGAAATACCAGGATCCCAAGATCCAGGAAAATCTTGAGATTATGATGCGTGCCGTAAGGAATATCGAACACCAGATAATGTTCACGAAGGAATACCAGGATATCGGATCCCAGGCGCCCCGGTGGTTCGACCTGAGATCAGTCATACTCAATGCCTCAGAATCGGTCCCTCTCGTACCCATCGTGCTCAATGTGAAGTGTGAAAGGGTCGAGATCTACGCAGATCCTCTGTTCGGGAGAGTTTTTTACACGTTGTTCGAGAATACCATCCGCCACGGCGGAACCGTGACCAGGATCGGGATCTCGTGCCAGGAAGGAGAATCCAGCCTCGTGATCGTGTATGAAGATGATGGCGAGGGGGTGCCGGGTGAGCACAAGGAGGATATCTTCCAGAGAAGGTACTACAAACACACCGGATACGGGCTCTTTCTCTGTGTGAGCATCCTCTCCATCACCGGAATTACAATCAGGGAAACAGGGCTGCCCGGGAAAGGTGCCCGTTTCGAATTACTGGTGCCGAAGAGTTCGTACCGGTTTCACCCACAAGGATAATTCACAGGAGATCAGCCTCATACGAACACGGGAAAGTCCGGACATTCGGTACAGTGTAAAGGATACTTTTTATCTCCCATGCAGGAGAGCTAATCCTGTATGAAAGCAATTCTCTATGCAGGAATCCTTGTTCTCACGGCAGTGATAATCGGGGGGTGCATGACCACGCAGCCTCCAGGTGAGCCTGTTCCCCCGGCTCCAAGGTATCCAAGCCTCCTCGGGAACTGGTCCGGTACCATGACGGGGTATGTCGAAGGGCAGGGCTTCACCGAGTATAAGGGATCTGTCATGACCATGAGCGTTACTGAACAGAAGGACCGTATCTTCAAAGGAGATTTCATTTTCACGGACCCTACTGGATTAAAGGATAGTGAAAAATTCGCGGGAGTGATCAACCGGGATGAACGGTCGTTTACCGTTGTGGAAGGTGGTGGAGGGTATACGTTCGGCTCTCTCATCACTCCTGATGAGATGGAACTTATTTACGTGGATGATGCCGAGCCGATCGACGTCGCCATAGATACGCTCACGCGGGGTTGAATGAGGGGACTCCACAATTTTCTTTTAAAAAACCGAATTCACAGCCTCCAGTGAAAAACTTCAAACATTCAGGTCAATGTGCCCCAGATCACCAGCAGCACTCATGATAACCCGGGTGGATGGGCGGGAGATTGGGTCTGATGGCAGGATCGTGGTTCCCGGATGGGAGTCCCAGGATTGTATGCAGTATCTGCCCGGCACCGAACCGATAAATACTCCCCGTGCCCATGTGGGTATATGAACTCCGGGGTTGATCCGGTGAGCCTGGGACGATGCATCATTGTCTGTTCACTGCTCCTCCTCGTCCCTGCAGTATCAGCGATCTCCATTTCTGTTGCACCAGATCAGATCGCCGAGGGGGACCAGGTCACAATCTCGATCACTGATCTTCCTGACACAAGCCTCTTCTCGATACAGATCCAGGGATCCTTCGCCACGAGCCCCGGAGGCAATTTCTCATTCGAACTCGAAAACCTTCTCCTTCCATTCTCCCTGAATGATGGATCCCTCTCCGCAACGCTCTGGAATACCTCGACAAACGAGCTCGTTTTCAGGAAGGGTGGCAACCAGGTGAAGAAAGTGGGGCTCTCACAGGATGGGGTATACTCGACCACAGATTCTTACTCCATCCCTTCGGGGACATATGATCTGATCTCGCTGGGTGGCACTGCTGCCCACGATGCGACCTCGATCACGACCAGCATGACACTTCAGGGAAGTAAGTCCGGCCCGGAGGATTCTGCAATTACCTTTGTGGTAAATGGAGTTTCTGAAGGGAGTGTTACGATTACCATCCTGGTGGATGGGGAGACCGCTCTTTCGCAGACCCTCCAGGTCGGAAACGGGATCACTCCCACAGCGACCGCTACTACCACTACAACCATCACAACTACTGCTACAACTACCACGACAGCGACCACTACCCAGACAACAGTTCCCACCACCACCGAGACAACAGTTCCCACCACCACTCATACCCCTACTCAGACCTCAACAACGCCCCAGCCTGCCTCTGAAATGCTTCTCTACCCCGGGTGGAATTTCATTTCTGTACCCGCGACCCTTGCTGAAGGGCATAATACCGCAGATGTTGTGTTTGCAGGAGTAAACAAGGAGGGGCGCTCGATCTTCACCTTTGACGGGGAGCAGGGTGTATGGATCCAATTACTGTACGGTGATACAGTGGATCTCCTGGACGGAATCTGGATCTATTCAGGTGACTCACGGTATGTCTCACTGTCGTATTCACAAGGATCAATCCAGGGTACAACCTCAAAACCACTCTACACAGGATGGAATTCCATCGGGTTCGCTGTGGTGCAGCCGGTACCCGCACGGGACGCACTTGGGTCTGTCTTGGATCACTGGGACCATATTATCGGATTTGATTCCTCATCGCAGTTCTATGAGACGTTGATCGTAAGAAATGGATCGGGGAGTCACAGCGATTCAAATTCCGTCTATCCGTTCAAGGGATACTGGATAAGAATGACCGGCAACAGCACACTTTCCAACTAAAAAAAAGAGGTATAATTTCGGGGTACGATCCGGGGGCCCTTACGGTTGTGCACCGCAGGTTTCAGTTCATAGGTGTGATATAATTTCTCGATGTGGACCTGCTGAAGGGGTCAGCACCAAAGAAGCTTCCTGGAGTAGATCCGCTGAAGGGGTTACCACCAAAGAAGCTTCCTGGAGTAGAACTACTGAAGGGGTCACCACCGAAGAAGCTGCCTGGGGTATATTCAGTGAAAGGATAAGCGCTGAAGGAATTTCCCGGAGTATACCCGCTAAAAAGGTCAGCACCGAAGGAATTACTGGGGGTATACCCGCTGAAAAGTCCGGCACCTGTGGAAGAACCCCATTGAGAAGTATCGGGGAATTCGAATCCGAGCACAGGGGATGTGAAGCTCAGGGAAAAGGCTGCAATAAGCGCCAAAATATAAAGCAAAGGCATTTTCATGATGGATTTACTAGGGTTCGTATTTTATAAATACTTGGTGGGAAACATTAAAAAAAATTCATAGCCTGATGGTCACAAATCGTATTTTGTCGGAGGCACAAATAATACTACAAAGGATAACCGTGATGAACAGGAGATTATAGTTAAGAACTCAACTATTTATACTTAAACAGATCATCTTTTCTGGTACCGTCCCTAATAAGCTGTAA
>DAWU01000051.1 GCA_002506105.1 Methanolinea sp. UBA275 | reverse complement strand
TCAAATGATTTCGGGATACTACAACATTTATTTCGTAAAGACCTCTCATTGAGAGAAATGGAGATGCCAGGAATATTTTATTTTGTCGCTTTTTTTTAGAATGAGATTATCACGGAGTATTCCCAGGGTCTGGACAATGTATTGCAGAATAATAAGCGGCTTGAGTTTACTCTTTCCCCTGTCCCTGTTCCTGAAGACAAACGGGATTTCACTCACTTTTTTCCAGTTTCCTTTCCCTAGGATCTCAAAACACATTCGAAATCCCCGGGGCGTGAGGTCGGCATCTGTCAGAACCCTTGTATTGATGGCAAAGAATCCGCTTCCAGAATCGGATGCTACAGGTATCAACAACCGCCCCATCATTGCAGCTCCAAAGGAGAGTATCCTTCTTGAGAGAGGCCAGTTGACAGAGCCGCCCCCTGTAATATATCTAGAGCCGATGACGATATCATTTCCATCATCACGGAGCCTCTGGAGAAATACAGGTATCAATTCGGGAGGGTGGGAAAAATCGCAGTCTATACACTGGACAAACTGAGTGGGGGAGGCAAAGAATCCCTCATAAAGGGAAGGAGAAAGACCGTGGTTCTCACACCTGACAAGAAGACTCATATTTCTCATTGAATTCAGGAGAGTTTTCACTTCTTCAATCGTTCCATCACAGGAATTATCATCAACGATGAGAATATGACCCCGAACTCCCGCCCGGACCAAAATGTCAGCGATTGCCATGATCATCCGGCGAATGTTTTCCTTCTCGTTGAACGTGGGTATCAGAATGGTCAGATCGAAATTCTCGCTATTATTTGGGGTCTTTGACAAATAACCAAAAATGTCGCTCAATATCTCCAATCCTTGCCCATGTTTCAGTATCTATTGGATCAGCACCCAAGATTATAATAAATTTTGGAATTTTGCAAGGTATAAAAGAGAGGGGAATGTCCTTATTTTCTCGCATAAAGGATAATTGAGACTCCCCATCCACGGGCTTCAAAAAATGAATCCAGTCTGATACCAAGGTTAAGCAGGGACCTGTTCTGGGTAAGGGCAAACAGAGGGGAGAGGAAGAATATGGTCTTTGTCGAACATGAAGAGAAATCTTTGAAAAATGAACACAATTCCCCCGGGGAGAAGAACATGAGGTGGGTCTCGCCGTAATTCCTTCCCCGTCCAAAGAGGTCCCACAAAACCTCGTATAATCCCCATATTGAATGGTCATTCGGGGTAGTAATAACGACCTCACCCCCAGGGACAAGGATTCTCCGGATTTCACTGAGCATCTCATGCGGTCGGGGAAGATGCTCGATGATCTCTGCGCTTACGACGTGATCGATGCAGGTATCACGGATCGGAAGATGATGAACATCTGCCTGGATGAAGGAGGCCCGCGGGATACGCATTCCATTGGCATAACGCAAGGCTTCGCGGTTGAGATCAATTCCAAGAGCCATACCCTGTCTTTGCTTCTGGAGTTCTGCAACCTGTACACCGCTTCCACATCCTATGTCAATCAAAAGGCCATCTCTCCCGGTTTCGAATGAATCGGAAATTTCCCTGGTTTTCCTCTGTTGAAAATAGCGCTGTACCAAGAGATTCGAATGGAACGCCCGGTCATCGATATCGCCTGGAGTTGCCTGGTAATGGTCAACGAGGAAGGACTGTTCTTTCAATTTGAAGAAAAATTCCCTGGTACCTATAGCATCAACCAGGATCTCACTTCCTCTTACTAGGAAGGCAAAAGACGCGGAAAGTGCGACAGGAATACCGATTAATGCGAAGAATGTAATAATCGCTGCTTCCTGGATGCCGATTCCTGCGGGTGAGAGAGGGACAAGAGAGAAAAGCGTGAGCAGGGGAGAGAGGAAAAAGGCATCGAGCGGGGAGTGGAAGACAAGATGGAGTGACAGGCCGATAAAGAACCACTGGAGTCCCCGGAGCAGCCAACCCAGAAAGGAGATTCCAAGAATCATCGGGAAGAATTGCTGTATTCTTCTTGCCTGGATTCCAAAACCGAGGATTTTTTCTCCGGTCTTCCATCCTGAAACCAACACTTTGAAAGAATTGGGGAGATAGAGAAGAAGGAAGTAAGTTCCCAAAATTATCGCGATAAGGAGAATCGTGAGAATGAGGATAGAGCTGATTTGAGGAGACAGGAGGCTTGCGTAGAGGTAGGAAATACCGATAAGAGCGACAGAGATTTTGAAAAGAAGATCGTAGATATAGGTCGAAGTGATGGTGGCTGTCCCGGCATCGAGAGGAATGCCTCTTTTTCGCAACGCCTGGGCAGTATAGAGATATCCACTCCGGAGCGGTGTGAAATCCGAGAGGATCATCCCTGCCATATGTGCCCAGAACACGAATTTTATCCGTATCTTCTGGCCCTGGTGAGCAAGGAGCCGTTTGAGCCGGAATACCATGAGCACATTGTTGAGAAAATAGCAAAAGAGTGCCAGAAGGAAAAAACGGATATCAAGTGAGCCGAGAATTCTTAAAAATTCTGTTGCTGAAATGAACTTGAGAATGGCAAAGATGAGGATTATTCCAACACATATCTGGATGATGAATACCAGTTTCTTCTTCCAATCCTGATCCATTTTCTGGCTTCTTCCCCTGGAGTTAAACCTGGTAAATATTCATGCCAGAACTTGAATAAACTTATAGTAATGAAAATTGATTCTGGAGAGGCAGGTGGATTTTGAATAAAAAACACGGTATTTGTCTATTGCTGCATTTTTTTGGGGGGGGCGAGAGAAAGAAATTGCACGGCCTTCTTCCGATATACAAAAAGGATTCCACATATTGCCACTCCAAGTGCTGAAATGATACACCCTATTTTAAAGTCAGGAGGATCGAAGGTAAACACAATCTCCTGCGTATCCTGAATGAGTGGGGAACCCACCAGATTATTTATATTCATGCCGGACTTTCCATTCACATCCCATCCGGGATAATATGCTGATTTCAAAATTGCCACATCTCCTTTCTTGAAATCCCCGGCTAATGCTACTGAATCTGGTGTCAATTTCATGATTTTTGATGTGACAAACCTGTTTTCCCGGATCACAAACGCATTTGGAAGGACGAGACCGGGTTTTTGAATACCTATACCTGATAGGGAGAATGAATATTCTGGTATATTCTGCTGCCCATTCTCGAGTTGTTTTGTATCAACAAGATAATCTACAGAAGAATAGGCCTTACCCTCCAGTTCATATACCAGCGAGGGATGATCGTTGAGATAATAGGCGTAATATCCCGTGAATGGGGCCATATTGTATTTCGTATCCCAGTACGTAAAGTCAAGGTGCATGTAAGGCCATCCTGTCTCCAGAATCCATATCTGGTGATTTGGCGATGCATTTCCAGATAGGCCTGCTGCGACTTCTTTTGCGGGACCTGTTTCAAGACCGGCTTGTACTGGTGCGATGTACGAAATGTTCACTGCGATTGTGAGTAAAAGGGCAAAGAGTATGAGAATTTTTAGATGAAGCGCTTTTTTTTGGATATTGTGAACATTCTTTGAATATAACAATAATCCAGCCATAATTACGCCAATAAGAAGAATTTTTACCATTATTTCGACACGAACAATATTGAACATTGATAGTGCCATGAATAGACTGAAAAACGCTGAAACTGCCAAGAAAAGGATCAGGTTTGTTGGTGTCATTTTATTCAGATAGAGCAGGCAGATAAAAATGCACAGAATCGTGACCGCACATACTGAAATCAGCGAAATTTCAGATTGTGCAGGCAGTTCAAGCAATTTTACAAGGAAAAGGATGCCCAGAGCAAGAACCACTCCCTTTTTCTGTGAGGCATCAAGTTGGATTGATCTCTCATTGTGGATACATTGCAATGTAAGGTGGATTCCGTAGACCAGCAATAAGACAAGTATCGGTAAGATCGCACCAAAAATTCGTCCGGGGCACCTGAGTGTATCCAGAAATGGCATGAGATGGATAAATGATAGGACTGAGTTGCTTCCGGCCGCCCAGATAAAAGAAAAAATCATTGTAAGAAAGGCAGGGATAGTGAGGTTTCGGTCTCCAAAAATGAATCCTATAGTGATAAATATGCAGGGGACCAGGCCAAGAAAGGCCATACTCTCATGCACTCCATAAAAATTCTCTATTGGCATACCAAAAGCGAAGCTGGCGATGCCCTTCTCAATGAATCCCCCTCCGGAAAGAGGATCAATCGGGTCAAGCCGAATAAGATTTCCCGATACGAAAAAATCAGGGATTAATTTAAATGAAACCAGCATGAGAAATACGACCATCGATATGAAGAGAGCAATGCCAATATTCCATGCAATTTTTTTCCGCAGTATGTAAAAGAGTAAGAAAATTCCCGTTAACATGAGTGAAAAAACAAAATAGTATAAACCGCCCGAAAAAAACATAAGAATTGCAATAATTATTAAAAAGGCAAAGTTTTCCAGTCTTATGTCATGTTTCCATACGATGACAAGGAAAAAGTAGTAGAACAATGGCAACCATGCCAGAGCAAAAATATAATAATTCTGGCCTACACTTACCCGGCTCATGAGTATTCCTGAAAAAGTATAAAATAAAGCCCCGATTGTGACGAGATATCGTTCCCGGGAGATTAAACTGCCCAGTTTCAAAGATGAAAAATATGCGATGAAAAGATGGAGTAATATAACAAAATTTAGTATGTATATTGATTTTGTAAAATAATAAAACGGAAAAGACAAGGGATAATATCGATCTGAGAAGGGACTTGCTATTTCGGGGAAACCCCCCATGATCCACTGATTATTCCATTTTGCAAAAAGATTCTGCTCAAGAAAAACATATCGTATAATATTGCTTAATGTGTCCTGACTGGCTCCAATGAATACTCCGGTTTCCAAAAAATACGTTGAAAATATAATTAGAATACATGCTACTGGAATTACCACATACCATCCTACATTATAGATAGCATTCTGTTTTCCAGGAATCACAGGGATATCTTGTCTCGCTTTTTTTTAAAGGATTCGGTTGCCTTTCGAATCATTCATTTTATTTCCACATAATAGTCAGTATTTTACATGGTCCCTGAAACACCACCCCCCGTCTTCACCCTCTCCGATATCTCCGTAGTGATGGGAACCCGGAACGAAGAGGAAGCGGTCGGAAAAGTCATCACAGATATTAAAAACGCAACACATAATCAGGCCGAAATCGTCGTGGTAGATGGATCGTCGGATAATACTGCTAATATTGCAGAACAACTGGGAGCACGGGTGATCAGGCAAAAACCACAGGGATATGGCATCGCAGTGAAGGCAGCTCTTCTGGCGTCAACCAGAGACATTGTGATTACTCTTGATTGTGACGACACGTATCCCGCCGAGCAAATCCCTGAATTCCTCTCAAAAATTAATGAAGGATATGACGTGGTGAGTGGTTCCAGGCTCCTCTCAGAAAATGAGAATATGACACGTTTAAACCTTTTTGGAAATGCACTGTTCGCAAAGATTACGTCGTTATTGTATGGAGTGAAAGTGACTGATGTGACTACAGGAATGCGAGCATACAGGAGACAGGTTATTACTGCCTTTGACTGGACTGAGAATGTCGGGCTCTCTGCAGAATTGCTCTTTCGCCCGGCGGCACATCATTACAGGGTCATTGAAATACCCATCCTGTATCGGCCGAGGCTTGGAGAGACCAAACTGAACCCGATTTCTGGGGGTGCGGGGATCCTGAAATCGATTATAAAATATGCAATATTCAGGTGACTCAACCGGCGAAGCCTGCATAAGGCTCCCTAATACTAATATCTGATACCGTCTCACTCTTCAGGGATGCCAAACCTCACCGTTGCGGTCATCGGCCCGGAGGGATACGCGGGGCACCTTGGGAAGAAGGGAACCGCATCCGACGTTACGTTTTACAACCAGAAGCGGGACGATGTTACCGTCACGTATATCGAACCGAACCGGTACCCTGAGAAGCTGTCCTCGCTCTTCTTCTCGATCTCGATGGCAGGAATGGCACTCATTGTTGTTGACGAGATCACCCCTGTATTCGGCGAGTGTGTGCTCATGCTCGATATGGCGGGGATAAAAAAGGGCGTCCTGGTGCTCCGGAACTACCTTGCCCCAGAACAGGTAGCCCCCCTGCTGAAGGGGACTGTCCTTGAACACTACCTTCTGATGACAGATGACCACGCGGCACTCAGGGAATTTTTCTTTGACGAGGCGGCAAAGGCAAACACGGAGAATGACGTCTCAAAGTGCGGATCTGTTCCCGTCGATCATCACTTCCCCGTGAAAGGTGTGGGAATTGTAGTACTCGGCAGTGTGGCTGAAGGGACGATCCATGCACACGATCAGATGAAAGTGTACCCCACATCCAAAGTTGCACATCTGCGCTCGATCCAGAAACACGATGACGATGTGACCGAGGCGTATGCGGGTGACCGGGTCGGTCTTGCCCTCAAAGGGGTGGAGGTCGAAGATCTCGACAGGGGATATGTCCTCTCGAACAACCCGGCACTTGTATCCTCAAAAACCCTGAACGGGAGGGCCGAACTGGTCCGGTACTGGCCGGCTCCCTTAAAAGAGCAGATGATCGTATACCTGGGCCACTGGATGCAGTTCCTGCCCGCCCGGATAGCGTTCGTGAACAACGCCGGGGACTGGAAGAGACCTGAAATTACCTTGAAGTCTGAGAAGGACCTTGTCTATCCCCCCGGTGCCACGATCCTCATCCATTATCTGGAGGGAGGAAAACTCCGGGTCGTGGGAAGGCTCATTCCGGCATGAGAACGCCGGGTTCATGGAAACCCCACCCCTCTTGTATTCAGGGTGTTAAACTCTTCGGAATGTGACAAAGTCCTCCCCGGGTAAAGACAGGAGATCTCCTGAATATCACCCATATAGCAGAACATGGGGTTTCAAGGGAGGATCTGGAGAAGCACATTTTTACTTTATTCTGCACGGTATGCGATGGCATCGGGCTTAAATATGCATTGGAGAGAAAGGATGAGCTATGGCACTTGGAGATCTCATACCCTGGATAGCGGGGGGTATCATCCTCGTCATACTAGGTGGGCTGGTGCTCTACTTTGTGGGGATATACAACCGTTTTTTCAGCCTGAAGAACTCATCGGAAGCGACCCTCGGTCAGATACGGGTTGCCATGAAAAAGAGACTCGATATGATCGACCAGCTCCTGGGAGCGGTCAAGAGCTATGCAACCTTCGAGCGGGAGACACTCGAGAAGGTTACCGCCATGCGGACACGTGTCGCAACTGCAGACCCCGGAGACCTCAACTCCATCGAGAAGGAATCCCGTTCTCTCCTCGGGAGGCTCTTTGCCGTTGCTGAAGCGTATCCTGACCTGAAGACAAACACGACCGTATTGACTCTCATGGATTCGGTCAGGGGAGTCGAGGACGAGATTGCCCGGCAGCGGTATACCTACAACAACATATCACAGCAATACAACACACTCTGCGACGTGATACCCTCCAATTTCATAGCCCGCATCCTTGGGCTGTCAAAACTCCAGTACCTGGAATTTGAAGAGGCGATTGAGACGCCCCCGAAGATTGCATTCTGACCGTGGGACCAATGGGCGAGACAAGAGAACTGCTGATACTGGTCGTACTGGCATTCGTTCTGGGAGCTGCAGCGCTACTCATTTCAGTGGGCATCCCTGCCCTGATTGAGGGAGATCTGGCGATCACCCGTTACCAGGCAACCCTCCAGGATGATGGAACGTTCACGGAGGTCTACACCTACGAAGTGAAAAGTGGCGGGCAATACAGGATGCTGTACCGGTACTGGGATGACCCCCTCTCTTCACGACCTCAAAATTCCCCGTACATCGAATTCGTGGGGATGGAAGCTCCCCCCGGCACCGTGGGCTACATGAAAGATGCATCGGGATCGGTGGTTCTCGCCGGGGAAGACAATTCCGAGTATCGTGCATTCGTCAGGAGCATGGCAGAACCAAGCGAGGTGGGCATCTACAAGCCGGATTATTTCCCGGCAGGAACCTACACGGTCTCATACCAGTATGTGCTTCACCCGCCTATCGAATATGACCAGAACGATGCACACCTCAACCTTCGCCTCGTGGACAGACATGTCCCCTACCGTGACCTTGAAATAGTGCTGCCGTCCCGGTATGCACGCGAGGTATTCCCGCATCCCCCCTCGCTCTCTGTAACCCGGCAGGGAGAAATCGTGGTGTTGCGAGGGAAAGCAGCAGCGGACGAGGTCGTCGGAATTGAGACACTCTTCGCTGCATCAGACGCACGACTTCTCCCGGGATTCCCCACCGTTGTGCAGAATGTGAGAAAGGAGACCGTTGCCGTAAATCCGCCGTACCTTCTCTTCCCCCTTTACTTCGCATGGGCATTATATGCAATCGGAATCCTGATGGTGATACTTACGCCAGTCCTCCTCATTCTCCTTTACAGGAAATACGGGATGGAGAAAGCGTTTACCGTCCCTGAATACCTGAGTTTCACTCCGGATCCCGCGATGAAACCCTGGGCCGTCAACCTGCTCTTCAAGGGGGATGCGATTGATTTCGACCAGGACGGGTATTATGCCACTCTTCTCGACCTGCACAGGCGAGGTATGATCACGATCAGAGAGAAACCAGGAAATAAGGATATCACCATCACCGTGAAAGAGCAGCACTCCGGGGAGCCCTATGAACAGAAAGTCCTTGACTTCCTGAAGGGGATCGAGGAGAACGGTGTGGTTGACTCCGGGTCTTTGCAGCAGATGGCGGCCCGGGCCCGGAGTGATACGACTCTCGAGACACAGATCCTCCGACATCAGCAGGAACTCTCGAGCATTACCAGGAAATCGGATCCCCGTCTCATCTCCCAGTATGTTGTCGATGGAAGGGATCATCTGTTCCCCCTGTTGTTCATCGGCATTGCATGTGCGTGCATCTCGGTCCTGGCACTGGTCCTGTTCCCGGTCCTTGCCGGGGTACTAGGGCCTGCGGTCATAGTCTTCGCAGGGATGATAGTCCAGTCTGCGGTTGCACTCTCATTCCCCTCCACTCTCTTCGGCCACTGGAAAGATGACCGCTACAAGGAGAAACTGGAATGGGATGCCTTTGCACGGTTCCTCTCCGACCTGGCGCTCATCAGGCAGTACAGCCCGCAGGATATGTCCATGTGGGGCGAATGGCTCGTGTACGGGACGGCACTCGGTGTGGGGAAGAAGGTTGAGAGTGCCATGGAGGCTCTTCAGATTGACCTTCCACAGGCGGGTGTTCCCCTTGCCTCCGGGGTTCGGAGTGCTTTTGTTCCTGTCCTCGCGTTCACCCCCCCCTCGCGTGGCGGGAGCGGCGGAGGATTTGGCGGGGGGGGTTCCTTCGGTGGAGGAGGAGGCTTCGGTGGCGGCGGAGTGGGAGGCCGATGACTGCCCGCGGGTCCCTGGATGGAGGATTCCATGCAATGCGCTGAAGGGCGTCCAGGCAGGATATTTATTGTCCGGATCGATCACGGTGAAGATCTCCTTGGCGTTCTCGAACAATGCATCAGGGAGAAGGAGATACATTGCGGGGTAATCCAGGTCCTGGGAGCACTTGGTGCAGGGAAGATGGTGTCGGGACCGGAAGAGATGGTCCTCCCTCCCTATCCCCACTGGGAAGATTTCAACGGGGGATGGGAGATGATCGGACTGGGCACCATCTCCTGGTCCGACGACAGACCCCATATTCACCTCCATTCAGCGGCTGGAAAGGGTAACCGCACACTGACCGGGTGCCTCCGCGAAAAGGCAGAGGTATATATCGTGACCGAGGCAGTGATCACCGAGATCTCGGGGGTTCAGTCCGTCAGCTGCCCTGACCGGACAACTGGGCTCTCTCTTCCCCGGTATCATTCCGGGAACGATCCATGAAAAAGAGGCAGCCGAAGTTCCTCCCGATGAGCACAAGGGAGGGTAAAAAACTCAATATCGACCAGTTCGATATTATCCTGGTCAGCGGGGATGCATATGTTGACCACCCCTCTTTCTCAACCGCCGTGGTTGGGAGGGTCCTCTGGGAGGCCGGTTTTTCGGTCGGGGTGATTGCACAGCCTGACTGGAAGGCGAAAGAGGACTTCCTCTCACTGGGGAGCCCCCGCCTCTTCTTTGCGGTCTGCCCGGGCAACTGCGACTCACTGGTGAATAATTATACCGCGGCGAAGAAGCGGCGGTCGGAGGATCTCTATTCGCCCGGGGGAATCCCTAAAAGGCCGGACAGAGCGGCCATCGTGTATTCCGATAAGATCCACGCTCTTTTCCCGGAAGTCCCCCTCGTTCTTGGGGGAATAGAAGCGTCGCTGCGGAGATTCGCCCATTATGATTACTGGTCTGATACTGTCCGGCATGCCATCCTTGCCGATGCACCCGCGGATCTTCTCGTGTACGGTATGGGTGAGCAGCAGGTCACCGAGATAGCACGGCGCATCTCATCCGGGGAATCGCCCGGTGATCTGACAGATATCCCGGGAACCGTGTATCGTGTTCCTCCCTCTGAATACGACGGGATTTCCCGGTTTGCCACCATTGAGATACCCTCCTATTCAGAAGTGTGGAATGACCGGGTTATGTATGCCAGGGCATTTGCGATGCATTTCCTGGAACAGAATCCCTATGTGGGAAAGGCAGTAGTACAGAGGCATCCCAAGACCGTGATCATCCAGAACCCGCCAGCCCTCCCCCTCCCGACAAGGGAACTCGATGCTGTGTATGAACTCCCTTACAGGAGGGAAGCGCACCCTGCGTACACCCTTCCGGTTCAGGCACTTGAGACGGTACGGTTCTCGCTTACCAGTCACAGGGGATGTTTTGGAGGGTGTTCATTCTGTGCGCTCACCCATCACCAGGGCAGGATCATCCAGAACAGGAGCATCGAGTCACTCGAACGGGAGGCAGCGAGGATTGCGGCCATGCCGGGTTTCAGGGGAGTCATCACCGACGTGGGAGGGCCTACCGCCAACATGTTTGGGATGGAATGCTCACGGTGGGCACGTGCCGGCCCCTGCCTGGATCGTTCATGTACAGAATGTCCTACCCTGAAGATCTCGCATCAACGGCAATTGGAGCTCCTCACCCGGTTGAGAAGAGTGCCCGGGGTCAGGCATGTATTCATAGGATCGGGAATCAGGTATGACCTTCTCATAAAGGACCCTGAAAAACCCCTCAGTACTCTCTGTGAGTTTCATGTATCGGGCCACCTGAAAGTCGCCCCCGAGCATATTTCGCCGCACGTGACGGGTCTTATGGGAAAACCTGGGCGGGAGGTCTTTGAGAAGTTCCTTGAGGAGTTTGAGAATTGCCAGGAGAGCAGGGATCGCCGGCAGTACATCCTTCCCTATTTTATGTCGGGTCACCCGGGGTGCACCATCAATGACATGGTCGATCTTGCCGAGTTCATTCACACCATGCATCTTTACACAGAACAGGTCCAGGATTTCACCCCAACGCCGATGACTGTCTCCACCTGTATGTATTATACCGGTCTCAACCCATTCACCCTGGAACCCGTGCATGTTCCGAAGGGGAGAGAGAAACGTATCCAGCGGGCACTGCTCCAGTACCGGGACAGGAAAGGCCAGCACCAGGTCAGGGAGGGCATCCTTGCAGCCGGGAGGGGAGATCTCCTTGGGAATGGGAAACGATGCCTGCTCCGCAGGGAATAAACTCGACGCTTCCCTTTTCACCATGGCGCAGTGTTGGGAAAAAATTGCGAATAACAGGATAAAAAAATTACTCCCCGGCCAACTCGATTCCCTTGTTGTCGCACGGAATGCACTTGGCCATCTTCTCATCAAAGATACGGTAGGCATTGGCAAGCACGGATGAATTCGAGATCATCCCTGAGAGGAGGATCACTTCCAGAATCTCCTCCCTGCTTGCGCCTTTCTTGGCAGCTGCCTGCATGTGATAACTTGTACAGTGGGGGCAACGGAGTGCAGCACCGACCGCCATGCTGATCAGCTCGATGGTCTTGCGGTCAAGCGAACTCGTCTTTGTGACCGCGTTCTTATAGAGTAGGTGAGAGATGAGAACCTCGGGTCGTTCGGCCATTTTTTTGAAGATGAGCGGGGCACGGCCATATTCTTCATCAATGTTATCCATCCACTGAACAGCGGTCTCATCCGCCCCGAGCGAGATGATCTTTTCCAGTGTGTGTTCAAATTCTTCGATCTCTTTCATGGGACACCTTTGTCAATATCCTGTTTCAGCCCACATATTAGTGCCGCCCGGAAATGGATAGGTGCAAAAAAAATCGCAGTATGGAGCAATTTTTTATCAGTCCGGAGACTATCTATTACCAGGTCCCATACATAATGGGGACCAGGAGTCACAACCATGGCAATACGGAGTTCTTTTCTTCGCTCCATCAGCCTCGTGCTTCTCATCGCGCTTTGTTTTGCAGTGATTGGAGAAGTTGAGGCTTTACCGAACCGCATCAATACGATCGAAAAGCCCGCAGCGATTATTGCGGTACAGCACTCGTATTCCCCCGGGGATATCTCGCCGTCTTATCTGTCCCCTGCTGAGACCTGGGCGGAATTCTACCAGTCAGGAAGATCCGGTGCCCTGAAACAGGGTGCGGTCATCGATGAGAAAAGTTCCCGGAGAATCAACGGGAGCAATCTGTACAGAACGCCAGGTATGGATTCGTGGAAAACCCGGTTTGGAAAAAGCCTGTCCCTGAACTCCCCAATCGTATCGGGAACCGGAACCGTTGTCTACATGGATTTTGGTGGCGGTTTCTACGGGATCGTAACAGATGAAGGAACCCATTATGTCCCCGGGAACCTCCCGGCATCATGCAGGGAGAATGGTCTCCGTGTCACATTTGTTGGAAGGGAGGGCGCCCCGATGCCAAATATTCGTATGTGGGGAACCCCGCTTCGCATCCTCTCAATAAGCCCTGTCGGTGAAGAGATCTCTGCCACCGGGACCATCGAGTTCATCGATCTCGAGGGAGGGTTCTACGGAATAATCACTACAGGAGGGGTTCATTACCTGCCACTGAACCTTCCGGAAGCATTCAGGGTTGATGGTCTCAAGGTAGCCTTCACCGCGAGGACCGCACCTGACACGAACACGATTTACATGTGGGGGACTCCTGTTTCCATTCTCACAATGTCAAAGACAACAGAAGCAGGAGGATCTCAGGCATCAAGCCTGATCGGGCAATGGACCCTGGCAAGCATGGCAAGGGGAAACACCATGACCCCCGTGATCCCCGGTACTGAAATTACGGCCAATTTCTCTGATGATGGCGAGATAAGCGGCAGCGCAGGCTGCAACCTCTACGGCGCATCGTACACGGCAACAAGGCAGGCGCTCACGATTGACCATGTATTTTCCACCCTCATGTACTGCACGGATACCCCTGCAGGGATCATGGAACAGGAGTCAGCATTCTTCCAGATCCTTGCAGATGCTGCATCATGGAAGGTGAGAGAGGGTATACTTGTAATCTCAGATGCACGGGGTCGCGAACTCTTACGCTTCTCTCCTGGCATTGAGGGTGAGGCCGATACAGAAAAACCCCTACTTGAGTTCTGGAGAACGGGTGGATTTGCCGGCATGGATGACCACCTTGAGATCTATCCTGATGGGAGTGTCAGTCTAGCAAGGAAGGAATTCACGACCGGGTTCAGCCTCACGGGATCCGAACTCGATGCACTCGCTGCTCTCATGGAGGATTCTGGCTTCATGGCGTGTGCTCCACACTACGAGGCACCCCCGGGAAGTGCGGATCTTTTCATCTACCAGATCTGCTGGCAGGGTAAAACAGTCATCGTGGAAGATACGGTAATCCCCGCGGGTCTTCAGGAAATCATTGATGCGCTGACCTCTCTCGTGGTGGAAAACGGCCCGGATGACGTAATACCCCCTGCTGACAACTAATCATCCATTTTTCTCTCCTTCGTTACACGGGCTCGTTTACTCTGCCCATCAGGGAAAGCAGCCCTGATCTGCATTATTTCTCCCCTTCGGGCACCGCGATGCAACCGATTCTTTTATGTTCGGGCAACTGACAGTCTAGACAAGGAAAAGTGACGAATATGAATACACAGTATTCCGGTGCCTGGATGGTCACCCTGGGTATATTGCTCGCACTGGTGGCCCTTTCAGGATGTATCTCTCCTGAAAACCTGATGATGGAGCCGGGAAAAGGATCCGGAGGAACCCCCGTTCCCACGCAAGAAGGCACACTGCATCCGGGGGAGATCCAGGGGACAGGGGAGATCATCACTGAAGCGCCAATAAGCCAGGGTGCCCCGCAGTATTACGTGAAGACCCCTTACGGGTATATCCTTACCACTCCCCGGACGGGAGTCCGGCTTGCAATCATCGAGATCAAGGAGGGTGTTGATGCACAAGGCCAGGAGTATCTCACAGGAAAGGTGAGAAACGAGGAGAATTTCCGCATCAATCATATCACGTTAAATTTCAACCTGTTCAATTCGAACGGGAACCTTATCGGGAATGCGTATGCCAGTGTGAACGCACTCGATCCCGGGAAAGTGTGGATGTTCACTACCAACAGTTTCCCGGCAAAGGATTACCACTATTACCAGATGGCAGAGGCATTCACGGTCTGAGTGCAGGAACGATTCCATACTTTTTCCTGGTGAAAACCGGACATTTATGACAGGGGAATTGTGTTTTACAGGCGGGCAATAGCCTGAGGTGTGCGGGGAAATAAAAAGCGTGTCGAGAATGCACTTCTCCACGGGAGAATGCACACCCTTTATCCTTTTTTTAGATAACCTGGTTTGTCTCTGAGAATGGTTTTATCCTGAGAAGGATGTAATCCCTCATCCGTGATGGAAGCACGTCTGCGAGTTCCCCAATCGTGATTCCATCGTCCACCTCGGTCGCCCGGATTCGCGAGCTGAAGGTATCATACGGCAGTTTGACCCGAAGCCCCGCCATCTGAACTGTGATGGGTGTGGGAGAGAGAACGTCCTGAATTTCATCGATCTTCTCTGAAATGACATCCATAAGCCTGGCAGGGGATATTGAGAGGGGATCTTTTGCCAGAATCTCCCTCTTCCTGTCAAGGACACGCGTCACTTCTTCCACGACTTCATCCAGCTTCGCGATCTCCTCCGACTCCTTGGTTCTGTGCATGAATCTGCCAATGCCACCCACATATCCGTCGACAGGAGGGTCGATCAGGCTTTTCAGGGCTTCGGTCGAGGGGCCTCCGCAGAGGACAATCGGAACCTGGATGCCCCTCCGCAGGGCAGGCAATTTATATTCGATACAGGTCTCAAAATCACCCAGAAGATACACCGCACAGTCGTGCTCGTTGATCACATCGCGCTCTTCATCGTTCATCTGCGAGATCCGCTTCCCGAAACCCCTCGCAAGACCAACCATGTTGGTCTTGGCGCCGAACCGGCGGATGTACTCTGCCACGTCGCAGGATGCATGCGGGAGGTGATGAATTTCGAGGGAAGGGGTAACCACCGCGATCTCGGTTCCCACAAGGGGTGACGGGGTTATATCGCCAGTGATTGGTTTTCCCACTCTCCGGATAAGCTCGATATCGTCTTTCGGGACAAGGGCCTGGAGCACAACCTCCTGGGCAATCATATGTTTCTGGATGATGTACCCTCCAAGGTCCTCGATGAGGTCGATGATCTCATCGTGGCGGAATATGCCTCCCTTGTAGGTAACCGGAACAAGAATCACAGCGTCTCCCCCATCAAAGAGAATTTTTCCTTTACAAGGTCCTCGATGTCCTCCGGCAGGGTGTTCTCACTGGCAACCAGGTAAAACCTGCCCTTCCCATAATACTGCCGCCGTACCTTGAAACCTTCCGGCTGGATCACCTGGAGTGCGTAGATCAGGTCTTTGTAGAGCGTGTCGCTCGGATCAAAGACGGGAAGATCCGGGAGGCTTTGCGATTCTGCCTCATCAAGGTTCATGAGGATGGTAAAGCGGTCGGGCTGCTCTACCAGATCTTTCCCATACTTTTCCCAGAGGATCTTCAGAAGGGGTGCAAGATATGCCTCGTCACCGATGGAAATTATTACTTTCCGATCCTGGATATTCACATCGGCAAAATCCCGCAGCAGCACCATGCCGGGCAGTTTCCTGGTCACACCGGCAGCAATGAAGAGCGGAATTCTGGGATCTATGAAAATATGAAGCTTCGAGACCACCCGGATCAGGTTGTGATCAAGCAATACGACGTCAGCAATACGGCTATAGTAGTCACCACCGGTCTTTTCAGGGCATTCAACCTCGAAGTACTCCACGGCCTCCATCTAATCTCCCTTGATAAATCCCGATGCGAGGAGTGCGGATCCGACGGCCCCGATGTACTGGGCGTGGTGGGGGACAATGATCTTCGTCTGGAGGAGTTCCTCCATGGCTCTCACGAGACCCTGGATCAGGGATGTTCCTCCCACCATAATGACCGGTTCCTTGATGTCCACTTCCTGGAGCTGCTGCTCGAAGACCTGTTCTGCAACACTGTGGCACGCCGCCGCCGCAACATCCTCTGGGGTGCTTCCTGCTGCTAGGGCATTGACAAGGCTCTGTGTGCCGAAGACGATGCAGTAGCTGTTCATGGGAACTTTCCGTGACATACCCTTCATGGCAAGCGGTCCGAGCTCAGTGATGTCAACGCCGAGTCTCTTTGAAGTCATCTCCAGGAACCTTCCACTGGCACCGGCACATATGCCGCCCATGGTGAAGGTCCCCGGTATTCCGTCCTGGACACTGATGGCCTTGTTATCCATCCCGCCGATATCGATTACCGTGGAGGGTCCATGCTGGGCGTCTGCCAGGAACACCGCACCCTTGGAGTTGACGGTCAGTTCCTCCTGGATGAGATCCGCGTTCACATGGTCCCCGACGAGGAACCTGCCGTATCCCGTGGTACCCACTGCCTGGATCTCTTCGCGGGTCACCCCCGCCTCTGAAAGGGCCCGCCTTATTGCCTCATCCGCACTCTCAAGAACTGCAGTAGTGGGAAGCCATCCGGTCCCGATGATTGTGTTATCCCTCATCACGACCGCCTTCGTGGTGCTGGAGCCAGAATCGATCCCCATCGTCAAGCCCTGCTGCACCTCCCTTGCCAGGAGTGCCCTCCTCCTCGCAATGGTTGTAAGAGCCTCCATCCTGGTAAGAAGAGTCCCTGAAGTGGTCCTTTCAGTAAATGAATAACTGACGACGGGTAATTTTGAATTTTCATGGATAAAGCGGCGTAATTCATTCCTGACAATTGCGGCCTCGGCGCATCGGAAGCAGGTTGCGATGAAGACTGCATCGGCCTCAATCCTCCCCTCGACGAGTGCTTTTGCCCGGGCTATTGCGAGTTTGAGATCCGGGCTTCTCACGTCAAGGCCGAATTCATCATACGATTGCTTAAGGTCAGCAAGTTTCAAGTCGGGGAAGAAGATCTCGGCGTCGACAGCCGCAGCGGCGGCGTCAATCTCTTTCTGCACACCGCTGTATTCCGGTCCGCAGGAGAGCTGGGCAATCCTGACCCTTGTCATGCAGCTCCCCCGTTCAGATCATCCAGGAAGCGTTTGATAGCCGCCACGAATTCGACGCCTTCCTCATCAGTCTCCGGATATTCAAGGTCCAGGATAGGGACCTTCCTCTTCCTGATAAGGAAATTTATCAGCTCGTTTGTCCTGGCACATCCCATGCAGCCAAAGGAGAAGTCCGGATTGTTGATGATGATGGCAGCCTCTGCCTCCTCAATCATGGGGCCGTACAGGGACATCCTGCCCCTAACCCCGGATGGGACCTCGACCGCAGCCCACCTGAGTCCTTTTTTTGGTCCTTCGGGGGTTATCTGGAGGGGAGGGGATTCAAGCCCCGGCGTCTGTATCCTGTCTCGAATCTGCAGGGCAGCAGAGAGGGGGGTGTGACCAAACCTGGCCACCAGGTCAGAAAGGATGAGGCTGGTTGTGGGATAGATAAAGACCTTCGCCATGTCAGGACTCCTGTGAATCAATGATCTTCTTCAAACGGGCAGCATCGAGTTTTCGCACCCGGGACGGCGCAGGCGGGTGGGGGGTGTCTTTGGGTTTTCTCGCGGGGAGGGACTCAAGACCTTTAGAGACGCGCCGGATAAGCCCGATCTCGAATTCATGACCGAAATAACCGGGCCTGGCGCCCCCGAGGTTCGCACGGCACCTCCTGGAATCTCCAGGGGGAAATCCCCTGTCTTTTACGAAAATATGCGAGGGATCAAGCATGCGCAACGAATCGATGATTCTGTTCACATCATCCTCGCTGCCGGTGACCTGCAGCCCAAAACACGTCTCCTTGATCATCACACCCTGGGAGATTTCGTATGCCCGAATCGCCAGGTCAGAAGGGGTCATATCGGGGGATTCAACAAAGATGTACTTGGTCACCGTTCCGGCATACCGGGGGCTGTACTGGGTCATGACTTCACTTCCCTGATAAAAACAATCTCTTTCTCCTTCAGCAGAGGGAGTTTGTCCAGATCTCGGACCTTTCCAATGATATTGGTACTCTCAAATGGTTCAGAGGTCGGCCCGAACTCGCTATTATCTGTTGTGCGGACCCCCACCAATCCTGCACTCTTCCGTGAATCGTTGGTAATCGCGAGAATACCCGCAGAGACGTGGTCGATCGGGGTATTCTCAGGATTGATATTCACACCTTTGGGGATCTTGGGCTTGAAGAGGAATACATCATCGAAAGTAAAGAAGAAGGGGATCCTTCCCACATCGTGGAGATTTAACCCCGTAAGGCGACGGAATATATCACACGAGTCGGGAGCTGCCGTGTCATCAAGTTCGATATCGATGACCTGCTCAAGGGACACGACGCCTACAGTCACTTCTTTTGAAAAGAGGCTCTGCAATGTGGTGGGAGGTTCCTGTTCAACGACAACCAGGCTCGAATCCTCAATGTTTCCCTTGACCCGGACTCCCCGGGACGACGCGATTTCGAGCGCCCTCTCAACGGGTACACCGATGAGATCGAATCTGGGAGGATCTACCTGCACGCAGAGTATTTCACCCTCTTTTGCCAGGCGTGCAAGCTCGAGTCCATGGGTCACCTGGCCGGTGATCGTGTGTGTAGTTGATCCTGGGAGGTCCTGAATATAGATGAACAGAGCACCTCTGGATCTTCCGCTCGTTCTCATGGTGACAGCCCCCTCCCTCCGGGGCAGTTTGACCTCGTATTGCACATCTGTGCCTGCTTTCCTGTTATCCCGGATATGGGTGCTCGCGGACCTCTCCACCATAAAGTGGCCGTCAGCGAGGGCAAGAAGCATATGCTCGACACTTTCAGCAGCGGAGATATCGGCGATGTGATTCCCGCTGTATCCCTGTGAGGTGATGCGGAGGAAGGAGATGATCTCCATACCGTCCTCCAAAAGAAGATCGGGATCATTGGTGGTGAACGATCGGCTGGTATCAGCCCAGCTGACAATGGGAGCAGCGGTGCGAATCTGATCGCCGGTTCCCCAGCGGTCGATGATTCCTCTGCCGCTGACAACCTGGCCAATCACCCCGCCACCTGCCGGAGCCCCGAGATCTGACGTGTGGCGGCTCCGGGAAAATATGAGATACGACCGTCCCGGATCATAGCCGCCGCAGCCAAGGATGACATCGCCCCTCTCATATAACGCGGGGGCCCGGGCCGGGGTAAATGACGAGGGGAAAGGTCCGAATGCTGCTGCATACCTGTCCTGCCAGTGGATCTCAATAGGGAGCTCCAGATGTGGAGTGTCGAACAGCTTCCGCCCGTCCGGATTGAGATCAACAACCACTTCCCCGGCCGTGGTGTCAAGCCGCATGCTGCCTGTTACCGCTGATTCCCGGGCACCGGGGCGGATGATCGCAACAGAGCATGCCTGGTCGCGGCCCGGCAGGATATCGGTTAACCTGGCTCCGTCATTGATCGCCTGCGGTTTTCCATCGATAAGAAGGGTGATCATGAAGGACCCTTCAGGAAGCGGGAGGTTTTGCCATGACGTCTCGTTCTTCGTCGGTCAGGAGGGCCAGGATATCGGCAGTTTTACCCACCTGGATGATCTTGCCGCCCCGCATGAGGGCCAGGCGATCGCAGATGTCACGCACAAACTCCATGTCGTGGGACACGACGATGAAGGTCTCATCCATCTCGTCACGTGCGTGCATGATGGAGTGTTTCACATCGATCTTGGTCAGGGGATCCATGGTCCCGGTCGGTTCATCGAGGATGACGACCCTCGGCTCACGGATGAGGACCTGGGCGAGAGCGACCCTGTGCCGCTCGCCTTCAGAGAGCTGGCCGGGCAAACGATCAAGGATCTCCCTGCTCTTTTCTTCAGTGAATCCGGCCATCCTGAGGGTGATGATCGCTTTCCTCACTGCAAGTTCTTTTGGAAACTCAAGACCGATGGCATCGGTGAGATTATCAAGGACGGTCCGGTGCGGATAGAGGTCATATTCCTGGTGCAGCAGCCCGATATAGCTCTTTGCCCTCCCCCTGTTCTCTATCCCTGGCTTGGTCATATCAACCGCATCATCACCGATCTTGATGACCATCTCCCCCGTGGTAGGCTCGATGATGCCCGCGATTATCCGGGAGAGAGTTGTTTTGCCAGCCCCGCTCTTTCCGATGATCCCGAATATCTCCTTCTCCTTGACATCGAAACTCACCCCATTCACCGCCCGTACGACTCCCCTGTCTACAGAGATATATCGCTTGAATACATCCCGGGCGATAATGATGTCCCCTCCAAATTCCGGAACCTCGAATTTTTCGGTATCGGAGAGACCGGCCATGAAGGTGCGGATGACCTCCTCAGGCGACCCAAGTGCCGTGATCTTCCCCTCGGTAAGGAGCATGGCACGGTCAGCCACTTCACTGATGACCTGGGAAAAGTGTGAGGTGACAACCATTCCCATGTGGTTCTTGTCCGCTGCCTCTATCAGCATGGAATGGACAAGGTGGGCGGTTTCTGGATCGAGGGTGCCTGTCGGTTCATCTGCAAAGAGAAGGAACGGCTCCTTGGCAATCTGCCGGGCAAGAACCACTCTCTGTTTTTCACCTCCGGACAGGTCTCTTGCGATATGCATCATCCGGTGCGAAAGCCGTACCTGGTCGAGGAGATCCGCGGCCCGGTTGATCGCTTTCTCCTGGGGATATTCAATATCATCAAGGGCATGAAGCACATTCTCGATAACCCGGTCATTCCCGTAGAGGGCAAACGTCCTCTGGAACATGATGGCGGTATGGGTCATGAGCCTGCGCCGCATATCATCGGACGGTTCATTCCAGAGGTCAATGTCGGCCTTTCTCAAATTCGCCCCACACTGCGGACATGCAGCCCCGGCCATGCTCCCCACACCAAGGTACGGGCAGTGATCACACACCGCGATATGGTAGACGATGCGACCTGACGTGGGGGGTTGTTCAACACCCCTCATCAGGTGCATGAGCACTGTCTTCCCGGCCCCACTGCGACCGATGATCCCCAGCACTTCTCCCTCACCGATCTCAAAAGAAATATTGTGAAGGACTCTTTTCCCATCAAAGTCCATGCAGAGATTCTCAACGGTGATCAGCGGGTTCATTCATATCCTCTTACTAGACAATGTGATCTTCTACGCATATTACTTTTCATCTGGCACCCCATAGCAGATACCGGTATCAATCCCTGAATTTTTTTACGATGGCGACCACTTCGCGGACATTCTGCACCACGTGATCCGCAGCCTGATAGAGATCGCGATGTTTTTCTCCTGATTGCTCCTCGGTGAGAATGGCAACATCCGCTTTTTTCAAAGCACAGAGGTCGTTGATTCCGTCGCCAACGAACACCACCCTGTCATATTCTCCCTGGAGGTCGGCAACTATCTGCGCCTTGACGGTTGGAGTCGCAACCCCGAAGACACGATCCCGGGGAATTCCGAGGAAATCTGCGATCTTTTCGAGTTTTGCGACCCGATCACCCGATGCGATGTAGGTAGGGATTCCCATGCGGTGAAGATCACTGATCACTTCACGTGCTGCTTCGAATGGTCGCCCTCCAGTGGTGACGGCAAACTCGATCCCTGGCAGTGACATGTTCACGATCACGCCGCTGTTCATCGCGACCATCGCCTCTCTCTTGCACACTTTCCATACATGCCGGATACAGTCCTGGAGGTCCCCGATGGTGGCATACTCCGAATGGTAAAGGGCATGTGCGATATCATCTGCAGTGAGCACCTTCCGGGTGCAGCTCACCCCGAATCCCACCTGATGCTCTACGAGGTAGGAAGAGAGGAGCATATCACCTGGCGTGGCGATGACATCGCGGGAGTGAACATGAATAACCACAAGGACCCGCTCTGTCGAACTGAATGTGAGGCTTACCGTCTCGATGCCGGGCAGAAGTTCGCCGCTCCTGACGTCCTTAGCAACCCTGTAGGTATGCAGGAGAGTTCCGGCACTGTCAAAGACCACGGCGATGGACATCGGTCAATTTTCCCTCATATTTATTTGGGCATAACCGGCACTCAGTATGAGAGTGCCCACGATGCTAGCTGATACTGCAGAGAAGATAAAGCGCATGGAGATACGTGGTGCGGGACGGATTGCAAGGGCTGCCGTCAACGCACTTGATGAGTACTCCTCATCCATCAGCACCCGCGATCTGACGGAATATCTCAAAAGGATGAACGACGCGGCCTCGCTCCTTGCCGAGACCCGCCCCACCGCAGTCTCCCTTCCAAACGCCATCCGATCCGTGATGTCCTCGCTCCGGGTGCCTTATCCAGATGTTGAAGCTGCGAAGGCAGGATTCCAGGAACGGTGCAGGGCGTTCGTGACCGGTTCCGAGCAGGCGGTGCAGCGGATCGCGGAGATAGGATCGCGGCATATACGGGACGGGGATACCCTCCTCACCCACTGCAATTCGGAGGCGGCGCTCGCATGCATCATCGAGGCGAAAAGGACAGGGAAGGAGATCTCCGTCTTCGCCACTGAAGTCCGGCCACGCAACCAGGGCTACCTGACCATCAAAACCCTCGATCGGGCGGGCATCCCCACCAGTTTCATCGTAGATTCAGCAGCCCGGTATTTCATGAACGAGGTTGACCTTGTGATCGTGGGTGCTGATGCGATTACTGTGAATGGTGCGGTAGTCAACAAGATCGGGACATCGCAGATCGCGCTCGCTGCCAGCGAAGCCCGGACCCGGATAATGGTTGCCGCAGAGACCTACAAGTTTGCTCCAAGGACACTCCTTGGTGAGTACATCGAGATCGAGGAGCGTGGCCCGGATGAGATCCTCTCTCCCGAGATGTCAGCAGATCTCCCCCACGTAAGGGTAAGGAACCCGGTCTTCGATGTGACCCCAGCGAATTACGTGGATCTTATCGTGACCGAGGCTGGGGCGATCCCCCCGCAGATGGCCTACATCATCATCAGGGATATCCTCGGCTGGGAGATAGGAGAATATTAGAGGGATGTCATTCCGTCAGGATCGCAGGGGAAAGGGGGTGTGACATGAATGTCATTCGCCGGACGGATGATTGAAAGGTTATAAGAGAGGAACGCCATCATAATCACTCATACGAGGGTGGCATATCAGGAGAATCCGGAGGTACATGCGAATGGAGTTACACTTTACGAAATTACAGGGGAATGGCAACGATTTCATCCTTATCGATGAGTATGAATGCGTGGCTATCCCGGACGAGATGAAGGCAGAATTTGCCCAGATATACCTTGACAGGAGGTTTGGAATCGGTGGTGACGGGGTCCTGTACCTTTCGCTCTCCGAACAACCCGGCCTGAAGATGAGGCTCTTTCAGCCTGATGGGAGTGAGGCCGAGATGTGCGGGAACGGGATCCGCTGCTTTGCAAAATATGCCTATGACCAGGGATACATCAAGGGCCCGTGCAAGGTAGAAACCCTGGCAGGAATCATCCCGGTAGACATATCCTACCACGACGAAGACTTTTTGGCGAGCATCGGGATGCCAGAACCGAAGTTCCTCCGGAAAGATATTCCTGCAACCGGCGATGGCGAGTATAAAGAGGAGATCGGGGGATTCGAGGTGTATGCGGTCAACACGGGCGTACCCCACGCAGTGATCTTCACCGATGCCCTTGACTCGGTTGCAGTGTCAGAGTCAGCGCCGCCGATCCGGAAGCACACGACCTTCCCCAACGGGGCGAACGTCAATTTCGTGCAGCGGACGGGAGAGAACTCCCTCCGTATCCGGACTTACGAGAGGGGTGTTGAGGATGAGACACTCTCCTGCGGGACTGGCGCTACGGCGGCCGCAGCGGTTGCCCATCACCTCGGATATGTCGGGCCGAACGTGGAGGTCGAGACCCGCGGGGGACCGCTCACCATCTCTCTCGGAGCGGAGACGAAGATGGAAGGGCCGGCGGTGACGGTGTTCTCGGGGACGATCACGTTCTGATTTTTTTCCGGGTGTCGTGTGCGGAGAGATATTCCGAAGAGTTATCTCCCTTCAACATGCAGCGACATACCAAGACATTCCTAATCTGCTCTTTTGTATCCCTCCAGGAACCATTGAAAACTGGAACCAGTCCTTTACTGCACCAATTCAGTAATTCAATGAGAATTGAAAGGTTCGAATGATTGATTGGAGGCGTAGCAATTATTATTATTATTATTATTATTATTATGAAAAAGTATATCACATATGAGATGAAAGACGGAAATGTTACCTGGGGGTTATCTCACTTTGCGATGGAGTTGAACCCCCACGTAGCCCGTAGGCATGATAAGTTTGTGTTTAGTAGTTTAAGCACCTTACTATGCCTTTGAGGAAAAGTTATAAAAGGAGAATCTCATGGTAAGGAAAAACAAATTTACGGCTATTACTGTGTTTCTCATCATTGTTTTGATAAACACGGTTGTCATTAGCAGTATCGTTGGAGATAAACAGTCTGATGTTTTCAATCAACCAACTTTTTGCAAAGAGATTGATTTAAAAAGTCAGAATACACATGAGTCCGATTTTACTTCAAAAATCGGATCACTTCTTTCAACTTTTACAATCACACATCAAACAAGGATAACATCAGTCATAGGAAATAGGATTTCATATTATTCCCAAAGTTATACAACACCCCTAACAATTATGCCCTATATGGGTGTCCAATCTTCAATCTATTATTCAAGCGACCAAATCAATTGGGGTTCACCATTAAAACAAACTGTTGTGACACGGACTAATACCCCTTCAGTTAAAGCCAGTAGTTATTGGATAGCTTCAACTCCTGGGTATTATTTAGTTCAAGGATGTCATCAAGGATCGTACCCATGGGGTGAAAGTTACCACGTGGATACATATAATATGGTGAGGGTAGATTAAAAAATGCCAAAAACCATAAAAAAATTTTTATATAATTTAAATTTAATAGTTCATGATGTTTTTTTTATGTAATATCCTGAATTCATTTCACT
>DAWU01000067.1 GCA_002506105.1 Methanolinea sp. UBA275 | reverse complement strand
TTACAGCTTTATATGCACACTACCGTTGCCATCACCACCCGGGATGAGCGTTTGAGATCGATCATCATGGATGACAGGCAGAAGTTCCTCGATATGATCGCCGGCTTCCTCGCGGAGCGACAGGAAACCGGGGAGATCAGGAAAGATACTGATGTGAGGGTTCTTGCCTGCACCTTCAATGCCCTTTTCCAGGGCCTCCTTATCTATGCGATGCAGGGTATGGATATTGAAGAACTCCGCACCGTATGGAATTCCACGGTCAGGGGACTTACGCAGGGGAACATGTGCCCCTGAGAGGGGGCCCTCGTATACGGACAAAGAACGGGGATATGTTCCGGGGAAGTCCAAAAAAAGTTGGGTTCCGGACGTTTACCCTGTGGCTGGACTTTCATCTTTTTTCTGGTGTTCCGAACGACGGTCGAACCGGTACATCAGCACTATTACGGCCGGCATGATCAGGATCGCTCCCAGGAGTGAGAACCCGACCGTGATCACAGTGGTGAGGCCGAAATTCGAGATGATGTTGAACTCCGAGATGATGAGGGCGGAGAACCCGAACACCGTGGTCAGGCCCGACACGGTGATTGCCGCACCGATCTTCTGGATACTGGTCTGTATGGCCTCATAGAGGTCGAGACCCCGTGCCATCTCTTCATCCACCCGCTCCATGATAAGGACAGTATACTCGGATGCCACACCAATGGTCATAGATCCGAGCACGGCGGTGAGGGGTGTGTAGTCAAGCCCTAGGATAAACATGATCGCACCGTTCCACCCGACGATCGCAACAATCGGTATGAGCGGCGAGACTGCGTGGATTCTCCGGTACACCACGAGAAGGAAGGCGAGGATGAATGCAAATCCGAGCACCGTCATGAGTGTCTTTGAATCATTGATATCATCCATCAGGGCCGCAAACATCTCGAGCATCCCGGTCACCCGTGCGGTCACACCCGGTGGTGGGGATATCCATACCACATCCTTCTGCATGAGCGCTATCTGGGACCTGGCCTGGGAGATCTCCATGTCAACGGTGGAGAACTCCATCACTGCTTCGATATTCCCGTTCAGGTAACGGTCTCTTGTCTCTTCCGGGATCCGGCTGAGCACCTGCTGGACCTCGATTTCTGACGTAGGGAGTTCACCGGAGTTATACTGGGCAAGGAGGGTAGCGATACTGGTCACACCGGTGATCTTGTCATTATGGTTGATCTCGTACTCCCCGAACTCCTTGATCCACGAGAGAGTCAGAGGATTCAGCACGTTCTCGCCCGATACGAGAATCGGGATGGTGGTCGTGGACCCCATCGTCCTTGTGACCTTGTTCATGTCCTGGAGTGCAGGCATGTCGGAGGGCACGAATGTCTTTTCGTCGGCGCTTATCGGGACTTCATTATCGAGGTTGAACCCGATAGCGGCGATAAGGAACACGAACAGGAGTATGGGTACCGGATGTTTTGCAACGCGGTACGCAATTTTTCCCAGGAGTTCATCGTATTTCTCGATGAATGAACCACGCGAACCTTCCTTATGGACGGGAGTGGTCTCACAGCCCTTCCATCCAAGTTCACAGGCAGCGACGTCATTGAACTTTCCTTTCGGCTCTTTGGCACGGTATTTCATGATCACGGCAAAGACCGGGACGATGACCAGGGCGGCAAGGTAGCACGACATCACTCCTATCGTGCAGGTGATCCCGAAGTCTCCCACCATGGGGATTGGCCCGAAGATCATGGCGATGAACCCCATCGAAGTGGCAAGCATCGCGACCAGCACGGCCGGGCCTGTCTTTGTGATGGTGGTCTTGATGGCATCAGAGAGAGGAGCCTTCCTGATCTCTTCATCAAGCCTTGAGTGGATCTGGATGGCATAATCGATCCCGATCCCGATGAGGACGGGGAACGCCCCGATCACCACCATGCTGATCTTGATCCCCGCAAGCCCCATGATCCCGAACGTGAGCACGAGACCCGACGCCACCACTGCGACAGAGAGAAGGGGATACCGAACATGGTTAAAGAGCGCCATCACTGCGACGACCATCAGGATCATAGCCGCCAGGATGAGGATCCCCATCGATGACCCCATCGCCGTCTCCATCTCCTGAGCAAATGCAGGTTCACCGGATAGCGTGACAGAGATACCTGGCGGCGGGCTCGAGAGCATGACCACGCTCCTGATATTATTGAGAACCTGTTTCTGCCGATCGCTTGAGATCGCCGGCTGGAGAGTGATGACGCTGATGGTCATCATGTTCGAGGGGAGGTATCGTTCCACGACCTCAGCTGGAGCCTGGTTGATGATCTGGTTGACCTCGGCGGTGGAACTGGGGAGTGTGCCCCCGTTCCCCTGCTTCAGGAGGTCCACAATCCCTGAAACCCCTTCCACGTACTGCTGGGTTGCTATCCCGGACTGGAGCCTGTCGATATAATGGAGACATTCAACATTCCTGATATCCTCAGTCTCGATGATCAGCATGATGGCGTCTGACCCGTAGGTATTGGTATAGTGGGAGAGGAGAGCCCCGCGGGGAGTCGTTTTATCCAGGTACGTGTCGGTTCCTGTCTCCATGGAGATCAGGGAAATCCCAAAGAGTGCCACGATAAAGATGGCAACCGTCACTCCCGCGACTGTCCAGGGATGATGATTGATCCTATGTGCCAGCCAGGTATAGGGATTGAGCATCAGGCAGCCCTTCCCGATAGCATATTCTCAGGACTATCTTCCTGCTTTGTTGAAAGGTGAGGCTGAAGATAGTTCATTAAATTGCCGGCATTCAGACGCATGGCGGTTCCTGAGATACGAAAGAATGAATGGCGTGTATTCATTTTGTTGTCCTATTTATTACAACAATACTATCGGGATAGAACCTTATAATCCTGGTGCATCTGAATACAGGAGCAATCATACTGTCCGGTAAACAATACGTGGTCTCTCCGGACGGCGCACCTTCACATTATCATGGTGCGGGATGACCCGGGTTTTCCCGGGAAGAGAGAATAAGAGGCACTAGCCTTCATGGATTGAGGAAGAAGGCTCGCTCTTATCCCCTTCAATAAACCAGTTCCAGAACAACTGGTTGAACATTTTTATCTGGATTATCGCACCCTTGTTACAGGTGTTCAACACCGACGAACCCTTGCTGAAGAACGCCACGCTTAAAAGGAGTTCCTCGTCATCAATATTCACTTCCAGCACATTCTCGAATTTCAGGAATTTCCAGGTCTCGCCTATATCAGGGATTGTAAAAAACGGAGGTGGGGAGGTGAGATTCTCCAGGGGGATAATGTGGATTTCCGCACTCAACCCCGAAAATTTTTCACGTATTTTTTCTTCAAGATCCGCGGAAGCCGTTATGATCAAAAGGCGCAGGGGAATATCCCTTATGGTGACATGTTCTAAAAACTGGATATAATGGTCTCCAACAATACATGAGATATGGTTTTTCGCCTTCCTGAACAGTTCCTGAATTTTATGCTCGATATTTGCATCACCATAAATCGTCCAGAGCGGCTCCTCCATGTCGGTTCGGACTTTCTCCTGTTCAAGTTTTTCCAATAATGGCAGAGCCCGTTCTGATGCATTCTCATGATCCCTCATGAGAATAGAAATGGCCATCTCCGGTGATATCGCACGATATCTCGCGGGTTTGGATTTTTGTTTTATTGCAAGTCCCCGATCGGCAAGGTTCTCAAGCGCCTTATATACGCTTGGCTTTGAGAGGGAAAGGTACTCTACGATCTCTTTTGCCTCTGCGTGATCAAACAAAACAAGCGTCGCATACACCCTCGCCTCGTCATGAGTCAGTCCAAGTGTGTTGAGGGACATGATGAGTGCTGGGGGAATGATGTCTATATCAGCCATTTCGCATCGATTGTGACACTCCTTCCCGGAAATATGAATTCTAATGCCAGTAGAGTGAATTTTTTTTGGTTCTACAAATATTGTTTAGTTGTTAAAATATTTACAACTTTTTCAGAAACCTTTTTATGGATCCACGGTGACATAATGAGAACAATTGTAGTAAAAATTATTACTACTAAAAAGGAGTCAAAAATGTTCAGTATAGATAAAATACTGGGATATTATCCCATTAATCGAACATCCCCTCCCTGCAACACCAGATCTGGACCACGGATGAGCAGGTTGGGATATGAGATGCTTATTCCCCTCATTCTTGCATGTATTGTCATCGGACCTGTCAGTGCAGGGGAAAAATACATGGCTGGATCGCCGGAACTTACTGCCGCAGTTTCAGGGACCAATGAATTCAGTCCAGGTGACGATGCAAGTATTGCAGTGCGGCTCCAGAACCAGGGTCTGAATGAATATAAATTCGTTCAGTCTGGCATCATCGACCGGGATGACCTGCCAAACACCGCAAAACTGATGATGGTCACTCTCGGTCAAGGTGATTCCCCCATAATCATCAAGAGTGATCCCCAGATGATTGGCGATCTCAAGGGAGGTAGCAGTATTCTCGTGAATTTTAATGTGAAGGTTCCCAGGAATGCAACTGCGGGTACTTTTGATCTGCCCCTGAACGTCAAGTACACCTATCTGTGGATGGCCGACCAGTACGGGACTGATACTATCCAGTACCGATACAGGGAAGAGGATGAGACTCTCACGCTCCCGGTAAAGATCAAGCCGGAACTGCAGTTCTCGATCATCTCGTCCGATACCGAACACATCAATGCGGGAACGGAAGGATACCTGACCCTGGTGATACAGAATACAGGGCAGGAAGACGGGAAAAAGGCGGTGCTCAAGGTCGCCCGCAGCGACAATAGCCCGGTTATCCCGACGGATAGCAGTACTTTTATCGGCGATTTTCCCGCAGGAGCTGAAATCACATCAACTTTCAAGATTTCGGTGAAAAGCGACGCGGAAAGCAAGTCATACCCTCTGGACGTGTATATCAATTATGAGAATTACGAAGGGGATAGTGTAGACACGAAATGGACGACTATAGGTATACCGGTCGGTGAAAAGGTGGGATTTACTATCATTTCTGATCCCATTCAGATCTCACCAGGCCAGAAAAAAGTCATCACAATACAGTATCAAAACACCGGCGGCGCTACAATCTACGATGCCCAGGCACGTATCAGTGCCGTCGATCCCTTTACCAGTGATGATGATTCAGCCTACTTAGGAACCCTCGCTCCCGGTGAAACGACGGAGGCCTCATTCGAGATCTCTGTTGACAGCTCGGCAAACAAAAAGGAGTACGGACTCGATTCCGAGATACAGTACAGGGATGCCCTTGACAATAGTATCATATCTGACCCGGTAAAGGTCCAGATCACCGTTATTGAAGGGAGCAAAACTGGAATCATTCTCACAATAGGTATCATTGCAGTCCTCCTTATCGGAGGAGGGTATTGGTACTACCAGCGCCGCCAGAAAAAATAAGAATGCAGTGATAACGGCATCCCGGGGATATTTTTTCCCGGGATGCAGGTATTCGAGAGAGAAAAGGCATTCTATAAACATCAGGATATACGCACCAGGATTCCGGGATTGGAATGATAGCAAAGATCTTTGAAGGCATTGCACGCATGATAAACCGCAGGCCACTGTTGGTAGCCGCACTGGTTTTCACCCTTTTTTGTGTTGCCCTTTACGGTGTGACCCAGATCACTATGGAGACTGGATGGAAGACATATCTCGATAAAAATTCCGAAAAAGGAATTATTTATTCAGAATATGCGGATAATTTCCAATCCGATTCGACAATCATCCTCATCGTCGAGACTGCGAATCCTCTGAATCCTGAGATCCTTACCTACATTGACCTTCTTGAAGAGGATCTCAGGCAGCAGCAGAATATCAAAGGATCTCAGAGTATTGTCGATTTCCTGAAAAGCGCCAATGGGGGAACTCTACCCACATCGAAGGCTGAGATCGAACAGATCGTCAACCTGCTCCCCTCGGAAACGCGCGATCTTTTAATACCATCAAATAGTCTCACCCTTGTCCAGGTCCAGCTCCAGGAAGGGTTGTCTGATGATGTCCAGGAATCAGTCCTGAACAATGTGAATTCAGTTGTGGACAATACCGAAAAGCCACCGGGTGTCACGGTAGAAATCTCTGGATCACCTGCGTTTATGCAGCAGATGAGTGAAGGGATGGGGAGTAACATGGGCGTCCTCATTGGCGGGGCTATGGTCCTGATGGTCATTGTTATGGGGATTCTGTTTGCCTATGTCCGGTACCGGTTTATGCCGGTCCTCCTGGTGGGGATTGGCCTTGTGACATCGCTTGGTCTGATGGGCCTTGCCAGCGTCGGGATAAACATGGCGGTAATCGGAGCGTTCCCTGTTCTGATAGGGCTTGGCATCGATTATGCGATCCAGTTCCATGCACGGTTTGACGAAGAGGCCAGAAAGGGATCGCTCGAGGACGCGGTGTTCATGACTGTGACGAAGACTGGCCCCGCCGTTCTGTATGCGATGCTTGCCACCTGCATGGGATTTGTGGCAATGTTTGTCTCCGAGATACCCATGATCCGATCGTTTGGCATGGTGGCTATCATCGGAATATTCACCTCATTCTGGGCGTCCTGTATCGGCGTGCCTACACTCTGCCTCCTGTTAAAGTACAAGCCCAAACAACCCAAAACGGAGACGTGCTACGCGGTCGGTACCGATGCGTGCGATTTCGTCATGGACACTCCGAATAACGGTCTCCTCTCCGGGAATGGAAAGAATGGAAAGAAAAAATCCTTTTCATACGGGAAGTTCCTCACTGATGTTTCAGTAAAGATCGCGAAAAATCCCCTCCCTCTCCTCCTTCTTGCCGGGTGTATCGCATGTGTCGGGTTCTATGTCGATCCCCTCATCCCGGTCCAGACCAGCGAGAACTCTTTTGTTCCGGGAGACATGCCGGCAAAGATCAACATTGACAAGGTCACCCGCATCATAGGGGCAACCAGTACTGCCGATTTTTATATCCGGGGATATTCAACAGATCTCGATACAATGCGGTGGATTGCAGGGTTCCAGGAGTACGAACTCTCGCATCACCCAGAACTCACTGGTGCAAAGAGCATTGTCACCACTATCCTCACATCCAATGGCGGAGCAATGCCAGAAACGCAGGCCGAGCTCGATGAAGTCCTGAGATCAATCCCTGAGGCTACCAGGGAGCAGTATTTGAGCGGTTCGATGAGTGCAGTGATAAAATTCAGTACCATCGATCTTGATATGACGCAGCAGAACTCCCTCAAGAAGCAGATGGTAAGTGAAATTGCATTCCTTGAACCTCCGATCGGGATCAGTGTTGTTCCCATCGGGAGTTTTGACATGTTCACCTCTCTGCTGTCAGGACTGACAGATTCCAAGGAAGTCATGACCTATCTCGGATTTATCATGGTCTTCCTCTTCCTGGTCCTTGTATACCGGCACCTCCATGCGGTATCCCCCATGATCCCCATCATCTTCGTTGTCGGCTGGAATGCACTCGCCATGTATGTGCTCTCTATTCCCTACACCCCGCTGACCGCAACGCTCGGGTCAATGACGATAGGTGTCGCTGCTGAGTATACCATACTCGTCATGGAGCGTTATGCGGAAGAGAAGGAACGCCTGCATGATAATCTCGCCGCAATCAAGGAGAGTGTCCACAAGATAGGGACGGCGATTACAGTGTCGGGTCTTGCGACTTTTTTCGGTTTCTCGGCACTTTGCCTCGCAACTTTCCCGATCATCAGCAATTTTGGCATTACTACGCTGATTGCCGTCGGTTTCTCGCTTGCTGGCGCCATTTTTATCATGCCTGCAGTGCTGTCTGTCATCGGGAGGTTTGAGAAGGACACTGTGAGTAATGGAGAGAAAACACCATCCCCTTCAGGGGAGTAGGGTGATCCTCTCTCCCAGTCTCGCGAGAAATTACAGTCATCCTAGTTGTATTGGATAATGATAACAAGGAAATCCTGAACTGGAGAGTTCAATCATCCCAAAACTGAATTAAAAGGTAAAAAACCAGTCATGAACGTGAATAATTCTTCGGGGAGATGTTCCCTGATTCCAACAGGGAACATTCGTTCTATTTCAGGATACGGGGACAGAAGGCTGAATATCGGATTTAGGGCAGGTAATCGATGACCACTCATGGCGGTTCAAAAATTGCGGTCTATGCAGCGATCCTTGGGAACCTGATCATCGCGATCATCAAGTTCATCGCAGCGGCAATCACCGGCTCTTCGGCCATGATCTCCGAGGGTATTCACTCGCTCGTCGATACGGGGAACGGGGGCCTCGTGCTGCATGGCATGAACAGCGCCAGGCAGCCTCCCGACGAGAGCCATCCTTTCGGGCACGGTAAGTCGCTCTACTTCTTCACAAACATCGTGGCGATCTCCATCTTCGGTATCGGTGGTGGCATGTCGCTCTACGAGGGGATCTCGCACATTCGCCACGTCGCGCCGACTGCAGAGTTGGGTGACCCTACCGCGGCTTATATTGTGCTAGCCATCTCGCTCCTCGTTGAGGGTGGTTCATTCACGGTGGCCATGAAGCAGTTCCTGCAGGCCAAGGGCGAGATGGGCTCCTGGCAGTTCATCAAACGTTCGAAGGATCCGAGCCTCTACACGGTGGTACTCGAGGACAGCGCAGCCATGCTCGGCCTCATCTTTGCGTTCCTCGGGATATTCTTCGGGCATATGTTCAACAATCCATACCTCGATGGATTCGCATCGATTGCAATCGGCGTGCTCCTGATGAGCGTGGCCGGAATTCTCGCGTCCCGGTCTCAGGGATTGCTATTGGGCGAGGGCGTGAATCCCGATGAACTCAAGGACATCCGGCGGCGAGTGGAGTCGGACCCTGCAGTCGAGCGTGCCTGCGATATACTCACCATGTACCTAGGCCCGCACGATCTGCTCGTGAACATGGGAGTGTGCTTTACTGAAGGTACAACTGCTGAGCAGATGCACGAGGCGATCCGCCGCATCGAGGCGGATTTGCGCAATGCGTACCCGCAGACTAATAGGGTGTACATTGAAGCCGAGTCGCTGTCGATCGAAGCGACGGACAATTGCCCGAGGTAGCTGGAAAATTGACACACGGAAAATCTTTCCAAGACGCATCGATACAGGATGCAGATGGGGAGAGCATTCGACGAGCGGACCGGGTATGGGCTATTGAAAAAATGATTAAGGATCGAACCGGATCTTCTTCTTTTTATCCAGATTCGTTGCCTGTGTCCAGGTGTAGGCCTCCTGTTAGCTTTTTTTCTCACAACCTTTATTATGCGAGCCAATGAAGAGTACCACTTCAATCCTGAAAAACAGAATTAATTTTAACAATGAAAGTAAAGAGGAGCGAAGGGCGGGAGTTTCTGCTCTCCTGATGGAAGAATCAAGAAAGGATATGATTCCATTGGATCTGATAAAGTGAACGAGGGAGATGAGTGTGAGAAGTACCGGTGGATTGCGCTCTCCATCGCCTCGCTCGGGACACTTTTAGGAGTCCTCAACGCAAGCACCCTGATCATTGCACTGCCGACCATCATGGTCGATCTCCACACCGATCTTATCGGCGTCATGTGGGTCCTGATCAGTTACATGCTGATCATGACCATCCTCGCACCTGCCTGGGGCAGGCTCGCAGATATCCACGGGAGGAAACGGTTGTATGTCGGGGGTCTCGCGATCTTCACCGTAGGATCGATCCTCTGCGGACTCTCGGCAGATATCTCCCAGTTGATCGGATTCCGGATCGTGCAGGCTGTCGGGGGCTCTCTTCTGATCTCAAATGGGACGATAATAGTCGCTGATGCATTCAAACGAAACGAACTCGGGCGGGCAATGGGGATCATCTCCATGATCGCCGCTGCGGCCTTCGTGTTCGGGCCGATCCTCGGTGGCATCCTGACCATCATCGACTGGCGGCTGAATTTCTTCTTCAATATCCCGTTCGGCATCGCCGCGACCTGGTGGGCGCAGAAGAAGTTGCGGGAACCGAAGGAGTTTTCTGCAACCGAGCGGTTCGACCCGAAAGGGATGGTGTACTTCACCCTTGCCTTCGTCACCGGCATGGTCTACATCTCGGTTGCGTTCCTCATGGGGTGGACATCCCTCCCCATGCTCGCGGTCCTTGCAGTAGCCCTGATCAGTTTTTTTGCATTTTTCAGGCATGAGAAAAGATTCCCGTACCCTCTCATCGACCTCTCCCTCTTCTCGAACCGGATTTTCTTTTACGGTCAGCTCTCAGCCCTGATAAACTCCGTGGCACGCGGTGCAGTGATGATCCTCCTGATCCTCTTCTTCCAGGGGCCGAAGGGATACGATCCCCTCACCGCGAGTATCCTTATTATCCCTGCTGCGGCCGCCCTTGCAGTGGCGGGGCCGATTGGTGGTTGGCTTTCCGACCGGTACGGTTCGCGGGAGATCAGCACTCTCGGGCTGATCGTCTCGTTCGGCGGTCTCCTGGGCCTCACAACAATGCAGTTTAATACCCCTTATCCTGTACTCGCCATCTGGATGTTTGTAAACAATTTTGGCTCTGGCCTCTTCCAGCCGCCGAACACCAGTGCGATCATGGCAGCAGTAGGGGTGGACCGGCGTGGTGTCGCATCGTCCATCCGGGCGTTCCTGAACAATACGGGGATGGTCATCTCGATGGCCATTGCCACCCCTCTGATCATGGGGACGATGCCTCTCAATGAAATGATGGATATGTTCGTCCTTGGTGGTGCGGTGATGCCTATCGCAGACCAGATCGCCTTTACCAGTGGGATCGCCCTTATCTTCCTCATCTCCGCTGCGATCACGATCCCGGCAATCATTGCCTCCGCGATGAGGGGAAAGGGGGATGTGACAGGGTGATGAGTGTTTCCAACAAACCCGACCCTGTGTATTATGGCAACTCCCGGGAGCACCGGAATCCGCCCCTGGGCACGATCATCTCGAACCTTACCCCCTTGCCTGGCTCCCCTGTCTCCTGAATCGTAATTCCTGTCAGGGAGAGGATTTCCCTGACAAGGAACATACCGAGCCCGGTATTTTTCCCATAACCCCTTTCAAATATCTTCTCCTTCTCATCGGCCGGGATCCCAATGCCGTTATCCTCCCAGACCACCGTAGGGTCCTGGCCCGACATACAGGATGAGATACGGATCTCGGTTACTCTCTCCCCGTGCCGGATCGAGTTGTCGAGCAGGTTGTAAAACACTTTCTCGAGCATGGGATCTGCATTGAGATCAATGCCCTCAACATCGACCTTCAACGAGATATGGGGCGGGACGTAGTGATACGGTATGGCGGAGGCAAGGGAGATCCACTGTGGTTGCCGTGTCCCAAGATCCTTGTACATCCTTGTGAAGTCTATCTGGGACTGGATAGCACGGGTCGCGGTTTGTATCTTTCCGAGATATTCAAGGAGCGAGGGATCACTCGCCTCTTCCTTTGCTATCTCGACATATCCGAGAATAACAGAAACCTTATTCAGGATATCATGCCGGGTGATACCCCCAAGCAGGTTCAGCTGGCGGTTTGCAAGCCGAAGCGCATTCTCCATGCTCTTTCGTGGCGTGATATTCTCTACGCCTGAGAGGACGAACATATCATTCCCCATATGGAGAACGGATGCAGAAAAGAGGCATGTCTGGATCTCCCCGCTTTTTGTCCGGAACCGGATCTCCATATTTTTCACCTGGCCGTGGTTCTTCAAGAGCGAGAAAACGTGATCAGCTTCAGAGGGATCAGCAAAAAGACCGATCTCACTGGCTATTCGGCCGATCACATCTTCCCGCGAATACCCCGATTCCCTTACAAAGGCATCATTGACGTCCACACAGCTACCGTCTTTTGCAGAGACAAGCGTGAGCGAGACAGGGCTGCTCCTGAAGACCGTCGAAAATTTCTGCTCGGAATCACGGAGTGCAAGTTCCGCCTTCCTTCTCCACGATATATCCCGCGTGACACCAACGACACCCGTGAGTATCCCTTCCCTGTCAAATGCTGGTGTGATAACCGTCTCGGTCCACACAGTCGATCGGTCTTTGCAGCGGAATTCCAGTTCCAGATACTGGTGCTGGGGAGTCGTCCTGCCATTCTGCACTGCCTCCAGTCCCTCAAGACGGGAGCGTTCGAGGACCTGGAGCGATTCTGGGGTAAGGGTTTCGGATATTGGTTGAGCCATCGCCTCTTCGACTGAGTATCCCCGAAGCGCCAGCACCGATGGTGAGATATAGGTGAGGTTCATCCCGGGATCCGCAGTCCATATCATGTCATGGACATTATCCGCGAGCAGGCGATACTTTGCCTCGCTCTCACGCAATGCGATATCAGCGTTTTTTGCTGCCGTGATGTCCCTCATCGTGACCTGGGCACCTTCGAGGACCCCCTCATTCATCACAGGTACCGCATGAACGCTCACATACACAGGCGCCCCATCCTTTTTTGTGAGCTGGATCTCGACATTTTCGACCGTACGGCCTTCCATTGTTGCGTTCACGGCATTCATCAGTTCAGGCCCGCTCCTCTGGAAGATCGTTGCCATGGCAAACTCCGGGGATTTTCCCGTGAGTTCCACGGGATCATACCCGACAATTGCCCTTGCGGAGGGGGACACATAGGTCGGGCTCATGGATTGTCCGAGGATAAATATCAAGTCGGAGGATCGCTCGGCAATTCCGCGGAACCGCTGTTCGCTCACCCTTAACCGGTTCCCAAGATGCTTCCATTCGGTGATATCGATGATGACCCCGCGGAAGCCTATCGGTGTTCCATCTCTGAATATCGGAGCTGAATAGATGAGGACCGGGAACCTGGTGCCATCCTTCCGGAGTCCGGTATATTCCTGTGGTTCGGTTGGGATTCCCTGGAGGGATTTCTGGACATTCTCTCTCACCCGCTCCTGATCTGCCTTATCAATACAATCAATTGCCCGTATCCCCTCCATGAGATCCTTCTCGGTGAATCCAAGGGTCGAAAGGGCATTTTTATTCGCATAGGTTACCCGGAACTCCAGATCCAGTTCGAACACCATCATGGGGAGAAGGTCAGCAAGCTCGCGGTATTTTGCCTCGCTCTCCTTTATGGCAGCCGCTGCTCGATGTTCATCAGAAATATCATGGGCGATCGATGCGATCCTGTATCCCTTTGCGGTCTTTATCGGGAAGATCACCTGGCGGGTGAAGATCCGGCTGCCATCAGGACGCTCAGCCTCGATGATCATGGGATCTTTAAAGACAGGTTCGCCCGTCGTGAACATCGTCCTTATCGATCTCTCGATGGCCGCACGCCGATCCTCAGTCCTGGAGTCCCTCGGGACCATCGAGTAGGTCAGATCCCAGAGGTGCCTGCCAAGGGCGTCTTCTTTCCGGATACCCGAGATCCTTTCGGAACCAGGATTCCATTCAATCACCCGCCCCTCCTCATCAACAAGCGAGATCGAATCCGTAGTCATGTCGATGATCGAACGAAGCCGGGACTCGCTGTCTGAAAGTGCGGCCGAATACCGCCTCTGTTCCGTGATGTCCCGGCCGACCACCTGGTATTCAACAGGTGTGCCGCTACTGTCAAAAAAAGCCTTTACCGACCAGTGTTGCCATTCCGGTTCTCCCGCCCTGTTCCTTACCGGGATGTCCATCTCGCGGATAGGCATTTCGGGTGTAAGTCCGTGGAGAAAATCATCAACTCTCTGGTAGGGGCCTTTCAGTATCAGGTCCTCGATATTCTTCCCCTCGATATCAGCAGTGCTGGATCCAAAATGAAAGTACTGCCTATAGGAATCGTTCATAAAAGTCACAATACCATCGGGCCTGAACCTGCAGATCATCTCGGTCTGGTCGTTGATGATTGATCTGTAGCGTTCCTCGCTCATTTGGAGTGCATTCTCCGCGTTTTTCAGGTCTGTGATGTCGACGAGGGAGGCCACGCTGTTTTTCGTTCCCGGGATCATGTGGACATGGACCATGCAGTGGTGGCAGATGCCTTTCACATCGATAAGCCGGATCTCATACACCAGTGGAGCGAGGGATTGGTCTTCCCGGCGGGCATGATGGTAGCGAACCATCATCTCGACATCGTCCTTGTTAAAAAAGACGGTCCAACTGAGCTCGTTCTCCTGGTCGGCACGCGGGACTCCGGTAAGGTTCTCCCAGCCCTGGTTTGCAAGGAGGACGGTAGTATCCGGTGCAGTGATAATTGAGGCAGCACCAGTTGTGGAAAAAATGGTGCGGTAGAGATTCTCGGATCGTTTCAGATTCTCTTCAAATTGTTTCCGGTCGGTGATATCCTTTCCCACTGACTGGAACTCGACGATCCTGCCGTTGGTATTAAAAATTGCGTGGTCGTTCCACCAGTGCCAGCGGATACTGCCGTCGGGCATAATCACGCGATGCTCTATATTCGCAACAGGATTTTCGGGTGAGAAAGACTGAAAATACCGACGGACAAGTTCCTTATCCTCTTCAGGGATAGGAGGGGTGAACGTATGGCCCACGATCTCATCACGCGTCTTTCCGAAATGCCGGCAATATGCCTCGTTTACAAAAACGTGGGTTCCGTCAGGCAGGAACCTGCTGATGAACTCCGTCTGGGTCTCTACGACATCACGGTACCTCTGTTCACTCTCCCTGAGGGAAATCTCAGCCTGCCGCCTCCGTACTGCCTGCCTGACCTTGTGGGTGAGTTCTGCGAACTGGGCTTTTGGTTCACCGCCCTTCTGGAGGTAGAAATCGGCACCATTGTTGATTGCCGCGATCACGACCTCCTCCCTTCCGCGGCCGGTGAAAAGGATAAATGGAATGTCCCCAAACCTGCTCCGGACCTCTTTTAAAAAACCGATTCCGTCCATCTCAGGCATCTGGTAATCCGAGACAATGGCATCACATGAAGTAATTGATGCAGACTCCAGTGCCTCCTTCGCTGAAGTCGATGTGAAGACCCTGAAATCTCCGGTTTTCTCCATAAAAATCCGGGCCAAATCAAGGAGCGGTGCTTCATCATCAACATAAAGGACAGAAATCATACGGCAGGCGCCCGGTCTATAAGCACAGGGAGTAGTGACTTATTATTGATAAATCATGAGATCTTCCCATACGTAGCACATCGGAGATGACGGTATCTTGAGAACCAGGTTCCATCTGCGACAAATCTGAAAAAGAAGTTCCTGTGAATCTTCTCGGCTGCAATCCTAAGATTGAGACCTTCTCAACCATATGTCCCGTACAAGCCCGGGGAACCTTATTCCGGCAGGGTCTGCGTAAGAGTCCCTGAAGGAGAGACACGACGGGCCGAACGCTCCCGGAACCCGTGGTGGATTGAAAGAAGTTCCCAGGTGAGGGGATATCCATCCCTTTCAGATCAGCTGGTCACCCGCATGGTCACCTGGCATGCACTCGTAGACTTCCGTGACCTTCATCACAAGGAGAGACCTGCATATCAGGCCCGGTTTTGCCTTTGCAACCTCTTCCTTCATTGTCTCGTAGTCTTTCCCTTTCCTTTTGATTGTGATATCTCCCTTGACCTTGTAACATCCCTTGATGCCCGGTCCCCACACATAGAGGCATGCCCGCGGATTTTCGGTGAGATTGCCGATCGTTGTCTTCATAAACTGGTCGCCAATCCATATCGTCCCGGGATCCCGCACGAAGACAGATCCCATCGGGGCAACGTTTGGCTCGCCGTCCTTCGATGCGGTCGCCATCGGGAATATCCTGCCTGAACGGAATGCCGTGATCATCTCATCAGTCATCTTTGCCATACCAGTCAATTGGAATTGTGCATCATTAAACGATGGGGATGTTGCCCGGATCATCCGAACCTGGGATCGATTTTCAGTGCAGCATTTTTTGGGTGTATTCCCAGGAAAAGAGAGAAATTATGTCACAAAGCTGGAAAACTCACTAGTTCATCGTCCTTCTATGACCACTGATCCGATCAGCGTTTCCGCAGGAACGTCCCATCCCGGTACTCTTCGAATGCCTGGTCGAGCTCCTCTTCCGTGTTCATGACGATGGGGCCTCTCCACGCCACGGGATCGCGAAGGGGGAGTCCTGAGAGGAAGAGGAACCGGACTCCCCTGCTGCCTGCTATGACCTGGACCCTTCTCCCCTCCCGTGCATAGAGGATCATGGTCCGGTTTCCAAGCTCCTTCTCCTGCCAGATGTCGAAATTCCCTGATCCTCCAATGACGTAGACGGCTGCATTATGCTCTGCCTTCACCTCGTGGGAGAATGGCACGTCCGGGCCGAGCGTCACATCGAAGAACTCCGGGTATCCGACGATATCCTGCACCGGACCGAACACCTCGTCAATCGAACCGCAGATGATCCTGATCCTGGTGCTCTTATCAGGTGAGAGAACCGGAATCCCCGATGCCGGGACTTCCTGGTACCGGGGGTCGATCATCTTGTGGCTCCTGGGAAGGTTCACCCAGAGCTGGAACCCTCCCATTCTCCCGTTGACTGGCTTTGGCATCTCCTGGTGGATGATCCCGGACCCTGCGGTCATCCACTGGACGCCCCCCGCCTCGACAAGGCCCTTATGGCCAAGGCTGTCGGCGTGCTCGATCCTGCCCTCAAGCATGTAGGTCACCGTCTCGATCCCCCGGTGGGGATGGCGGGGGAATCCGGGAAGGTAGTCCTCCGGTCGGTCTGACCTGAAGTCATCGAGCATCAGGAACGGGTCAAAGAGGGGCAGTTCCTTTATCCCGAATGCACGATAGAGACGGACACCGGCACCCTCGATCGTCTCGCGTGCAGGAAAAGCCTTTGCGATCTTCTTTGCCGGTGGCATTGGAAGGATTTTGGATTCACAGCGTATAAATATTGAGGGAATCGGATGAGTGTTCTATCACCCCGGAGGAGATAGTTCCCCCTTGGGGTATCCCTGTTTTCTGTTCGGAAGATATCATGGACTTTCCGAAAAGAAACCGGAACGCCCCATCGTATCATACACGTGTCCTCCATCCTCCGGATTTTCCCGGGATCAATAATAGATTCCTTCTTCGGTGTAAAGGCTCGCGGTTGCATTGGTCCATCCAGTTGAATGATCCGAATCCCAGGTAACAGTATCCGCGTACCTGTTGTACACCCAACCACCCCACCATATTGAGTTGGTGCCCTGGATGCTGGTAGCGATATGCACTTCTGCAGGACCGTCGGTCGTGAAGGAGAGGTATGCCGGGACAGTATGGGAATACTCTTTTCCCAGTCGTGGTGCGTTCGGGGTGCTGGCAAGAAGGATGAATTCTCCATCCGGAACAAAAACTGGCTCATTCCCCACCGGATTATGTGTATCGATAGTCCGTTGCACTGAATGCATCGTGCCAATGGAGATCGGCTGGAGTATCGGGGTGTCGGACGAATATTCAGTGCCTGGAACAAGGGTGGTGGGAAGGGGGCTCTGCCCTGGTTCGATCGCAATAGGAAATCCATGGTACTCCGGGACCATCCTTATCGCACGGATTGCGAGCATGGGCATACCATTCACTCTCTCTATCGAGAGGTTCCAGTCATCCGGGATGCCATGCACGGTCCTGTTCAGGAATGGTTCGGCCAGCACCGTTGTCCCGTTCAGGAGAGGGACCGGGAGAAGTATGGTGACATTCTCAATTGTGCGGGTATACGAGAGCTGGATGGAATAATGGAAATTGTGCCGTTCGCTCTGCCTTGAACTCTGGTCGAAGAGGTAGAAGGTGGTGCCACACAGGAGAAGAAAGATGATGATCGCAGCGATAAAGAAATATTTGAGTATTTTTTTCCACGATTCCGACACCATGACTGATGATCCTTCTCAAAGATGGATCTTCTTTGAACCGAGAAAAATTGATAGGATGGAGAAAAGGTTTACCGGGTTTGCATCTGATTTATTGTTCTTAGGATTCATACTACCCCCAATTGACAGGAATGAAGGAAAGATGGGTTCTCCTCACAGGCATTCTTATTCTCCATGTAATATGCCTTAATGCCATCCTTGGGGCCGGGTGCCTGGAGAATGGAGACCACGGGGGAACGAGGAACAGGACTGAGGCAGCCATAGGGGTTGCGATGAACGATTCGACCGTCAGGGAACAGATCCCCATAGAGAGTGGAGAGTACGAGATCGTTAACGTGGGACCGGTACAGTACGAACAGACCGGGCCGAACGGGACCTTTTTGGGGATATTCACAGCGGTGACATTCCGATGCTCCGGCCAGAGATCGCATTACCGGGTCATTGTAGACGACGCGAATGCAACCATCGTGAGCCGGGACTGGCAGTGGGTGAAGGAGCCGCTACCCTGCAGTGGCGGGGAAACCTTCCAGGAGTTTACCACGTTTGAAGAAGCCTCGGAAGTGCTGATGCCAGGGTGTGCATATGCAATCCCTACCCCTCTTCCAGACGGATATGTGTTATCTTCGGTGAGGGTTTACGGGCAACCCTGTACACGGCGAGAAAGTATCTACCTTGCGGGGGAGGATACCCTGCGGCTGGTGCAGACCTGCAATGGATCCCCGTCTTATCCATTCGCACTCCACGGGAGCCTTGCAGATGATGTCACCGTTCATGGTATGAAAGCCGAGTTTATCAGGGGAATCGGGGAGAACCAGGTCAAATGGAGTGATGAGAAGGGCTCGTACTGGCTCTCCGGCCCCCTGGAGAAGACGGATCTTCTTGCGGCTGCCTCATCGGTACAGATGGTTTCGCCTGAAGACAATGCTGTTCAAGAAACTTCACAGCGGCGCTCATTGAATGTGTTGCGCGGAGAGCCGTTCTCGATCAATGGTTCTGTCAGGAATCCCGGGATATCTAGAGTACAGGTATGGGTCATGAGCGACGAGATCTCGACATGCTACATCCCTGTAATGCATGATGGGAGTTACCAGTATACCCTCAGCCCGGAAGATACCCGCGCGTTGCCAAGGGATTTCAGCCTCGCGATTGTCGTCCACACACCCCAGCCGCCAGACAATTTTACCATCACATGGGACGAATCTACAAAAAGAGTGGTTACGACCGGGAGCGAGATTCCTGCCTTGATAGTATCTCATCTTGAGGATCCGACACTTTACCCGACAACCCTTGCCGATTACCTTGAACAGGCCATTCTCAAATCAGGGCAGGGGATCCCCGTCCAGACTTATTTCCTGAACGGGGTTGATGGATGGATCACAATCGATCCGGTTCACCCTTCCCGGCCCGGCACTCTTGTGATCAGTGGCCGCACGAGCCTCCCGGCCGGGACCCCCCTCTCTCTCTCATTGGTAACTGCGTTTCTGCATCCCACGCCAAAGAATTACGACTGGTCCCACGAGATGGCAGACGGGTCTGCTGTGGTCGTTGCCGGCGCGGGAGGGATCAACGGTTTCTCTGATACCCTTGATACATCGAAATTACATGCGGGGAAGTATTTGATCGGTGTGGAATCACGGGATACTTCACTGCAAGCGGATGCGACGGGAACTGTTTTCATCATTGCACCTGAAGCAGTTCAGCCCGGGAACTTCATTGACTGGAACCAGCTTGTTCTCCCCTCCCTTGAGATGGATGAGGGTGTCATGCCTGAGATGCTGGAAGGAGGATTTCAGCTCCTCCCTCCAGGCAGAATGGATCACAACAACGAGATACCATATGGATCGATCATCGATTGTGGGGTTGACGGGGTATGCAGGGTGTTCAACAAGTCAGGAATCCAGTTCCTCTCGGTATACTACTCAAACGAGGCAAGGATGGTGGAAGTTCCAAACGGTGCTTTCATTGACTCCGAAAGGGTGGGAAACGTCACATTTGTCGAACTTGATGGAGACATTATTCTTGTAAAGATCGATGAGTATTCAGAAAAGGTGTGAAGGTTGCTATAGAATGTATGCTTTTGCATGGAGAGATTGTCAGGTCTTTCCGCGAGCCTAATCAGGTCTTCGTCTTGTTTTGATCAATGAGGTGCCTGCCCTCTCCCCAAACCTTATCCCTCTCCCCATGCAGGTATCCCTCATGCCACAGGGATTAGCGGACCGGGTTATGGTGGTGGAAGGAGATATCACCACACTCCGGGTCGATGCCATTGTCAACGCTGCAAATCCCTCTCTTTTGGGGGGCGGGGGTGTCGATGGTGCAATCCATCGTGCTGCAGGTCCGCAACTCCTGGAAGAATGCAGGACACTCGGTGGCTGCAGGACAGGCGAGGCGAAGATCACCCGGGGATACAGGTTGCCTGCACGGTTCGTCATCCATACGGTCGGTCCTGTCTGGAAGGGCGGCAGCGAAGGAGAGGATGAACTCCTGGAATCCTGTTATCAAAACTCGCTCACCCTTGCGGAGTTAAGCAATCTCCACAGTATCGCGTTTCCTGCGATCAGCACTGGTGCGTACGGGTTCCCTTTCGAGAGGGCTGCCCGAATCGCGATCACTACCGTCATCGGGTTCGTGACCTATCACCCTGCCATTGAGAAGGTGGTCCTTGTTTGCCACGGGAATGCCGCGTATGATCTCTATCGGGAAATCCTGGAGGGCGAAATCTCATCGAATGCTGAATACGGGATGGCCCAGGCACTCTTCTCGCACCTTTCCATGATAGAGATGAGCCACGGTATCCGAATCAGGAACCGGATTGAGATTGTGAAAGCCCTTGCTACCGCGGTGAAGAATGACACCCAGGCGCTTTCAGCCGGAATCTCGCTGAACACATGGGTTGCGATGGCAGGGGTGCAGGGGGAGGTCACGGTCCCCGGACATGTCATCCACAGGATCCTTGCCTCCCTGGGAACCTCTTCAACTGTCCTATAAAGAAAGGCATGCACCGGTATTCCGGATTCATCCACGAGAAGTGACCCTTTATGGGGAATAATTGAGGGAATCCTCTAAAAAAACGGTATTCCTGGTATATCTCTTTAAAAAAAGAAAAATTTTGGAAATATCAGATTGCAGCACTTTCAGCCGTTTTTGATCGGAGCATGAATGCGGTTGCAATCGCCGCAATTCCGCCTATGATCCCGAATATACCCAGTACAAACGGAAGGAGGACCGCGGTGATTACAGGATGGAGGAGCACGAGGACCCCGAATATAATCAGGATCGCCCCGGTGATCCCTGCCCCCCATCCACCACCCCTGAACGCTGCAAAGAGCCCGGTAAATCCCATCACCATTCCCCAGAACCCGACAAAGATGATGAAGATGGTGGGCACGACGATGGTGCTGTAAAGAGGATAGGCAAGGATTGCGATCCCCGCAATCAGTCCCAGGATACCAAATACCAGTTTCCACCCCATGTTCGTCCTGTCGTGTGCGAGACTGACCAGGCCGAAGATCCCGCTCACGAACCAGTACACACCGAGCAGGGTGACAAGCACAAAGAGCGTGCCAAGAGGATATGCAAGGAACAGTATCCCCAGGAGGAGGGTGACGATACCATGGACAAGGACAAGCCACCACGGGAAGACATGGGTGCCCGGGATGATTGCCATAGAGCAGCATGATGATTCATCTGACATTGAAAACCTCACTCATGTTTCGCCCTCTCGAGGGCATGAATCTATCTGGTATACATCCGTTCTTTGTGACCATCGGAGGAATCATTGTCATTCGATCCGGACAATGAGGATGGCGGTCCCAAGTACGGTCACTGTATCCCGTGTAGTATAAATACAATCCGATATCCAGCCTGCACCAATACATTCACACTAGTGATAATTTCTAGATCTTTCAACAAAAAGGGCGCGGCAGAGAAAATTTTTGGGAAATATCAAAAAAATGCATGATTTTTCAGCGATCCGATACGGTGTTTTATCATATGCTGCAAGAAAGATGTAATTACAGTTTTCAACTGTGCGAGTAGAAATATGTTCAAATCAAATTTTGGCGGCCCGAGAAATTTCGGACCCCGTGAAATGACCAAGGTAGTCTGTTCAGACTGCGGTAAAGAGTGTGAAGTTCCGTTCAAGCCAACCGAGGGCAGGCCTGTCTATTGCCAGGAATGCCTTCCTAACCACAGGCGACCACGGTTTTAAATTCAATCATTCCTTTTTTCCAGGATTCATTGGAACCCGGGGCGTGAAGCTCATCTCCGGTACGATCATACCACGATTATTTAGCCTTTCGCGTCCTATACTATCAGTGCCAGAAAAATCTGGACGAAAAAAAGCGCATTTTGATGGGAAAGCGGTGAGGCTCTTCCGTCCGGCGAGGTATGCCCTGTGCATACAGCATGTATCGGGTAAGAGAAAGACTGGATTGTGTGACAACATCCGTTGAGCATACCACACACAGACACAGAATCATGATGAAGAATAGTGAAAAACCAACAGTAATTGGGACCAGATCCGGGTATGTGATCAGATTCACCTGCCCCAGTTGTTCCAAAGAGAACTCGATTGTATACAATATGCCCAAAGCCTTTTACAAGGAATCAAGGGATGCGACATGTGGAAAGTGCAGGAAGCATTTCACTGTCCTGACACCTCCCTGACTTTTTTTCATTCCCTGGTCTCTCTCAACTTCCTGCAACAATTGGGGAGTCAATCGTGTGCGATTGTTGCTGTTGCTACTCCACTCTCATATTCGCATACCATGAAAAATTTGGGATAGCCAAGTATTGTATGGTAGTGTGCATATAAAGCTGTA
>DAWU01000007.1:8971-25250 GCA_002506105.1 Methanolinea sp. UBA275 | reverse complement strand
CCCGCAGCAGGCGGCTACTCGCCGCCTGCTGCTCCTCCCGCAAGTTCCCTGACTTTTGCGATATTTCCCCTGTCATCACGCCTTTCGTCAACAGGGGTCTCACAGATAAGCGGCCGGGATCTGAAGAATTCATTCTGGAGCATCGAGGAACAACCATCCTCTCCGATAGCACCAAGACCAATGTGTTCATGGCGGTCGAGCCCGCTCCCGAGTGTTCCCCGGGAATCATTGAAGTGAATCAGGTGAATATTCGAAAAGCCAAGCATCTCATCCAGCCTGGCAAGAGTATCCTCGATACCATCAGGAGTCCGAAGTTCGTACCCTGCACCGAAAGCATGGCATGTATCAAAACAGAAGCCGACCCTGGATGGTTGTTCGATTCCATCCCAGACCGCTCTGATATCTTCAAAAGAACTGCCTACCCCGTTCTTTTCCCCTGCAGTGTTCTCGAGCAGGAGCATGACATGATTCGGTGCATCCCCAAGAGCCCTGTTCACTGCTTGGATTACCCGCTTTCTCCCGCTATCCAGGCCGTCACCAAGGTGATGTCCAAGGTGAGTGACAAGATAGGGAATGTTGAGCGTATTACACCGGAGCAACTCTTCGGTCAGTGTTTGACATGACTTCTCGTACATGTCCTCTCTCGGAGTGGCAAGATTCGGGAGGTAAGGCATGTGATCGAATACCGGGGATAAGCCCGTTGAACGGAGATTTTCCCTGAAATGCCCGGCATCCTCTTCGGAAAGATCCTTGAAAGCCCATCCTCTCGGGTTCCGGGAGAATATCTGGAATGTATCACACCCTGCATCCCTGGCACGTTCGACCGAACGTGATATTGACCCGGCAATGGAGATATGCACGCCGACCTTCATTGTGAAAAATCACACTCTTTTGCGATCATGTCCGGACTTAATGTCAGATCATGACCTTCCAGGAAAAAAGGATTGGGATGGTGGCTGATCGCGAGGCGTCTGAACCTGCGATTACTCAGGGAGCCCGGCCATCACGCTGTCGATCTCCTGAAGGACTGCGTCTTTCTTGAACGGTTTAATAATGAAGCCCGAAGCACCCTTTTTTACCAGATCCCGGACAGTATGTTCCTGGTGGTCGCCTGAACACACCACCACATGGATGCGGGGATTGATCTTCCTTATCTCCACAAGTGCCTGGGTACCTCGCATCTTTGGCATAAGCAGGTCGAGGATTACGACATCCGGATCTGTCTCTTTTACTTTCTGGAGGGCTTCGAGTCCGTCCCCTGCCTCTCCCACGACTTCATGACCCCCGGAAACGAGGATTTTGGAGAGCAGGAACCGGGTGAGCTCGGAGTCATCAACGACGAGAATTTTACCCATGATTCGTATTCCTCTTTAAGGTATTCATGGTATTAAATATACCCGGAAATGTTGTTCATCTTCTGATCGTCCTTTCAAGTTCGTCAAGCATCTCGTTTCCGAATTCACGCGTCCCGTAACTGCCACCAAGATCCCTTGTCCTGACATCACGGCAAAGAAGCGATTGTATTGCCTCCTCGATCTGCCGTGCGCCCGCGGTATCTCCTGCCCGGTGCTCCAGTAGCATCGCCGCACTCCGAAGCGCTGCAATGGGGTTTGCCAGGTTCTTTCCTGCGATATCCGGCGCGCTCCCGTGAACAGGCTCAAAGAGGGCATGCGAATCCCCGATGTTCCCGCTCGGTAGCATCCCGAGACCGCCGGCAAGAAAGGCCGCCACATCAGAGAGGATGTCGCCAAACAGGTTTGTGGTCACGATCACGTCATACCTCGCAGGGTGCTGGAGAACATCGAGACAGAGAGCATCGATATAGCTCTCTTTCCAGGATACATCCGCTGATTTTGCCTCCCCGATGCATATATCACGGAAGAATACATCAGATTTCAGCACGTTCGCTTTATGCCCGATAGTGAGGTTCTTTCGTGACCTGGCAAATGCACAGGCACACCTCGCGATCCGCTCGCTTCCCCGCCTTGTGATGCACCGGACTGTGCAGGCCGAATCCTGCTCGATCTTCTCAACTCCTGAATACAGCCCCTCCGTATTCTCGCGGACGAGCAGGATGTCAAAATTCTCTCCCCACACAGGGCGCAAATTTGCAAAGAGGTCGAGTTCTTTCCGGATACGGACGATAACGCTCCTGTACTCCGGTGCCGGGGGTGTCGTGACGGCCCCGAAAAGGATAGCATCAGCCGATGCAAGTTCCTGTATGGTATCATCTGTGATGGCCTCCCCTGTCCGTTCCCATCGGCCGTATCCCACTTCTACAGGGAAAAATTCCATTTCCGGGTGGAGTATTGCAAGGGCATCCCTCGCAACGGGGATCACTTCATGTCCTATCCCGTCACCCTCTACGACAGCGATTCTCACGAGTGCTCCCTCCACTTCTGGAGAAGCGTACACACTGCCTGGTATATCTGGGCAGGATTCGCGCCCCAGTGGACCACTGCCCCAAGCCTTCCTTCGTATTCTTTCACGCCCTCCCGTTCTTTCCTGCAGCACCTTGCAATGAACGGTTCATCCCGGACCATCCGCAGGGGGCACGTTTCAACCATCCCGAAACCCTCTCCATAGCATTCGCTGATAAGCTGAGAACCGGTGAAGCATCCTGCTATTTTCTCCCCCCCATGCGGCCGGTCCGCATCAAGGGTGCGGGAAAATCCGGCAGCCCTGCAGGGATACACATCTGCAAGGCCGCCCGTAATATCGTGCAGGTGGTGCTCGAACATGACATCAAGATCTCCGAAGAGCCCATCATGTTCAAGTTCCCGGATCGCAGATGAAAGACTCGGCCTTGGGGGGATGATGTCATACACGTGCACTCGGTGGAATATCCCCGGGTCCGGATCCATGACAAATGTAGTGTGTTCGTCAAGGCCGGTGAAGATGGTGCATCTTGTTCCGGATTCGAGTGCCATCTTCACCAGCAGGGCCCGGTTGTGGATGTTGACCCTCACAGGATGAACCGTGACATCCCGGGCTGATGCGAGAAGCCGGTCTTCACGGATGGTCCGCATCAAGCCTTTTTCATCGGGATTGACCACCACTTCCCTGACTTCCGGACCGGAAGGAGTATCTTTGACCAGGTACCTGGAGAGGAAATACACCTTGTCCCCGCAGGGTCGGGTCGAAGCAGAGCCGATCTCCTTGCACTGGCGGGGAAAAATCACCGCCTGCCCCTCCAGTACTCCACGAGACCGCCTGCGGAAAGAATTTCAACCATCCTGGGGGAGAGAGGCCTGATACGGTAGGACCGCTCCCCAATTGTAATGATCCCTTCACCCAGGTCGGCGGTGACCGGCTCGCCCGCCCTGCATGTGCAGTCGCATTCGACTACCGGCAACCCGATATTGATGGCATTCCGGAAAAATATACGGGCAAAACTGGGGGCGACCACGCCCTTCACCCCGGACTCTTTGAGTGCGATTGCCGCCTGCTCCCGGGAAGATCCGCACCCGAAGTTTTTTCCTGCGATGATCACCCTGCCTTCCAATCTTGGAGCCAATGACGGATCGAGATCCTCAAAGGCATGCCTCGCCCATTCGGTTCTGTCCCTTGTGCGAAGATAACGGCCGGCAATGATGATATCGGTGTCGATATCGGGCCCCATGCAAAGCGCCGTTCCCTCAATCCTCATCCTGTTACCTCCTTCGGGCATGCAAGAGAGCCTGAAAGGGCACTCGCTGCAGCGGTGGCGACAGAGGCAAGATAGATTTCTCCTCCCACACCCATCCTGTTTCGGAAATTCCTGTTTGCTGTAGAGAGGCAGACCTCCCCTTCACCAAGGACTCCCTGGTGGGCACCAAGGCACGGCCCGCACCCGGGGGGAAGGACCGTGCATCCCGCCATGAGCAGGTCCTGCAAAATTCCCGATTCAGTCGCCCTGACGAGGACATTTCGGGAGGCGGGTGCCACGAGTGTACGTATTTTCACCTTCTTTCCCCGGATTATCCTTGCAAACCTATCCAGGTCCTCGAATCGGCCATTGGTACAGGTCCCAAGAAATACCTGATCGAGGGGCATCCCCTCAAGATCTGCCACGGGTTTGATAGTATCCACACGGGGAGGGATCGCAACGACCGGTACCACATCTTCAAGATCGATATACAGTTCGCGGAGGTAGCTGCATTCATCAGGGTGTTGGGGATGAACCTTATGCCCATACTCCTTCAGGTAGTTACAGGTAACATCATCCGAATAAAAGAGCCCGGCCTTTGCACCGGTCTCCACCGCAAGGTTCGAGAGCGTCAAACGCGAGTCCATGGAGAGTGTCGTCACACCCTCACCCACGAACTCCAGCGCCCTGTACGTGGCACCATCCATGGAAAGCCGGCCTACATATGTAAGGGCCAGATCCTTTGCCTCCGCACGCCCTGAAAATGATCCCGCCAGATTCACTGCGATGGTTTCCGGGACGCGAAACCATGTACCACCCTCCACCCAGATCGCGGCCATGTCAGTCGCCCCCACTCCTGTCGCAAACGCTCCGAAGGCACCAAGCGTGCAGGTATGTGAGTCTGCACCGACGACAATTTCCCCCGGGAGCGCGATTCCCTCTCCCATCAGCTGATGACAGATCCCTTCACCGACATCGGTAAAAGAAAGGCCTTTTTCACGGGCAAAGAGACGGAGATCATGCTGCAGTCCTGCCGTGACCGAGTTGTTGGCAGGGACAATGTGATCAAAGAGCACATACACGCGATCTGGACGGGCAAGTGTGTCCGCCTGCATGGACTTCCATGCGTCGAGGGTCAGGACTCCTGTCCCATCATGGACGTAGGCCCGGTCTACCCGGCAGTCCACGTAGCTCCCTGCCTGCGCACCGAGAATCTTCTCTGAGAGCGTGCTCATAGAGGGGGTCCTCCCATTACCTGTTTGATGAGATCGATCAGGGTTTCATCGGTGAGATCGACCTTCTTCTCGCCGCGGTCTTTGACCATGTCGAGTACTTCGCAGATTTTCTTCTCCGGAAGGCAGTACCCGAGGCGGCATACCTCGTGCTCGAGCGCTTTCTTCCCGGTATGCTTCCCGAGCGTAAACTTCCGCTGTGTTCCTACAAGTTCAGGAGAGAAATATTCGTAGGTCTCAGGGTCTTCAAGGATTGCTGCGATATGGATCCCGCTCTCATGGCGGAACGCATGGTCACCCACCACCGGCTTGATTTTATCGATGCCTATCCCGGAGTATTGTGCAACCATTGCCGAGAGAGAGACAAGGTGGGAAAGGTCGTAGCGCCGGACACCTCCCTTCATGTAAAGGCCTACAAGCACTTCCTCAAGGGCTGCATTTCCTGCACGCTCCCCAATCCCGTTCACCGTGGTGTGAAGCTGGAAGGCACCTGCCTCTGCAGCAGCGAGTGTGTTGGCGGTCGCCATACCCATGTCATTGTGGCAGTGGGCGCAGAGAGGTCTTTTCACCGCCTTGACGATTTTTTTCATTGTCCGGAACATCTCAAGCGGGGTAAGGGCGCCGACGGTATCAGCAAACGACAGCAGGTCTGCATTATGTTCTTCTCCTTTACGGTAAACATCGAGAAGGAAGGGAAGATCAGTCCTCGAAGCGTCCTCTGCTGCAAACCTTACCTCGAGCCCGTGATCATGTGTATAATCCACCATCGCGAGCGCATCATCAAGTACCTTTTCTCTCGGAGCATGGAATTTGTGACGGATATGCAGCTCCGATGTTGGCATGAAGATACTCACCATGTCCACACCTGCATCGATGGCTGCATCCACGTCACCCTGCCGTGCCCTCGCAAGGCAGCATACCCGTGCGTCAAGTCCGAGTGATGCGACTGCACTCACACAGCGTTTCTCATAGGGAGAAGTTGCCGGGAAACCGGCCTCTATCACTTCAACACCTATCCTGTCCAGCATTTCTGCAATTCTTGACTTTTCCTCGCAGGTGAAGGAGACCCCTGGTGTCTGCTCACCGTCGCGAAGAGTCACATCACATATCTCGATATGCCACGATTTCATGTTCCTGCCCCTCCGGGCATGTTCCCCTGATCACAATCACTCCGGGCTTTGCCGCAGTCTCCAGAAGGTGCTGAATTTCCTTCTTTGCATGCACGGGCACATAATGCGGGTTTGCCCACCCGATATAGCGATCGAGCGGGAGCGCGGGTTGTTTCCCCGTCATGGCCGCACACCTGTTGTCCAGAATCACGCAAAGGAGTGGGAGCCCCTTCTCATACACGTCCATGAGTGCATTGATCCCACTGTGCATGAACGCGTAATCACCGGTGAGTGCCACCCCTGTGCTTCTTGCCGCAACCGCAATACTCGAGCCCATCCCGTAGCTCGCCACTCCAATTTCGTAAGGGGGATTCATGGCGAGCACGACGCACCCCGCATCGCAGACAGGCCGGATTCCTATTTCCTGCATGAATGCTATTACATGCTTAAACGGGCATTCCCGGCAGAATGTCCGGAAATATCCGCGTTCCTCCAGTGTCTGCGGCGAGGATGTGCCTTCATTATCGGGAAGGAACGTGTGCCTGCAGTGGTCTGATGTGAAGGGGAGACCTTCCTCGTGAATCACGGTATACCCTGCGGCCTTCGCAGGTGGCGGAAAGACCGTCACCACCCTTGTAGGCCCCAGACCCGGTCCTACACCGGCGGGTTCGCTCCCCCATATGTTGAGGGGCGACGCGTCCGACCATTCCTGCATCTTCCTGAAAAGGACCCTCGATGCAGTTACCCTTCCGTGCATCGTGTAACTCCGGTCTGACAAACGTCCCCTCCCATCAATTCGTGCCACAGGTGTATCTGTAACCTCTCCATCAAGGAATCGGGGGGTTACCCTCAGCATGGCCACACGGGAAAACTCCTCAGAGGCGAGGAGGGCAGCCTCGACCGCCCTGAAACAGTTGTCTTTACCCGGCTCTATCACCGGTATCTCGGCAAGTTCTCCGATAATCCTCGTATCCTGCGAGGTCTGGGATCCCACTGCATCCGGATCGTCGCCAACCACAAGCAGGACCCCGGCAACAAGACCCTGGGCAGTTGCCTGAAGGAGAGGATCCACGCAGGCATTGACCCCGACATTCTTTATAATGAGGGCCGCACGCCTCCCTGAAAGGGAGTCTCCCAGGGCATACTCAAGCCCCGTTTTCTCGTTTATGACCATCTCGGCACCGGTCTGTGCTCCGATCTCCGTGATGGGATACCCGGGAACGGTGTATACCCTGTCGGTCGCGTTCAGGATTGCCCGTGCAAGCGCTTCGTGCCCGTTCATTGATCAGTCCCTCCCTGGAACAAGGTCACACCCCGTACAGGCGATACACATCGTCTTTGCCTGTGCAGGATCAAGACCTGCATCTTTGAGAGCTTTTTCGTGAATGGCATGGATCTTCAGGATCCGTTCCTTTGAAGGCCTCTGGAACTCATTGCATCCTGATGCAGGAGAGAGGGGCCTGACGACAGGGATTACTCCTTCCCTGGTGAGATCCCCGATGCATTCCGCTGCTTCCTTGTCTGTCTCACCAAGGCCGATGATCAGGTTTGAGAAGACGTGATTTTTCCCGAAAAGCGGGACGGATTGTTCGAGCGCCCGCCACATCGCATTCCAGGAGAGCCCGGGACACATGTGGGTAAAGAGATCTTTTGTTGCTGTCTCGACGTTGAATTTCACCTCAGCCACGCCAACTTCATGGAGCCGCTCCGGTGTTTTTTCAGCGGGGTAAATAGAGACCCCGATTGGGATACCAAGATGAGAAAGGCTTCGCACAACCTCGAGTACATATTCCTCCTCCTCATCAACGCTTCCCATCACTCCACTCGTGAGGGAGATGGCATCAATCGAGTCAGAAATTCCTTCGACCATTGTCACAATCTCATCGATGGTTTTTCTCCTCGATGGATTGTTCGGGACCTCGCAGTACCTGCAGGAAAAGATACACCCGCTGCTCACCGTGAGATAGGCCTGCCTTGGACAGTGAAGGGCAACCGGCTCGAGTCGCCCGTCGATTGCAATCCCTTCAATAAAGAGCTGCGCCTTTCCCATCCCAAGGTGCACGATCCGGATATCGCTCCCCTGATCAAGAGACAGGCGAACCTGCTTTCCTCCCCGGGAGAAGAAGACCGACCCCTGCCCTCCAGCACCGGGTCCCGCGGTGGATGATGAGATATACCCTTCTGCAGGCTCGCCTTCCAGCCGGGCACTTCCCCCTGCGAGCAGAGTGGCTTTCAGCGTTTTCCATCGCATAACAAAAGCGCCTCCTCATAACGGGTGTAGAAGGGGATCGCTGCGACTGCACCTATGATACCCCTCCCCTTGATAAGACACTGTAAATTGCCTCCCTCAAGTGCGGAGAGGCGTTCGGGATTCACTTCACCCCTCTTGACGGCCCATCCGTATTCTTCCAGGTCAGATGGATCGAATCCTGCATAGACGGCCATTCCCGTCTTCTCGGAGAGGGTATAACGCTCAAGGAGCGCCTGGAAAGACCTGATCAGCCCCGCGGGATCCGTGGTCGCAAATTCACAGACCACCGCCACACAATTCTTGGTGCGGTAGGGAACCGGAAAGAGCTGAACTATAGTATGGGAGAGGTAGCAGGATTCCGGGGTCTCAACCGCCTTCGCAATGTTATGCGACAGGGTCCAGGTCGCGCCCTCCTCTGGGGTATCTGTATCATCCACGCCAATCAGAATACGTTCCCGGCGGGGAAGCCAGATGGTTGCACCCGCCTTCTTTCCTCCCCCGCAGGGATCGCATTCCGTCCTTATTACGCCCCCTGCGAGAGACCGGCATCCTGAAGCCCCCACCCCGCCACCACCAAGACCAATGTAGGATATCGCAATCTCGCTCTCGTCCACCTCTACCCCGCAGATACCTGCGGGAAACCGTGATCCTTCCAGATCAAGGTTGATGTGACCCGGGTTCAGGAGATAACGGGAACTCGACGCAACTGTCCTGACTGAACGGACCAGGGGGCTTTTCGCGTAGTGAAGGCGGGCCCACATGGCTCCCCCGGTGCACTCAAAAAATTCAACCAGTTCCACATTCCGCCCATCACGGTCACTGACAGCGACAATCCTGGGGTAGCGGATGATGTAGGGATCAGGGAGCCATGGCTGAGGGTTCTCATCAATACTGGTCATTGGATACCTTCAGGGTCCCAAAGACTTCCACTGTGCCGATACGATATTCGCACGGGAACCAGTACATCAGAGAGCACTCTATTCAACACGCCAGGTTCTTTTAAAAGATCCAGGCTCCCTGGTGAGTAACAGGCATCAGTCGTTTTTTGCCGGGATTTCATAATTATTCCCATTGATTTTGTTGCCGAAAATTTCGTGAACAAATTATCCGGTAACAAATATTTATACAAATCGATCCGAGCACAGGGCGGACTAAAAAAAAAGAGGGATCAGAGAATCTTGTGGAGATCAATCTTGAAGGGTCCCAGGTTGCCGCCGAAGTTCCCGGCACTGATAAACTTCACTCCAGGGACCTTGACGGCCGCCTTGATTCCCCGCGCCATCGCTTCAGCGACTGCCTTTTCGTCAAGCCCGTCAATGACGATCTCGTACACTGCTGTTACCCCGGCAGGAACGTTGGTGTCAGGGACTTTCTCCCGGAGCGTGGGACAGTACTTCTCATTGGTGCTGGCAACCATGAACTTGTATTTGTTTGATCCCACCTTTGACCCGCTCGCAACCACGCCACCGGGGAAACTGGTGATCACGCCATCAACATCTGCAATGGCGTTCGAAGCAGCCTTTGCACCCATCAGCGCGGCCATCTGGTTCTCACCCATGACGAAGAAGTTGCCTCCCGCGACCCCCTTCACTATCCCGAATTCCTCCTCACCCACATATTCTCCTTCCATGATAGGTATGACCCAGCATTTGCGGCCGCCAACCTCTTTCTGGTATTCATACCCGTCACCAAAGAAGTGAAGCTTGACCGGGATCTTCTCTTCAGCGGTTGGAAGACCATTGAACACGGCCGTGGTGGGTGCTGTCAGTACACATTCCGCCAGCCTCTCCACAACCTGCTCTTTGAGCTTCTTCTTGGGGGCACATATGAGAATAGAATATCCAGGCCTCCCGTCTGGCGTCTCATTGATTGTGAGCCTTTTTTCAATTCCGGCTTCGCATGGGCAGCCGATAGCCGATGTGGCAAAACCGGTTGCTTCTGTCGCGGCCTTATACGCCCATTCCCATGTCACTGCGGTGATGATGATGCGGGCGATCCAGGTTGGGAACGCCTCGGCGTAGGTGTTGTCGATGGTAACCCCGTTCAATTCCATGTGTGTATCCTCTTTTGAGAAGTGTGTACCATGATGATGGCAGAAGAAATTTTCTAAATTTGCCTGCAGGATCAGAGTGTTGCTCCGGAATTGTTACCAGGAAAAAATTTCCGCCACTCCTTCCAGAATCGGGTATGAAGGTGTGCAGGCGCTGAATCGGGAATAGATAAAGATTTCCGTTACTCATAGTAACTACAGATATAAACATTTTTATTTGACTTTTTCGATGTTTTTCGATGCCAAAACGCAGCATTTTACGGGCTTTTTTGATTGGAAGGCGTTAAAAAAAAGAATTATTAATTATTTTATATTAACAAAATTGAGCCGATTTCAGCCTGTTCTCGATGAAAATCAGACAGGTTTATGTATACACATTAACTATTGTTTTTTAGTCGATTTTTGAATCGATTGAAAACTGGTGCGTGAAAACCAATGGCATTTGCATTACACGTGAACATGGACCGTTGTACCGGTTGCAACAACTGTGTGGTGGCATGCCCTGTCGATGCGCTCGAACTCTTCACCATAGATCCCGCAACGAACGAGAAGATCTACAAGGTGAAGCACGGAAAAGCCATGATTCTCGATTTTAAGTCAGAATTGTGCGCCGGATGTGGAGTGTGCGTCGAAGCCTGCCCGTACGATGTGATTCGGCTGGCAGGTCGTGGAGCAGTACCCTCAGAGGCAAAGGTATGAACGTGTGACTACAGGAGAATAGTGAGGATACCCATGACACTGTTTCCAAAATTTAAGAAGACACGGGATGGCATGAACGTCATCTGCGAGCAAAGACTTCTCCAGCAGGTAAACAACCTGGTGCTCAACTCAGAAGTATGCACCGGGTGTGGCATCTGCGTCGAAGCCTGCCCCGAGGAGGCAATCGTGATCGGCCTTGTTGGTGCAACACGGCGTGGAGCAGTCGGCTATGCAGCGCCCATCGATATTGATGAGACCAAGTGCTCATATTGCGGCGTCTGCGTGATTATGTGCCCGTTCAATGCCCTGACCCTGAAGATTGACGGAGAAGAACGACTTCCCATTATCGAAAAGGAAGGATTCCCGCAATACGATATGGTAGCCGACATCGACGATGAGAAGTGTACCCGTTGCACGATCTGTGAAGAGGTATGCCCCCGCGAGGCCATCGTCAGGGACGTCCCTGAGTATGAGGGTGCGAAGGAAGGCGCAAAGGAGCGTCAGGAAGCTCTGAGGAGCAAGACCACATTTAAGGTTGACGATGAGAAGTGCTCGCTCTGCGGTATCTGCGGGGCGGTCTGCCCGGCCATCACCGTCAAGCACAAGGCATTTTCTGCTGAAGCGGGGAAGGTCGAAGGAGAGGTCGTCTGGGACGAGACACGCTGCGATGCCTGCAAGGTGTGCGTAGAACTCTGTCCTGAAGAATGTATCACCGTCGAGAGAGAGGTCATCGAAGGCAAGAAACTCCCCGGCGCGGTCGATATCGACCAGAAGATGTGCTGCACCTGTACCTGGTGCTCCCGGAACTGTCCGGACGAGGCTATCACCGTCGAGAAACTCTTTGAGGGAGACATCGAATTCTTCCCCGAGAAGTGCCCCGGTGGATGCTCCACCTGTGTCGAGGTGTGCCCGGCAAATGCCATCTACCTGCCAACCCCCCAGAAGGCAAGTGATATGAAAGGGAAGATCGAGGCGACCATTGCCGTCAACAAGGATTACTGCATCCTCTGCGGTGCCTGCGTGAATGCCTGCCCCGGTGAGGACATCATCCGGCTGCACCGGACCGGCATCCGTATGAAGGGCAAGGAGACCGACCTCTTCAATAAGATCAAGGAAAAATTGTGCACCCCAAGAACCTCCAAAGTAAAAGAGGATACCGCCGGGAGCGTACAGCTCAAGATGATGGAGAAGGCGTGAGGGACATACATGGCCAGAACGAAAGGATACCCTGAAGCACTCGAGAAAAAACTCGCTGACACCCGTCTCTACGAAGATGAGCGCCATCCAGAGTTTACCAAGACCGTAGAGAAGATCTCAATGACCATCCCGCACATGTGCTTCCAGTGCGGGACCTGCACTGCGTCCTGCCCCTCCGCACCACGCAGTTCCTACCGCATCCGGAAGTTTGTCAGGAGGTCTCTCCTCGGTCTCGAGGATGAGGCTCTGACCGACCCGGACCTTTGGCTGTGCACCACCTGCTACAGCTGCACCGATCGCTGCCCGAGGGACATTGCTCCGACTGACGTCATCATGGCGATGCGGAACCTCGCGTTCAAGAGGGACATCATCCCGGTCAATTTCTTAAAGACCGTGCAGGCCATTTACACCACCGGCCATGGTGTCCCCAATAATGACGTGAACAGGGCTGCCCGGAAGAAACTCGGTATGCACCCTGATCCGCCGACCACGCACCGGCATCCCCAATACATCAAGGGAATCCAGTATATCCTGGATTATTTTGAGTTGAAAAAGAACGCCGACCGTATAGTAAAAGAAAGGGAGGGATGAAACCATGCGTGAATATGCATTCTTCCTGGGCTGTATCGCCCCGAACAGATATCCCGGGGCTGAGTCGGCATCATACAAAACTGCTGAGAAATTGGGCATCAAGCTCCTCGACCTTGAAGGGGGAAGCTGCTGCCCTGCTCCCGGTGCCTTCGGGTCGATTGATCTGAATGTATGGTATGCAATGGCTGCCCGGAACCTTGTACTTGCAGAACAGATGAAAAAGGATATTGCACTTATTTGCAATGGCTGCTACAAGTCGATCTGGGAAGTGAACCACAAGCTCAAGCATAACAAGGAGCTTCGCGATGGTGTAAACGAGGTGCTGAAAGGCATCGATATGGAGTTCAAGGGAACCATCGATGTGTGGCACCTGGCGGAACTCTTCTATGATCCCGAGATTGTCGGCGTTCAGAAGATACGCGACAGCGTGAAAGTTCCCCTCACCGGAACCCGGATTGCGGTTCACTATGGCTGCCACCTGATGAAACCAAGGAAGGAACGTCACTTCGGCACCACCGAACACCCCGTCTGGATGGAAGAGATGGTGGCTGCCCTTGGAGCAGAACCTGTTGAATACAGGAACAAGATGCTCTGCTGCGGTGCCGGTGGCGGTGTCCGTGGCTACGACCTGGTCCATTCACTCGATATCACAAACGAGAAACTGATCAACCTGAAGGAGGCCAAGGTCGACGCTCTTACCGAGGTCTGTCCGTTCTGCCAGCTCCAGTTCGACCGCGGCCAGATAGAGATCCAGGAGAAATTCGGCGTGAGTTACAACCTTCCGGTTCTCCACTACTGTGAACTGCTGGGCCTTGCCCAGGGAATGACTCCCCAGGAACTCGCACTGGACCTCCATGGTATCAGCTGCGAACCGTTCCTTGCAAAGGTGCTTTGATGGAGGTCTGAATAATGGCTGAAAAGAGAACCAAGAAAGAGCCTGCTGCAAAGAAAGAGACCAAAAAACCTGCGGCTGCAAAGTCAACTGCAAAGGCACCTGCACATGCAGCAGCCCCTGCAGTATCCCCTGAGAAGTCCCTGGCAAAAGAAGCCCGGGTTGGCGTATATATATGCCACTGTGGTACTAACATTGCGGGTTCTATAGATATCCCCGCAGTACAGGAGTACGCCAAGACTCTCAAGAACGTCGCCCACGTGGACAATTACCAGTACATGTGCTCCACACCAGGCCAGAAGAAGATCGAGACCGATATCAAGGAGCACAAACTCACCGGCATAGTCGTGGCCGCCTGCTCCCCCCGTCTTCACGAACCCACCTTCAGGATGGCAACCAAAATGGGCGGACTGAACCCATTCCGCTTTGAGATGGCTAATATCCGTGAACAGGGGTCCTGGGTGCACATGCATGACCGCGAGGGTGCAACCGCAAAAGCGCAGGATGCTATCCGCATTGCAGTTGCAAAGGCTTCGCTCCTTCAGGATCTGATACCGAAGAGCGTGCCGGTGGAGAAGGCCGCCATGGTGGTCGGCGCCGGAATCGCCGGGATGCAGGCCGCACTCGACCTTGCAAATGCAGGAATCAAGACCTACCTTATCGAGAAGAACCCGACCATCGGCGGGCGCATGTCACAACTCGACAAGACGTTCCCGACCCTCGACTGCTCGCAGTGCATTCTCACCCCGAAGATGGTGGACGTAGGGAGGGCTGCAAACATCGAGCTGATGACCTATGCTGAAGTCGATGCTGTTGAGGGTTACATCGGCAACTTCGACGTGACCATCCGGCGGAAGGCCCGGGGAGTGCTCACGCCTGCAGAGGCAGAGGCAAAAGGCATCGTGGGAGGCGGCTGCAACGGGTGCGGCGACTGTGACGTTGTCTGCCCTGTCATCAAGCCGAACCCCTTCGAGATGGGGATGAAACCCCGGAAAGCCATCTATATCTACCACCCCCAGGTGGTACCGCTTATCTACACCGTGGACTTCGACAGCTGCGTCAAGTGCGGCCTGTGCGTTGATGCCTGCGGCGATAAGAAGGCCATCGATCTCGAGATGAAGGATGAACTTGTCAAGGTCAAGGTTGGTACCGCCGTACTGGCGCTTGGGTACGACATGTTCCCCATCGAGAAGAAGGAGGAATGGGGATACAACAAGTACGAGAACGTTGTCAACAGCCTGGAATTCGAGCGCCTCATCTGTGCGTCCGGACCCACCGGAGGCCACCTGGTCCGCCCGAGCGACGGAGTGACCCCGAAGAAGGTGGCGTTCCTGCTCTGCGCCGGGTCCCGTGACAATACTGGTGTCGGGATGCCATACTGCTCCCGGTTCTGCTGCATGTATTCCCTGAAGCACGCCCACCAGATCATCGAGAAGATCCCTGGTGTCCAGCCCTATATCTTCTACATGGACATACGTTCGTTCGGGAAGATGTACGAGGAATTCTACTACCGCATCCAGGATGAGGGTGCAAAGTTCATGCGTGGACGGGTCGCCAACATCCTTGAGAACCCCGATACCAAGAACCTCGTCATCAACGCTGAGGATACCCTCCTCAACCGCCCGATAAGTCTCGAAGTGGACATGGTGGTCCTTGCAGCAGCAGTTCAGCCATCAGAGGATACCGACAGGACGAGAAAACTCTTCGGCGTATCCAAGTCGATGGACGGATGGCTCCTTGAAGCTCACCCGAAACTCAACCCGTGCGGGACGACCACTGCGGGGGTTTTCCTCGCTGGTGTCTGCCAGGGTCCGAAGGATATCCCTGACACTGTGGCATCCGCAGAGGGTGCTGCGTCAGCTGCGAGTATCCCCATCCACATTGGAGAGGTGGAACTTGAACCGTATTTCGCCCAGTGTATCGAGGAGAAATGTGCCGGATGCGGCATGTGTGTCAACCTCTGCCCCTACTCGGCTCTCGCTCTCGTAGAGAAGGACGGACGGAAAGTCATGCAGGTCACCGAGGCCAAGTGCAAGGGTTGCGGTACCTGCGGAGGATTCTGTCCTGGTGGTGCGATATGGATGCAGCACTTTGCAACCCCGCAAGTTGTCGCACAGATAGATGCATTCCTCCTTGGAGGTGAGCAGTAAATGGCAGAGAAGGATTGGAAACCCCAGATCCTCGGTATTGTGTGCAACTGGTGCTCGTATGCAGGTGCAGACCTGGCAGGGAGCGCCCGTACCCAGTATCCCCCTGACATCCGTATTGTCAGGCTCATGTGCACTGGGAGGGTGGACCCCCTCTTCATCATGAAGGCCTTCGTTGACGGGGCTGACGGGGTGCTAGTCTCTGGCTGCCACTTCGGCGACTGTCACTACCTTGAGGGTAATTACAAAGCCGCGAAACGGATGTTTATAATGAAGAGTCTCTTAAAGAACATGGGGCTCGAAGACAAGCGGCTGCGAATGACCTTTGTGTCTGCATCCGAGGGGGCCAAGTGGGCAGTGGTTGTAAAAGACGTGGTTGACACTGTGACCAGTCTTGGCCCAAGCCCGTTAAAAGAGTTCGGGCATTAAGTAAAGGACCAGCATTGGCCAGGGCGGTGATTGAGACCGTCACCCCTCCTGGCC
>DAWU01000007.1:0-8937 GCA_002506105.1 Methanolinea sp. UBA275 | reverse complement strand
CCGTGATAAGAGCTCGGGCATCAAGAGAGGGATAGTCATTGGCCAAAATTGCACTTAACCTGATTTCCGGCCGCTCCATCCAGCAGGGAGTGGCCATGGAAGGCGGAAAGGAGAAAGACGCCTACACCAAAGCCTGCGGGATCATTGAGATGGACCCGTCAGACCTGAAGAAGCTCGGCGCCTGGAGAGGGACGAACGTCCGGGTCACCAGCAAATATGGTGATGTTGTTGTGAAGGCTGTGGAAGCAACACAAGGCCCCCACCCCGGCCTTGCCTACATCCCCATGGGACCCTGGGCTAATTCGGTGGTCAACCCGAACACCTACTCTACCGGGATGCCTACTTTTAAAGGTACCCCTGTTGAAGTAGAGATTGCGATGAACGAGCCTGTGTTCAGTTCCGTTCAGCTCGTTCAGAAGAAATGCAGGGGTGAAGCCTGATGTCCAAATCAGTGACTGATGTTATCTGTCCATTCTGCGGAACCCTGTGCGACGACCTGGAGGTCGTCGTGTCAGACGATGGGAAGAAGATAGAAGATATTTATAACGCCTGTGCCATAGGGGCAGAGAAGTTCATGCATGCCCAGGCTGCAGGCAGGGTGACCAAGCCCCGCATGCAGCAGCCTGACGGCAGTTACAAGGAAGTCTCTTACGACGAAGCTGTGGATTTCACCGCCAGGATGTTCTACAAGGCAAGAAAGCCCCTGATGTACGGTTGGAGTTCCACCAGCTGTGAAGCCCAGAGCATAGGGCATGAAATTGCAGAGAAGTCGGGGGCGATTGTTGACAACACTGCAACAGTATGCCATGGTACTACCCTTATTGCAGTGCAGGATGTTGGCATTCCAAGTTGCACGCTTGGTGAGATCAAGAATCGTGCCGATCGCATCATCTTCTGGGGATGCAATCCGTGTCACGCTCACCCGAGGCACCAGTCCAGGTACTCCATATTCCCCCGTGGATACTTTACCAACAAGGGTCACAAGAACCGCAAGATGATCGTAGTCGATCCCAGGGACAGCGACACCGCGAAGATGGCAGATTACCACTTCAAGGTGGAGCAGGGCCGGGATTACGAACTCCTCTCGGCACTCAGGGTTGCACTCCGGAATGAGCCGCTCCCCGAGACTGTTGCAGGTATTCCAAGGGAGAAAATTATCGAAGTCGCAGAAGTCCTGAAGAGCGGACGGTTCGGGATCATCTTCTTCGGCATGGGTGTCACCCAGTCGCTCTCGAAGAACCACAACATCGACGCCGCCATCATGCTGACAAAGGATTTAAATGAGTTCACGAAGTTCAGCATCATGCCCATGCGTGGCCACTACAATGTCACCGGCTCAGGCCAGGTCCTGGGATGGCAGTTTGGGTTCCCTTACGCTGTGGACCTCTCCCGCGGCTTCGCCCGGTACAATCCCGGAGAAACTACCTCAAATGACCTCCTCCGCAGGGATGAGGTCGATGCAGTGTTTGTGCTTGGGAGCGACCCCGGTGCACATTTCCCGATCAGCTCTGTAAGAAAGATCGCGAAACTCCCCTCAGTCTGTGTAGACCCTCACATCACACCCACCAGCGAGATCTCGAAACTCCACGTCCCGGTTGCATTCGTCGGCGTCGAGGTTGGCGGGAACTGCTATCGCATGGACAACGTTCCTATCGATGCACGGAAAGTAGTGGACCCGCCAGAAGGTGTGCTCACTGATGTGGAGTTCCTGACGCGGGTGAACACGCGCCTTGACCAGCTCATAGGAGGAAAGTAAATGACAGAGTTCCTGATCAAGAATGGCTTTGTCTTCGATCCCACGCAGGGGATCAAGGGCGACAAGGCCGACATTGCCGTGAAAGACGGCAAGATCGTCAAGAGCAGTGACATCTCCTCCAAAGCCAAGACCATCGATGCCAGCGGAAAGGCCGTTATGGCCGGTGCCGTGGAAATCCATGCGCACATTGCAGGCCCCAAGGTCAACGAGGGAAGGAACTACCGCCCTGAAGACAAGCTCTTTACGTACACCCCAAAGAGTGCCGGGAAGCGCATGGCAGGCGGATTCTCTATCCCCACCACGTTCAAGACGGGGTACGAGTATGCCCGCATGGGGTATACCACTGCCATCGAAGCAGCGATGCCCCCGCTCTTTGCACGCCATGTTCACGAAGAGATCAAGGATACCCCCATCATCGATGAGGGTGCACTCCCCGTCTTCGGGAACAACTGGTTCGTGCTGGAATACTTGAAGAACAAGGAGATCGAGAACACCGCGGCATACATCTCCTGGCTCCTTGATGTGACGAAGGGATTCGGGGTCAAGGTCGTGAACCCGGGCGGGACAGAGGCATGGGGATGGGGCTTGAACTGCCTTACTATCGACGACCCGGTCCCCTACTTTGACATTACTCCCTCGGAGATCGTGACCGGGCTGATTGAGGCGAATGAGTACCTCGGTCTCCCGCACTCCGTCCACATCCACCAGAACAGCCTCGGAAACCCGGGCAACTACACCGTGACGCTCGATACCCTCAAACTTGCCGAGAAGTTCAAGCCAAAGAACAAGTTCGGCCGCGAGCAGGTGCTCCACTCAACGCACCTCCAGTTCCACTCCTACGGAGGAGACAACTGGGGCAACTTCGAGTCGAAGAGCAAAGAAGTGATGGACTATGTTAACACGCAGAAGAACGTCACCGTGGACACCGGTTGTGTGACGCTCGACGAGACCACGACGATGACCGCCGACGGCCCGTTCGAGCACCACCTCACCGAGCTCAACCACCTGAAATGGGCCAATGTAGACGTGGAACTCGAGACCGCCGCAGGTATCGTCCCCTATGTCTACAGCCCTGACATCAAGGTCTGCGAGATACAGTGGGCAATCGGGCTCGAACTGGCGCTCTTTGCCAAGGATCTCATGCGTTGTTTCATCACCACCGACCACCCGAATGCAGGGCCATTCATCAGGTATCCCCGTATCATCAAGTGGCTGATGAGTGCCGAGGCCAGAAAGGAGCGGATCGACACATTCAAGCACAGTGCCAAGATGGTCGAAGCCACCCATCTCGCTGGCATCGAGCGTGAGCTCGACCTCTACGAGATTGCCATGATGACCAGGGCCGGGCCCGCCAAGGCACTGGGAATGTCCAGCATCTACGGCGGGCTTAAGCCCGGCATGGATGCGGACGTAGTCGTGTACGATTTCAACCCCCAGAAACCGCACAAGCCTGACGATATCGAGAAGGCATTCTCGCGGGCTGCCTATGTTATGAAGACCGGTGTCCCGGTTGTAATCGACGGCGAGGTCGTCAACAACGGGAACAAGCGGACACTATGGGTCCATGCCAAGGTGAACGAGAATCCGCAGGTGATGCGGGACATCAAGGACAAGTTCCTTCGCTACTACAGTGTCACGCAGGCCAATTATGATGTCTCAAAGCACTTTGTGCCGAACCCTTACGTGATTGAAGTGGATGCCACATGATGATGAGGTGAAGCAATGGAGACGGTAACATTAACCATTAAAAACCAGCCCACTCTCTACCTTGAGGCGGACACCATCACCCCTGACAATTTTTCCGGGAAGAAAGCAAGCGAGATCGCTGCCCTCCATGCCTTCGAGGGCCGCGACCAGTTCACACTCGGGAAGTACTTCGAGGTCTCCGGGGAAGGCGGGGCGACTGCCGCTGACACACGTATCGTGGTCAAGGGCAATGTGAGCAGGGTGAAGTACATCGGCATGAAGATGACCGCCGGCGAGATTGTCATCGAAGATAATCCCGACATGTATACCGGTGCCTGGATGCAGGGCGGAAAACTCCTCGTGAAGGGAAATGTTGACGCATTTGCGGGCATCGGTATGAAAGGCGGGGAATTCGTCATTGAAGGGAATGCCGGAAACTACCTGGGTGCGGCCTACCGGGGTGACTGGAGAGGCATGCAGGGTGGCGTGATCCGCGTCAAGGGTAACGCGGGGAGCGATATCGGCTACTTCATGAACGGCGGAACCATCATCGTGCACGGAAACACCGATGTCCATGTGGGCACCCACATGGAAGGCGGAAAGATCATCATCAAGGGCAATGCCCCGAGCAAGGTTGGGGGCCAGATGGTCGGGGGAGAGATCTTTGTCTATGGCGGCATTGACGTGATGATGCCCGGATTCAAGTATGTCCAGGACGAGGATCTTGAGGTGGACGGAGAGAACGCAAAGTTTTCACTCTTTTACGGCGATACCGGCGAGAGGCACCCCAAGAGAAAGGGCCAGATCGTGTACGGGAAGTTACATCTCAGGAACTAATTTTTTTTTTTAACCAGAGAGCGCACCAGATTTTCATAAAAATTTTAAAAAAATAACAAATAAAATAACACTTTTTTCAAAGTTTTTAATATGGGTTAAAAAAGAGAAATTAATAATCCCTGTAATATTTGAACTTTTTCCCTAAAATAGTAAATTATTTATATTTTATTATAAAACTGAATCGCGGATTAAAATCGGAAACCTTTTATGAAGACAATAGGTATAGTAGAATGTCCCGTGAGGGGACGTGCAGTAGTCACCATCATCCACCATCAGTGTACCTAGTAGCGTACGCTTTCGTTCAGTTATTGTATTGTATCGTGGCCGAATTTCTCAAGAAAAAAGAGGATAATTATGGCGAAATATAAAGACACCTGCGATTTATACGACGACAACGGCAAGCTGCTCAAGAGCGGTGTAGCCCTTGACAAGATCAGCCCCCTGACCAATGAGGGAGTGCTGAAGCTGATCGACCTCACCAAGAGGACTGTCGCCGTGAACCTGGCCGGACTTGACAACTCGATCAAGACCGGAGCCATGGGAGGAAAGCAAAACCAGATCCTTGGAAGAGCTGTCAAGGTTGACTGCGTCAAGGATGCCGATGCACTCTCCGCAAAGATTGCGGATTTAGTTTCGGTAGCGAAGGGCGACGACACCAACATCACCAAGGTCGGTGGCGGAAAGATGCTCCTCGTCGAGGTCCCGAGCGCCCGCCTGCGGGCAGCCGCAACCTACGACGCAACAGCAACCGCAGTTGCCGCAGCAACGACCCAGGCACTCATAGACCAGTACAAGGTTGGAATGTGGGATGCCCCCTATGTCAAGTCCGCAGTCTGGGGTTCCTACCCTGTGACCATGGACATGCAGGGTGGAAACATCATCTCGGTCCTGTCCATCCCCCAGAACAACGAAGGTCTCGGCTATGCACTCCGCAACATCCCGGCCAACACTGTGGCCATGATGACCCACCGGAACGCCATGCAGACCTGCGCACTCTCCAACACCTTCGAACAGGCCGGAGAGTTCGAGATGGGAGCCGCGATCGGACCCTTCGAGCGTGCCCAGCTGCTGGTTTACGCGTTCCAGGGACTGAATGCCAACAACATGGTCTATGACCTCGTAAAGGCAAACGGCAAGACCGGAACCATCGGAACCGTTGTCCAGAGCCTCGTAGAGAGGGCAATTGAAGACAAGGTCATCAAGGCCGGAAAGAAGGGCAAGAGCGGATACGTCTTCTACGAGACGAAAGACCCCATGATGTGGAACGCCTATGCATCCGCGGGAACCATGGCAGCCACCATGGTTAACTGTGGTGCCGGACGGTTCGCCCAGGCGGTTTCCTCTGTGCTGCTGTACTTCAACGACCTGCTTGAGCACGAGACCGGACTCGTCAGCGCTGACTACGGCCGTGTAATGGGAACAGCCGTCGGGTTCTCCTTCTTCAGCCACTCGATCTACGGTGGCGGCGGCCCCGGTGTGTTCAACGGAAACCACGTCGTGACCCGGCATGCTGCCGGCATGGCAATCCCGTGCGTGTGCGTTGCCTGTGCGCTTGATGCCGGAACCCAGATGTTCGGCCCCGAGCAGACCGCCAAGGTCTACCAGGACACCTTCGGCCAGATTGACGTGTTCAAGAAGCCGATGCAGGCGATTGCAAAGGGTGTCTGAATAAGACAGATAGAATGACTGACGCCAAATATCCTCAGGTAAGGGTAGTGACAGAACGGCTGCTCAATCCAGATACGGTCGAGCGGATCATAAACCTGATAGTTGCCACGGGCGGCGTGCGGAGAGTCATATTAAACGGCCCCCGCATCCCTGCCGTTGTCTCTGTTGGCCCCGCAAAAGGATCGCGGAATATCCATGACATGCGAAAGATCATCAAGATCGGTGAACAGGACGTGCAACTTGAAGTGCACGTGGGAACTATCGTGCTCGAGCTGGAAAACAGGGATTTCATCCCCGCGATTCGGGAGGCCTGCGAGAAAGGGTTTACCACCTTCTCGTTCTACCTCCAGGAAGGGCGGTATATGAAGACCGAGCCGTCACTCGTGGACTATGCCAAGTACGGACCCGATGCGGATAAAGATATCATCGGGCTCGCGGAACCGGGCAAGTCCGGACCTGTCATCCTCCAGGGAACGAAATAACATGCCGATGGGAAGAGTCACCCAGGTTGTCGACTGCCGGGAAGCCATGGGAATGGGAAAGGGCGGCGGGATTGCACAGAGGGGAACCATCTCCGAGTGCCGCTACCCCGATGTCATCGTGGTGGGTATGTCACCAGGAAGACGCCACGTGACCAAGCCCGTGTGCGATATTACCTCAGCGCTTCGTCAGCAGGGGATCGAGTACAACGTGAGCACGCTGGTCCTGAACTCAGGCTCCGGTGTGCCTCCGGACGCCCCGCATATCGCGGGCGGCGTACTCGGGGCGTATTTCGGCCTGACAGAGAAGGAGGTCGAACAGATTGAGAAACACAGGATCGCCATACTCCACCATGGAAATGTCCGTTCCCACGTGGTGCACAAGGTCAGGTTCATACTCCAGGCCTGTGATATCCGGGCGATCGTGGTTTCCCAGTCTCCCGTAGACTTCGAGGATTTTGCAAAAGAGGGCGTGAAGACCGCCCTGGTGATGCCCCCTCCCGAAAAAATAAAGACAAAAGGAACGGTCATGGCCATTGTCAGCGGAGTAACCCGCGGCCAGACACCCACACGGGAGAAGATGGCGGATGTCATTCATGCAGTAATGCGGTTGATCAAAACAAAGGAGTGATTTAACAATGGCTTATAAACCACAGTATGGACCCGGATCCTCTACTATCGCCGAGAACAGGCGGAAGCAGATGGACCCCAGCACGAAGCTGGAGAAGGTCCGCGACATCTCCGATGAGGACATCGTACTGATTATGGGACACAAGGCCCCCGGTGCAGCATACCCGACCATGCACCCCCCGCTCAACGAACAGCAGGAGCCCGACTGCCCAATCAGGAAGATGGTAGTCCCCATCGACGGCGCAAAGCATGGAGACCGTATCAGGTTCATCCAGTTCGCAGACTCCATGTATAACGCCCCGTGCCAGCCCTACCAGCGGTCCTACGTCGCATCGTACAGGTACCGTGGCGTTGACCCGGGAACCCTGTCCGGACGTCAGATCGTGGAGTGCCGCGAGCGTGACCTGGAGAAACTCGCCAAGGAACTCGTGGGAACCGAGCTCTTCGACCCGGCCCGCACAGGGGTCCGCGGCTCGACCGTGCACGGGCACTCACTCAGGCTTGACGAAGACGGGATGATGTTCGACATGATGCAGAGGCGCATCCTCGACAAGAAGTCCGGAGTAGTCAAGTACGTGAAGAACCAGAACTCCGAGCCCCTGGACAAGGAAGTCAAGGTCGGCAAGCCCATGGACGAGAAGTGGCTCAAGGCGCACACCACCATGTTCCACTCGCTCGTCGGGACGGCCTTCCGCTCAGACGCGGAGTATGTTGAATACGTCCAGCGTGTTCACTCGAACAGGACCAAATATGGCTACCGTCCGGAGGAGTGATTGACATGGCAAAGAAGATTGAAAGAACCCAGAAGCTCTTCCTGAAAGCCCTCCGCGGCAAGTTCGCCGAGGACCCCCAGAGCACCAATACCGTCTTCGCCCGCGAGGGTCTCAAGCAGTCCCCGAGGAAGATGGAGTTCGTCAAGGCAGGGAACGCCGCTGCAATGGCCCGCGGCATCTCGATGTACGACCCCGTCCGCTGCCACATTGGCGGTATCCCCCTCGGGCAGCGCCAGCTGATGACCTACGAGGTCTCCGGCACCGGTGTCTTTGTCGAGGGTGACGACCTGCACTTCGTCAACAATGCTGCCATGCAGCAGATGTGGGACGACATCCGCAGGACGATCATCGTCAACATGGACCTCGCCCACCAGACCCTGCAGAAGCGTCTGGGCAAGGAAGTGACCCCCGAGACTATCAACGAGTTCCTGCACGTGCTGAACCACGCAATGCCCGGTGCAGCCGTCGTCCAGGAACACATGGTCGAGACCCACCCGAGCCTCGTGGACGACTGTTACGTCAAGGTCTTCACCGGCGACGACGAGATGGCCGACGACCTGGAGCCCCAGTTCGTACTGCCTATCGAGAAGCTCTTCCCCGCCAAGCAGGCCGCCCAGCTCAAGGCAGCTGTAGGGAAGTCCCTCTGGCAGGCAATCCACATCCCGACCATCGTCTCAAGGACCTGTGACGGAGGCACCACCTCCAGGTGGTCTGCGATGCAGCTCGGTATGTCCTTCATCGGTGCCTACCATATGTGCGCCGGAGAAGCCGCAACTGCCGACCTCGCGTTCGCTGCAAAGCACGCTGGTGTGATCCAGATGGCAGAGATCCTGCCCGCCCGCCGTGCCCGTGGCCCGAACGAGCCTGGTGGCATCAAGTTCGGCCACTTCGCCGACATGATCCAGACCGACCGGAAGTACCCGCACGACCCCGCCAAGGCAGCCCTTGAGGTTGTCGGTGGTGGAACCATGCTCTTCGACCAGATCTGGCTCGGTTCCTACATGTCCGGCGGTGTCGGGTTCACCCAGTACGCAACTGCTGCGTACACCGACAACATCCTCGATGACTACACCTACTACGGTATGGACTACATCAAGGACAAGTACAA
>DAWU01000016.1 GCA_002506105.1 Methanolinea sp. UBA275 | reverse complement strand
TAAATAGTTGAGTTCTTAACTATACTCAAGTGTTGTTCCCGTAGCCCTCCACCTGCCTCCGGGAACAAGGATCTCGAATCTCGCCCCTCTCCCATAAGTCCCGGTCTCCTTGATCGAGATGTCGGTGATTGCGAGCATCTGGCGGGAAAGGAAGAGGGAGTGCGCCCGGTGAATGCCATGGCCCCATTCAAACAGCGTTACCTTCTCCTGGTCAGGAATTCCCACCCCATCATCTGAATACACGATCAACAGGCCATCCACTGTCTCCTTCGACGTGACCCTGATCGAGGTGACCTTTTTTCCGTGGATGATGGAGTTCTCGATAAGTGTGGGGAAGATTCTCCCGCAGTCCCTGTCCGTGAAGATCTCAATCCCCCTGATATCGGAGAAGAACCTGATATGTGCAAGGTGACGGGCATTGAGAGCCTGGTTGAGAATGTTTTCAAGGGTATACCAGTCAGGGGCTTTCACCTCGTCTCCAAGGTATTCTTCAACCAGGTTGAGATGGAACCGGAGATTCTCGATGACGAGCAGTTCTTCCTGCAGGAGCTCGCGGAGCTCACGTTCGTCCTTGACCTGCCTGATCCTTTTGAGGGTCTCGGCAGCCCGGGAGAGCTGGTTAATAGAGAACCTCCGGAACAGCGTGGTTATCTGGAACACCTGGTTGCACGTTTTCACATATGCGGGATCGGGAGACACAGCCATGGGCTGGCTGACTGGTACGGATCTTCCTCCGGGATGTGAGAGCCGGAAGATGATGCATGATCCGGGGGTGCCTGACTGGAAGATGATGGGGATGATCTTCCTCTGTATGTGCCAGGTCTCACGATCCCTGGTGAGATTTCCCTCCATGATGGTCTCCCCGGTATCGGCGAGATCGTTGAGCACCTGCATGGTATCATTATCGAACACCGGCCGGAGAGGGGTCTCCATGACCTTTTGCCCTTTCACCTGTTCAGCCAAAACGTCAAAGAATTCCAGGGTATTTGCGTTGACTTCCTGGACAACAAGGTCGGAATCAAGGACAATCACCCCGTCAAAAGTGCAGTCAAGGAGCTGCTGGAGGGGAAGGCATTCCCGCAAGTAGAAGAGTTTTGCCGGTCCGAGTTTCCGGATAGTGGCCGACCCGGACATGACAAGCGAGTTTAAATATTTAGAGGCCGTGCTCCGGTTGATAGAGAGGCTTGATGACACCTCCTCTATGGTGAGCCCTTTCTGGTGCTCCTTTAAGAGCTCCCTGATCCGATCGATATCCCCCCTGTCTGCCATGTCGATTACCGGTGGGTACTAAAATGCCTCAATACTCAAAATTATTAACTACACACATTAATGTGCAACTATTTTAATTATTGGATTTGATGATGAAAGAGACTAACTTTTATATACTTAAAAAGGAAACTTCGATTATCTCTCTCAATAATCTCATTGAGTCCAGTCAATTGAGAAATTCCAGTGCATTATGAGTGCCTGTATGAGAGTGGTGCATCACTGATCGTACAACATGAACACTATTAGAGAGGAGGCTACACCATCATGTCAATGTTTTCCGGAGGATTCTCCAGGATGAAGATCGGGACGAAGATCCTGATCATCTGCATGCTCCTCGTGATCGTCCCGACGCTCCTGCTCGGACTGGTCGCGTATTTCAATTCCAGCAGCGCAATTAACGAACAGGTCGACAACTTCTTAACCGTGCAGATCAGCGACATTGAGAAGATGACTGCCAGCACATATGAGCTCTCCCAGACAAAAATCAAGGGAGACTTAAATGTGCTCCATTTTACCTTCTATGAATACGGGACTCCCGCGATAGTCGATGGGAATCTTGTTATAACGGGTGGAACCAGAGGAACGTATACCGTCAACAACAATTTCGAGGTGGTTGATGCGATAGAGAAGATGACCGGTTCAAAGGCCACGATCTTCCAGAAGGTGGGAAACCAGGCTATCCGTGTTTCGACGAATGTCATTGGAGCTGACGGGAAAAGGGCGCTTGGGACACCCGCTTCTGACGCGGTATACAATACAGTCATCGGAAAGGGCGAGACCTATTATGGCATGGCAGATGTAGTGGGCCAGCCGTATCTCGTCGCATATGAACCCATCAAGAGCAACTCCGGTGAGATCATCGGTATGCTCTTTGTCGGATCCTCCCTTGATACCCTCTTTTCATCCCTCACCAGTGAAGTCGAGTCTATAAAGATCGGCACAACAGGGTATATTTTCGCAGTCAACAGCGAGGGAATTGCAACGATTCACCCCACTCTCGAAGGCCAGAATCTTGGACAACAATATGACTTTATCAGGGAGATGATTGCGAACAAGGATAAGGCAGTGGAAAAACCGCTCATGATAAATTATGTCTTTGAAGGCAAGGATGCACGTGCGTATTACCAGTACTTCCCGCCCACCGACATGATCCTTGTCGCACGTGTCAACCCTGTTGAATTCAACGGTCCTATCGACGGGATCCGGAACGCGATTATCATCATCCTCGTCGCAAGTATCGCGATCGGCGCTCTTGTTGCCATCCTGTTCGGGCGATCTATTGCAAGGAGGATGGGGAACCTCGTGAACCTTGGAAACCAGGTCATGGAGGGAGAGATCAATGCCGCAGCAAGAGCCCTTGAAACGGGATCGGGCATGACCACAGGAGGAGATGAGATCAGCGAGGTGACCAAAGCATTTGGAGGAGTGGTCAAGACGATTCAGCAATTTTCAGACGAGGTCGCAACGGTGAGTGTTGGAGCGGCCGAAGGTCGCCTTGACGTTCGCGGAGATGCAGCAAAACTGAAAGGTGATTACTCACACCTTGTCACAGGTTTGAACGAGACCCTCGATTCAGTGATCAACCCCCTCAATGTTGCAGCAGAATACGTGGACCGCATCAGCAAGGGAGACCTCCCGGAAAAGATCACCACCTCGTACGCCGGCGACTTCAATAAAATCAAGAATAACCTCAACCAGTGCATCGATAACATCAATGCCCTCGTCGAAGAGTCGAATATGCTCTCCGTTGCTGCGGTGGAAGGAAAACTCAGCAAGAGAGGAAATGCTGATAAGTTCAAGAACCGGTACTGGGAGATCATCGCCGGATTGAACAAGACCATGGATAATGTTGTGGGGCCATTGAATGAGGGGATGCGCCTGTCATCGGAGTTTGCAGAAGGGAACTTCCAGGCCCGGTTCAATGATGACATCAAGGTCCACGGTGATTACAAGAAGTTCAAGGAATCCCTCAACAACATCGGTATCCAGGTCTCGAAGGCCCTCAATATCGTCAGCGAGCAGGTCAGCGATCTCGCGGCAAGTGCCGAAGAGGCGAATGCGAGCATCGAGGAGGTGTCGGCAGGTTCGGGACAGGTTGCCAAGAACTCCGCTGCAATGAGCGGAAACGCCGAGGAGAGCAGCCAGGGCATCAACGAGGTCTTAAAAGCCATGGAGGATCTCTCGAAGACCATCCAGCAGGTTGCGACCAAAGCCGAGCAGGTATCGGTTCTTGTCCAGGAGTCGAATGATTATTCCCGGAAGGGAATGGATCTCGCCCGGAAGACCGAGAACGGCATGAACGGGATCACCAAGTCCTCGAACGAGGTGAACACCATCATCCTCGAGATCAAGTCCCAGATGGACAAGATCGGGGAGATCGTGAACCTGATCACGGAACTGGCCAACCAGACGAACCTCCTGGCCCTGAATGCTGCAATCGAGGCGGCGAGGGCTGGCGATGCAGGGCGTGGCTTTGCGGTGGTCGCAACCGAGGTCAAGTCGCTTGCTGAGGAATCAAGGACATCTGCCGAGAAGATTGCCGAGATGATCGGAAACCTCCAGAAACAGACCCAGACTGCGGCAGAGACGGTGGCCATCTCCAATACCGAGGTCAAGGAAGGGAGCATCGCGCTCAAGGAGACACTCGAGAACTTCAACAAGATCGTGGATTCCATCGACCAGATCAGCAGGAATGTGACCGAGGTCGCAGCAGCATCCGAGGAACAGGCAGCTTCCGTCGAGGAAGTCACCGCGAGCATCAACGAGGTTTCCGATCTTGTCAGGAACACTTCCAAGGAGGCTACCGATGCAGCAGCAGTGAGCGAAGAGACTGCAGCCGCACTCGACCAGATCACCAAGGTTATCGGGAACGTCAACAATATCGTGGTCAAGGTCTCGAATGAAGTCTCGAAGTTCAAGACCTGATCCCGGGAGGTCATCATCATGACTGAACAGGTATCCGGGAATCAGGGGGGCGACACGGCAGCAGTCGCCGCCGCACGCAAGGCCGCAGGCAGTACTCGCAGGGAGAGCGGGGGCCTGCTTCAGGTGGTTGAGTTCCTGCTCGGGAGGGAAAACTTTGCCATCGATCTCTTCGATGTCAAGGAGGTGGTGGAGTATACCACCATCACGAAGCTCCCGAACACTCCCCCATTTATCAAGGGGATCATCGATCTTCGGGGAGAGATTACCACGATCGTCGATCTCAAGCAGCGGATGCATATCAACGAGACATCCGGCCACCCCGAAGAGAACTGCCGGATCATTGTACTTGATGAAAAGAACACCAAGTCAAAGATCGGGATCATGGTGGACGATGTCCTTTCCGTCTCCACGTTCGACATGAAGGATGTGGATACCAAGTCAGCGTCCGAGATAGGGGATGAGATGTTCATCCTCGGGATCATCAAGAAGAGTGTGAAAGACAAGGAGAGTGAGAAAGAGACGAACGAGCTGATTATCTGGGTAGATATCAAGCAGCTCTTAAAGGATATCGAGCAGCATTTCTGATCAGATCACCCTCTCATTTTTTTCCCGGTGAAAATCGGGTCGATCTTTCACGCAATCCCTCCCCCAGTCCTTATCAGATTCCCTTATCTTCAGGAGGTGAACTGTACATTCCTGGTCAATAATATCCGGGGCCATCGACAGCACGACAGTCTCCCCGATTCTGTTCCCTCGTCAAAGAAAAGCGAATGCATTTGAAGGTCAAGGACAAGATGATACAGCAGGTATGCTGGCGCCATGGGGGTGGAGATGGAGGTAACCAACCGGACGGTCTCGGAGCGGTTGCTTTTCATGGCCCAGATCCTCGAGATACTTGAAGAAAATCCCTTTAAAATTCGTGCATACAGGAGGGCGTCGGAGATCATAGGGAGGCTTGTTCCCCCTGTTGTGCAGATCCCTGTCAGTGAACTTGAGGCAATGGAAGGAATCGGAAAGGCGCTTGCCACAAAAGTTGGGGAGATTGCAGCGACTGGAACCTTCAGGGATCTCGAAGAAGTTTCATCAAAGATACCTCCTGGAGTACTCGAACTGCTCAAACTCGACGGTGTCGGACCAAAAACCGCGAAACTCCTGTGGCAGAAGATGAACATCACAAGCGTTGCCGACCTCGAACGGGCTGCACGGGCACGCCGTATCCGGGCACTGAAAGGTTTTGGCGAGAAGAAAGAGGCACTCTTTCTCAAATCCATCGCCCGTCTTCGTCTGTCATCACCAAGGATGAACCGTGAACAGGCTGAGGGGGTTATCACGGAGGTCACCCGTGTGATGAAAGAAGGAAGTTACACCGTTGCAGGGAGCTTCCGTAGGGGAAAAAGCACGATCGGCGATATCGACATTGTCAGCACTGAGAAACCGGGGCACCTCAACTCCTTGCTGCACACGATCGCAGACGAGATTATCGACAGCGGGGATAAGAAGACCTCGTTCCTCTGCAGAGGCTCACGGGTTGACGTCAGGTTTACGAAACCAGCCACCTTCGGATCCATGCTCTTCCACATGACCGGCTCGGCAGCCTTCAATATCCGGATGCGGGAACTGGCGCTCTCAAAGGGGGCATCGTTAAACGAATACGGGATCGTGGACAACATACGAGGCGTATCGCATAAGTTCCCCCATGAAGAAGACGTATTTTCGTACCTGGGACTGGAGTATATCGTCCCTGAACTCCGGGAGGACTGGGGGGAAGTGGAAGCCGCGCTCTCCCACCAGCTCCCCTCACTCGTTGATACGATACATATCAGGGGCGACCTTCATGTACACAGTTCGTGGAGTGATGGAAACATGGACATAAGGGATCTTGCACGGGCCGGGGAAGCACTCGGGTATTCCTATCTCGCATGCACGGACCATTCGGCCTCACTTGGGATCGCCCGCGGACTTGATGAGTCTGCCCTGCAGCGGCAGGCGCACGAGATCGACATGGTGAACCGGGACTCAACATGCCAGATCCTTCACGGGGTTGAGGTGGACATCCTTGCGGATGGATCCCCTGGCTTGCCTGCGAGCGCACTTTCCGATCTCGATATTGTAATCGGATCAATCCATTCTGCATTTTCCCAGGAAGGCGATGTGATGACGCGAAGGATCATTTCAGCTATTGAAAATGAACACATTGATATTCTCGGTCATCCCACCGGGAGACTGCTCGGGCAGAGAGATGCGTATGCAGTGGACATGCAGAGAGTAACCGAGGTTGCAGCAACACATTCGACCGCCCTTGAGTGCAACGCTTCACCCTTCCGCATGGACCTTGATGACCTCCACATCAGGGAGGCAGTAAAATCGGGTGTAACAATATCACTCGGGACCGATGCACATGATTCCGCTGAACTTGCCAACCTCCGCTACGGCCTCGGCCTGTGCCGGAGGGGTTGGGCAACCCCTGCCGATGTACTCAATACCTTTACTGTAAAGGAGATACTGGAGTGGGCATCATGATTCGCTGGCTGTATGAGAAGAGACTCCTCTCGGGACTCTCGATCCTTCCCTCGCATATCTGCTTCATGATCACCGCTCATGACATGGAGGAGGACCCCGGCAAGATCGTGTCAGTCTGTCGCTGGTGCGTGGAGATCACCGGCGTGGTCAGGCCTTCTGCAAAGGGGGGAGGGAATGCATACGAACAGGGTGGGATCGAGGGTGTCACATTCCACATCAGCACGGAGGGTTCTCCTGAAAATCCCGGGTATATCGAGGGCATCCGGACAATCGGGGAGTTTGCCCGGCTCACCCTGCACCATAGAGATTCCGACGAAACTATCGGGCATGGAATGAATGTGCATGTGGCGATAGGAAAAAGCGGAAGGGAGGAAATCACAGAATGCATACGGCAGATGGCAAGGGAAGGCCTTTCCCCTGAAGAGGTGACCGAGCATGCCATCGAGGAACGGCTCACGTTCCGGTACACCCCAGATCTTGTCATCAAGACCGGGGGAAGCCACCTGACCGACTTTCTTATCTGGCAGTCCGTGTATTCAGAACTCTTCTTTTCAGATGTGAACTGGTCGCTCTTCAGAAAGACTGATTTTCTCCGTGCGTTGCGCGATTACCAGTCACGGGTCCGGAGATTTGGGAAATAAGCATGTCCGACTATGAGTGTGAAGAATCCCCCATACTAAGGGATTCGACCCTCTGGGAGTACACCCGGATAGCTCTCAAAAGATCGATCTTCCGGAAGAGGGGCCAGTAAGGGGCACAGAAATATACCGCACTCTCGTGACCGCTCGCAAGCCATGGCAGGAAATTGGATGTCCTGGACTCGTTTCCTGTCCGGATGATGAGATCGACGGGAGGGATCTGCTTCCCGGCATGGAGGTGCTCTTCCACGATCTCGGGGGTGATATCACCGGGTGCAATCTTCCCTGATCTCACCTCTTCAAGGATCCGGGCCGCAGCCTGCACGATCTCGTTTCGCCCCCCATACGCGAGTGCGACATTGAGATGATAGCGGGTGTATTTCCGTGTTGACGCCTCTGCTTTCTCAATCACGAAACGGAGATCGTCCGGGAGGAGCGTCCGATCCCCCACGATCTGGACCCTGATGCCATCCTTGTGAACCCGGGGGTCGTCAGTCACTTTCTCGAATTTTTCTTTGAAGAGGTTGAAGAGATCCTCCACCTCCTCCGGGTCCCGCTGGAAATTTTCGGTTGAGAATGAGTAGAGGGTGAGGTAGCGGATCCCGAGTTCGCGGGCCCAGTCGAGCATCTCCTCGGTGCGGGCTGCACCGGCACGATGGCCCATGGATCGAGGGAGGTTCTGGAGCCTGGCGAACCGGCGGTTCCCGTCCTGTATGATCGCGATGTGTGTGGGGATGTGACGGCACTGGAGCCGCACAATACGCTCGTAAAGCGGCGATGCAATCTCCCTGATCATGCGACCGGTGTCACCTCCACGACGAGTCCCCTGTCGGGATACCGCTCGATGATCACCTTTTCACCCGGCATTTTGTCGGAGAACTCGGTGATCACCCACCATGCCGTCTCTACTGCACCATCCTTCAGTTCATACATCCCGGGATCGAGCTGTTCAAAGAGAGGGGGAAGCACGGTCCCGACACATTTGAGCACCCCGTAGAGGATCGTCCCGTCGCGTGTCACCTGGTCGAAAGGTCTCGCCGTGTTCCGGGCAACCCGAAGCAGCCTTTTCCGGAGCTGTACAGAATCCTTGAATGACGATGAGCACCAGTGAACCCTTGGATGATTCAGAAGATCCCCGGCCCATCCCCGTCCTCCCCTGACTGCGTTATGGATGCCATCCTCAAGCACCATGTTCCGCTCCCGCATGGCTTCGGCATTCGTCTCACCCCATTCAAGTTCATTGATGTTCAGAAAATCGAGATAATGAAGGATTGAGGAGAGGTCGCCGGTTCCGGGAAGTGAGGGGACCTCGACTCCGATCGAAAACCCCATCTCCCTTGCAAGGACGGCAGAGTCCCTGTAGGGAGACTCCGCCACCCGGCCCCATATATCATGGGGAGGGTGCATGCGGATCTCATCCACGAGCCCCCTGAGATCCCTGAGTGTATCCTCATCAGGCGCCTTACCTGTGTAGAGATGGATGTGATGGGAATCGCCGAATACCTGCTTGAGACGTTTACTGAATGTGATCACGCGATCGATGACTGCGAGCGGTTCGCCCCCTGTGATCCCGGTCCCGAGCGCACTCATCAGCCGTGCCACTGCTTCAGCGTCGTCCGGGGTCTGGATGAGCCGCTCGTTTGCATAGATGACATCGCGGCCTTTCCTCTCGGAAGAGAGCGGACAGTACCAGCAGGTACGGGGACAGAGCCCTGTAACGAACAGTACCATCTTTCCTCCCCGGTGGCATAGCATGCACCCGCGGGAGAGTTCCCTCTTCCTCGCCATCGCAGTCCCTACTGTCCACAATATTCGTGTGCAGGAAAGATTGAATGTATGGTTCTGTCACGGCAGGAGGTATCCTTCAGGAACGTCGCTGCGTTACACTGATGGGTGCGATACTCTTCCCACCAGAATTGAATCGCGCTCTACCCGCGACGGCGGTCCGGACCGAATCAGGGATCGCGGATACGGATGGGTCTCCACCACCGGTACTGCTGACAGTCGAAGATGGCCTGCTTGTGACCGGTCCGGCCGTCGATGCCCCGGCCTTGATCGAAATGGACTTGGTAGCAGACCCAGCATTCCCTGCTGCATCTTTCGCACTCACCTTTATCACGAGGCTGCCAGAGAGTCCGTCGGGTAAAATCCACGAATACGTGCCTGCTGGGGGCACGGATTGCGAGATCATGTTCCAGTTTTTCCCCCGGTCAACAGAATACATGAGGGACGCCGAGACAACCCCGACATTATCGGATGAGGACCACGTGATGGTGACCTCCGACCCGGGCGAATATCTCGCCATAATGGAGGGTGATGTGATGCTGACTGCCGGTGACTTCTTATCAACACTGGTGGTGGGCGTGGTCGGAATCACCACGGGGGTCCTTGTGGGGACAGGTATAGAGGTGCCCTCCATGGTCCGGGTGAATGCTTTCAGGCAGACATTGGTGTTCGGGTAGGCTGTCGTGATATCTGTCCATGTTGCCCCGTCCTTGCTCACCCAGCTCTCACCGGCTCGGGCCCGGGCTTTTGTTGAATACCCGTTGTAGGGATACTCGATTGCGACCGGGTAATTGTATCCCGGGGTTCTGATCGTCATGACAATCGAGAATTTTTCTCCCCTCTCCAGGGGCACAGTTGACGTGAGATCGACCGTGTGATATCCTGCAAACGGGAATGATCCCGTCTGAACAACACTCGGAGTCCTACCCCGCGGACTCGAAGAGACTCCCCGGTACACCTCGATCTGGTAGTCGGAATTCGGGACGGCGGTAAAAAATCCGACAGCTGCCAGCTCTTCATCCTGGGAAGATGAGAAGACGTTTGCGAGATACCCTGTGTCACTCCCGGTCCCGAAACTGATCACCCATCCCAGGGGGTCATACTGGTAGACATAGTCGTAATTGTTCACGCTCTCCGAAAAATACTGGGCGGACGGTTTCCCGATCCAGGAATCATAATATGATACGTAGCCGTATCCACGATCACCCCAGTCGTCACCCCAGTTGTTCCTGATAAGGAATGCCCCATCCCCTGGAGGAGGGGTGGCGAAATTGTTCCGGCTGTACCGATCATCCCATCCGACGATTACTATGGCATGGTTCGGTGATGATGACCCCGGGTAGTAATACGCGGCATGATCTCTCGCGTAGTAACTGCTCTCCCACCTGACCTGCGAATACAGGGCACCATGCTGCTGGAGCATCTGCTTGATCAGATCATTGTCGAGCGGCCCCGTCCTCTTTGGGAGATAGGTGACATCCTGGACATGCACCGTGACATCCTCATTCATTGACGAGACGCTGTCAGAGGCGCTGTACGGATCCGCGGATTCACTCACTGCTCCTCCCCAGCGTGCAAGGTATGCGGTCGACATCTGGTAATTTCCGCCCTGGCAGGGTGAGAGATCGAACCCATGGGTATTTTTCATGTGGTTCTCGGAAAAGTCCCAGCTTGTTTCGGGAAGGTTGGTTGATTCAAGGGACCCGTACGTTGAGAATGCCCAGCATGCCCCGCACTCGGCCTGGTCTTTGATGGGTGGGACCTTGCCGGTTGTTCTGAGATCGAACGAACTTGCCATGGCACCCTTGCTCACCGAATATGAATCCCCTGTTCCCGTACTGGTCACCAGTTCGCTGCTGCCATATTCCGAGGAGGTGAGTGTCCCGATATCGATGACTGAGGGGATGAGACCAAGCGAATGCCCCTCCTGATCAACAACGCGGGATACCTGCGATGTCCGGTTTCTTATGAAATGCTCGAATTCGGGGTTGGTTGGTGCCAGCCTGTATGATGCGACGTCTGCAAGACCGGTCTTTGCAACCTCATTGGATGAGAGATCGGAGACGCTCTCCCCTTTTGCGTTCGTGGTGGTATTCTCGACAAGCACTTCCCGCAGCATGAAGGGTGTTGGAATCAATCCAAGGCTGTGCCCCTCGTTGCTGTTGCGATAACGATCGATGATTGAGTGAAACCTGATGTAATTGATAAAATCCGGGTTGAAGGGTGTGAGCCGATCATCAGTCAGACTTTTCATCCTCTCCAGTCCCGAGATATTGAACGCCATCACCGGGGAGAGGAGCAGTGCTGCCAGTATGAACACGATAAAAATTCTCCGTATCATGAGGTTTTCCGTCCGTATCATGTGTTGTATTTCTCTGTGGAACCTGATCGTTGGGGAACCTTTTTCATTCAAGGCGGGGCGAACGAGCGATCTGAGGACACCTGTCTGGATATGTCATTCCCCGGTCTGCTACTTAAAATAGATGGATGGGATAAGCTCATCCCCTATCGGGTTATTCTTCGGGTTTCTCTTCTTTTGGGGTTCCTGAATCCTGCTCCGGAGATGCCTTCTTCTTATCGGCCCGCCTCCCCAGATAATATGCAACAATCCCAAGGACGACGAGCACTCCGATGAGCACGATCATCATGTCGGTTGATGGGTTCACCACCTGTGACGTGGTGGTGACAACGGGGGTTGCTGCGAGTGTCATCTCTGGTAATTCCACGTACCCTGGAACCGGGGTCACAGCCTGTGCGATTCGGAGATTGAGTTCGGTAACTTCTCCCGGTTTGAAGGGGTAACTGCTGGTCCAGGCCCCTCCGGGACCGCCTGCCTGCACCTCTGCCCTGATGCCCCCGATAAAAAAGGCAATATCGGTACCGGTCGCGAGAGTTCCCTGGACTTCAAGGCGCGGGATCAGCGGATCCACCGAACCATACCTGCCCTCACGTGAATAGAGGGGATTGCCCGCAAGCCCCGTTACCACACCTTCGGCAGTTGCTTCAATCGGGACTCCAGCAGGCACGGGATTTCCTGCCGCTTCAAGGGTTCCATAGAACGAATGAGGAAGCTGGGGCTGTCCCGGGAATGCTGGCGGGGAATCTGAACCTGTCTCTGCCGATACTATCCCTGCCCCGGCAAGTGCGACTACCAGGAATCCTACCAGAAGAACACTGAGTTTCATGCTGCCATATCCTGTTCAAGCCTGATATTTCCCATCGAAAGCAATTGAACATTTCCCTGGCCCGCCTTTTACCCTGTGCTCATGCTGCGAGGTTCCGGAGGGAAAAAAGGTAAATGCGTCCCGGGGGAGGGGGATCAGACACTGCGGTTCTTCGCCCGCTTCAGGTTCCCCAGTTTCTCGATGGCACTGACATCGACCTCCCCCTCTTCAAGAAGAGTGTTCCGGGCAATTGCTTCCCTGACAAATACACGCCCGGTATCATTCCTCACGATCAGTGTGGTATGCCCGCTCCCGCTCCCAACGGCCCCGGCAGAGATATCGGAAAAGAGACCGGTGAAGTCCTTGCAGTAACGACAGCCCGGACGGATGGTTCCCTCAAGCGCATCAAGGCGGAGATTTTTAGTGGTACCATCCCGCATGGTGACCTCGAGCTTCCCGCGGATATCGAGGTGGTCGATATTCCAGGTCTCTATATGATGATCGTTCCTGAGCACTCCCTCTATCAGCTGGTTGTAATCGAATGTCTCGGTGCAGAAGAGCCCGATTACGAAGCGGATCCTCTTTCCGAACGGCTTTAAGAGATCATTCTCACTCTTGCGTATCCGGTGGATTGCCTGCACCACGCATGGTACCCCGATGACAGCGATTTTTTGGTACTTCTTCTCGATCACTGCGGTCTTGAGTGCTGCGACGAGGGGTACCCACCAGTTGTACCTGCTCCCGGCATGGACCACAATTTCTTCAGAATCCGTAAGAACAACCGAGACTGGTTTCATGGTCCACCGGTCCTCCGAGACAGTGACCACAGCATCAATTAAGCCCTGGCGCATCGCGGAAACCAGGATTGCAGTCACGGCACCGCCTGTCTGCTTCCTTGGGATCTCGAGCGTTGCCCTTGCCGAGAGAATCTCCTGGTAGTGCCCGAGCATCCCTTCATCCGTCTGTACAATCCGGGGACATGCGTCATAACATGCCCCACAGTCAACTTCATCATTCTGCTGTTTGCAGTATCCAATATTTCTTGGAACCGGAGCTCCTCCGGGTTCGCCAAAACAGAGAGCGTCTGCAGGACAGACCGCCACGCATGCTCCACACCCCGCACAGATATTCCGGTCCCAGACCTCTTCCTTGAGATCGAGATAACTCCTGGTCGCCATGATTCCTCTCACTCCCACGTATACTTGCTGGCAAACGGCCTGCTGCTCGAGGGCGTTACCTGGGTATAGGATTCATGAATGAGCGGATCCGGATCAATCCCAAAATACCCCGCATACTCTTCAATAAGGGGAATGATCTCGTCCATCCCTTCATTCGAAAGAGTGAATGTTCGTGCTCCCACACCCAGGTAATACTCATCGATATTCCCCCGGATCACGATCTTACCGCCATGGATTCCCGATCCAATTCCCCGTTCAGTATGGGGATGCACAGCAGGGTCGCCAAGGGAGAGGATCAATCCTCCTGCCATGTACTCACCGAGAAATGCACGGTAACTTCCCCCGATGACGAGGACCGGGCGTTTCTCCATGTATTGTTTCATGTGGATCCCTGCCCGGTACCCGACATTATCCCTGACAAAGACCTTCCCTCCCCTCATCGAATGGGCGACTGCATCCCCTGCACTCCCGTGGATGATAATCTTCCCGTTGTCCATGGTATTTCCCGGGGCATGGTCGCAGTTGCCATGGACAATGCAGGTCGGACCGCTCATAAACATCCCGAGGTCACCACCAGGAACACCGTGTATTGTAAGGGTTGCGTCTCCCTTGAGTCCGTCAGCAATGAACCGCTGGCCCATGACGTTGTCGACAATGATCTCCCGTACACCTGAAGCGACCGCCTTCCTGATCGCAGTATTGAGAAGGGAATAGTGCATCCCGCGTGCATCGATCCGGACCGTGTTCATGATCACTTCAGGCTCCTACGGATTTCACATCGAGGACGTTCATCATGGACTCATCGAGGAGGTATCCCCGCAGCCTGTCCCTGTTTCCACGCAGGCTTCCGATACTGTTGATCCCTGCCGCACCCATCAGCTCGGAGAGTTCAAGCGTCCATGCATGGATGAGGTTTGCTACATTCTTCGAGGCCACCTCCGGGTCGAGACGGGCAACGAGATCGGGCCGCTGGGTTGCGATGCCCCAGGGACATAACCCCCTGTAACAGGTCCCGCAGACCCTGCATCCCATGGCGACAAGTGCTGCGGTCCCGATGTACACGGCATCCGCACCAAGTGCAATCACTTTTGCCACATCTGCACTCTCCCGGATCCCGCCACTCGCGATGAGTGAGACCTGGTTCCTGATTCCCTGAGCACGGAGCTTTGCATCGACGCTTGCGATTGCGGCCTCGATGGGAATCCCGACATGATCGCGGAATACCTTCGGTGCTGCCCCGGTTCCTCCACGGAACCCATCAATCACCACAACATCAGCAGAAGATCTGGCTATTCCCGCGGCGATCGCGGCTGCGTTATGGACCGCTGCGATCTTGACAAAGACCGGCTTTTTCCACTCCGTCGCCTCCTTCAGGCTTCGCACGAGTTGCTTCAAATCCTCGATACTGTAAATATCATGATGCGGGGCGGGGCTTATCGCATCGCTCCCGACCGGGATCATCCGTGTGCATGAGACATCCTCGCAGACCTTTTCTCCGGGAAGATGCCCGCCGATCCCTGGTTTTGCACCCTGGCCTATCTTGATCTCGATAGCGGCCCCCCTCTCAAGGTAATTGATATCCACGCCGAACCGGCCGGATGCCACCTGGACGATCATGTGGCTCTGGTACGGGTACAATGACTGGTGCAACCCACCCTCTCCGGTTCCCATGTAGGTTCCCATGTCTGAGACTGCCCTCGCGATACTCTGCTGTGCGTTCAGGCTGATCGCACCGTAACTCATGTGACCGATCATAATAGGGGTCTCGAGCTTGAGGTTCGGGGCAAGTGTGGTGAGCACGTCGACACCATCGGAATCCTCCTTGATCTCGAGCCTCGAGGGTTTCTTCCCGAGATATGTTCGCAACTCCATCGGCTCGCGAAGGGGATCGATGCTCGGATTGGTCACCTGGCATGCATCCAGGACTAGGCTGTCAAAGATCACAGGATACGGCTGGGCGTTTCCCATCCCGGCAAGGATGATCTTCCCGGTCCTGGCCTGGTTGTAGATGGCCTCCCGGATCTCGGTGGTCCACACCGGGTGGCTCCGGTAATCGACCGGCCTCTCCTTGATGTTGATGGCATCGCGGGGGCACATGGCAATGCACCGGTGACAGGCGACGCACTTTCGTGAATTCACATGCATGCGGTTATTCTCGATGCGGAAGACGTCGTAGGGACAGTTCTCCGCACAGCGGCCGCAGAGCATACACTGGTCGGGATCGACTGTAATCCGGAATTTTACGGGAACACTGCCGATCGTCATGCGACAACCCTCCCGATAATCGGCTCGCCAGCACGGGGCATGGTGATATCCCCCACACCAGGCTCCATGATCCGTATGGCTGCCTCTTCGCTTGAGATATAGAGCTTTGATCCTGATGTCCCCGTAACAAGAGGTCGAAGCTTGATCCTGTCAGTGAAGCCGACTATCGCATCGGGACGAGCGACTACGATAGCAAACGGTCCATTCATCAGTGCCGGTCCATAGGTGAGACGTATTGCCGTATTCAGTCGGGCGACCTTCTCCGGCATCCGATCGATATCGTCCCAGAAGGGAGGGGCAAGAGCCTTGACTGCAATCTCGGGGCTGAGCTGGTGGCGGCGGACCAGGAGATCAAAGAGATATGCAACAACCTCGGTGTCGGTGAACATCGAGCAGCGATACCCATAACTCTCGATGTAGCGGCGATTTGTCCCGTACGAGGTGATCTCTCCGTTGTGGACAACACTCCAGTGCAGGAGATTGAAGGGATGGGCCCCTCCCCACCACCCAGGCGTATTTGTGGGGTAGCGGTTGTGCCCGAGCCATAGGTATCCCTTGTAATCCTGGATGCGGTAGAAATCAGCAACCTCCTCAGGCCACCCGGATGCCTTGAAAAGGGCAATGTTCTTCCCTGATGAGTAGATGAGAGCCCCCGGGATAGTCGTATTCACCTTCATGACGAGGTGCATGACGATATCATCTTCCGGCGTCGTGCTTCTCGGCATCAGGTGCGGGTCAGGGAGAAAAAAATACCGCCAGGGTGTGTGGATCTTCCGGAGATTCTGCTGCTCGTACGTCGGGATCTCCTCTTCATGGATGATTGTTCCCCACTTCGCCAGCTCCTGGTCAACCGCAGGCTTTGTTTCGTGGACAGTGTCGAAGAATACATGAATGGCATAGCATTCCGCAAATTCCGGGAAGGCCCCGTAGGCAACGTACCCGGCCCCTTCCCCGCTTCCGCGTTCATCCATCATCGAGAGCGCTTTTCTGATATTCGCTCCATCCATCCGTTGCCTGGACCTGTCTATTACCCCTATTATTCCACACATCTCGATCACGAACCGGTAGAGAGGGATGATACCTCCCTGAAAAAGTACCCTTTTTCAGGTTGTCTCCCTGGACTTCTTATTAGGTTTAATTCATTAAATATAAATCTGATCAGGTAGAAGTTACTTTCCATATGAGCAAAGACATCGTGGCTGAGATGCTTGAGCGGATCGATGCCGACCTGATAAAGTTCCTACGCTTGCAGTTCACGGATATCCAGGGTATTCCGAAGAACGTGGCTATTCCTGCTCAGCAGGCAGAAAAAGCCCTGACCGAGGGTATTTGGTTTGATGGGTCCTCTATCGAGGGTTTTGCACGGATTGAAGAATCCGATATGCTCCTGAAACCTGATCTCAATACCTATGCAATACTGCCGTGGAGACCCTCTGATGCCCGGGTTGCCCGATTCATCTGTGACGTTTATACCTACGGGAATAAACCATTCGAAGGTGATCCAAGGTATGTTTTGAAAAAGCAGATCGAAGAAGCCAAAGCAATGGGCTTTACCTTCAACACAGGACCCGAACTCGAATTTTTCCTGTTCAAGATGGTTGACGGCCGTCCTTCCACCCGGTACCAGGATTTCGGAGGATATTTTGATCTCGCACCAACCGACTGGGCGGAAGATGTCAGAAGGGATATCGTTCTTGCCCTTACTGACATGGGTTTTGAGATTGAAGCATCCCACCACGAAGTCGCTGAGAGCCAGCACGAGATAGATTTCAAATACAGCACTGCGCTCGATACTGCAGACAGGGTGATCACATTCAAGTTCGCTACAAAGACCCTTGCACTCAAACGGGATCTCCATGCCACGTTCATGGCCAAACCCATCGCAGGGATAAACGGGAGCGGCATGCACACCCATGGATCACTCTCCAAGAACGGTAAGAATGCTTTTTATGATCCGAAAGGAGAAAAGCAGCTCTCCACTACTGCATATCACTATATTGGTGGGATCCTGGAACACGCAAAAGCCATCACGAGAGTTGCGAATCCGACAATCAATTCATACAAGCGCCTTGTCCCCGGCTACGAAGCCCCTGTCTATATATCCTGGAGTACATCAAACCGCTCGGCACTTGTCAGGGTCCCGGCTGCCCGCGGAAGTAGCACGAGGGCGGAATTCAGGAGCCCCGACCCGATGTGCAACCCATACCTGTGCTTTGCCGCGATGCTTGCAGCAGGTCTTGATGGAATCAGGAAGAAAATTGAACCACCGGAGGCCACCGATGTGAATATCTATCACCTCAGTGAAAAGGAACGAAAGGCTCGCGGCATCGAGATGCTTCCAGGAAGTCTTATGGAGGCAAATATTGAGCTCAACAGGGACTCGGTGATCAGGAAGGCCATGGGTTCGCATATCATGGAAGGGCTGAACTCCAGCACCCAGATGGAGACCGACGCATTCAGGCTTGCGGTTCACCCCTGGGAGATTGAACGCTACCTTTCAACGTACTAATTTTTTTCTTTTTTTTCAATAGTTAATTATATAAATTATAGATAATTATTACCTTCCATCTATTTGGCAATTATATCTTCTTCACATTCGGAAAGTAAGAATTGTTCAAGCCCTGAATCCTGTCTGATGCCTACCACTCGTACCAGGTGGAAAATTCAGGGAGCACCGTACTCCATTCAAACCTAGTGAAAAATATGATTCACACTTTGCATGAAGGTGAAGAAGAGTATCAATCGTTGAAACCAGGAGGATACACGTGATGAAAAATATCTCTGCCTATATCCGGGAAGAACGATTGCCTTTCGTATTGAAATCCCTGGAAAAGGAAGGAGTATATGGAATAACCGTCTCACAGGTGATGGGCAGGGGCACCCAAAAAGGAATATCACTCAGATATCGCGGGAGTTATATCAACATCGACCTTCTCCCAAAGATCCATATCGAGGTAATTGTGCCGGATCAGATGGAGGAGAGAGTATGCAGGTGTATCTCCACTCATGCGTTCACGGGAAAACCCGGTGACGGCAGAATTTTTGTATTCGATGTAGAAAAATCCATCCGCGTACGCACTTTCGAAGTGGAGGCCTGATATGTAATTCTCAACATCGGTCTTCCCAACAACACTCGCCGGACACACTCCGGCACTTGTGCTCGGGTTGGCCGGGGTTCTGTGCCGGCTTGCCCTTTCTTGTATCCGGCTTTTTTCTGTGCGATTACCGAATTGTAGGCATGATATTCATGATGAACCGATGAATCCCTACGCCAATCAATAATACAAAATATTAAATATGATAGAACATAACTTCTATCGTCTCATGGCTGAACTGGGACAATCCTGATGCACATCAATCAGGAGGACCCGATGATGATAACGGATACGATGGAAACACTCCATTCGAAAAAACGCGGAAGTGCTTGCCACTTCATACCGTGGCCATCTGACGACGAAAGTAGGGAGTATGCTCCGGGATATGACACACCCTTGAGCCCGGGCTGTATGGTGCACCAGGAAAATAAGGGTGCGCCACCTGACCCGGAACCACGTACTGGTTGAACCTGGGTAAAGCCTGCAGAACATTAACAATTGAGTTGATTGAGGATTCTGAAGGTAACATGGCATTAGATACTGGAACCACAGCCTGGTTGCTAATATCCACAGCACTGGTGATGCTGATGACACCCGGTGTGGGGTTCTTCTATGGCGGGCTTGTCCGGAGAAAAAATTTCATCTCCATGATCGCCCTCTCGTTCATCGTCTTTGCACTGGTCAGTATCCAGTGGGTCGTGCTTGGCTATTCGCTCTCGTTCGGCACCGATATTGGCGGTTTTATCGGAAACCTCCAGTATGCCGGACTTGATGGGATTGGAATGGATGCCGGAGATTCGGGGTATCCCCCCATCCTCTTCGTCGCCTTCCAGCTGGTGTTTGCAGCCATCGCCATGGCAATCGTGACATCCGGGTTTGCCGAGCGGGTGAAGCTCTCTGCATTCATTGTGTTCGCCCTTCTCTGGACCACCCTCGTGTACGATCCCCTTGCGCACTGGGCATGGGGTGGAGGCTGGGCTATGGCGCTGGGCTCGCTTGATTTCGCGGGGGGTACCGTCGTTCATATCAGCTCGGGATTTGCTGCACTCGCGGTTGCTCTTGTCATTGGGAAACGCGCCGGTTTTGGCACGTACTCCATGGAGCCGCACAACATCCCTATGACCCTCCTCGGTGCCGCACTCCTCTGGTTCGGGTGGTTTGGGTTCAATGGCGGCAGCGCACTCGCGGCGAACGGCCTTGCGGCCAGTGCATTCTTCGTGACCAACATCTCTGCCGCTGCCGGAGGCCTTGCATGGTTGGCGGCGAGCTGGGTGAGGGGAAAACCCAGTTCACTCGGCATGGTGAGCGGTGCAATCGCCGGACTTGTCGCGATAACCCCTGCAGCAGGCTATGTCACAGTCACCGGAGCGATTGCCATAGGGCTCATTGCCGGATTGGTCTGTTATGGATGCATGCTGTGGCGAATCCGGAAAAATCTCGATGAAAGCCTCGATGCGTGGTCTATCCACGGCATGGGTGGCCTCTGGGGCGCCATTGCGACAGGTATCTTCGCAGTCGCCGCCGTTAACGGGTATTCCGGCCTCATTGAAGGAAATGTCACGCAGTTTATAGCGAATGCAATCGGTGCCTTTGCAGCGATGATCTACGCCTTTGTGGTCACCTACATTCTCGCCTGGGTGGTGGATAAGGCAATCGGGCTTCGGGTCAGTGAAGAAGAAGAGTATGTGGGCCTTGATATATCCCAGCACGGGGAACGGGTATAGGGAGGAATTGGTATGAAAATGATCAAGGCGATAATCCGCCCCGAACGCCTCGAATTTGTAAAAAAGGCACTCGAAAATGAGGGAACATATGGAATGACAGTTCTCGATGTGACGGGAAGGGGCGATCAGAAAGGCATCACGCTCCAGTACCGGGGAAGAATCATGGTCATCGATCTCATCCCCAAAGTCCAGATCGAGATCGTGATCAGGGACAATGATGAGGAGCGGATCATACAGGTTATTGCAGATGCAGCCCGGACCGGGAAGATGGGTGATGGGAGGATTTTTGTCCTCCCGGTAGAGCGCTCCATCAGGGTCCGCACTGGCGAAGTGGAGACCTGATAGTCCTTCTTTTTTCTATGAAATTATTGCGCCATTTTCACGAAACGATATGGATGGATCGTGACGTGGGTCATCATGTTTTTTAGAGTGATTGTGTGGCAATCCAGCCCCTGACTTTATTTCAATCGGGATCAATAATCCCAGGATATTCAAGCAGGTTTCCTTTCTGTTTTATCCGTATCATCTGATAATTTGGTGTTTAAAGGCCAAAACAGATTTTTTGAGCGTTTGCCGGGGTTCCCCTGCGGGGGCGGCGGAGTCAATCGCATTTCAAGTGTACAATCCAGAGCCTGCACTTTTTTCACCTAAATTTTTACGAGTGAAAACTCTCACATTTTTCGTAGCGATGTATTTGCGAAATTAGGAGTGAAAAGAATACTTTTCCCTATAGAATGTTTGTTTCTTCTGATCCTGGCGGTTCATAGTAATCAAGATTTCATGAATTTGCCATTCTCGCACTGTAAAAAATGGGGATATCCACATGACACCACACTGATGAGGAATGCCGCAGAGGAGGAAGGTTAAATAAGCCTCTATGTACAGAAACAATGCCTGGAACAATTAGGTGTGGCATCTATGGTTTCGAACGATCACGATCCCATCATGAAAAGAGCGCATCTCATGGGCGGGTGCATTCTCATTCTCTCCCTTTTTTTTATTATCCCTGTATACGCAGATGGTGAAATCATTGAAGATTTTACCGCGAATATCACAACCGGGCAGAATCCGCTGACCGTGCTCTTTACAGATATCAGCACATTGCCGGTCATTGATGGTTACCGGATATGGGATTTCGGGGATGGGACAATGATGAATGACCCAGTGGGGACCATCACGCATACCTATCCCCAGGAAGGTATGTATGACGTGAAGCTTGACAGAATCGATGCTGAAGGATACCATTCCAGGATAAAATATGCCTATATCACGGTACTTGGCCCAACCCCCACACCCACAACCACTCCTGTGACCACCACCACTACCCCAACCCCCACCACCACGGTCACCACCGTGATTACGACCACGCCAACCACCACGATTCCGACCACCACACCGACCACGGTCATAACCACACCAACCACGACACCGACGACAACCATCCCCACGACACAACCCACTGTCCAGGTCCCCTCAGAATTCTATGGGACTGCCTATTTTTCCGGCATCCCGGTCCCTGAAATTTCCCAGATCGTCGCAAAGATTGGGGAGAGGACTGCAGGAGAGATAGTGATCGTCAATCCAGGTATCTATGGCGGCCCGGGTCCATTTGATCCGAAGCTCAAAGTATATCCGACAGTTGAAGAGATAACCGGGGGCCAGGTGCTCATCACATTCTGGCTGAACGGGAGTGTCCCCGCCGGGCAGACTGCACCATATAACTCAGGGTCTGCCCAGAACCTGACCCTCTCGTTCGGCGGCGTGACTCCGACCCCAACCCAGACAACAGTGCCCACCACTACACCGACAACCACGATTCCAACCACGGAACCCACAACGACAATGCCCACAACCACACCAACAACCACCACAACCACGATCACTCCCACACCTACCCAAACGACCTGGCCACCCACGTCACCTGTAACGACCGCCACCACCCCCATCACCCCGAATGTCACACCAACGGGGACACCGGGTCTTGCACTCACCTTTAAACCGGGGTGGAATTTCATCTCGATTCCCCGGACACTTGCTGCAGGTGCAGATACCGGGGCGATATTCTCATCGATTGATATGGCAGGCCATTCGATCTGGAGATACAATGCAACGGTCCAGCTCTTCGACAGGATCTACCCGGCAACCCGCCTGTATCCCACTGACGGGATATGGATATACAGCTCATACACAACACCGCTCCAGCTCCACTTCGCACCAGAGCAGGGAATCGTCGAACGCTCTCTCTTTACCGGGTGGAACGGATTCGGGATCATCGCACTCCCGGATTCCCAGGCAAGGGATGCCCTCTCCCCGGTCGACGATGCATGGGAATACCTCTTTGGATTCGACCCGGTTAACCAGACCTACGAGATATCCATCGTAAAACATGGAACAGGCAGTCACAGTGACACAAGACTCATGTACCCGGGCCATGGATACTGGCTGTATATGGTAAGGAATTCCACGTTCGAAGCGATAATGTCAGACGTATAGAAGACCCACGTGTACTTTTTTTCTGTCAGTTGCCTATTGGATAGTGGTATCGAGTCTTCATGAATCGGGATTCACAATCAGAGATTTTTATCTTTAAAAATAGCAGAGCCATTTTCATTTTGTGTGGCCTGTGTCCGGATAAGGAATCATATGGTTCTTTTCTTTTACGTGCAAGGGTGACGTGATCTGACAACATCAAATCCGAATATTTATGGTGAACAATGGGCTACCAACGATAGTTTGACAACAACATCAAAGGACTCTGCACTCTCTCCCCAGATAGGGACCATCCTGATGGTTGCAATTGTCCTCATCCTTGCGGCACTTGTCCTGCTCCTCGCACCAAGTCTTCCTGAATGGAATTTATCAATCTTTACCCCTGAACCGTCGTTTATCGAGATAAAAGTCATCCACCACGAGAGTGAAACGGGGGCGATGATCTACGATTCCCGTGTTATTCTCTACCACAACGGGACTCTCATGTATGCCAACAATGATCTCTATGCGGTGTTCTACAAGAACCAGCAGAAACTTCCCTGCATTCTAGAGACCCTGAATGGTCACCTCTTCATCCCCACTCACCACTTTGGCGTCCAGACCCTCGCCGGTGCTGGCTGCCAGGGCACGTACTGGAGTCCGAAGGAGAAGATTGCACTCGATTTTTCTGATGGGACATTCCACCCCGGGGACCAGGTTACAGTCGAAATTTACCAGAAGCCCCAATGCACTCTCATATCACGGTACAGCACGATGGCTTGAACATCATGGACAAGATCCCCAGTATCGATTGGTATCCCCACACTCTTTCGAAAATTGTTTATTGATGCAGGGTTTCATTTCACGTATGAAACTCACATGGTATCTCCTCGTCGCCTGTACACTTTGTGGTATATTTGCTGCAGGCTGCATGTCCACTGGTCCCGCAGAGCCAACCCCTGTCCCCACGACTCTCATTACGCCTGCCCCGACAGCAGGGCCACTCGCTGACCAGGCATTGCTGGGAACATGGTATCTCGCGGCAATGACCAGGCCGGAAGGAGCTTCACCAATACAGACGATGAGCGTTCAGATGGATGTGGTGTTCACAGAGGATGGCGGACTGTCTGGATTTTCAGGGTGCAACCATTTCAGCGGCCAGTACATTCTTACAGGAAAGATGCTCCCTGACGGAAAGGGCATTCAGGTCGGTCCCCTCGTATCGACATTAATGTACTGTAAAGAGACAGGAGATTTGGAATCACAGTATCATGAGATCCTCCAGGATGCTTCGAGTTACGAGATCACAGGCAGCCAGCTCGTGATCACGTCAGAACTCGGCAGCACCCTTGTCTACCACAGGACACCTTATGGCCCTACTGCGGTTCCACGGGGGATTTAACTTTTTTTTCTCCTAATAATGGCACCTGTTGTCACGACGGGACACTCTTAAAAAAAGTGATACGACGTCCACAGTGATGCTTCAGTATTCCAGGACCCATTATGCCTTATCAGGATCCTCTCCTGAAAAATGCATCACGCCTCGTGCCATGAGTCGTGCGATCCGGAGAGGTTCGGGGATCTTTCCGTCGAGGGTAACATCGCGGCATAACTGTCCCGCTTCATCCTGATCAATCCCGTAAGAGCGGATGAAGATCGTATGCCCTGTGGAGAGGCTCAAGGGAACTCGCTCACCCAGTGACTCGTAGGAAGCCAGGCGGGCAAAATCCCCCGGGAAATGGTGAGTAATATCATCCTTCAACCCTTCAGAATCCTCGTACGTGACGACAATAACCGGCACACCGGTTGTTTCACTGACCTTCGCGGGATCAAGGATATTATACCACGCGATCACGCACCCGCTCACCATGATCACATTGATGTCTTTCCGTTCAAGGTGACGATAGATCCGAAGGACACCCTCGGTTGCATCCATTCCCCCGACAGTGATCTTTGTACAAGTGAACCCGTCGATCCGAAGATCCTTCCGCATCACGACGCCGGCAAGCACCGAATACTCCCGCGAGGAAAAGCTCTCCGCGATGCCGAGCACCCGGAGTCCTTTCTTTGCGATATGCATGGAAGCACTTATGTTCGTGGATTTTTAAATTAATAACTCGATGCCAATTGAGAAGGACCAGGTCTGCATTCTCATTCCCACACTCAACGAAGCTCCCACGATCGGGCCCCTGATACGAGAGTTCCGGGATCTCGGTTATTCTCATATCTTCGTGATCGATGGAAATAGCATTGACGAGACGAGGAGTATTGCAAGCAGGGAGGGAGCAAGGGTTGAGGTTCAGTCAAGGAAGGGAAAGGGCAATGCTCTCATCGAGGCCTTCTCGCTCATTGAAGAACCCTACATCCTGATGATCGATGGTGACGGTACCTACTCTCCCCAGGATGCAGAAAAGGTGCTCGAGCCCCTCTCCAGGGGATACGACCAGGTGATAGGGGATCGTTTAACCGACGAGAACCGGGATGCCTTCTCAAGGCTGAACCTTTTCGGGAACCAGATTCTCAACCGTCTCTTCAAACTGGCTCATTCTGCCTATCTCTCGGATATCCTGTCGGGATACCGGGCATTTTCCCATGAGGGTATCAGGCAGATGCACTTAAAAGAGGTGGGATTTGGGATCGAGACCGAGATCTCGGCAGAAGCGGTACGGAGCGGCCAGAAGATATTGGTTGTCCCTATCAGTTACAAGAAAAGACCGGGGACCCCCACCAAGCTGAACCCCTTCCACGACGGCTTCAAGATCACCGCGACCATCTACCGGCTTGCAAAGATGACCAACCCCCTCTTTTACTTCGGCCTTATCGGCCTTGTTACGATGACCGGGGGGATCATTGTCGGGATATACGTGATTCTAGAATGGCTGCAGAATATCGAGCACCTGCCACTCACGATACTCACTGTTCTCCTGATTGTCGTCGGTTTCCAGATATTCATGTTCGGTATCCTGACCGACATGATGCTTTCCCTTCACAGGGAAGTGATCCGGGAACTCCAGGATGCCAGGAACTCCGGGAATGAACACAAATAGATGTGACATTGAGGATACCCCTGTCTGCCCGCGGAGAGCACAGGAGCGGATTTTTACGCCATTATTCAGGGAAAAAAGAACCTTTATGTCAGAGGGATACGAAATGATACTACCATATTTCTCTCTCGCGATAGTAGTCTAGCGGTAGGACAGGGGCTTCCCAAGCCTCTAACCCGGGTTCGATCCCCGGCTATCGCATCCTGCCATGGATGACAAGGTCTCAGATCTGTCTGCCTTCCGGATCATTGCCGAGAACCGGAAGGGTGTTCTTCGCGACATTTCTACCGTTGTTGCCGGCCATAATGCGAATATCCTGATGGTCCACCAGGAGATCTTCGACTCCGGGCCCTTTGACGGCATGGCCGAACTCTACATGGAGTATGATCACTGCTCGGATTCCTCTGCCATGTTCGCGAAGCTCAACGAGATCGAGTCTGTCCGGGAGGTCACAGCGGTTGAGCCATTCAGCCACATCTTCGGGACAAGGGTCATCATCATAGGAGGAGGTGCCCAGGTTGCCCAGGTCGCCCTTGGAGCGGTGAACGAGGCAGACCGGCACAATATCCGGGGGGAGAGGATCTCGGTCGACACCATTCCTCTTGTCGGGGAAAAGACCGTGGCCCAGGCGGTTGACGCGGTAGCCCGGCTTCCCCGGGCGGCAATCCTTGTCCTTGCCGGGTCACTCATGGGAGGAGAGATATCGAGAGCGGCTGACAGGGTCAGAGAAGCAGGAATCCCAGTAATCGCCCTGAAGATGGCCGGCAGTATACCCCAGCACGTTGACATGGTGGTCACTGATCCCATCCAGGCCGGGGTTTTTGCCGTCATGCACGTGAGCGGACAGGCTGTGTTTGACATCAACAGGGTACGGGGAAAGGAATTCTAGGATGGACCGGATCGAGGAAGCAGTCCGGATCCTCCGGCACGACGGTCTCGTGATATACCCAACCGACACGATCTACGGCCTTGGAGCGGATGCATTTTCCGATGAGGCCATTCTGAACGTCTATGAAGCAAAGAGAAGGCCCATATCGGAGCCGATCTCAGTTGCGGTCTGCGATGTCGAGATGGCGTACGGGATTGCCCGTATCGATGCAACGGCTTCCTCGTTCATGGAGCGATTCTTTCCCGGTCCCGTTACGATGGTGCTGCCGGCCAGGAACTGCCTTCCCGAAATTCTGAGCGGAGGGACGGGGCTGATCGGGATCAGGTTCCCAGCCCATCCCCTCGCACTCCAACTCATTGAAGCCCTCGATTCCCCTATCACGGCAACGAGCGCCAATCTCCACGGGGCACGGGATCCCGCATCCCCTGACGAATGTCATGTCAGGCACGATCTCCTCCTCGACGGCGGGCGGCTCCCCGGCACCGCAAGCACTGTCGTCGATCTCGTGCACGGAACCATTCTTCGGCCCGGGACCCTTATCGAAGAGGTGGGAGCATTTCTCAGGGAACATGGGAGGGAGAATTTGTGAGGGCGAAAAAGATCCGGTTGCGCGACTTCATCGAGGATTGCGACGGCTGGCTCTACGCTGTCTCGACCTACGACAACACACCCAGAGTCGGATGCATCCTCCGGTACATACCGGACCCGAAAGGGGACCGGGTGAATCGCACAGGCGAGCGGTACCGGAAAGTGGATTTCGATGAATCGTATGCGCTGATCCGAAAGGAAAAGCCGGAATACCTTGATCTCCTCCACAGGGTACCTCTCTCCGATGTCCGCCGTGTCCTGAAACCGGAGGAAGAGATCGCAGCAATTTCCGCCCGGGATGCCAGGATCTCATCGCTCCTTGCACATTTTCCCCTCCGCCCAGGGAGTATCGGGTGCACGGGCTCGTTCCTCTGCGGCCTTGAGAATTCCGGGTCCGATGTAGACCTTGTGATTTACGGAAAGCAATGGTTCCGAGCCCAGGCCATGCTCAAACGAGCGGTATCATCGGGGAAGATCCCGCCAATCAGGGAAGAGACCTGGGAGAAGATCTACGAGAAGCGGAAGCCTGAACTCAGCTTCGATGAGTTCCTCCTGCATGAAAAGAGGAAGTGGAACCGCGGGCAGATCAACCAGACTTACTTTGACCTTCTCTACACGCGGTCCTACCGGAACCTGGATCCGCAACCTTCAGGAAAGGGAAAGGTGGTGGGAACCCGGAAGATCGAGGCGAGGGTGACCGATGCGAGCCTTGCCAATGATAACCCTGCCACCTACCTCATCGATCATGAAGAGATCTCAAGAGTGCTCTCCTTCACTCACACCTACAGCGGGCAGGCTCTCGATGGCGAGCGTATCCAGGCGAAGGGAGTCTGCGAGGTTCATGGCGACGAGCAGTGGCTGATCGTCGGGACGAGCCGGGAAGCCCGGGGAGAGTATATCCGCTCCCTCACACTCCTCGGGCAGGATTGAACACAGCGAATATATCAGGTGACTGAAATCACTTTTCCCGTAAATCCGTCAATTCGGACCACTTTTGTAACCAATTCCGCATCGTATGATCTCGTGACCCTGCCTTTTAGAATGACTACCCATGTCAATGCCACCGGATTAATCGACAATTCAGACCATTCATCTTCGCATTTTGCACTTATTGAATAGATTAGAATTAAACCTGCATTGGCTTTTGCGATAGAAACCGCTTCAGACCTGGAAATATGATCACTTGGATATATAAAGTTAGAAATAATGCCTGGATGTACTCCGGCCGGAATGATGTATCCCCGGGCATCCTTCTGGAACCGGCCATGTTCTGCCAAAGGATTCTGGATATATGCCGCCCCACAACTACAGATCAGAAGAGAGAGAAGAACAAAAGCAATTATTATTCCTTTTCCCATCGTGCATCCTGTCACATGCTCGTCGGCATCTCTCATGAATGTTTCGAACATTCCAGTTGTATCCATAGCCGTTCGTTGAATTCTTCCATGTTTCATCCCGCCTTGAACTGTTGAGAATCAGGAGCCTTAAAATCGTAATCTGCGGAAAATTCGGAGTTAAAAACATGGAAATAAAGCCTTTCCCTTGGGGTGCATGTGATCATTCTTACAGTAAATCAGAGAGCCTTCTCCCCGCGGGCTTGCACGCATCGAGGGACTCGCATGACTGGCACTTCACACCCTGCGGCCTCGGAGGCTCCTTCCCCGAGAGGATATCCCGTGCATCTCTCATGGCTTTTAAAAACCGCCTTTTGTCAATTGGTCCCGGTGTGCAGGATCTCACCACTCCCGAAGGGATGTATTCGACCGACCCTTCCTGGATATCGAGTCCCAGGGTCTCGTTCATGAGTATCATGTAACCAAATACCCTGAGCCGATCTGATGTGTATACACCTGCCGGAGGAGCATGCATGGATCTTACAATGGAGAGGAACGGTTCATGGTCATGGATCTTGTCGATGTTTCCCGAGAGGCCATGCTTTTCTGAATGGAGGTGCACATCAGTGTCAGTGAAGCCTCGCCACGGTCCTCCCTCGTCGCACCGGGAAATGCAGGCATTCATGAACTCATGCAAATCCGGGTCTGCGTTGGGGATGATTGCGACAACCTCATCCCAGATCAGCCCCGGGTCAAGAGTGCTTCCAAGGTGCGAGGAGATCTGCTTGCAGATGGTGTACTTCGGGCTTTCCTGCCGTGGCTCTGCTGACCTTGACTCAAGGTAGAGCCTCATCGGGCAGAGGGCTGCAGTGATGACCGCGGAGACGGGAACTGTCCTCCCTTTCCGGAACGCCGATCCATTCATGGAAATACCTGCCAGTCTTCTCTTGCGGTCATGAAGGTTTTCTCCTTTGTGTTCATTTTCTTTTTCGGGCTTGCTGCCCTTGTCTTCCCCGGATGTTCATGCATCGCGACGGATAGTGACCTCACTCCAGGAAAAGCCGTAAAGGAATCCCCGGCGTGTCAACACGGGAAGAATTAACCTCCACACAGCCTTAGTGTACAGCATGACTTCCCACGAGATCGCGGTGAATATCCCGAACACCCTAGATCCTGTATACAGCAATATGATCCAGATCGCCTATAAAGAAGATGAATTCACGTTTGTGTTCCTCCACCAGATCCCCGGTGTGAACCAGGCAAGGGCAAAGTCTATCGTGAGCATCACCCCCCAGCATGCAAAGACCCTGCTCTCGGTCTTCTCCAAGACGATGGCAGACTACGAGTCAAAATTTGGGAAGGTGGAACCCGCCCAGGGCAAGCAGCAGGGTGACAGCGTCACCACTATTCGCGGATACTCCTGACGGGATCATCCGGGTTCTTTTTCTTGTGTATACTGAAATGGAAGCATTTCCACCACACATTCCCTGTTTCTCAATTTATTGACCTGCTTCCACCAGGAGGTGTACATCGGTAAAAATGATTCTATTGCAGGATGGATACCGTGCGTGATGCCGAATATTCATATATCGAGCAGGACGATAGTATAAGGTATCGGGCCGCCATGGCTTAGCGGTAGAGCGGCTGATTCGTAATCAGCAGGTCGGGGGTTCAAGTCCCCCTGGCGGCTTTAGGGCACGAGGTTCAAAGCCTCCTTCTTTTCGCTCCGTTTCTGTTCGACGCAGAATTCTCAGCCTCTATGTCGACCAGGAACAGAAGATAAAGAGGGCCTCTGAAGCAGACCCTCGAGACCCCCGGGATATACCTTCTCTATCGAGCATTGTAAAGGAATAAAAACAATAAATATTCACCCAGAAGAGTCCCTTCCATGGAAAAGGTGAAGAGTATAGCTGACGGAATAATTCTTTTGGTAATTGTGTAAGATCCACC